>WYER01000021.1 GCA_009903795.1 Nitrososphaerota archaeon | reverse complement strand
GGTAGCCTTATTTCAGGCCTCATGTCATGTACTCTTTGCCATATTGTTGTGTAATCATCATGGTAAGGTATCAAGCGTAACTTTTCCAGTGACCTTGCTATACCCTCAAGTCCCCTGTAATCAACCCACTGATGCCATACAGCCTGGATTTTTATAAAAGATTCAGGAAATTCATAGGGCCTACCTTTCTTGCCCTCATTCATCTTATCCAATTCTTCATACCAGTTTTCAAACATATCTATCGGCAGCAAAAACTCACCCCTTATTACAAGCTCTTCATTGTAACTCTTCCAGTTCCTTTTGTCGATAAACTTATTACCCCATCTTTTGTTATTATTATTGCGGCTGTCTTTTTCTTTTGGGCACATAAGCAATGAATTGACAGCCGCGCTATAAATAATTGTTCAACACAGCAGTCTCCGCCAAAAAGATTAAATACGAAACGTTCTTTCTGGTTGAAAGTACGTTTGTTTGAAAACGTCCTCCTCCCTCTCTAAAGGGATAGTTTTATTTTAGGACGGATAACAGGTTCGTGGTTTACTTAACTTCGTTCCAACAATCAACAAATGCCTTTCCGAGAGCCTTTAGTTTAGCTTTTGTTTCTTTTCCTGCAATGGAACGCACTTTATGATCGATGCATGCTTTTTGTTATTTTATCCTAATTAAAGTACATAAATACGATTAATCTTTTGCCAAAGGTGAGGCTTTCGTTCGTTTTGTAATATGAGCGATAAAGTTATAAAGAGTTAAGTTAAAGATGAATTGGTCGATAAAAATGGATTACGTATATGCTGCGTTGTTTTTACATAGTGCAGGCAAAGAGATTAATGAAGATAACTTAAAGAAGCTTTCAGAATCCGTAGGAATACAGGTAGATGAAATAAAGATAAAAGCTTTAGTAGCAGCTTTAAAGCAAGTAAACATAGATGAAATTCTAAAGAGTGCGGCAGCAGCGCCAGTAGCACAGGCACCAGCTGCGCAGCAGCAAGCGCCAGCTCAGCAGGCTGTACAACCAAAGGAAGAAAAGAAAGAGGAAGAGGAAAAGAAAGGAGAAGCGTTAGAAGGTCTCGCTGCTCTTTTCGGTTAGAAAATCTTTCGCAGCTTTTTCAGAATAAAAATTTATTATTATCTTAACTTCTTTATCTCCATTGAGTTCTAAGCTACCTTGAACAAACTTTTGTTTGTCAACCCTTATGTATAGAGAGTTACGGTCAAGTCCTTTTAAAATCTCGTTTAGTATATAGCCACTTTCAAAAGCTCTTAACTTGGAGAGAAGCTTTTTCGAAGCTTTTTCTGCCTCTAACTTAGATAGAGTAAAGGTCATCCTCTTTATTTCATCTCCATAATGTCCATAAAGCGTTTCAACTTTCAAGTCACCTTCTCCAAATTCCTGGTTTATCCTGTTTTTAAAAACTTCTTCGTTCTCAGTAGCATGCACGTTTATGTTAACAGTAAGCTTTCTAACTTTTCCCCTCATCCTTCAACACTACTAGAAAAGAAGGCTTGCTTAAATGTCTTCTTGCCTTTGGAGGCACATCATAAAAACCTGGCTGTATATCCCTTTTTTCTGGTTCAAAAACTTTTTCGGCATTCTTTAACTTATACTTGCATTTAGGACACTGATATCCTTTATCTTTACCTTCAGACTTCATCCTTGTTCCGCAGACTGGACAAACTGGATTCATGAGTTTTCCATACTGAGCTAAATTTATTATTCTTATTTTTTCAAGGTTTATTGTTGGCGGCTCATTTTCTCTAGGTTTGTAAGATCCCCATACCTGAATAGAATCTCCAGGCCTAAGACTCATGAGAACTTTTCTAAAGCTTCTCGTAGGCTCATACGCCGCTATCCTTATCTTATCAAAACCGTCAGTTATTTCAACAAAAACGTGGCCGCCTTTTATCTGTCTTGGCAGGCTTACAACATTACCTTTAATACTAACGCTTGTAAGAGGTTCTATATCATTTATCCTTTCTAGGTTTATAATATGATCGTCTGTTGCCTGATTTGTCTTATAAACCATGTAGCCTTCCACAGGTTCTTCTATTTTTAAAAGATCAAACGCTTTTTTTATGCAGTTTACGTCAAGGCCCCTTATACCTAACAGAACAGGGCACGGAGTATGGGGAGTTATTTTTATCTCACCGTTTTCGGCATCAACGTTGTCAAAAGTACATCCACGCGTTGCAGCATCAGCTTCAAAAACAGATTTTGGATCTACCAAACGCTTCTTTCCTCTCATCTCTTTTACCCTGTAAGCTATTAGCTCATACGTGTAGCCTGAAGGAAAGTCATATGCCGCTGCTGCCAGCGCGCCTATCAATCCTCTTGAACCGTTAAAACCAAAAGAAAATGTAGCATAACTTTTAATCAAAGACAACGCTTCGTTTAATTCAACAACCCTTTTTACGGCATTCCTTGAAAAATTTACCAACTTATCGTTTATGTTTTTTCTTTCAAAAATTACAAAAGCTGGGTTTGTATTTTTTTCTTTAATTTCTGAAAGTTCAAATATGGTATCGAGCAGCATATTTTTTAAAACCGAGATTTTGCTCTGATCTAGCCTGATGTCGACGCCAAGGGCAGCGTTTCCCCTTGTCTTGAAAGGACAGGCAGGGTTTAACCTCACAAGCCTGGGCATGCCTATTATTTCAAAACCTTCAGCCATAGCCCTGTTCACGAACCTGTACATTACGTAAGTCGTGCACATGCCTTTGGGAGAATCTGTATCATCAATGCCCACACTTATTTCAATGTTCTCATTCACTCTGAGAATTTTTTAGTAACTCACGTTAAAAATCTTTTTTCGGTTTTTGTGTTAAACGTTTTATAGGATATACGTTTTAAACATGAAATAGGAAATTGGAAAGCTGGTTTAAAGAAGAGATCAGCTATATAATAAGTTTAAATACTAAACATAAAATATGTTTAATATGGGACAACCAAAAGTTCCTATTTCAGTAACCGATCTAAAATTCTCTATTGAAGATATTGAAGACTACCTGAGCGCTCCACCAAACCCAAGGTTCCAGGTGCCGTATATTCCTAAGCTGTGGAAGACAAAAGAAGGGGAAACAGTAGTAGTTAGAGAGGCAAAAAAAAAGAAGAAGCAGAAGTTATACTCAATACGCTGAAACAGCTCATTGACCACAAGTACGACAAAGACTTCTACCATCTTGTTGGCGTAAGAACATATTCAGAGATACTCGCATGGGTTCAGAACAGGATAAAGGACTCTTATGTTCTGGTTGTTACTTCTGAAAAAGGGGAATTGCTGGCTCTCGTTAACCACAGGTTCTGGGACGAAAACGTTGCAATAAGTCTGCACACAATAACGTTCAGAAGGAAGTCAAACCTTGGTATAATGGCATATGCGTCAAAAATAGAGCACGCTTTCGACTTCGTTGGCGTCAACGAATGGTGGGCAACATTTGAAAGCCCATTTGGGTTCAGGATGGGTTTCAGGTATGTTCATCAGACAAAACCGTGGCCGCAGTACCAGCACGAACTGGGCGGTAGCAGAGTTTACTATTTAACCAAGGATATGTGGGAATCAATAGTAAAACCAAAGCTCAAGGCAAGAGATCTGTTCGGTACAAGGCCTGTACCAGAAGATCTGTTGAAAAATACATACCCGCTAAGGCCGCCAGAAAAGTTAGAGATAGAACTCTAAATGTAACCAAGAGATTTTGCAAGAAGTATTAAACTTATTGTTTTTGCATCTATTATTTTTCCGTTCCTTATCATTTCTATAGCTTCTTCGGGTTTCATTATAACTGTCTGGATGATTTCATCTCTGTCAAGGTTGGTTTGAGTTACGTTCTGCTTTACACGGGCAACAAAAAGGTAAATTTGCTCATCTACATAACCTGGGCTCATCAATATCTTTGTTATGTAATCAAGCGTCTCAGCTACGAAGCCAGTCTC
Organism: Nitrososphaerota archaeon; assembly: GCA_009903795.1. Classification (GTDB taxonomy): domain Archaea; phylum Thermoproteota; class Nitrososphaeria; order Conexivisphaerales; family UBA164; genus CAYFFZ01. Next base: position 36,407 of record WYER01000021.1, on the reverse strand, counting down.
TTCTGTAAGCTCTCTTTTCGCGCAGCTTTCTGGTTTTTCATTTTCTTCTAGCGTACCCGCAGGAACTTCATATATAAAATCCCTTATAGAATACCGGTACTGTTTTTCAAGTACTATCCTGCCATCGCTAAGCACGGGCAGAATGGCTACGGCGCCTCTATGTCTTACAACCTCTATAACTGTCTCCCCTTTTTCTGTCATAAAAATTTCTTTGTATACAGCGAATACGCGCCCCTTGTATATCAATTCTGAACTTAAAATCTTTGGCAGATCCATACAGGTGCTAAGCAATCTTCGTTATTTAAGATTATGGCTGACATCCTCCCCGCCTTAAAGGCGATTGTTCCTTTAAGGCGGATCATGGGTTCGTGGTTTACCGCCTTCATCTTCATCTCTTCATAGCTAGTGGTTGCCCACCCCGCTCCGTTCGCTAATTGTAGACCACTGGCTGTGCCTTCAGCCACTTAACCATATCCTCAAAGAACTCGGTATAGGGAGAGCCCTCGTGTGACATTCCCTTACGGGACACGCTTTAATACGCTTTACAATGTTTTAGTAATTTAAATTTTACCCAGCCTCTAGAAGAGGCAAGGCTTTCGTTCGTTTTGTAAAGGCAAACACATTAATAAAGCGGTAAGCCATGACCTTAATGAAAGGACAGCTAACGATTATGTTATACAAAAAATGTTAGAGACTCTTGTCTTTTACGATACCAGTAAGCAAGCAATTCTCAGTATGAAAGGAAAAGTTCTATAAACTTTCTACCCTTCTGAGTTAGTTCATAGAGCTTGCTCGTTCTTCCTTCTTTTTTTACTTCTTTTACTTCTATCAGTCCTTCTTTTTGAAGATTTGTGAGCGCAACGTATACGTCAGGCAATGTTTTTTCAATCCCAAACTCCTTCAGTTTTTTCCATATATAGTAGCCATAAGCTGGAGATACATAAAGTATATTAAGGATTGCCTTTTTTGTGTCACTCATTTTAGTTATAACTTTATCTGACCCGTTCCTGTCTTTAATGCCTAAAAAAGTCCCGATTACCACAGGATCCTTCAGGCCTGTTCCTGTTAGTATGTACAGGATCTTACTTCCTTTATTCAACAGGTTCCAGTCTACCGCCTTTATAAGACCGGCCAAAGCAACCGAAGCTGATGGCTCCGCAAAGAGTCCTTCGGCCCTCGCTAACATCTTTTCTGCCTCTATGACTTCTTCGTCTTCAACTTTTATCTTGAACCCGTTTGTTACCTTGATAGCAAAATCAGCCAGCGCTGAGTGCATACCGCCTGTTACAAGGTCATCTACAACGTTACTCCTGTTAGTAAGATATACGCCAACCAAAGAGGGAATCCTGGTTCTGTAGAGCTCAAACAGATCCTGAAAGCCGGCAAAGAGCATTGAAATACCCCCTCCTTCGCCAACGCTCATGAATATGTAATCAAACATGTCCCTTGCTTTTTCAAATATTTCGTAAGAAAGAGTTTTCATCCCTGTAAGAAAATAAGAGTCAGATTCTCCACTCACGTGGACATTGCTATCAACGTTTTCAGGTATTTTGCCTTTTATAGCCTTTGCCCCGTAAGCAAGCGTCTGATATAGCTTGCCCAGGCTCCTTATCTCACTGTAGTACAAAGAACAGGATAACCCGGCCCTTACAGAATAAGCAGCTAAAGATGCGCCTACGTTGCCGTTTGACTCGCAAGCAATCTCTTTCTTTCTGGCAAAAACTGCATAGCTAACAGCTATCGCAGATCCCCTGTCCAGATAAGAGCCAGTTGGATTTACTGATTCGTTCTTTATATAGAGCTCGACTCCGAGGCTCTTGCTTAATCTGTATGCTTTTAGCAACGGCGTTTGCCCTTCGCCGAGGGTGATTTTCTCCATAAAGTTTGGTAGCAATGAAGAGTATCTCCATATGCCTTCCTGCGAAAGATCAGCAATCTCCTTTCCTGCAATATCGCTAAAGTTATCAGGCACAAAAGTTGTAGCCGAGCCGCACACCTCGCATCTTCCAGGATCTCTCTGCTTGTGACCGCACTTGTAACATTTGAACATATTTTATGTATAAAATAAATAAATTTACGTTTATCTATATTTTATTGTACCATATTTTTAGATGAAACGGTTTAAGATCGAACAAACAATAACCTTTTATAAGCACTTTGATCTTTTTACTGGTCTATTAGCTCAACTTATAGCAATGATGAAAGCTATAGAATCAATATAATTGTAGAAATTTAATTTGCTTAATGATAAAATTTAACATCAAGCACTTAGATAGGAGCTATAGTCCCCTTGTGCATAAACTTCATTCAGACCTTAACAGTTTACTGAAAATGCTCAGGAAAGTAACAGAAATGCTATTGCAGAGCATTGCTAGACCGCTTTCATGCCTTGTGTTTCATAACAGAGCAGCACCTTAAAGGGATATAGCTATTAAGACCTCGGAGAATCAATAGCCTTTTAAGATAGTGAGGATATCAGATAACGAAGAGGCTAAACGTAATGATGTTTATATCTTTATAGCTATGTTTAAATAAAAAGTATACTTAATAAAAATCATGAACAGAGAAGAACTTGCAAAATATATAGACCATACACAGCTAAATCCCTTTGCAACCGAAGAAGACATAAAGAAGCTTGTTGAAGAAGCTAAGAAATATCATTTCTATTCTGTCGTCGTAAATCCGTATTATGTGAAACTTGCAAAGCAGCTTGTAAAAGGAACAGACATAAAAGTTGTAAGCGTTGTTGGTTTTCCCTTTGGGGTAACGTACAAAGAAGTCAAGGCTTACGAAGCAGAGCTCGTAATAAAGGATGGTGCAGATGAAATAGACATGGTCATGAATATATCTGCAGCAAAGTCTGGCAGATGGGACGTTGTCAAGGATGACATAAAGGCAGTAAACGATATTGTAAAAAAACACGGAAAGGTTCTAAAGGTTATACTTGAAACAGGTTATCTTACTGACGATGAAAAGGTAAAGGCATGCGAAGTTGCTGTAGAAGCGGGAGCGGACTTTGTAAAGACGAGCACAGGTTTTGGTAAAGGTGGGGCAACAGTACATGACGTTGAGCTAATGTACAGGACCGTTAAAGGCAAAGCTCAGGTAAAAGCTGCAGGTGGAATACACAGCGCAGACGAAGCTCTTGCGATGATAAAGGCAGGGGCTACGAGGATCGGCGCTAGTCACAGTGTTCAGATAATCGAATCGTTTAAGCAGTAAGTTTCTATTTTTATTTCATTTTCGAATATTAATTTATTTTTTAAAGCAGTTTTAGTAAAAATTTTTTAAAGTTACTAATTTAAGCTTTTACGTTGCGTAACATAGCTGTAATAAAGATTGGCACTTCGGTACTTTCAAACAACGGTAAGCTTGATAAGGAAGTTTTAAAGGGCATAGTTGATGAAATAACTCAAGTAAAGAATATGGGATACCCAGTTGTGCTGGTTACGAGCGGAGCCATCTTGACAGGCATAGAAGCTCTTGGCATCAACAAAAAACCAAGCGCTTTGAGCTTGAGAGAAAAACAGGTTTCTGCGGCAGTAGGTCAACCTCTACTTATGAAAGAATATGTAGATTTGTTCGCAGAACGCGGGATAAAGGTAGCGCAGATACTTGTAACTGAAGAAGATTTTTCTATAAAGAGCTGCTTTAATAACTTTATAAGAACTACGCGCGCTCTAATACAGAACGGCATAATCCCTATAATAAACGAAAACGATGCGATATCGGTTAAAGAGCTAGTCAACGTTCTTAACGTAAGTAACCTAGTTAGGTTCGGAGATAACGACAGGCTTTCGGCTATAATTTCTTCTAACCTTAAAGCTTCTAGGCTTGTAATCATGACTGACGTTGACGGGGTTTTAGATGAAAAAGGCATGATCATAGAAAAATTAAGAAGCAACGAAATAGAAAGCCTAATAAAGAAGCTTAGGGGCATGAGCGAATACGGTAGAGGTGGTATAAGGTCTAAGCTGGAAGCAGCTTTATTGGCTACTTCTAACGGCGTTATAGTGAACATAATAAACGGTAAAAAGCGTGGGCTTCTCATTAAAGTTTTTGAAGGGAAAGAAGCCGGAACCGTGATAACGCCTTAATCATCAGATTTTAATCTTTTCGCAAATAACCAAGGTAAGGGCAGTAGTTTACTCAGCAAAAACGTTTTAAATAGCAAAATCAACCCCTATAACGAGAGAAAATGGCTGTCTACGATTTATATGGTAAGGACCTGATATCCACACAAGAATGGTCAAGAGAAGAGCTTCAGTTTGTTATAGAATTTGCAAAGGACATAAAAAGATGGAAATACGCAGGCTACGTTCCTGAGCTTTTTAAGAACAGGACTTTCTTTATGCTGTTTTACAACACGAGCACAAGAACGAGGGCTTCTTTTGAAGCTGCGGCAACGCTTCTTGGTGGCCATGCACAGTTCATAGACTTCAAAACTACAAGGGGTTCTGAAGGAGAGTCGATAGCTGACATAGCTCACATGTACGAAAGGCTAGGACACGCTCTAGGTGTAAGGATACTTGAGGATGCTGTTGATTACGTCTACGGCGCTGGAAACAAGGTAATAAGGGAGTATGCTGCGCACGCAAAAATACCTGTTATAAACATGGCTGACGACATGTATCATCCAACCCAGGCTATAGCTGACATGATGACCATTGATGAAAAGTTCTTTGGAAAATATGAAAAGAAAAAGTACGTAATAATGTGGGCTTACAGCACTCACGCAAGAAGCTGGGGAAGCGTTCAGGATGAAATGTTGATAGCAACCAAGTTTGGCATGGACGTAACGTTGGCATATCCTCCAGGTTTTGATCTAGACGAAAACCTGGTTAACCAAGCAAAGGAGAACGCCAAAGAAAGCGGTGGAAGTCTTGAAATATCTCACGACCTGAAGTCTGCACTTGAAGGCGCACATGTAGTATTTCCCAGAAACTGGGTCAGCCATGCAGCTGTAATGACAGGGTTAAACAGGTTCGGAAAGGACAAAGAAATAGAGCTCCACAACAAGTACAAGGACTGGAAGCTAACTAAGTCGCTCGTTGACATAATGGACAAGAAGGCAATAGTGACTCACGTGCTCCCAGTTTTCAGGGGAGAAGAAGCTGACGATGAAGTAATGGACGGTCCGCACAGCGTCATACTAGACCAGGCCGAAAACCTGCTCTACGTAAGAGCTGCTGTGCTTGCGCTCCTTGCAGGAAACAGGTACTAAATTTATAAGTTTTTATTTTTCTTTTTTATTTGATTTTTATGGGAAGAGTTAGTGCGTTTATAGTGAACATAGGAACAGAGCTGCTTATAGGCAGGACTATCAATGGAAACTTGCAGTGGCTCGGTTCCAGAATCTACTCTTTAGGAGGGGAAGTTTTAGGATCGATAACAGTGCACGACAGGAAGAATCAGATAGCTTTCGCGTTAAAATGCGCGTTAAATTCTGAAGCAGATTTTATAATAACTACTGGCGGCCTTGGCCCAACCTATGACGACATAACTATGGAGGCTATAGCAGAATGGCTGGGTAAGAAGCTCGTACTTAACGAAAACGCTCTTAGCTTTATGATAAAGTTAAGAAAGCCCATGAGTGAAGAATCTAAAAAAGCTTATGAAAAGATGGCAACGTTGCCTGAAGGTTCAACCCCGCTTTTTAACTATGTAGGAGCAGCCCCAGGGGCAATGCTGCTTATAGGCGAGAAAAGGCTTTTCGTTCTACCCGGAGTTCCACGAGAGATGAAGGATATGTTTGAAAGGTACGTTGAGCCTTTTATTGGGCACAGCGTAAGTAGAGGGATCGTAACTAGGATTGAAGAAATATTTGAAGCTCAGATATCACCTCTTATAACTAAGCTTACAAAGTCTTTTCCTTCTGTATACGTGAAATCACATCCATCAATGGAGTACGGCAAAAGCGTTCTTAGGATAGAGGCGTGGACACAGGATAGCTCAGTAGACCTTATGGAGATTTATAGGGAACTCGAGAACTTTGTTAAGGCTCATGGCGGTAAAATAAATCTTGAGAACCAGACTTAAACTTTAACGAAAAGCCCATCATTATTAATTCCGAGTTTTTTTGCCTTTTCGTTTTCTTCTTCAATGTTCCTTAGCCTGTCAGGCAGGAGTTCTGGCACAGTATCCAGTATAGGGTACCACCTTTTGCACTTTTCGCATACTAGGTATCCTTCTATTATTTTGCTTTCATAGCATTCAGGGCACGGAGCCTCTTTTATATCCTTGACATACCTGTCGAGAAAACCGCAATAAACTTCGCATCTAGGTTTTTCATACTTCTTTGCTTCTTTCTTCTTCTCTTTTACAACGTAAAGCTTTAAGGGAAAATGCTTGCAGACTGGACACGCGAGCACGTCCATAAGTCTGTATCTCATACATTAACAGGCTTACTACGTATTAAAAAGTTTTAATATACAGCATTCCAAATGATTATATGCAAAGGGAAAGCACTGTAGCTGTTTACGGGCTTGGTAGGGTCGGCGCTTCTCTTGCAGCAGTTATGCTAAGGCATGGCTTCAGCGTTATAGGGGTTGACGTCGACAAAGATAAGGTAGACAGGATAAACTCCAAAGAAAAGATTTTTTCGCTTGAACCGCATGTAGATGAGTCTTTTGAAAAGGGGATAGAAGAAGGTACGTTTAGAGCAACAGTCGACCTTAAGTGGGCAAGCGAAGCTTCAAAGTACAAGATTATAACGGTACCTGTACCGCTTGTCCTTAAGACCCCAGATTTTACAAACATAAAACAGGCTTCTGAAGCTATAGGTAAAGGGATCAAGAAAGGCGATGTGCTCATAGTAGAATCGAGCGTCCCGGTTGGAACTACTAGACAGGTCGTAGCAAAAACGGTGAGCGATGTGTCTGGTCTCAAGCCGGAGGATGATTATCTGCTTGGTTACAGCCCTGAAAGGATTTATGAGGGAAGGGCAGTTTACGACATAGAAGAGAACTACCCTAAGGTTGTATCAGGTTACGGGAAAAACAGCCTTGAAGAGATAGCACAGCTTTATTCTAAAGTTGCGAAGAAAGGGGTCATAAAGATGTCTAGTATAGAAGCAGCTGAGCTTGAAAAGCTTGCAGAAGGTTTGTATAGAGATGTAAACATAGCGTTAGCAAACGAACTTGCTCTCTTCGCACAAAGGCTAGGAGTCGACTTCTGGGAAGTCAGAAACGCAGCGAATTCTCAACCTTACTCAAACATTCACAAACCAGGAGCTGGCGTAGGAGGGAACTGCATACCAGTATACCCTTACTATGTTCTGCACACAGCTAACAGGCTTGGTTTTCATTTTAGGCTAGTTGAGTCTGCTAGATGGGTCAACGAAAGGATGCCGCTCGTTGTCGTAAGCAACTTCGTTGAGTTATTTATACTAAACAAAAAGTCCCTCAGAACTGCGGCGATTCTGGGTTTGGCTTTCAGGGGCGATACAGACGACGATAGGCTAAGCCCTTCTTACGACATAATAGACAGGCTTAGGGCTTTAAACGTAACAGTTAAGGTGCACGACCCATACGTTAAAAAACCATCTAGAAGCGACGTTCAGGTTTCAAACGACCTAACAGAAACTCTTGCTAAAACAGATGGCGTCATAATGGTTACGGATCACTCAGTTTATAAAGACCTGGATTATGATAAAATTGCTAAGATGAGCGGTAACGATCCAATAATATATGATGCAAGGGGTATACTTTACGGCAAACCAAAAATATACGTCCTAGGTACAGGTTATAAGGGCCCGTAGCTCAGCCAGGATAGAGCGTCGGCCTGCGGAGCCGGAGGTCGCGGGTTCGAATCCCGCCGGGCCCGTCAGTGGGCGTTAAACATAATGTACGATACTGTAATAGTTGGCGGAGGTTTATCTGGACTAACTTTAGCTTATGAACTAAAAAAACTTTCAAAATCAGTATGTCTGGTTGAAAGCGAAAGCCTCGGCGGAAAGGTTGCCACAGGCATGCTTGAAGGCAAGGTTGTAGAAGAAGGACCAGAAGAGATCGTTAGCTCAAGGGACTTTTTGCAGTTTGTTAAAGAGCTTGGGCTCATAGACCAAGTAGTCCGTCCAAAAAAATTGAGGTTTGCTCTTTTAAGAAACGAAAAGCTTTACACGGTTCCTGAAGGAATAGCAGGGGGCGTCCTAAAGGTTAACTTTGATCTTTTTCGCTCTGTGCTAAGCGGGCTTTTCAGCTTCAGAACTCTTATAAGGATGATGCTCGAACCGTTTTACAAACTGAACGTTAATGACGATATCTCAGTTAAGGACCTTTTTTCAAAAATCTATGGAAGGAGCTTCGTTGACGAGTTCTTTAAACCTATTGCAGGAGGTATTTACGGCGGTGATATTGGCCTTATGAGCTCCTCAGTATATTTCCCTTACATCATCGATATAAAGAAAAAAGGTAAAAGCGTTATAGAGAGCTTCCTGCGGAAAAAGATAAACTTTGACCTTATATCTTTTAGAAATGGGCTTGGCTCGCTTATAACTAAGCTCGTTGAAAAGCTAAAGGGCGTTGATATAATCACTGGGAAAACCGTAACTAGCGTAAGTAATGAAGGGGACAGATTTTTAGTTAATGCCGGATCGGAAAAGCTAGAAAGCAGGACAGTTTCAGTAATGGTTTCTCCTTATACAGCTCCCGTTTTTAAAAACATGAATGGTTACATAGTTAAAAAAGCCAGGCTTTACGTTAAAGCTTCCAGGGTAGCTGTGATAAACGCAGTTTACGATAAAAAGTTTGAATCTTATAACAAATACTCTGGAATTCTTACTTATCCAGAAATTTACAACGTTAGCGGCGTTACCTTTTTTGACAGCAAATGGCCAATCAACAGCGATTCAGAGCTTTACATTATGAAGTATTTTATCCCGTTTGAAAACTATATTAAAGAAGCCAAAGCCATGAAGGTTGTAGAAAAGTTCAGCAAGGAGCATTTTCATATAGAAAAACCTTTTTCTTACAGGGTAAGGATCTGGAACGAAGCTCTCCCGGTTTACGTTGTTGGGGCTAATATGCTTAAACAGGAAGCAGAAGCTTACATGGAAAAGGGCATTTACTTTGGAGGTTCGTTTATCAACTCAACTGGTATATATTCATCTATAATGAGGTCCAAAAATATAGCTAAACGCCTAGTAAGCTATCTGGAAACCAACACGCACGCTGGATCAGAGCCCAGAGGGTCCTTGTAATAATAATACGCCCTTGACCTGCTCCCCCCGCAGTTGAACCTAAACTCACAGCTACCGCAGTAACCGTTAAACTCCCTTTTCCTGAATTTTTTAAGTATCTCATTTTCACGATATATCCTGACTATGTTATCATTCTTTACATTGCCTATAGGAAGGTTAAGGAGGCCGCTCGGATAAACTGTTCCATTGTAGGAAATAAAAATTACTCCGTCCCCGTCTAGGGTCCCGTATTGATTTATTGTTGAAGAATTTAAAGGGCTATAACCCAAAAGCGAGCTCTTTAGCTCAAGATAAAGGTTGTCATCCTTTGACCTGTTAAACCCTCGGCTTCTCTCAATGTAGACCCTTCTTATAAAGGGGCATTCAACTGTCCTTATGTTGATCCCGTAGAAAGAAGCGTCATAAAGGAAATTGCAAACAGCTTCGTATTCTGAAGGGCTCATTTCAAGATTAGCATAAGCTCTCCCAACAGCCACAATGAAGAAAATTTCCCATGTTTTAACCCCAAGATCTTTAATGAGCTTAAAAATGTTGCCAACTTCCCTTTTATTAAGTGACATTACAGTAGTGTTTACCTGGACATCAAAACCATAAGATAAAGCTTCTCTTACCGCTTTTAGAGTAGCTTCAAAATGCCCTTTCTCACCCCTTATGAGCTCATGCGTCTCAGGCTTTGCGCCATCAAGACTTATCGAAATGTACTTCACGCCTGCATTTCTTAATTCTTTAAGCGATTCAGAATTAAGTTTGTTTGAAACTGTAGGAGCAAGAGCAGGGGTTAGACCAAGGCTTTTTGCATAGCTAACCAGCTCGTAAATGTCTTCCCTGATCAGTGGGTTGCCCCCCGTAAAAACTACCACAGGCTTTTTCTCGAACCCTGAAATGTCTTCGAGCAGCTTTTTACCTTCTTCTGTGTTCAACTCTTCAGGGCTCCTTTCCCATATTGATGAAGCCCTGCAGTGAAGGCACTTTAGTTCACATGCTTGGGTGGTTTCCCAAAAGACTATAACTGGAAATCTCTCGAACACAAAGCTTTTATAAACTTTGAGTATATTAACGTACTTTATTTTTTATAAATTTTTGCTGTATTGCATGATTTTCTGATGTGCGATTCCTAGGTATTTTCTGGCACTAGCTTTAAGATCAATGCCAAAAAATATCGTACAAATACGCCTTCATAAGCACCTCCTTCACCATATTAACTTCCTCGACAACATTTACTAAACATAAGCTTAACAATAAAGAAAAAGCCCTCAAAAAGCACTAAAACCAAAACTATGCACATTGATCCAAGCCCTAGGCCCAAGCGTCCTTCGCTTCAACACAGCATACCTTCTAGATGGACACCCAATACTCCTCGCAACAGAATTAACCTTCACCATGATTACAGGCTTTATACCACTCATACAAGAATTTAAAATTCTCATTCTAATCATATTCACAATCCGCAAGCAACCTTCTCACATTCGCGCTCTTCATCGCACTTCTAACAAGCCTTTTAAACACCTTGTATCATTAACTTAATTTTTATATGAATACTATCTGCTTTTTGACATTTACGGCGAAGTGTATTCTTAGTCATTCTTCGCCTTCCACATCTTAATCCACATCATTGTGAGCTTTTATGCATGATGAATCTACTGCTAGGCTTAAGGAGTTTGTGTATTTAAGCAAAATTTCTTCGCGGTTTACGTTTGCTCTTTTTCATATTTTGTAGCCTAGTGCTTGTAGTCTTTCTACGTATTTTATGAATGCTCTGATGAGGCCTAATAGCATTATGGTTAGCCTACTTTTTGTTTAGTTGTTTAAGTTCTTTTTTCAGTTGTTTATGGTTGATAATTGAGGAGGATTTAACCACTCCCGACAAGCGCATCATTGTACTTGCCCCAGTCTATATTTATCATAGGTCACATTCTACGCCTATATAAATATGAAGAGGCTTGAAATAAAAACTTCACACTTCACGCTTAAGTCATGGAACACAGCAATAAAGACAAAAAACGTATAAACTAGTTAGATTATCTAATCGTTAGATTGTCAAACGATCCTGACGAAAAGTTAGCCGAAGAGCTTTTAGAAAGCATTTTCAAAGCTTCGAGGACTTTTAGAAATTGGATGAAAGAAGACAACAGCTTTTCAGTTCCCCAGTTCAGGATCTTATCGTATGTAAACAGAAATAAGGACTGTTCTATAGACGATATAGCTTTGTACCTAGGAGTTTCAAAGCCGACAGCCAGCAAAATAGTCGAAAAAATGAGGCTCAAGAAGCTGCTTTACAGAATTGAAAATAAGAAAGATAGAAGAAAGGTTGCCATAGGCCTCACAAGCAAAGGGGTAAAGGTCCTCGAGGAAGCAAGGTTAAAGGCCATCCTAAAGTTAAAAAACAGGCTGTCCGAGATAGATACAAAAAGCAAATCACAGCTAAGGGATGCGCTTAGAATTCTTGCTGAACTAACTGGGTGAACAGAATGATAGAAACGCACTCTATTACAAAGGTATTCACAGGTAAAAAGTGGAAGGTGGAAGCGCTAAAAGGTATTGACTTCAAAGCCGAAAGGGGGAAAATTACAGCTCTCGTCGGCCCTAACGGTGCGGGGAAAACAACTTTGTTGAAAATAATTTCAACGCTGATTTTGCCAACTTCCGGAAGCGCTTACGTAGATGGGTATGACGTTGTATCTCAACCAAATGATGTAAGAAAGCATATAGGTCTTGTTACGGTCAGCGACAGGCTTCTCTATTACAGGCTAAGCGGAATGGATAATCTGCTTTTTTACGGTTCCCTGTACGATATGAGCATTAAAGAAGCTAAAAATAGAGCGTACGAACTGCTAGATCTGGTGGGATTAAAAGAGTGGGCAGATGAGCCAACAATGCATTACAGCACGGGGATGCTCAGGAGGCTTGCGATTGCCAGAGCTCTAATGCATGATCCCGATGTAATTCTTCTGGATGAGCCCACGCTTGGTGTGGACGTTGCTTCAGCAAGAAAAGTTAGACAGTTAGTAAGAAAGCTTTCTGTGGACAGAACAATTGTTCTTACCAGCCATTTTATGCACGAAATAGAAGAGCTTGCTGATTACATATACATTTTAAAAAACGGAAAAATAATTGCAAAGGGTTCACCAGAAGAAATCATAAAAATGGCCGGTAAAATAGTAGAAGCCAAGCTGAGCGCTATTACTCCTTCACTCGAAAGGTTCATAACAAGGTATGAAAACGGCTATGCTGTTATAAGAGGACCAAAATCTTTGGTTGAACTGTACACTTCGGATTATTATGAAATAACGCCATCTTTAGAAGATGCTTACATAGCTCTTGCTGGTGAAACCGAAGAGGATTTCAGACCTTACCAATTTAGAAGAGGTGGTGCATGGGCACGTGAGCGTCCTGTCTAAGCTTTATGCCTATCTTTATATTAGAGGATTCAAGGTCTGGATAAGTTACAAAACGAACGCTGCACTAACCATGCTAAGCTGGATAATACCTGTTTTTACGTATTATTTTACGGGGACGGCGTTAGGCAATAAAATAGTTTCAGTGCTAGGCGGAGGTAACTATACAGCCTTTGTGGTCATAGGGCTGGCTTTTCAGGGATATGTTTCTTCAACTATAACCACAGTGAGCCAGAGGTTAAGAAACGAGCAACTTTATGGCACTCTTGAATATTACGTCCTTTCTCCATCGGGAGTGTTAGGTTTTCTAACCTATTCTAGCCTTTGGGGTTTTGCTTTAAACAGCATAAATATGATTGTCATTTTAGCTATAGGCTTTGGGCTGGGCGTCAGGTATTCACCTTTTGGAATAATGACAGCATCCATAATATTCATTCTTTTGTTGCTCTCGTCATTCGGCATAGCAGCCATCTCTGGAGCTGTTGTGATGATAACTAAACAGGGAAACCCGATCGCATTCTTTTTCTCTACTTTTACAGCTCTTATGGGAAATACGGTTTTTCCAGTTACCGCTCTTCCGTGGTACCTTAAAGAATTAAGTTATGCCATTCCTCTAACCTGGGCCTTACAGGGTTTAAGAGAATCGTTGCTAGAAGGAGCGGGCATAGGCGCACTTTTAAACATAATCTATATACTTGTAGCGTTCACGTTGATAACGTTGCCGTTGGGGCTGTACTTATATACAAAGGCTTTTGACAAAGCGAGAAAAGACGGAACCCTTTCTCAATACTGATAAGACACTTTCAGAAACGATTATGTTATGCATCTGAATTGATAGCATTTTAATGCAGGATTTAAAATATAAATTTCAATAAATAAATTTCAATAAAGATAATAAGCTATCTTTCGCAAATATTTGTGTTGATAGCCATACCAGGTGAAAAGCTAGGCGTTATAGAAGCCTTTGAGCCAAGAGGAGACTTCATTATAAAGGACGGTAACATATACGCAACAAAGTTATCTGATGTTAAAGTTGATAAAAAACAAAAAATAATCGAAATAAAGCCGCTCAAAAAAGGTTTTGTGAGCGTTGGCGATATAGTAATTAGCAGGGTAGATTACGTTCAGAGACCTTTTGCTTTTGTTACCATAGTTTCTGCGCTAAACAAAGACCTTGCCGCAGACATAAAAGGGATGATCTACGTGAACCCAGATTTTGAGTATTCGCCTGTAGTAGAAGGCTCGATAATAAGGGCAAAAGTCATAGGGACTAGCGCGGGGATGCTTATGCTTAGCGTTAGTGAACCAGGGCTTGGAGTCCTTGAATCTTATTGTAACTACTGTGGCGGACCGCTTGTTGTAAGGGGCAGAAACAGCGCAAAGTGTACCTGGTGCGGCATGGTACTGAGGCTAAAGCTGGCTCCAGATTTTAAGTCAAAAGCGCTGCCTCATAGGGTAATGTTGGACTGACCTCCTCACCGCCTTAAAAGGCGATTGTTCCTTCAAAACGGATCATAGGTTTGTGGTTTACCGCCTTCATCTTCATAGCTAGTGGTTGCCCACCCCGCTTCGTTCGTCCAGCGATAGACCACTGGCTGTGCCTTCAGCCACTTAACCATATCCTCAAAGAACTCGGTATAGGGAGAGCCCTCGTGTGACATTCCGTTACGGGACACGCTTTAATACGCTTTACAACGTTTTAGTGATTTAAATTTTACCCAGCCTCTAGAAGAGGCAAGGCTTTCGTTCGTTTTGTAAGCGAATCCTTAGATAGGTTTAATAAAGGTTTTACAAAGTATTTAACAATGAGCGAAAAGGATCAGCAGGACCGGGACCTCGTTCTTAAGTTTTTAAGCGGCGTAAAGGACCCGGCGCTCAAAAAAGATATAATATCTCTTGGGTTTGTAAAAGATTTGCAGGTTGATGGGAAACAAATAAAGATAAAGCTTTCACTTACATCTCCAGGATGCCCCCACAAAGACGAGATACTATCCGATATAGTCAGAAGCCTTGAAGGCTACTCGGTGATAATAGAAGTGACTCACAACGTTCTCAGTGGTTCTTTTGTGAGAAAAGAAGGGACGAGAAAAGTTAAAAACATAATAGCTGTCGGCAGCGGAAAGGGCGGTGTGGGAAAATCGACAGTATCGATACTTCTCGCTTATGCTTTAAAGAAGCTAGGAGCAAAAGTTGGTATAATAGACCTTGATTTTTATGGAGCAACAATACCCAGCATGCTGGGTTCAAGTTTTGTCCAAGAAGTTAACGAATCGGGCCTTCTGATTCCTCCACTTCATCAGGGTATAAAGATAATCTCGCTTGCGTACTTTGTCCCTCAGAACTCAAGCGTAATATGGAGGGGGCCAATGCTTAGCAAAGCCGTTCATGATTTTATGGAAAAAGTTGACTGGGGAGAGCTTGATTACCTTATAGCTGACCTGCCTCCGGGTACAGGCGATGTTCCTATAACTCTTGGGCAGGATAGGCTGATAAATGCCGCAATAATTGTTTCAACGCCACAACCAGCTGCAGTTAACGTTGCTCTAAAGCTTATAGACACTTTTAAGAAGCTCAACGTTCCTGTGCTTGGAGGGCTTGAAAACATGAGCTACTTTATATGTCCTAACAGCAAAGAAAAAGTAGAGCTATTCGGAAGCAGATACTTTAAGGAGAAGCTAGAAGAGATAGGGCTTCCTTACCTTGGAGCACTTCCGTTTGTTCCGCAACTCAGGGAGCTTGAGGACGTGGGCGTTAAGGAGGAAAACATTTCTTACATAATAGACGATATAATACCTGTGGCTCAGGAGCTTACTTGCAGGCTCAGCGTGCTTAACTATCAAATAAGTGAAAGACCGTTCTTTCTTAACATTCCGAAAAAGAAATAAATTCATAATAGCTAATCAGTAATGCAATGATGATTCAGAGTTTATTTTGATTCATGAAATAAAGGCATTTGTCTGAGCACGTTAAGCTTTTAATCTGCATGTGTATAGTATATATGTGAAGCGAACTCTACACCTTCCAAAGGGTTTGCTTGAGTTTTACATACTTAGCCTTTTAAGCACGTACCCTGCACGTGGTATAGAGCTTATAGATACTATCAGGAAGAACACAAATGGAATGTGGTCACCTAGCCCAGGTTCAATTTACCCTCTTCTTAAGAAGCTTAAAAAGGACGGTCTAATATACGGCGTCAGCAGCGACGGAAGGTTTATCATAACGCAAAAGGGCAAAGAAAAGCTGGAGGAGCTAAAAGCTGAAACTGTTATTATATACAGAATAATAAAGAGCATCATAAAAGATGCTAAGGCCTGAGAAGTTGCTTTGCAACAAACCTCCTTATGAGGTAAAAAGCAACCACCCAGATCGCAAGTATAAACAGGCCTATAAGGTCCCTTATGAGTTCTATAGTTATTCCTTTTAGATCATCCGTCATAAGTAGAGCCTGTTTCATAAGGAAAAAGCTAAGCAGCAAGAGAACCCATGCGCCTATAAGCGTAATCGACAAGAGCGTAACAGACGAAACCTTCAAATGTAATACACCATCATCGTTATAAAACTCAGAGCTGATGAAATAACGCTGAGTAACATTATTCTATTTGCGATCTCTTTCTCGCTCATAGGCCTCTGAGATGCTATAAGCCTTGCAAGTGTGACAGGCGATTTTGGATCCTTATTTGCTATCATTCTGTAGTCATCCAGAACTATCAAAGGCCTTATGAGCTCTGAATGCTCCTTAAACCCTCCTATTGAGGAAAGTATAAAAAAGCCGTTGAATATAAGCGGAAGAGTAGCGACTATGCCTATTACTTCAGCGCGAGACGTTATCATCAGAGTGACTATCCCTGCTCCCATCAACATAGAGCCGCTATCTCCAGGGAAAATTCTTGAAGGATACTTGTGCCTCAGGTAAAAAGCTAAAAGAGACGCTTCAAAAGCTATTCCTAAGTATGCACCAGTAACGTTTCCTTTTATAAAATCATAGGTCAAGAATGGCAGCACAGAGATCGCAGTGACTCCTGTTACAACGCCATTAAATATGTCTATCATGTTGGTCGCGTTCGTGTATATGGGAAAGCCTGCAAGCACGAGAAGCGGATAAAGGATCTTTATCGTTACGTTTCCAACATAAGGCAAGTAGGGGGTTGATGAATATGCGTGCAAGAATATTACAGGCAGAGCTGCAAGTATTGCCAGTAAAGGTTTTTCAGGTCCTCCAAACTTTTTTATATCATCTACAAGCCCTATCAAAAACGCTATTGACAGTGAAAGAATAAAGGCTAAAGCATAAGAATTTATTACAAAAAGAAGAGCGAGAAGTGTGCCCACTAATACGGCAAAGCCGCCAGGCCTCGGTACCAGCGGTTTATCCTTTTTGTGCGCGTCTGGTACTGTCATCTTTTTCTTCTTAAGCACAATTTCCAGGTAAAGCGTTATAACTAAAGTAACAAGAAATGATAATACAAACTCAATCGCTATGTTTATCCAGTTCATTATTCTCGCTCATCAACTTATACTTGTTTTTATTTAAATAATCTATTGTCTTACACACCTGGCATAGCTCGTTCTTTGAAGGCCAGCCACACATCTTGCAGTATTGCCCTACAACCTTGAACTCCTTTGAGTAAAAGCTCATAAATGTGTCAAGAAGCTGGTATTTAATGCCGGCATGCCTTTCTTCCAGCCTGTTCAGAAAATCTCTTATCTCTGACCTTATGCCCTGTTGCATATAAGGGCATGTAACTGTCTGAAAATCAAAACCCTTGAGCATGGCGAACATAGCGAGTTCCTTCTCGTATATCCTAAAAAACGGATGAACTTTCCTTATACCAAAGGCTTCAGAACTTTCCACAGCAGGGTTAAAGCTTTTTAACCTTTCAGTGTCCCCGTTAGTTAAAAGTATAAAGTAGCTCTGCAGTATGTCGTCAAGGTTGTGAGCCGTTGCCAGAACCTGGGCTCCAAGCTCTTTTGCGGCTATGTCAAGGGCCCTTCTTCTGAATATGCCGCAGATAGTGCACGATGAATACTTACCTTTATACTCCTGGATTTCGTCGATGGTGTAGTTGAACAGGTTTTTGTAAGAATAAATAACATGTTTTACGTTAAGCTGTGAAGCCACTTTAGAAGCTATTTCAATACCCTCTTCTCTATAGCCCTTTATTCCTTCATCAACAGTAACAGCTATTATTTCGTTGCTCTTGAAGAACTTTGCAAGTATATAAAGCAGAGAAACGCTGTCTTTGCCCCCTGAAACTCCAACAGCTACTTTTTCTCCGTACTTTATCATTTCATACTTTCTTACTGTTTGCAGCGTTATATCGTATATAGAGGTAACGAAGCAACCCTTGCAAAGGTATTCCCCAGAATAGGGCCTATAGTAAAAAGACGGTCTACCGCACTTTGTGCAAGGCTTTACCTGCAATTTTAACTATCGTTTATCGTTCCTTTATGGGTGTGTAGAACAACAGCGCTTACAGTGCTCTTTACCCCAGGTATCTTCAGTATCTTATCCTTCAATATGTGCCTAAACTCTTCTATATCCCTGCACTTAATGATTGAAATTATATCAAACTCTCCTGTAACTTCATAGAGCCCAACAACTTCATCAAGATTGTTCAAGTTCTGGAGTACATTGTCCATCATGGGCGAATCAACGAATATGTTTACAAATACAAGCATAGTTATAGCAGATCGGTGCTGCTATTAAAGTTAACTGAAACATCTTTTGGTAAAAACTTGAAGATGGCTAAAGTTTACTTTGAACGTTTTTGTAAAATTATGAATAAAGAAAAATAATATAAAAATTGTGAAAATTAAAAAGAAAGATACTTTTGAACCTTTGCAATTTGCTGTTTTTATTTTGAATGCTTTTATCTGTTTTCGCTAACGATCTGTTAGTAAGGGGTAGAGTTATTTTACTTTATTACCCTTTTCAAGAGCTCCTTTGAACATCTGTCAGCATAATACAATGGCCACGGCAGCCCTGTATCTGAAGCGTTCTTGAGGAAAATGCTCAGCGAATCTTCCAAGCTTATGTAGTTTCCTGGGCTAACGTAGAATTTTCTTCCCTTTAAGTTTACGCTCCAGCCGACCTGTCTTTCTTTAAAGAATACCTTTCCATCTTTTTCGACAAAACCTTTCAGAAGCTTTTTTGCAACGCCAACGCTAGGGATATTTAACACAGTTCCTACGTGAGAAGCAAAACCAAAGCTCCTGGGATGTATTATACCGTGAGCATTAACGAAGATCAGGCCTGGCTTTTCCTTTACGGTTTTAAAAAATACCATTGATTCCCTTAGGTAGAAAAAACCTGGGACATAAGGTGGTATGCCTTCTACGACTGAAAATTCAAAGAATAACCTGTTATCCGTGCAGCAAATTGTGGTAAAATAGCATCCGACTGCAACATCATTATGGTAAGAGGCGTCAAATCCGCCAATAGTAAAATATTCTTTAACATCGCTCTTGAGCTTAAGCTTTCTGGACAAAAGCTCTTGAGCATAAGCCGCTTTTCTCAGATCTAAATTAATCAAAGTTTCCTATACTGGTTCTCCCCAGCCGTAGACCCTGAGTTTGTTCGGCTGAACGTTGACGTTCAGCAGTATAGCCTTACCGCTAACAATCGGTACCTGGTTCGAGAGCACTAGCGTATCACCTTCAAGATTGCCATAGATCTTCATTCCGTAAAAAAATGCGTGAAGGCTTAGCGCTTCCTGCGCTATGCTAAGCTTGCTAACCCTTAACTTTGAGCTGAGGTTAATATTTTCAGTTATAGCAGCATATGAAGCCTTTATGTCCTTTTCTTCTACGCCTTTTAAGGCAAAACCAAACCTTATGCCAGGCCCAACCTCTTCATAATCTTCATCCAGTACTTGTATTGATTTTATTTCAGCTTCCTTTAAAGATGGTAACAACCTTATTTTCTGATGAACCTTAAAGCTGGAAAACGAAAACCCTAAAATTACTGGGCCAACGCCTTTTACTATAAACGCGCTATCTATGTAAGCAAAGCCCAGATCCTTTGTGTACTGAACCTTGTCCTCTTGAACCTTTTTCTCTGAAATTTTTCTGACTATGCTAAAGGACGCAAAATATTTTTTAAAAGTGTCCTCGTCCTGAGATGCTACACAACCGTCTTTGTTTGAACTTTCCAACAAAAGGGCAATCTCTGCTTCTTCCTTGTTAACTTCTTTGTTTAGAAAGCAGAAATAGTCAGAGAGCGATACCGCTTCAGCTAAAGAAAAAATTTCATCGTATTTGGGGACAAGCACGCTTACCAGATCTTCCCCTGACTTTCTGTAAAACTTTCCCTCTTCTTTTTTCTTCCCGAGGCCTTCAGCAAAGCTTTCAGCCTCTCTTGGATCAGTCGATATCACGCTGATGATCTTTCCTTTAAGCACAACCTTAAATTATTAGTGCGAATAAAAAGGTTTCTATATTTCAAAATGCGCAGTTAACTTAAGGCTTAATTTTTTAACAATGCCCCTTTCTAACAAATGATGACACAAACAAGAAAAACCCCAATAGCACTTATAATGTATGCTTTATATCTAAAGTTTGAGCTTGAGGAAGGCCTCTCACGTTCTTGAGCCCATAATCAAGAGAAGCCACGTTGCAATATGGAAATGGATCCAGAAGTATTCTTTCGTATTAGATTCCTTTGACGTTGACAAACACGAAGTCAATTCAATATTTATTGATAGAACTGAAATAAACTTTAGAGGGAAGCTATGGGTAGCATACGAACCTCAACTAAAAGCTTTCCTATCGTTTTACATAAGCTGGCACCAGAACTCCCTAGATGCATACTATTTCATAAGTTTGTAAAGAATTATGGTAAGAAGACTATCTACACAGAGCTCTTTGGTACGTTGATGCATGCAGGTGGGCAGGGGTTGATCACGTTGTATATGAACAGAGCCTGAAGAACCTAATGGAAGGGATGAATGAATATATAAAGGATATGACAGAAGCTTTTTGACGACCTTTTCCCGTGCAAAAAGCCAAAATTTGAGCACGTAAGTAACTGGTTCAAAGCATTCAGATTCTTTGTATTAACGAACGAGGACATTGGTATAGCTCCACTTTCAAATGAACAGCTGTCTGAATGGATTAAGCCAATTTGTGGGATTAAGTTAATGGCACCCTTCAAACTAAGCGTTCTCGAGCAAAAAGCTTCTGAGCAGCTTGACCTTCGGGAGCTTAAAGGCCCCCGTGCTCGGGTCAACAGCTATAGCTTTAAGCTCATCTATATCAACTATAGTGTGAAAGAATGGAGAGAGAAGCTCCTCCTTTGGCGTTACGTTTACTTCAACACCTGAAGCTATAGGAGAAAAGGCAGGCAAGCAAATGAACCTGTGACCGAGCTTGTCCTTGCCATAAAGTATAACGTGCAGTTTAACTCTGTCGTATCCGCTTTTCAAGATTACTGCAGGCTGTTCGTGGCCTATTACTATGGTATGTACTCCTTTATAATCGTTGGGAAGCTTGTGACCGTGCAGAAAAAGGTAGCCTTTTTCTATATGCTCTTCAACTACGTTAAGGCCTATTTTGTTTGAAATCGTAAGCAGGTAGTTATCATGGTTCCCCCTGACTACTATTATCTCGGAGAAAAGCTTCTTGAGCTCTTCATGCAGCTTTTTAACCTCGCTCCACTCCTGAAAGGTTGCCTCTTTGAATTCGTGTTTCAGATCTCCGTTTATCAGAATTCTGTTTGCCTTTGTCTGATCTTTAATTTCGTTTATTTCTTCCAGCATGATCTTTAGCTGCACCTGTGGAATGAAAAGCTTAGCTTCCTCTGCAAGATAGGTTTCTTCGCCCAACTGTAAGTCTGAGATGGCTACAAGATCTAATTCTTCAAAGTAAACAGCCCTTTTCCCGTCTATTGTCTTAATTCCCTTAAATATCTGCATCCCTGTTCTTATTCCGCAAAAACTGTATTAACTTTTGATGAAGTTTTAGTATAAGCTTTCTCCTGTCCTCCATAAGTATTACGTCTGAGGAGCCCCATGCCAGCATCTTGAAAGAAAAAGGTGAAGGTACGTTTGACCTTTCAAGCACGATAAACCTGTATTCCCCCGATTCTACTTTTCTCAGGAACTCCTTAGCTGCTGAAATGTCCATATAGTCTTGAAGTATCTCCCTGTAAGTTTCCTTTAGCAACGGAAAGTTTTCGACCTTCTGAACAACCTTAACGAGAAGGTCTGAGTTAAATTGCTGCTTGCTGACGCTGATCGGGTGACCCTTATAGTTCCTCAGTATCATGAAACTCCGCGCGGCAACTTGTCTGAACTTTCTCCTGAAAAGCTCTGTATTGCTTATAGCTTTATGAAGTATCTCATCCAGATTCTCAGAGCTGACGCTTTTAAGGAGCTTCTTTACGTTAACTTTAACTTCATTGTCAACTGAAAGGACAAAGCCGTTGTCAGAAACCATAACGCCTACAGATGATCCTATCATTTCCGACAGCTTATATCCAAAAGCTCTCGAAAGAGCATCGTTGGCCTTTCTTCCAAGCAGCGTGTGGAATATAATATTAAACTTGTCAGATTCGTACTGCTCTACAAGGTAATCCCCAGAGCTAAGCTTTTCGATCCCTTTGCTCTTTAAGAATTTAGTCATCAAAGACAAATATTCTGCTATAGCTTTTTTCGCGTTTTCATCTGCAGGATAATCGCTAATTTTTTCCAGCACTTCACGTTTAGAAATGCCCAACAATGAAGACCTGAATGCCTGAATCTTGTTAGCTAAATCATAGCTCAATGGGAGCTCTTCAGAAAACCACGCTGGTACGGTTGGCTTTGAGTCATCTGCCTTTTTCACGTAGACCTTCATCCTCTTTGAGTTCAGGAATTCATATATCTTTCCGGCAAGTACAAACCTGTCCCCAGGGACTAGACGTTCCACGAACTCTTCCTCCAAAGTTCCTATAGGCCTTTTACCTTCATAAACAACAACCTTTGTTTCATCAGGAATAGTCCCTTGATTAAGATAGAAAATCATTCTTGCAGATTTCTTTTTGCCAAATTCCGCGTTACGATCTTCGTAATTCAGTCTATCTACCCTTTCCCCGTCTTTATAAAGAGATATCTTTGAATAGACACCCCTTTCCTCAAGGCTGTGATAAGCCCCTGCCAAGTAGTTAATAACGTCTATAAAGTCTTTCCATTCAAGGTTTTCATAACTGTAGCTTCGCTTTATCACGCTGTAAGCTTCAGAAACGTTCCACCTTTTTATCAGAGACATTGAAACTATTATTTGTGAAAGCACGTCGAGCGCGTTTTTCACTATATTTATCTTGTCAAGTTCTCTCCTTAAAGCATAATAAGCCATTACCGTGGTTTCGACTATGTCGTCGTTGTCGTTCGCTATTATTATCCCTCTCGAAATGCTGTTTATGTTGTGGCCCGAACGCCCAACCCTTTGCAGAAGCCTTATGATGCTTTTGGGACTCCCGAGCTGAATTACAAGGTCTATGTATCCAATGTCTATGCCTAGTTCAAGAGATGTTGAGCTTACTATAGCTTTCAGCTGCCCTTTCTTGAGCCTGTCCTCAAAGTCAAGCCTGAGGTCTCTGCTGACAGAGCTGTGATGCGCTCCTATAGTCTCATCAGTAAATATATCTGGAAACTTTTTCTTCAGGTTAGCCACAACCCTTTCTGTGCCGCTTCTTGTGTTAGTAAATATAAGAGCCGTCTTGCTGTTCTTTAAAAAGCGGTATAGCAATGAGTATGTCGCTTCTGTCACCTTTGTTTCGCTGGCCCTGACAATGTCTTTAACTGGTGAAAGTACTTCAATAACAGTCTTCTTTTCAAACCTTGCGTCTATGATAGTTACATCCCTTTTGCTTCCTGCAAGGAACATGGCTATCTCTTCTATGGGGGATGTGGTTGCGCTAAGCCCGATCCTTTGAAAATCAGCCAGCTCTTGCAATAGCTCAAGCGTTAACGAAAGGTAAGACCCTCTTTTCGATTCTGCAAGCGCATGAATTTCATCTACTATAACCCATTTTACAGTCCTAAGGTTTTCTCTGAACTTCGGGGCTGTTACAGCTATCGCTAAGCTTTCAGGCGTTGTACAAAGAATTGTAGGCGGTTTGAGAAGCTGTTTTGCCTTTTCAGAGCTTGTGCTGTCGCTTGTCCTTATGCCAACATTTATGTGCGAAAGCCATTCTCTTTCAGGACCTGATTTCATTTCTTCCAGAGGTACCAAAAGGTTTTTCTTGATATCGTTTATCAGAGCTTTTAAAGGAGAAACGTAAATAACTTTAACGCCTTTATCATTATTTCCGTTTCTATATAGCTGTATGAGCTGACTAATTATGTCTAAGAAAGCTGCAAAAGTTTTACCTGTGCCTGTTGGTGAAGATACCAACACGTTTTCTTTAGAATGTATATAATATATTGCATCTATTTGTGGCGTACTAAAGCTTTTGTACCTGCCTTTAAACCATTCAAGAACTATAGGATCAAGTAGCTTTTCAACTTCTTCCTGCGAATGCCTTTCAGCGTATTTTATCATTAAGTTAGACAAAATGATTAATTTTTGGTTAAAAACATAACTCAAAGTTTTTACTTTTTTAATTATAATCAAAATAAATGTTATATAAATGCGATTTTAGTATCAATTTTGCGTGAAATTATATTAAAACGAATTTTTGTAAAAAATATTTTACCTTTTTCGGTTGCTGTTTTAAAAATATGTTTAAACCTATTTTTCTGTTAAAAATTTTTAAAAAAAATAAACGGTTTATTTGTAAAATTGTAAAGCTCATGTTAATAAAGAGGCGAGTGCATCCTTGTTATTTGAATTAGGTTGATAAAAGAAAGGCAGATAATATACAAAAAAGAGCTTGCTACTAACATTTACGAAATGCTTATTGAAGCTCCAAAAGTTGCCAGGGCAGCTCATGCTGGACAGTTTGTACTTATTATGGTCGATGAAAAAGGCGAAAGGGTTCCAATGACTCTTGTAGACTGGAACCCTGAAGTAGGCTGGATCAAGATAGTTTATCAGGAAGTTGGAACTTCCACCATAAAGCTCTCGATGAAAAAAGTAGGAGATGAGATTTACTATATTGCAGGGCCACTCGGCCATCCTTCTAGGGTTTCGAAATTTGGGAACGTCTTGATGGTTGGTGGGGGCGTTGGCATTCCTGCGCTTTATCCTATAGCTAGGGAGTTGAAAAGGCTTGGAAACAGAGTGATTACAGTAATAGGGGCAAAGACATCAAACGCACTTATTTATGAAAAAGAAATGTCAGAAGTCAGCGATGAAGTTTATATAACAACTGATAAC
This sequence comes from Nitrososphaerota archaeon, assembly GCA_009903795.1. GTDB lineage: Archaea > Thermoproteota > Nitrososphaeria > Conexivisphaerales > UBA164 > CAYFFZ01. The sequence goes on along the minus strand of WYER01000021.1, from coordinate 11,516 downwards.
GGCTCAAAAGGAATTAAAGGGTTTACTGTTGATGCAGTAAAGCTTTTGCTAAATAATGGTGAAAAGTTCGATGCTGTTTGGGCTGTAGGACCAGCATTGATGATGAAGGCAGTTGCTGAAGTTACAAACGGCAAGATACCTGTATCCTACTCAAGCCTGAACTCTATTATGGTCTGTGGCGTAGGTATGTGTGGTGCGTGCAGGGTTACTGTAGGGAACAAAACGCTTCTCACTTGCGTTGATGGCCCTGAATTTGATTCATATCAGGTTAACTGGAAAGAACTTACGATAAGGCTTCAAGCATACAAGAAAGAAGAAATGATTTCTCTTGAAATGTTAAAGGGGGCTGGTAAAGTATGAGCAAGATAGGTCATCGGTTAGAACCAAAGACAAGGCCGCCTGAGATAAGGAAGAAAGATTTCGAAGAGGTTGAGCTTACAATATCCCCAGAAGAAGCGATTAAAGAAGCTTCAAGAGACATTAAGTTCTGTGCAGCTCCCTGTAGCTTTAGAGGCTGTCCGGTGAACGTAAATATACCAGGTTTTCTTAAAAAAGTAAGTGAAGGGGACTTTAAGGAAGCATACAAAATACTGATACAAAACACTCCTGTGCCTTCTATAACAGGAAGGGTGTGCCAGCAAGAAATACAGTGTGAAGGACAATGCGTTCTAAGAAGGGTTGGAGAACCAATTGCGATAGGTGCTGTTGAAAGGTTTGTTGGGGACTGGGCGCTGGAAAACAACATAGAAATCCCAGTAACTTCTGAAAAGAAACACAAAAAAGTAGCCGTAGTGGGCTCTGGTCCTTCTGGTATTGTGGCCGCAGCAGACCTAGCTAGAATGGGTTATGACGTGACTATGTATGAAGCATTTCACATACCTGGTGGCGTTCTGGCATATGGAATTCCGGAATTCAGACTACCTAAAAGAATACTAAGAAAAGAGTTCGAAAGACTTCAGAACCTCGGAGTTAACATAGAACTTGGAGTAGTTGTAGGGACTACATATACAATTCCCGAACTGTTAAAGGATTACAATGCTGTCTTTCTTGGAGTCGGAGCAGGAAGACCTATATTTTTAAACGTACCTGGAGAAAATCTGGCGGGAATATATACTGCAAATGAATTTTTGACAAGGGTTAATCTCATGAAGGCTTATATGTTCCCAGAATATGATACGCCTATCCATGTAGGCAAAAAAGTTGCAGTAATTGGTGCAGGAAATACCGCTATGGATGCTGCTAGGTCTGCGCTGAGGTTAGGAGCTGATGTTTATGTCATTTACAGAAGAGGGAGAAACGAAGTATCAGCAAGAGCCGTTGAATTTAAACATGCAGAAGAGGAAGGCGTCAAATTTATTTTCTGGGCCGCACCTGTTGAATTTGAATCAAACGACGGCATAAACGTTTCTAGCATTAAGCTTATGAAGATGAAACCTGGCGAACCTGACAGGAGTGGAAGGCCAAGGCCAGTTCCTACAGGAGAAACATTTAACTTTGATACCGATATGGTCATAACAGCGATAGGATTCTATCCCAATCCACTTATTCCTCAAATGACACCAGATCTTAAAGTTGATGATCATGGAAGAGTTGTTGTGGATATAGAAGGCAGAACCTCTATTCCTCGCGTTTACGCTGGCGGAGATATAGTTACTGGAGAATCAACTGTGATCGAAGCTATGGGTTGGGGTAGAAGGGTCGCAAGAACAATCGATAAAGACCTTCAAAAAATTTAGTCTTTTTCTTTTAGCATGTCAGACAACGATAAACTTATTCCGTCTTTTAATATGGTTATCTTTGTCTCTAAGCTTACTGGTATTCCTATGTTTCTTAATATGTAAAGCAGTTCGCTACCGCTTATTTTTTCTCTTATAACACCTTTTTTGATAAGTTCTGCAAGTTTTTTTACAAAAAGATTTGTTTCCTTTGGAAATTGAGATAAAGCAGCATCAAGAACTTCATCTCCCCTATCATACAGGTATGATTTTACTAACTTTACTGGATCATCTTCGTCCTTTTTCTGTTGCTGTTTTTTCATTAACTCTAAAAGTTTCCTTTTAAGAAGCATTTCTTCTATTTCATCGCCAGAAGACATGACATTTTTCTATAAAAAGAGATATAAAACCTTTGCTCATAGAACATTTATTCGTTGATTTAATGGCATAACAATTAAAAAATTTTAAAAATCGACGGGTAGAAAACTTTATTCTTATACAAAAAGCATAATAAGACAGAACGTAAAATAAAACCCGATGAGTGTTAATGAGTTAATCCAGTTTATAAATGGAGTAGTTGCTGATACACCAAATTTAGAGCGCGGCTTCTTGTTAGGGGCTGGTTATGACGGTGACAAAAAAGTCGCGTATTTAAAAATACTTGATCCAAATACCCAAAAAGTTTATTATTATTATGACAAAACTTCTCACAAACCTTATTGCTTTAGCAAAAAATCACCATCCGAACTTGCATATTTGAAAAAGAGAGATGATGTTGAGGATATAATCGTTGAAGAAAAATGGGATCCACTAACAGATAATATGATTAAAGTTTCAAAAATAATTACAAAGGATCCGCTAGCTGTTGGAGGACACCCAAGTGAGAAAAGTATAAGAAACATAGAAACATGCTATGAGGCTGACATAAAGTATTATGAAAATTATCTTTATGACCTTGGTTTGATTCCAGGAACTTTTGTTAAGGTAGAAAACAACAAAGTGCAAGAAATACTTAACGAATTTTCAGAAGAAATGCAGATTGCTCTGAAGGAAGCCATACAGGAGTCAGACGAATATTTAAAAAAATATATAGAAGAATATGCAGCGTTACTCTCGCAGCCTTTCCCTCAAATAAAGAGGGCAGCAATAGACATAGAAGTTTTAACTGAAGTTGAAAACAGATTGCCAGACCCTGAAAAGGCAACACAACCAATAATAAGTATAGCTCTGGCTGGAAATGACGGCAAAAAGGTTGTTTTCGTTATCAGAAGGAATGATGTAGAAACAGGATCAGCACCTGAGATGCCAAAAGATGTAGAGCTCAAATTTTTTGATGACGAAAAACAGATGTTGATAGAATTTTTTAAAGAAATAACAAATTACCCAATAATTGTGACGTTCAACGGCGATTCTTTCGATATGCCATATCTTTATCACAGGGCTCAAAACTTAAAGATTCCGAAGGATGCAATTCCTATCGTTTTAGGAAGGGAAATAGCCAGCATAGTGCATGGCATCCACATCGATCTTTACAAGACTTTTGTAAACAAATCAATACAGGGCTATGCTTTTGGAAACAAATATAACGAGCACACTTTGAACGCAATAAGCGAAGGTATACTAGGTGAAGAAAAAGTTGAAGTTGAAGGTTCAATAAACGACCTCCCCATAATGAAGCTGGCTTTTTACAACTATACGGACGCCAAATTAACTCTAGAACTTACAAGCTATGATAACGATCTTCTAATGAAACTATTGATAACCCTTTCAAGGATAGCAAGGATGAACATTGAAGATACTTCTAGGCTAAGCGTTTCTAACTGGATAAGAAGCATGCTCATAAACGAACACAGAAAAAGAAACGCTTTAATTCCAAGGAAAGAAGAAATAGAACAAAAAGGACAGGAAGCCTCTTCTAAGGCTATAATTAAAGGTAAAAAGTATCAGGGGGGCTTTGTTATAGAACCATTACCAGGAGTGCATTTTCACGTAGTAGTTTTGGATTTTGCAAGCCTGTATCCAAGTATAATTAAGGTTTTTAACCTGAGTTACGAAACTGTCAAATGCCCTCACGAAGAGTGTAGAACCAACATACTGCCTAATACGTCGTACTGGGTATGCACAAAGATGAGAGGCATGACGTCATTATTAATAGGAGCGCTGCGTGACATTAGGGTAAATTACTTTAAAAAGTTGAGCAAAAAAGCAAAAAGCAAAGAAGAAAAAGAATTCTACAATGTAATATCCCAAGCATTAAAGGTTGTCCTTAATGCTTCATATGGCGTTATGGGGTTCGAAAACTTTCCTTTTTACTGTTTGCCTGTAGCAGAATCAACAACGGCTTTAGGAAGATACTCTATTCAGCAAACCATAGAAAAAGCAAAGTCGCTAGGAGTTACTGTAATTTATGGAGATACTGACAGCCTGTTCTTAAAAAATCCAACAGATGATCAAGTAAAAGAAATCATAGATTTTGCAAAGGAAAAGCTTGGCATCGATCTAGAAGTAGATAAGGTATATAGATATGTCGCTTTCAGCCAAAGGAAGAAAAACTATATAGGAGTTTACGAGGATGGTTCAGTTGAGGTTAAGGGCCTTTCTGGCAAGAAGAGCCACGTTCCTGATTTCATTAAGAACGTATTCTTCGATGTTGTAAATATACTTGGTAAGGTAAAATCGCCACAAGATTTTGAAGTAGCAAAAGAAGAAATCAGAAAAAGGATAAGAAAAGCTTATAATGACATAAAGAACAGAAACGTTCCGTTAGAAGAATTGGCGTTTAAAGTCATGCTGAACAAACCTATTGAAAAATATACTGATACGACGCCACAGCACGTCAAAGCCGCAATGCTATTAGCGCAGAAAAAGGAAGTTAAACCTGGAGATATAATAGCGTTCGTAAAAACCACGACCAAAGACGGAGTAAAACCTGTTGAAATGGCAAGAAAGGATGAAATAGACGTTGATAAATACATAGAGTTCATGGAAAGCACGTTTGAACAGCTTCTGGATGCCTTGGGTTTCAGCTTTGATGAAATTATTGGTGCGACAAAGCTGGAGGACTTTTTCAGCTTTTGATCTTAATATACTTTGATGGCTTGTGCGAGCCAAAGAACCCTCGTGGCATAGCAACTTACGCTTATATAATAAAAGAGCCATCTGGGAAAAAACTAGAGGAAGGGTTCGGATTGGCCGCAAAACCTTTTTCGGAAAGAAGCACAAACAACGTAGCTGAGTACGCCGGCGTCGTTTGCGGTTTAAAAAAAGGATTAAAATATTCTAAAGATGCAGTAGTTTTAGGAGACTCTGCTCTTGTAATAAAACAGCTAAAAAAAGAATATAAAATTAAGTCAAAAAAACTTTTGCCTTATTATGAAGTAGCAAATAATCTTATTGCTCAATATTCCAGCTTAGAATTCAAATGGATACCAAGAGAAGAGAACGCAGAAGCTGATTCTTTGACGAGAAGAGCTTATAATCTTTACAAACAAGGAATATTAAAGTATAAAGACTTTTTTAAAAAATGCTTTTTTGATTTCTTACAAACATATAAATAGACAAATAATTTACGCATAAAAGTGATAGCAAAAATGAAAGGAAATAACAGAGTCCTGTTCTTTACATCTCTGGGGCACTTTATCAACGATAGCTTTCTGGTTCTTTTTCCTGTTCTGTCGATGTATTATCTAAGTCTGGGGATCAACGCAACTGCCATTGGTATACTGGGCGCTGTATACAACTTTTTATCTGGTTTCCTGGGGGCTCCTATAGGAAGGATAAGCGACAGAACGGGTAAGTATGCTGAATTAATGTTTATGGGGTTTTTACTTATTTTCTTATCGGGTATATTTTTTATCTTGTCTTTTTTCAACTCAGATCTTTTTATAAAATATGTTACTGTTTCAATAGCTTCCTTATTACTTGGTAGTGGACTTGCATTTTACCATCCTTTAGGAGGTGCTATTTTGCAACTTTCTTACGATAAAGATGAAGCTCCTAAAGCCTTGGGCATTAACGGATCCATGGGAAGTCTTGGTAGAGCTATTGCTCCTTATGTTATGGTTGTGCTTTTTGACGATCTTGGAGTTACTAAAGGGCTTCTTGCTGTACTTATTGTTACGCTAATGTTAAGCTTTACCACATATTACGGATTAAAAGAGTTTAGCTATAAACAAGAAAAAAATTTAGTTCAAGAAGGTGAAATGGCTTCATTAAAGCCTTACATGTACATCTTGCTTCCCCTCACAGTGATAGTTTTTGTAAGATCTATGTTCATTGCAGGGGTTCAACTTTTTGCGCCAACTTATCTTTTCATGCTTTATAAATCACATTATGTTGCAGGAGTTTTCCTGACGATCTCATATGCAACGGCAATAATAGGACAGCCTTACTTTGGCAAACTGACGTCACAGAAGGGTGGAAGGTTTGTTGTAATTTTGACTACTTCTTTGTCTACTGTTTTTTACCTTCTTTTTGTATATTTAAAGAATTATTATGTTCAGCTGCTATCTTTTGCAATTTTTGCTTTTTTTCCTTTAGCGGCTTTCCAAATTTACTTGGCTATGTATCCCAAGTCGTTGATAAAAAGGTTTTTGCCAGAGCAAACGGGGTCGTTTGGAGTTATGGAAACATGCTTGGCGGAGCTTTAGGGATGATAATAGGTGGGCCTATAGCAGGCTCTTTTGGGTTCTTTTATGCCATGCTAACTTATGGCATTCTGGGCGTAGTTTCTTCCATATTTTTGATCTTTCTTCCTAAAACAGCAAAAACTTAAACAGAGCCCTTAGAGTTAAATAGTTGCAAACATGTTTGTATTAGTTTATATATTAATTCGTATTTTATATTTACAAGCGAATGATAATAGAAATAATGGATCCAATTTATGGCTTGCTTAAGCTTAACGATGTGGAAAGAGAAATCATTGATACTGCAGAATTTCAAAGATTAAGAAGAATAAAACAGCTCTCATCAGCAAACTTTGTTTATCCGAGCGCAAATCATACTCGCTTTGAACATTCGCTTGGAGCGATGCATTTAGCAGGTGTAATGGGTGAAGTTTTAACAAACAAGGGTTATATATCGTCTGATGAAATACAAAAATTAAGACTGGCTGGCTTATTACATGACGTTGGGCATGGTCCTTTTTCTCATCTGTTCGAAGATGCAGTTTCAAAAAAATACAAAACAAATCATGAAGAAATAGGAAGAAGGATAATAACTGAGAGCGCTATATCTGACGTAATAAAAAAATATGGTTATGATCCAGTTGAAGTAGCACAATTGGCAAACGGCATATACCCCAACAATCCATTTATGAACGCTATAATAGCAGGGCCGTTAAGCGCAGATCTGATGGATTATATTCAAAGAGATTCTTATTATACAGGAGCGATTTATGGCAGAGTTAACGTTATGAAAATAATAAATTCGATGCATGTATACAACAATCAGCTTTGTATTGAAAAAGATGCGGTATCTGCCTTTGAAGGCATGACCATAGCAAGATATGAAATGTTTAAAGAAGTGTACTTCCACAAAACGTCAAGAGCTGCCGATGTAATGTTAAGACATGCTATAGAGCTTTATGACAACATAACAAGCTTTGCTGATCCAAAGGATCTAAAACATTACATAGAACTTACGGACGACATCCTTATAGCAACAATTCTTAAATCTGAAGAAAAAGAAGCACAAAATGCGAGGAATTTTGTAAAAGATTATTTAACAAGAAACCTTTTAAAGCTAGTTTATGAAGAATCGTTCATAGGAAAAGACGCGTTTTTAGAAAAATTGTTCAATCAAGAAATCCTGAGAGAGAGACTAATTACACAAATTGAAGAAAAGGCATCTATTCCGCACGGAAATATTTTTATAGATCTTCCGACCGTTCCCTCTGTTCCTAGGTCATTTGACAGAGAGGAGTTAAAAAACATTCTTATCATGACAAAAGAAGGAATAAGAGAAATGTCAATTAGAGATATACCTGTTATCGAAAGCATACAAGGCTATTATAATATCATGAGAATTTATTCAAGGAAAGAATATAGGGAGGCGGCAGAAAAAGCGATAAAAGAGACGTTTGGCTCTGGATACTATGCAAAAATCTCAGTATAAAATCCCATTTACAAGTTCCGTTTAAAGATACCTGTGAACTACCCCGCCCTCACCAGTAGATCAAAACTTTTGTTGACTTTTATGATGTTTTTTGCTATTATATAAGATTATAAACTAGATTTTAAATGTAATTTTTGTCCAAAAACTTTAGGCAAGGCTAAACAAGCTATCAAATTGCGCTGATTAACATAAATCATCCTTTTATGCTATAAAAAATAGTGCTTTAAGCCAAAAATGATGCATGATCTAAGCTAGTGAAGATATCTCCTTGTGTTTAAAGTAAAAGCTATCTGAAGATTTTAACGTATATGTTAGAGATTAAAGTTTCAACCATTAATAAAAACTTAACATACTGAACCGTTACCTTTTCCCTTTTATAATTCATAAAAACCCATATGTTGTATAAAAGGACTGCAAGGTAGAAGTAAAGTTTCCTTAAGCTGTAAAGCTTTGACGTCGTCTTTGGCAAAAACTGGTTTATCATCCTGTATGAAGTCTCTATAGCAAACCTCTTTCTGAACATCCTTCTTATAGCTTTATTTATTCCTTTTGCTTCAAGGTAATTTATTATGTCAACTGTGTAGTATCATGAATCTAAAAGCAAAATTTTAACCTTTATGCCAAGCTCAAACACCTTGGATAAAAGCCTTCTTACATGTTCAACCTTTCTTTCGTTATTTATAGGCGTAACAGCAACTGTTAACTTTTTATCTCTAATAACGAAAGCAGCCGTTGCGAAGTGATTATGATTAGTCCCTTTTACTCCTTCAGCTTTTAGCTATAGAACATTATGTTGTGCCAGTCCATAGCAACGATTACAGGCTTTCTTAATGCTCCAATTTCTTTCATCTTCTTCATTACTTCTTCATTGTACTTTAGAACGCTCTCTGGGTCCTGTTGCTTTAGGTTGTTCCTTACACTCTGTCCGCATACATCAACGGATGAAGCAGTACCCTCAACATAAGAGTTCGTTATTGAAGAAAGAACTATTACTTTCTTTATCGATTCTCTATCTCGAGCCTTTATGTTCATAGCCTTGTCGATAGATTCATAAATGTATAATAAGTACTTGTTATCATTATTAGATCGCAGGATGCTGTTTATGGCCATAACTTTAAACAGCCATCCTGCACTAAAAAAGTTTTGATCTACTGCTAAAAGGGGCGAGGCTTCTTAATGTTGTGAAGAAATAATAAAGAAGGTCAAGGAAAAATGGCATTCTAATCTGTTCGTAACGGCAGCTGTCGTTATGGGAGATGAAAACAAAAATAAGTTTATAAGTTCCGGTGCGGAACTAAGTTCCGGTGTGGAACTACGACATTATTTGATCTTAAACCTAAGAAAAGTAAGAGTGAGCTTTTTGATAGAGAGAAAGAACTTGAAGAACTGAAAAAAGCAGTTGAGAAAAGATATCCTATTATTGCTATTTTAGGGATTAGAAGAATTGGTAAGACAAGCATATTAAAAACATTCCTAAATGAAGTTGGCGGAATTTATTTAGATTTGAGGGGTGTTTATAGGAGTATTGAGTTGCAAGAAAGAATTACTGATAGTATAAATTCTTCGATTGGAATACTTAGAAGAATACTTGAAGGGATAAGAGGAATAAGCTTTGCGGGTTTTTCTGTAGAAATTAAATGGAAGGGTAGCGATTCTATAAGCCTTGTAGGTTTGCTTAGTGAAATCAATAGAAAAACTAATAATTTTATCTTAGCTTTAGATGAAGTTCAAGCAACAAAACCTCCTGTTTCCGCTCAGCTAAGAAACTTGCTAGCTTACGGTTACGATAATTTTGAAAATATAAACTTTATAGTAGCTGGTTCCGAAATAGGTTTATTAAGAGATTTTTTAGGCATCGAAAGACCCGATTCTCCTTTATATGGTAGAGACATCTATGAAATAAATGTTGAAAGACTTACAAGAGAAGAGGCTAAGGAATTTTTAATGCGTGGATTTAAAGAAGAAGGCTTGAATCCGCCTGCGAATATAATCGAGGAAGCATTGAATTATTTTGACGGAATAATCGGATGGTTAGCATTATTTGGAAGAAAATATGCAGATGGTATAAGAGACTTAAAAGATTTGAAAGAAATAGCTATAAATTTAGCCTTGGATGAGCTTAAAAAGCTAAGCTTTAGAGAAAGGCTTGTTCTTAAAGCCATTGCTTCAAGTTCAAATTCATGGGTTCAAGTAAGGAGATACATTGAAGAAAAGGAAGGAATAACTTTACCAAAAGCGACACTTTCAAGGTTGATAGAAAAATTGGAGAAGTTAAGCATAGTAAAAGATTACCGTTTTCTGGATCCGATATACAAAGAAGCTTCGTTTAGGTTATTATAAAGTGAATGACAAACCTCACCATTTATGGCGGGGAGGAGGTCAGCACCATAAAGTTAAAAATCGTCCAAACCCCCTATCCATGAACGGTTTCCCCTTTCACGCAAAGCATATTTTTTGGTTTTTATTTCTCTTTTGCATTCTCTTTCATGGCTTCGCTTGATGTTGAAAGTTTGAAAGGCCATATCTTTGTCGTGGGCGCAACTGGTTCTGAAAAATCAACGCTTTTAGTTTATCTCATGAAGTTTATTCACGAGGACATTAAGGATGCTTCTGTAATTTTTATCGACCCTCACGGAGACGCTTCTGTTCAGCTCGCTTCTCTAGTAGAAAACCCAACGCTCTACAACCCTATTTACGCTCCCTTCGCTCTTAACCCGATGGATCTAGGCACTTACAAAGACGAAAGCGAAAGAACGTACTTAGTTCAAAAGCGCGTTTCAGAGCTCGTTAATATGCTTAACGAGCTCTTCGGGGTAGAACAGAGCAGAGCTCCTAGGCTTTTGTGGATCTTCAGGGGCTTGCTTTACTACTTATACTCGATTACGGACACTCCTACATTTTTAGACCTTTACACGCTCCTTTCAGACCTTTTGAAAGACCCGAACGAAATCCGCGTTCTAATGAAATCCTCGGGCTTGAACGATGAAATAATTAAGAACACGATCGAAGCGATTTCCTCTTTGCCTCCAGAAGCTTTCACGGCTGTGCTTAACAGGATCTCAGGCTTTGTAATGCCCGCAGGCTCTCTAACTTCGAAAACATTCAACACGAGGAAAACGAGCGTGGACTGGAATAAAATGCTGGAACCTAAGCAGGTAACGATCTTTCGCATCCCTCGTTACGCGCTCCCCGATGACTTTCGTAAGATCTTAACTTCAACAATCGTGATGGACTTGTTTTTCGCGATCGAAAAAAGGAAGAACGGCACGAAACCTATCACGCCAGTGTATCTAGTAATCGACGAATTTCAGAACGTTGCTGACTTAGACATTTTAGACCTTATTTTTTCAGAAGCGAGGAAGTTCGGTTTGTTTCTAGTAATAGCGTGCTTACAGATGACCAGATAAAGTGAATAGTTAAGCAAAAGATTGAAGGCAAGTTAAAGAATGAAGAAATAACTGCTGTTCAGGGAATCTCTATAAAGAGAGTGAACCAAATATATTCTTTATACAAGAAGAATGGAAGTTTGTCAGCCTTGAAGAAAGCTGGAAGGCATAAAGCAAGCGTTACCGAAGAAGTTATTATCGAAGCATATGGACAATTTAAATCATGCGCCAGCTATTTGGAGCAAATAATAAAACAAAAGTATGGATTGAAGATAAACCATATGAAAATAAATTATGTGTT
>WYER01000004.1 GCA_009903795.1 Nitrososphaerota archaeon | reverse complement strand
TTGTCCTGAAGCCTTTTTATCAGGGCTTATTTCATCTGAGATGAAAGCACTTGATTTTCTCTTTCCTAAAACGTATTGCCTACCTTGACAGGAACCGTTTTTACCTTGTAGTCCGCATGTGATTTAAAGTATTCCGTTTGCTATGATGTAATTAGTAAACCATTTAGCTTCAAGAAAGAGTCGGTTAAGGATAGCAAGCTTGGCTTTGGAGATCTTGCTTTTTCAAATTTCAGCTCAAAAGTTTTTGCTTCTTGAGACTTTCTCCTAAGCAAGGTTTGCTTCCTCTTCTCCCTGAGCTTGGCATTCTTCTCTAAGTTGGCACTAACAATGTAATATTTTCTCTTTATATAAAAACCTGTTGTAAGGGGCTATCTAAAGCTCACCGAAGGGGATTTTGCTCCTTAACCCCGATACGTTAAAAATAAAAAGAGTTATTAGTTAGAAGCTATAAACTCAAAAAACGTGAGCTCTGAAGATTTAGAAAAAATTGCTAATTTAAGGTCAAGGGTAGAGGAAAAGCTAGAAGAGCTTAAAGAAGAAGAAACTTTTTACACGGATATTCTTAACGTAATAGACAGCATACTCAAGAAAGAATCTTTTGTTAAAGCTGTGCAGATGCCCATTGAGGGCAAAAAGGAACAGGAGGCAGAAGTAAGGGAGCTCAGGCGGCCAAAAGATGGGCAACTCCTTGGACAAGTAATGATAACGAAAGATACGGCAATCATAAAACCAAACCCTGAGCTTAACTTAAGAGTTGATGTCCCACCTTTTAGGTCCTTTTTTATAAATAAAATCCTTGAACAGATAAAGCAGAAAGACAAAGCTGAAGAGAGTAGCGGTTCTCTTGAACAGGGCAAATCACTTGATTATACTATTGAGATCAAAGACGGGATAATACAACAGATTATCATAAAAAATTACAGGACACAAACAAGGCTTAACGAAATAATACATGCCGTTATCTGGACTTTTTCAAGAATGCTTGAAAAATCCTCTTAACCTAAGCAGGTTAGGCCAAATCTGGTTTTTATAAATTAACGCGCTTTTTACAACTCTTTTATCTTATCGTAAAGTTCTTGGAGAGCTGCATAAAGCTCTTTCAGCTTTTTATCGTCAATCGTATAAAGCTTTTCGTAAATCGCGTGCCTTAACTTTAAAATCATCTCGATAACCTTAACTCTTTCGTTTGGAGTAATTTTCTTATTCAAAAAGGAGTTGAGCGCCTGAAGGCCATCATCCCTCATCTTCTTTCCTTTTTCAGTAATAGAGTATATTTTTTTACCGTTAACCACTTTTTCTTTAACGAGCTCCTGATCTACAAGAAGTTCAAGTGTAGGATAGATAATGCCAGGGCTCGGTTCATAAATACCGTGAAACTTTTGCCCTATCTTCTTTATTATTTCATAACCATGAGCTTCTTTATCGTATAAAGAGTCAAGAATCAGCAGCTTTATCACTCCTTTGTTCAGAAAGTTTTTGCCAGTTTTTACCATCTTGAAATAAAAATATAGAGCTGTTTATTAAATTTTTCCTGTTTCCTACGAAACCTTTGTTCCGGGGGGCATCTCTTTGTCAGTCGTCAAAAGAGAAAGGTCTATATCGTTAAAAGCGGCCAGCAGCATTACTTCTGAGGTATATCCCGCTATAGTTTTTGGTTCGAGGTTTGTTACAACAATTACAGTTTTGCCTACAAGGCTTTCAGGCGTATAGTATTTGCTTATGCCAGCAACGGCTTGTTTTGTTCCCTCTTCTCCAAGATCTATCAGGACCCTCAGCAGCTTTTTCGAATTTTCTATCCGGAAAGCTTCCTTTACCTTTCCAACTTTGATTGAGATCTTTTGAAATTCATCGAAGCTAATCCTTTCCATATAATAATCATTTAAATAAAACAATTAATAAAGACTTCGCATTTTGTCAAACAAATGCAGTCAATTTATTAACTTATTTAATATTTTGAAAATAACAAGTTTCACATTTAACATAAATCTTTCTGTATCCTAACATAGAAGAGCATTATTAAAACTTTACCAGATAAGCTATACTAACCTTACCCTTTGCAACAAAAGAGTGAAGAAGGAAAGGACCCAAATCCGATAGAATGCGAAATATATAAAGCAATAATTTTGGTACTATGTGGATTGCTAGCTGAAGGCGTGGCATGCGATAAAGCTTATAGTGGTGTTTGTTTAATATTTATTGAGAATCCATTATCTACTGTGTTTGTATAATGATATGCATACCTTCTTGTGATGAATTAACTTTCACTACAATGAATTATACCATTAAGAGTAGCAAGTGCTTGCGGATTAGGTAGTGAATATATACGCCAGAAATCTGGTTTATGTTGCTAATATAATAAAATTTTATACTTTATAAATAAATTTAACAAATAGAAGATTTATGGAGGGAAAGAAGTTATCTTTTTTGAAATGGCTTGGTTTAGCATTGCTGTTTATAGGTTTCCCTACAGCCATAGCTGTTGTAGTGTCTTTTTCGATCCCTTACTATTTATTGTACAATGTAACTTTAGCTAATACCCTGAGTACGATAATTCCAATAGTAGTATTTATAATCACAGGAATATACTTTAGGAAATATCTTCAGAGTCGCAATCTTATCACTCCCTTCATGAAAAGGAGATCAATCACAATTACAATCTTAACAGATAGTGGGCAGCCTATCGATGAAAAATATATAAGGAGCTTTGAGGCTAATCTCAAGTTTGTTAAGGGTGAGGAATATATTAAGCAGTTGGCCATGCTAGGCATGATGTATTTGCAAAACGCTGTAGCTTATGATAACAAAGAGCTCTACTTGAGGGCTAAGGAGTATCTGGCAAGGGCTGAGGAGGCTATGGAGGAGGAAAGTATAAGCTTTGAGACTAAAATGTTGGTTGACAATTTAAGGAGTAAGATAGAGACACATAAGTATCGTTTCGGAGAAATATAAAAGCTTAAACATACATGATTTATAGTAATTATTGTTAGCAAATCCTTACTCTTTTGGTAGTTATTCTTATCCAGAAAAATGTCCGAAATTATTAGCAAATGTAGTTAAGGTGCCGGCACGAGGATTTGAAATCCCAAAAATCAGATGTCAAGAGCGGTAAACTACCACGCCCTCGCGGTTGGGTTTTCCCGGTTCATCGATACGCTTACGTGTGGAATACTTGAAAAGTATTCCACAATCACAGAGGCGTTTTCACCCCCGGCGTCTCCCCTACGTTCCATAGGGAAAGCCCCTCCTTCAATATTACGATTGCTGAAGCTACATCTTAAGTCAACTGAAAACTTCAAAGTCCTCTATAAGAGCATAGTTTACCTTTATTATCGTTTAAAAAAAGCGCAGCATTTTTGAACATCATGAATAGAATTTTTATCAATGGTAAAAAGGGTTTTAGACGCAGCAGGCCTTTTCAGGATAACAATAATAAATGGCGAGACTTTTTACACAACATATAACGTTCTCGATGAGGTAAAATCTCCTGTAGAGAGGGAGATAGTTAACAGCTTTATCAGATCTGGGAAGCTTAAAGTAATAGAAATAAGTGAGGAAGAAATAAAAAAAGAAAGAAAAGAAATCAACAATTCTGAAAAGCTCTCAGAAGCTGATATCTCTATTATTGCACTCGTGAAAAAGCTTGGCAATGATTCTATAGTTTACACTGATGACTATGAGCTTCAAAACGTGCTCAGCAACATTGGAATAAATTTTGAGGGTGTTAAAGTTAAAAGTATAAAGAAAAAGTACACTTGGGTTTACAGGTGCGCTTCCTGCGGTCGGGTCTATAAAATAAGGCTTGAAGTGTGTCCAGTATGTGGTGGTAAAGTAAAAAGAAAGCTCAAAAGTGCCTCTCAGGTTTGATAAAGAGAGCGACAAGTCTTGCCTGCACTTGTAGATCAAAACTTTTTATTGCAAGAATTGCCTTTAATTTTATAAAAAACCATTAAACAATCCTGCGATCTAACATTAGTAAAAAAATACTTATTACACATTAAGGATAATTTAAGTTAATCAGAACAATTTGATAGCTTGCCTAAAGTTTTTGGGCAAACATAGCGTTTAAAATCTGTTGTAATAGCAAATCATAAACATAAACAAAAGTTTTAATCTACTGTTATGGAAGGAGACTTTGTTGCCACCTTACTGCTTGTGCAAACCAAAGCGTTCACACCCAGTAATATGTATAAACCTACTTATTTTGAAACTGCTGACTATGACAAATTAACTTGTTAACTTTCCTGGTTTTGTTTTTATACATGCGTACACAAATAAATATAGATTGGCTGAAAGGTTCAAGGCTATAGCTCTTGTCGATTTTGATTACTTTTACGCTCAGTGTGAAGAGCTAAGGCATCCTGAATATAGAGGCAGGCCGATAGCGGTCTGCATGCTTACAGGCGAGGGTTCAGGCGCTGTTGCTTCTGCAAACTATGTTGCCAGGAAGTTCGGCATAAAATCTGGCATGTCAGTTTCAAAGGCAAAATCTTTAGCGCCTGATATCGTCATCCTTCCTGTCGATATATCTCATTACCAACAGGTAAGCAGTTCAATAATGAACAAGCTAAGGGAAGAGTTCAGGGCTGTTGAGCAGGCAAGCATAGACGAAGCTTATATTGATTTAGGCGAGCTGGGTAAAGCAGAAGCTGAAACGGCAGGGATCAGAATTAAACAGATAGTAAAGGAGGCGGGAGGAATAAAGTGCACTGTGGGAATAGGCCCCAACAAACTAATTGCCAAGATGGCTTCCGATAAAGCCAAACCAGATGGTCTTATGGTAGTTGCTCCTGAAGAGGTTGATTCCTTTCTTGAGTCTTCAAAGCTGGAAGAGATTCCCTACATCGGTCGCAAGACTGCAGAAAAGCTTGGCTCCCTTGGCATAAAAACTATAATCGAGGCAAGGAGGCTTAGGGTAGAAGACCTGATAAAGCTCTTCGGAGAAAAGAAAGGCATCATGATATACAACTTTCTGAGAGGCATAGATGAAAGAAAGCTCGAGCTTGAAAGGAAAAGGAAAGAGTTCGAAAAGTTCGTTTCCCTTAAGGGAAAGACTCCAGAAGAAGCCCTTGCTGAAGCTGCGAGAAAGCTTTACGAAAGGCTTGGAGGTAAATCTTTCAGAGAAGTTGGCGTAATAGTAGTCTTTGATGACCTTACTGCGAGGACAAGGTCAAAAACTTTTAAGTATCATGTTAGCTCATTTGAAGAGCTGCTTTCTTCAGCTTTAGAGCTCCTCAGATCTATAGAAGCTGTCTCTGGAGGGAAAAAGATCAGGAGGGTCGCTGTTAAGGTTTCCCGTTTTGAAAAGAAAGAAGGAAGTCTTCTCGATTACCTTTCATAAATGGATTACTTTGAAAATAAATAAATTTTTAGAAAAAATTTCAAAAAAATTATATAAATCATCACTCATATCATTTTTGTGAAAGTAACAGAAGCTGTAAAAAAGATAGTGGATGAAAACGTCCTTTACCAAATACTCCTTTCGAGCGGCCTCGCCAACCTCAACGCCATGGCCAGAGAAATAAAGAGCGCAGTGGATTCGATGACCGGAAAAGATGTAAAGCTTAACACGATCGAAAAAGCTCTGACCAAGCTTAGCGCAAGAAAAAAAGAATCTTACACAGTATCGACGTCAGGTACGGAAGTTGAGCTTGAAACCGGCATAAGCGAGGTCACATACACTCCGGATGAGTTCAGTAGTGTGGATTTTACAAGGCTGATAATGGCCGTCATGGATGAAGGAAAGATCAAAGCAATAGTCAAAGGGGGCAACTCAACGAGCGAGCTTGTACTTCTCAAGGTCAAGTTCGTTGGAGCAAAGCACGAAGTGCCATATCATCCTCTGATAATGGTGTTCAACGCACTTAATGTCAACCTTCTTCACGCATTCAGGTTTGATAGGAACGTTTACTTTATAATGCCCAGAAAAGATTCGGTAAAAGCTTTAAGCGTGATCGAAAAACTAAGATAAATGGTGGAGGACCGTTTTCGAGTTCTTTTGAAGCTTGGGCTTACTTCATATGATGTCAAGGTATTTCAGGCTCTTTTGAACGGCGGTTTAATGACTGCTAAGGAGATCTCTAGGTACTCTCATGTCCCTTATCCAAAGATTTACATTTCTTTAAAGAAGCTAGCAGAAATGAAGTGGATAAAAGAAGAAAAATCTTGGCCTTCTAGATACTACCTCGCTTCTCCTGATGAGATACTTATGAGGTTCAAAGAGAAGGTTAAAAGCGACTTAGAAGAGTTTGAATCTTTTATAGAAAGCTCGGTTAGACCGGTTTACAATTCAAGGGGGATAACTGAGAAGTCAGATGTCTGGCTTGTTAACGGCTACATGGCTGTTATGGAAACAGTAATCGAAGCGGTTAAGCTTGCAAAAGAAGAAGCGAAAATAGCATTACCTTTTGAACCTACGCAAAGCTTTTTTAAAGGTTTGAAAGATTCTCTTTCAGATAAAAAAGACCTGAAAGTTAAGGTACTCGTTTCGTCAAAATCTTTAAGTTATATAAAAAAAGAGATACCTAAAGCAGAGGTAAGGGCCAGGGATTCGATGTTTGGTGGAGGCGTCATATCAGATTCCAGGACAGTTGTCCTTATGCTTTCAATGCCCGAAGGTGACTATACAGCTATAGCTTCAAACCATCCTTATCTTGCTATGCTTGCTGACAGCTATTTTAACTACCTCTGGGAAGGTGCAGAAACAATAGTCTAAGGTAAAAACAGGATAATTGTTTCTGTACCGGGTTTTAATTCAGCTACCTTGCTTTCAACCTTGCCGATAAAGTTGGCTTTTACTGGATAAGTTGCATTTTTTAGAAAAACAATAAGCCACCCTCCCATATAATCAAAAGCTATGTCCCCTTCTTTAAACGAAGCTTCAGGCTTTTCAGCCCCCACCCTTACAGGCACTTTGAACATGTAGTAGTCACCCCTGTTTATGGTTAAAGCCTTAACCTTGTTTGCTCTAAGAAGCTCATTGATCGTTTTTGGATGGTTTGCAATGTCGAGCGTTGCAGAAATTATCTCTTTCCCATTATGAACAATAGACAGCCTAGGCACTCTTCTCATCACCTTTAAAATAAAAGATCCGTATTTCTGCAACGCGCATTTAAGTAAAGTAAATAATGCTAAAAATATAAAGATTAGCCTTTTTGCTCTCATCTTTATCACTTGAGACGCTTTCAAGAAGAGTTAAGTTAAAAATATAAAAAATCTAGTAGATCTTCCTTTAAAGCAGAAATAAAATTAATAATGCAAAAAGCCATGCATAAACTAGAAGTACCGCTAAGTAAAAGGTAAATACCTTAAAGGGAATGAAGCTGCATAAGTCAAATTAAAACTCCAAGTCCTCTATAAGAACATAGTGTTTACAAAGACCTTAAAGGCACAAATATACAGCCCCCGTAATTCTCCTCCTTTCCATTTTTCCACTTTTTTACCAGGTTCTGATAACCTCTTCCTCCTACAGGCGCAAGAACAAAGCCGTCCTTCATTACCTGCGCAAGCAGTTCATCCGGTATTTTCTGCGCTGCTGCCATGATGACAGCTTTATCGTAAAGCTCTTCTTTTGAGTAAGGCGGAAAGCCCTTGCTTCCATCACCTAGTACCGGGATTATGTTGTTGTACCTTTCCAAGTTTTTGCGTGCGAACAGGTAAAGCTTATAGTTAAGTTCAACAGTTACAACTGAACCTGGGTTTATTATCCTAGATATTAGCGCAGCGCTGTAGCCGCTTCCTGTTCCTATTTCAAGAACATGCTCGTACCTCTTTAGCTCAAGCGCTTCGAGCATTATTGCGATCATGCTGGGGGCCGAAATCGTCTGCCCTGTATCACCCAAAGCCAGAGGTTCATCAACATACGCTAGCTTTTCACTTCCAGGCCATACAAAGTCAGCCCTGTCCACTTCAAGGAAGGCTCTGGCTACTGCTTGGCTTTTTATGTATCCATCTTTTATCAGATATTGAACCAGCTCAGTATTAGAACTAAAACCATTGATCAAGAGAGCTCGCGGCCGGTCTCTTCTTTATTCTTGCAAGCGCATTCTTAACCCTTTCAACAGAAAAGTTCCTTTCATCACAGAGAAATTTTATAATGCCTTCTTCGTCAGGCTGCCTCCATTCAAGTCCCTGAATATCCTTTACCTGGGGTTCCAAGAATATCTTTCTTACCTCAGACAGAATTTCCTGAGGAAGAAGTTCTTGGAGGTTGGGAACCTCCTTTATGTTTTCTATCTTTCCATATTTCTTTATCAGTTTGAGCGCAGTCTTTGGACCTATTCCCTTTATTCCTATGTTAAAGTCAGTACCAACAAGTATTCCGATGTCAACGAGCTGTTCCCTCGTTATGCCATAAAATTTTAGAAGCTTTTCTGTTTCTATCATCTCAGGGGATATATCAACGTATACATCTTTGTTCGGCAGCTTTCTCTTTCCTGATACAGTAAGGTTTCGTACAAGCCTTGGGGATCCAAATAGCAAAGAATCATAGTCCTGCGACACAGATCCCCACGTTATTCCGCGAGCTGCCATGTAAGCTGCCTGAGCCTCGCCTTCGGAAGGGGCTTCAACCCATGGCACCCCCATTAGATCTAGCAACATCTTTGAATCCTCTACCATGTAGTTTTTAAGGAAAGCGGCTCTTGTAGCAAATTTTTTCATCAGTTCTTCGTTTCCTTGTGCTTTTGCTTCTTCGTACATCTTCAAGGCCTCCTCCCTTATTTTTCTCCTTTCCTCTATCTCCTTTGCTTTAAGTTCTGGAGGCTTTCCGTCAAAAACGTAAACAACCTTGAGCCCCTTTTCAATAAAGTTAACCGTCCTGTAAAAAAGACCGCTCAAATGACTAGTTATCCTCCCATGAGAATCCATGAGCGGGGACCCATCTTCGCCCCTAATCGTCGTGAGAAACTGGTAGATTGCGTTGTAGGCATCTATCGAAAGTTTCTTACCGTTAAGGTTATCCAGCTGTATATCTTGTTTTAAACCCTCTTCTATCAGAGGGGATAGGTCTACTCCCATGTTTATAATTTAAACGACCTAAGATTTATCCTTTAAATCCGGATACTGTCCAATCTTTCCTTTTATTATGAGTTTACCGGTCAACTATGCACCAACTTTTACACTGGCCTGCTCTTTGAAGTCTTGATTGTGCAAACTTTTAGATAATTTTATGGTTTTCTAAAAGTTTATCATGAAGTTTATCATGCTAGGAGTTTTTGTTCTTGCATTTTTTTATTGACCTGATGAGAACTAAAAGATTTTGCGCTGAAATCCTTTAAAAGCATTTTTTCATAATTGTACTTTATTGTATAATATTGCTTTGAATCATAGTTTTGGCTTCGTACTTATTTAAGCATGTTGTACTATGACGAACAGGAGCAAATGTAACAAAAGGTTTTTGATGAATTTGTTTATGAGTAAACACATTATAGTTAACCAGATGACGTAATAGAAAAGGTTTTAGCAGAAAAGCCTTGTATTAATCTTATGCAGTTTTCTGTAATAATACTTGCTGGGGGAAGGGCCAGCAGGTTCGGGAGCGATAAGCTCCTTTACGAATATAAGGGAAAAAGCATGTTAGAAAGGGTCGCTGAAGCTGCAGTAAAAAGCGGTGCAGAAGAAGTAATAATGACGGTTAAGGAGCTAAAAGATGATTATGAGAAGATTGCTAAAAAGTTAGGAATCAAAGTTGTAATGGATAGTTTAAAGGAATTTACTCCTCTTGCAGGTTTATGCAGGGGTGCCGAAGCTGCAAAAAGCCCTAACGTGATAGTAATATCAGGAGATTCGCCTCTGGTTTCCCCTGAGTTTTTTAGAACGATGAACTCTTATCTTGAAAAAATATGGACAAACGCGGCAGTTCCGCTTTGGCCTGATGGAAGAGTTGAAGTAATACATGCGGGGTACAAAAAAGAACCGCTGTTAGATGCATGCAAAAGAATGATTAAAGCTGGAGATTATGAAGTAAAAAGGGTTCTACTCTACATTAAGAGCGTTTATTTTGTGCCTGTAGAACAGGTTGATAAAAATTCTCTTCTCGATGTAGATTCTCTTGATGATCTTAAAAATTTAGAGCCCTGAGACCTCTCCGCCTTCAATAGGTCCCTGGGTTTCTTTCCCTTCAAGCGCTTCAAACAGATAGTTCAGGAACTGGGCCTCTGGAACAGCTCCAATAAAAACGTAGGAGCCGTTTATCACGATGTGAGGAACTGACATAACCCCATATTCGTTTGCAAGCTCTTCAAATTCAAGGGCTTCAATCATATCACTCCTTATCCGAGGGTTTACCATAGAGAACTGATGGGCTATCCTTACTGCCCTTGGGCAATAAGGACATGAAGGAGTAACAAAAACTTGGATCTTTACATCCTGTTCTATAGTCTTTAGCTTGTTTATCGTGCTTGGAGCAAGCCTAGTTGAATTCCTGCTTACGTCTATTATGTCATCTATGAAAGCGTTAAACTCATATCCTGCCGGTATGCCGTAAAAGTGAAAGTTATATTTTGTTCCATCAGAAAAACCCAAGGCTGGGGCCATTTCAACGTTGTATTCTTTCGCTTTTTCAGGGTTTTCATAAAAGTCATAAACCTCGTAGCTGAGCCTTTGATCTAAAGATGTAACTTCTTTTGCAAGCTCAACAAGCTCATTGCAGTATTCGCAGTTCTCTTTTTTTGTAAACACCGCCAGAGTTACGTGGTTCTGGAGCCTCTTAGAGAAAACTTCTTTCAGTACTGCCTGATCTTCTTCTGAGATTAAGCTCATATTCATACACCTAAAGCTCGTAGTATATTAACTTCTATCAACTTTTTTGGAAGCGCTCCAACTATCTGATCCACGAGCTGACCGTTCTTGAATATCAAGAGAGTCGGGATGCTCATTATGCCGTATTCCATTGCAGTAATCTGGTTTTCGTCAACGTTTAGCTTTCCGAAGGCTATCTTTCCTCTGTACTTTTTAGCCAGTTCGTCAACTATTGGCGAGACTACTCTGCAAGGGTAGCACCATTCTGCCCAGCAATCAACGACAACGTTTTCATTCTTTGATATAAAATCTTTAAAAGTTTCATCAGTTAAAACAACAGGACCTTCATAAGCCTGAGATTTCTGCGCTGCAGATTTTTGAGAGAGCAATTGCCTTAATAACTTCTGCTTTATCAGTTCTTCTTCGTCAACCGAAGTCATAAGTATTGAACATATGTTTATTTTTTTAAAGATTGCTCAAATATTTTTTAAAAATAATTTAAAAAAATCAAACAAATATTTCCATTTTTTATGCTTAACATTTACAGCTGTTAACTTACTTATTGCGTTTTAGCCTTTACAAAACAATTTTATGTTTATAGTTGCAAAAGAAAAATGAACGAATACGCTTTTAAACAACGTAGATTCGGATAGAATGTGATAAAGGTAGAGCTGATTTCCTGCAGTATGAAAAAAGAAATCAAAAAGTTCAACATTTATAGCAGAATTGAAACTTTTTTTAAAAAAGTTGGTTTGAACCCTGAGAACGGAGACGTGCTAGCATTATCGGGCAAGTATCTGGCGATCTCAGAAGGCAGGTTCTATAAGCTAGAAGATGTTGTTCCTACCGACGAAGCTTATGAACTGGCAAAAGCCAACGATGGCGACCCTAGAATAGCTGAGCTTGTGCTAAGGGAAAGCGAAGCTGTGATGCCAAGCTTCGCAGGAATATTTATGGCAAGCGTAAAAGGAATGCTGCAGCCAAACGCAGGCATAGACAAGTCTAACATAAAGGAAGGCTACGTTGTGCTTTATCCACAGGACCCTAACGCTTCTGCAAGAAAGATCAGACTTTTTGTCTTGGACAGATACGGGGTAAAGGTTGGTGTAGTTGTTACCGACAGCAGGATATATCCAACGAGAAAGGGGACAACTGGCATAGCAATAGGTTATAGTGGAATCTTGCCGATCGTTGACGAAAGGGGCTCTAAAGACCTTTTCGGTAAAAAGCTGAAGGTTACAAAAAGAGCGATAGCTGACCAGCTAGCCACTATGGTTCAGCCGATAATGGGGGAATCAAACGAAAGCAGGCCGATAGTTCTGATTAGAGGGCTCTCAGAATATGTAGTTGACGGAGACGTTGAAGCTGAACTATCTGTAAGTTATGAAGAGGATATATACTTTGCCGCAATAAAGAATTATCTGCAGGGAAAATTTTATCCAAAAAAGCAGGTCAGAGCGAAAGATAACGCCAGGAAAGCGTTATACCAAGGGTTGTGAATATTGCTGCGAAAGCAACGAGGTAAAGCATGGAGAGAATCACACTGACCTGAGGAGTTATTCCGAGCAGGGCCCACCTAGATATAGCGTTAGCGTATGTAAGGGGGTTGGCAAGAGCTATTGGTTTGAGCCACCATGGCATTGATGATATTGGATAGAAAGAGTTGCTGGAGAAAAGCAACGGCATGTTGAGCAGGTTCATTATGGCCATTTGCGTCTCCCACCTGGTTGACCTTAAAGCCAGCATAAGAAATAGAGAAGAAAAACCAAACGACAGGAGAAAAAGCGAAAGATAAGTTATGACGAACGCCATGGGCGCAAACAGTCCAAAAGAAAACCTAAGGCCGAGCAAGACACCAATTAGAAGTATTATAGTTGCCTGAACTAATGATTTAATTATTGAAGCAATTACCTTCGATACTATTATCGACCCGCGGGGAACAGGAGTAGTAAGGAGCTTTCCAAGAAAGCCGAGCCTCCTGTCCCATACTATGGTCATTCCGCTGCTCATCGAAGTAAAAAGGACTATAAAGCTGAGCATGCCTACTGCAAGGAAGGAAAAGTAATCTGTCGTTCCAAAGGTCTGCTTAAGAACAAGGGAACCTATCTCGTCTATTATCTGCTTTGGCACTGTTAACCCAGGGATCTCGATGGACGCGCTCTTGAACATGCTTGCAAAGTTCATGGCCTTCCCAAAAATTCCTATCCAAAGAATTGGCTGCACAAGGCTTAGCAAAAGTATGACCGGTTCCTTGTACCACTTTTTGAGCTCTCTGTTTGTAAGAGCCCAAAGCCCATGAAATGGGGACAACCTGCCTTCGCTCATGATCTTGCCCTCCTGAGAGTCCTTCTAAGAGCAAAAGCCTCTTCCTTTGACATAGACTCTTCCCTCAAGCTCTTTCCAGTATAATACATGTAAACTTCATCAAGAGATGGCCTGTTAAGGGAGAGCCTTTTTACCTCCTGTCCTGTCGAGTTTATTGCACTGACGACAAGGGGTATTGCTGAAGGTCCATCTGCAACCTTTATAACAATCTGACCATTAACAAAGCTCACCTCCTTTACCTGAGGTAATATTGAGAGGGCCTGTTTTGCTGAATCGTATGATCCGCTAACCTCTATGAAAAGCGTATCCCAGGTGACGTTTCTTTTGAGCTCATCAGGTTTACCTATCACGAGTATCTTGCCGCGATCTATGATTGCGACCCTGTCTCCGTATGCGTCGGCCTCTTCAAGGTAGTGAGTTGTCAGGAAGATGGTCATGTTATAATCTTTTTTTAGCTTCAGGATATACTCCCATATAGCTGCTCTTGTCTGAACGTCAAGGCCTAGCGTGGGTTCGTCCAGGAAGAGGACACGCGGCCTGTTTATAAGCCCCATCGCTATTTCTAGCCTTCTCCTCATTCCTCCAGAATAAGTTTCTACTTTTTTGTCCTTTACGTTATAAAGCCCAACCGTCTGAAGAAGTTCTGCAGCTCTCTTTTTAACTGTATCTTTTGGAAGCCCGTAAAGGTAGCCTATCAGCATTATGTTCTCCCAGCCTGTGAGGTCTTCGTCGGCAGAGAACTCCTGGGGGACAACGCCTATAACTGACCTAACCTTAGATGGCTCTCTATTTATGCTATAACCAGCTATGATGGCTTCGCCTTCAGTTGGCCTTAGGGATGTTGTAAGCATTCCTATAGTGGTGCTCTTTCCTGCCCCGTTTGGTCCAAGCAACGCAAATATTTCTCCTTCATGAACTTCAAAGCTTATGTGATCTACTGCAAGCACGCCGCCAGGGTAAATTTTTGTAAGCCCGCTTACCTTTATCACAGGTTCGTTCATTCTGCTATAGCCTCCAGGCTCTTTGCTATCTCCTTAATTTTATCCCTTCTTTTCGCTATCTCTTGTTTATCTAGATCCTTCAGGTAGTAAACGTAACTTTCAAGAATTTCCAAGGTATGATCTATTGTAAAGCTTTCTGCAGTTATAGGTTCAAAGCCCTTTACCTCATTCTTACCCTTTTCGCTCAGAGCATATTTTCCGTTTTCAAGCCTTACTATGTAACCTTCTTTTATAAGTTTGTAAAGAGTAGGGTAAATGGTACCAGGGGAAGGACGCCAAAACCCGAAAGAAAGCTTTTCTATCTCCTTCATGAGTTCAGCCCCAGTTTTTTCTCCATTGGCAAGGAGCATCAGAATTATCCATTTCGACCCTCCAAATTTTTTAATCTTATATTTATAAAACATAAAGTTCCACATCGAAAGCGTTATCGATTTCGATATTTAAAAGCGTTTCCTGTTTTTTGAAACTTTATAAAATAAGCTTTTATATTATTTTCTTAAACGTATAATATGATTCCGCTCAGGAACGCCATCGTGGAAACAATGAGAAAGAACACGGTGTTGACAGATGATGAACTGCTTGCTGAGCTTCAGAAAAGGTACAACGAACTTACAAAGGAAAAGCTTTACCAGGAGCTGATGAAGCTAGAAATACTTGGAGTGGTCAGAGTTTATGAGATAGGTAAGGGTAAAAAGAGGATCGAGTTAGCAAGCGGATCTTCTGAGATGATCGGAGAGTTTGATTACTGAAAAAGCCTTTTTATAATTAAAAAACTATATATTTCCTTGTTTAAAAATAAAATACAGGATTTGCAAAAAGGGATAGAATCTTTATCAAAAATTGTCGAGAATGTTGACACGTTAAGGGTACTGTTCACGCTGGAAAAGGGAACGTTTGGAAGGAAGAGCATTTCGAAAAACCTATCGCTGGGTGAAGGGTATGTGAGAAAGTTGCTAACTAGGCTTGAGCAGAAACGTTTGATTAAGAGGAGCAGAAAAGGAACAGAGCTTACTGAAAAGGGTAAGAGGGTTTTAAACGAAATAAAAAAAGTACTGTACGCTGCAGGAAACATAGACCTTAAGAGTTATGAAAACCTGTATGGGGTTATAGTAAAGAATGCTTCAAGAATGGTTTACAAAGGGCTTGAAGAAAGGGATGAAGCCATAAGATTAGGGGCCAAGGGTGCAATGGTACTGACATATGAGAATGGAAAGCTCTGGTTTCCCTCAATAGAGTGCATAACTGATAAGTACCCAGAGATAGATAGTGCTTTCAGAAAAAGCATAAAAAAGCTGGAAGAGGGGGACGTCATAATAGCCGCATGGAGCGAAAGTAAGCTTAACGCAGAAAGAGGAGCTTTTGCAGCAGCAATTTTGCTGGCACAGAAATCAGGAATGAAAATAAAAAACCTTTAATAATAAAAAATCAAACCTTAACATGAGTGTTCGCCTTCCTTCTAAGCAATGTTTGCTTCTTCTTGATCTTGGACACTAACAATATGAGATTTTTTTACATAAAACAATAATTTTTCTATAAGAGTTATTCATCCTGCACAAAAGGGGACTTTCACCCCTTAAGCAATTCAAGTGAAAATTTGGTCAGCTATGAACTACCTTTTATTTTTAGCTCCATGTACTTATCCTCTAGAGAAAAAGGAGGTGGATGGGCGGTCTTCGTCTGATTACCGCATTTGGGACATATTTCTTTAAGAGTATAGGTGCCGCATACCTGGCATTTTTTTATGTACTTTTTCATCACTCTACCAGCCTGAAAGAACCTTTACCCTCAAGCTTTTTTGATAGAACCGAAGCGAACTTTTTCAGCCCTTTTTCTGCTTCTTTATAATTTTCAGCATAATAGGTTATCATGTACCTTGGCGCACCTATGTACTTTATTTCCATTTTTCCATTTTTTAATTCGCTTATAGCGTCAGTTAATGCATTCTTTATAACTTCTATTCCATTGGGCTCGGGGCTATAAATTTCAAGCGTTTTTGTTATAGATACAACTGGAGGTTTAACCTTTTCTGACGCAAGCTTGTAAAGCTCCTTTGCAAAATTTTCGTCTATACCAAGCTTTACAAAAGTTTCAGGGCCTTCCTTTACGAGCTCTTCAAGTCCGGCATACAGGCTTTCGTACTTCTGTGATATAAGTTTTGTTTCCTTTTCGGCATTTGGCATGTTCAGCTTTTTAGCTACTATGTTAAAAACGCTTTCAGCCCACTTTGACTTTTTTATTTCTATTCTCTTGAGCTTCTGCTCCTCCTGAGTTACCTGCTTTATAGATACGTCAACGTCGAGCTTCTGCTTATCAGCCTTTATGACCTTTGCAATAAGTTTCTGTTTTGGCTTTATAGTCTTTTCAAGGTTCTTAATGGTACCTCTTGTTATTTCACTCTCAGGAAGGAACGCCCTTAAGTTGTTGTATTCATCAAGCGTTACCCAGGCGCCCGACGGGGAGATACTTTCGACTGTTACTAAAACTATCTCCCCAACCTCTGGAAAATCCTGTACGCTCATAAGTCTACTCTTTTGATCTCTTTGCTGTTTATTATTGCTTTACCCCCAGTAGGGATCACGAGAAGTTCTCCACAGCCTTCACAATAAACCTTATGTGTTGAATGCGAAAAAACTATTCTTTCCATACCGCACTTTGGACACTTAATCTTCAGGAAAGCACTCCTAGGAGTCAGTATAAGCTGTTTAATCTGCGGCATTTTCTATCACCCTTTCTTTACTACCTCAACTATTTCGGCTTTTCTCAAGCGTATTCCTTCCTTTACTATAATGTACCCGCATTTTTTGCACTTGAGCTTGAGGCTTACCTTTTTTGTCGTCTTTGCAGTCCTTTTGAGCTCGGGGTATTTCTGACCACCGTAGCCGTGCTTAACTTCTTCGTGATACCTTGCACCGTAGCTCATTGACCTTTCCTTACCTTTCTTGTAGATGGATACTTCATGCTCAGTGTGTTTTTTGCATCTGGGACAGTAAGTTACTATTATGTTTGGTATCTTCATATCTCTCCCACCTTCTTCACTATATTCTTCTCTATTAATATTTTTGCATTTTCTTGAGGCAACGTTGCTATGTCACCAGCTTCAAACGGACCGTATTCAATTAGATCAGATCCCATGAACTTATCTGTTGGGCTGAGGAACTGCACAAGGTAGTATACAGTTGGGGCATCCTTGTAAAAATGTTCAAGCTCTTTTGTCTTACCTTCAACGATATAAAATCTTAACTCATTGAATTGAGAGACGAACTTAACGAGGAGAGGAACTACCGGTTTTTCGTATTCATCGACTTCTATTGTACCACCTTTAAGCAGCGTGTTGAACATCTTTCTGACCCTTATCTGCATGAGCGCGTTTACGAGCTCTGTTATGTTTTTCCTCAGCTCCTTTGCGGCAAGCTTTGCTTCCTCGGTTGAAGCTGTAAGCTCCATAACTTTGAGCTGCTTAAGCCTTAAAGATATTATGCCGTAAAAGGCAGCAGGAAGCTGCCCGAGCTTTTCTTCATTCTTTAGCTCGTTTGTAACAGCCTGGTTCAACAGGCTGATTATATCCTGCATGATTAATCATTGAGAAAGCTTTTAAAAAAACTTTTTGAAGCAGAATGACATTCCATCATTATACAAAATATCGGAGCTTTTCCTCATTTATTTATTTTTGTATGAGCTGACCTTCTTTTAGTAAAAAATATATGGCCGAGCCCCTTGCAACCAGCCTGTTTTGCTGATAGACTTTACCTTCAGTAAATACAAGGTCGTTACCGTACCTTACTACCTTGCCTTCGGCCCTGAGCTTGCCCTTAAATGCTGGTTCAATAAATTCCACGTTAAGGTTAACAGTTACAGCTTTCTTCTCGAGCAGCGAGCCCATGGCGGTGTCAAGAAGCGCAGCTATAAAACCCCCGTGGACTATTCCCAGGACGTTTGTGACGCTATCGTCACACTCAGTTTCGGCAATTCCTTTATCAAACTTTATTTTAAGCGTATCTTCAAGCATACCAAATTATTGAAATATGAAGATTTAACCTTTAGGAGTTTAATGGGAAAGCCCTGTATATGACAGTAGTTTAAAACTTTTTGAGCAAAGATGACGTTTTAACGTTTATGCAAACCATAAATGATCCTACGATATAGCATTGGTAACAAGTAATTTTTTATATTTATAATTTGATAATTTTAGATTAATCAACACAATTTAATAGCTTGCTTACCTAAATTTTTTGAACAAAAATCTTAAAATTTGGTATAACAGCAAAAGCATCATAAAATTAACAAAAGTTTTGATCTGCTTCTTAATGATAGGTAAGTGCTTAAGGTAGGTAAACAACCCTAAAGGGGGATGAAAGTGCGTCGTGAAGTCCGCTGTAAACCAATCCATGTCTAAGGATGGTGTAGCTATACTGATTATACTTTTCTCAATTAAATGTAACTTTTTAAAAAATAAAAATTAAAAGTTTATTTTGCCAAGATTTGTAAGTATTTGGTAAGATGAACAAGACAGTTTCTGTTAACAACGGTATAATTGTTACGATGAACAATAAAAGGGAGGTTTTCAACGGTTCAATCCTCATAGAAAATAACAGAATAGTCCAGGTTGAAAAGGGTGTTTCTAGGTTAAAGGCAGATGAGGAGATAGATGCTTCGGGCAGCATAGTTACCCCTGGTTTTGTTTGTTCTCACACTCACCTTTATGGAATACTTCTGAGAGGTGCTCCGTTAAAGCTTAAACCCCCGAGCGATTTTACCCAGAACCTTCAGAGAATATGGTGGCCAATGGACGAAACCATGAACGAAGACGACGCTTACATCAGCGCGCTTACAGCTTCGCTCGAGCTTCTGAGAAGCGGAACTACTACGTTTGCTGACACGTTCTCTGGGCCTAACGCAATAAAAGGAGTGCTCGACATGATTGAGAAAGGCGTGCTTGAAGCCGGCATAAGGGGTTTCATATCTTTTGAAGCCACACAGAGAAGAAGCAATGAAGAAGGGTTTGAAGGTCTGAAAGAGAACGAGAGGTACATAAAGAAAAGCAAAGATGAGAGGATGAACGGTATGGTAAGCATCCATGCCTCTTTTACAGTTCACGACGATCTTCTGAAAGCCGGAAAAGAGCTTTCTGATAAATACTCTGTTCCAATAACAATACATACTTCAGAGGGAAAATGGGACCTTTATCATAACCTTGAAAGGTACGGCAAGAGGACTTTTGAAAGGCTTTACGATCTAGGAATACTTGGCGAAAGAACGCTCGTAGCTCACGCCGTCCAGGTAAACGAAGATGAGCTCAGGTTAATAGCTAGTACAAGAACTTCTGTAGCTCATAACGCGCTAAGTAACATGCTTAATGCCGTTGGAATAGCGCCGGTGCCTGAGATGCTCAGCATGGGGATTAACGTAAGCATAGGCAACGACGGTTATGTATTTGATACGTTTGAAAACATTAGGGCAACATACCTGATACACAAGGTTAACAAGCTTGATCCCAGGGTCATGAGCTTTCAGCAGGTTCTTGAAATGAGCACAATTAATGCTGCAAAAGCGCTTGGCATAGCTGATAGGCTTGGTTCGATAGAAGCTGGAAAGCTTGCTGATGTAGTCATAATTAGGCCTGCAGTAAGGCCGACGCCTCTTAACTCTGGTTCTGCTTACGGTTACCTCGTAAACTCAGTTAACGGCAAAGACGTAGACACAGTAATAGTGAACGGCGAAGTCCTTCTTAAAGGCGGGAAGTTCGTAAAGATAAACATAGAAGAGATAAACAAAAAAGCGGAAAAAATGGTTGCGGACTACTGGAGAAGGCTCGAAAATGCATCTGAAAAGGTAGAGGTCTTGGGTCTCTGATTATCTATAAAATTCATAAAGGCTTTTAAGTAAGTAACTATTCTTTCAATACGTGAGAAAAGTTGCCCGACGGAACTGTCAAGTACCTGATAAAGCTAAAGTTTACAATAGATGGCATAGTTGAAAAGGCTGACATTATAGGCGCCATATTTGGACAGACTGAGGGTCTTTTTGGCGCAGAGCTTAACCTCAATGAGCTTCAGAAAAACTGGAAGATAGGAAGAATTGAGATAAATATGCAATCAAAAAATGACAAGGTTTTTGGCGAGATCATAATTCCCTCTTCTACCGATATAGTAACTACCGCGCTCATAGCTGCTATGGTTGAAAGCGTAGAAAAGGTTGGCCCGTGCGATGCAAAGATTCAGCTACAAGAAATACAGGATGTAAGGGAAACAAAAAGAAAGCAGGTAGCCGAAAGGGCCAAAGAAATACTCAAGGAATGGTACATAAAGTCCACAAGCGAGGGAGAAAAGATTCAGAACGAAATATATGAAGTCCTTAAGCCATACAAAGTCCTGGAATGGGGGCCTGAAAAGCTTCCAGCCGGTCCTGATGTGAACAACAGCGACACAATAATTCTGGTTGAGGGAAGGGCCGACGTCATAAACCTCCAGAGGGCGGGTTACTATAACACGCTGGCGCTCAACGGGGTTAAGGTTCCTGAAAGCGTCGTTCAGCTTAGGGGCAAGAAGAACTTAATAGCTTTTCTTGATGGCGACAGGGGAGGGGACCTCATTCAGAAAGAGCTGGAACAGATGCTGGGCAACATACCAATTTATAGGGCTCCGCCAGGCAGGGAGGTCGAAGAACTTACGCCTGCTGAAATAAAGAGCATACTTGAAGGGAAGCCAGCTAAAGAAGTTGTTCTGCCGGAGATAGATGCTTCTCTCCTCGAAAAAATAAAGTCAATATACCCTACAATAAAGGAAACGTTAGAGGCTGTAGTTTTGGATAAAGACCTTAACGAAATAGCAAGGCTTCCAATAAACGAGCTCATGCCAGCTCTTGAAAAGCTGACTGATGGAAAGCACATTATCCTTGATGGTATAGCTACACAAAGGCTCGTCGACAGCGCAAAAAACCTTGGTTTCGTTACAATAGTCGCCTTTAAACAGGCAGAAGGAATCAACGTACCTGAAGGAATAAAAGTTTATACTTTTTCCCAGCTAGGATTGTATTAATTTTTTAGGAAGATAAAGGAGCCCTTCATCTGGATCTCCAAGAGGAACAGCTAAACCCTTTACGAAGAGAAACCCTAGGTATGCTATTGTTGCGGCATCTGCTTCATGGTCATTCATATCATCCATGCATCCTTTTATTCCAAGTCTTTTGAGCCCATCAATCAGTCCTTTTATGTTCTTCTTCCTTGGTATCTTAAGGACATCCTGAACGCCTCCAGGGTATGATTCAATAACTCTGAAACCAATAGAGCTGAGTTTCTTCGACAGCTTTATGCCCCTTTCAGTGAGCATCCTTATCGGCCCGAGGGTAATAGGAAAGAACTTTATCCCCATCTTCCTGAGCTCAACGTCACACGCTCTAAAGTGCGGCCCGTTCCTGTCGTTTATATCCTTCCTACCGCGGGGTATGCTTAATGGCGCATCGATAACTATTACTTCAGGCTTTTCTTCCAGTGCTATCTTTATTATGTCTTCATCAGTATAAACAGTAAAGTACCTGCAGTTAAGAAGCCCGTCTAAAATAGCCAAACCCGTTTTTCTCTTTACAGACCCCGCAAGGTCCACTCCCATGCTAAGGCAGCTCGTCAGCCTTCCACCTTTTGTAAAGGTTGTGCTTTATCTCAAGAATGTCAAGTGCTTTTCCCACTATAAAGTTAACCATGTCTTCAACGCTTTTAGGTTTCGAATAGAACGCTGGTGATGCTGGCATGACAATGGCCCCCGCGATCGAAACCTTCAGCATGTTCATTATATCTATCGTAGATAACGGTGTTTCCCTAATAACTAGCAACAGCTTTTTTCTCTCCTTCAGATTTACCATTGCAGCCCTCGTCAACAGGTTGTCAGCTATACCGTTTGCAACTGAACCCAGAGTCCTTATGCTACATGGAGCAATTACCATAAAGTTGAAACCACTCGAGCCGCTTGCCGGAGCTTCATCAATATCCTCTTCTTCGTAGACCTTTTTTGAAGCTTTTTTAACCCTCTCGTATGCATCTTTAAGCTCGTACTCTGATGTCTTCTTTGCCGCTTCCGTAAATATGGTGTGAACCTCAACTCCGCTTCTGTTAAGCTCTTCGGCAAGCCTTACACCATAAATTATCCCGCTAGCTCCTGTTATTCCTACAACGCCTTTCAATCTAATAGCTTTATAGCAAAGTAAAAATTAAACGTTTTTCACTTTAAAATGTAGCTTACCACAAGAAGAATCACAAGGAGCGCCATGAACACTCCGTAAAACGCCCACAGCATCTTCCTTTCTCTGCTTTGTGCCTTCAGATCCTTGTCCCTACATTCCTTGCTACAGTATATCTGCCCTTCAGGTATAGCCTTTCCGCAAACCTTGCAGTGAGAATGCGGCGGAATGTAAAAATCCTTTGCCCTTTTTCTTTTTTCCTCAGATTCGCTCAAATACGATCATAGTTCCGACATTCTCGCCATATAAGGCTTTCTTGATTTCTGCCGTTCCTGTTCCAGTTACCAGCGTTCTGATCTTAGACCTTTGGATTATCCCTATAGAAACTTCGTCAAGAAGCTCGTATGTCCCGGCTTCGGAGGACCCCTTTATTATTTTTTTCAGTTCTTCGATGCTAACCCTTTCCATAAACCTTGCATCAGGATACTTCTTTGGGTCCCTATCATAGACTCCTCCAGCTTTTGTTGAATTTATAAAAAGGTCAGCCTTGAGGTGTTCAGCTAAAAGGGCGGCAACCGCGTTTGTGCTATGCCCAGGCGATAGACCTCCAGCAACTGGTATCTTTTTTACTGACCACGCTATGTCGGCTTCTCTGAGATCTGTTATAACCTGCGGGTAAGAATCCTTTATACAAGATATCAGCAACTTTGCGTTGATCCTTGTAATGTCTATCCCTATTTCGTCAAGCACATCTTCTGTTGCCCCCAGCTTCCTGCCGAGCTCTATGAGCTCCCTTGACCTTTTGCCCCCTCCAACGACTATTGCTAAGCTGTTCCCATCTTGCACGTACTTTTCGAAAACAGAGGCAAGCTCTTTAATCCTTTCTTCAGCTCCTACCTCGTCAAAAATGCTTCCTGAAATTTTAACTACTGTCTTCATCTGCCATAGTAGAATGTATAAAAACGTTTTAAAATTAACGTTTCTGTATTTTATCAGGATAACTGATGCAACAACAGTATGATTCAGTTGAAATTTATAGAGTTAAAAGGCTACTTAACGAGCTGTCTAACATCACAGGTCGAGGGACGGAGCTTATCTCACTTTACATACCGCCAAAGCGACCTCCTTATGATGTAATAAACCAGCTCAGGGACGAATACGGCACCGCTTCAAACATAAAGAGCGATCAGACTAGGACACACGTTCAGGACGCCCTTACTCACATAATGCAGAAGTTAAAGCTTTACAAACAGTTCCCAGAAAACGGCCTTATAGTTTTCTGTGGATACGTTCCATCACCTGAAAATCCGGCAGACGAAGAGTTAAAGTACTATGAGATAGTGCCTCCCAAACCAGTTCCAACCTACCTTTACAGGTGCGACGATCACTTTCATTTAGACATCTTAAAATCGCTTTTAAAAGAAGAAGACCTTATAGGCGTAATATCGATAGACCTCTCTGAGGCTGGTTTCGGGATAATCTCAGGCGACAGGGTTGAGGTAATTGAAGTTATAACCAGCGGAGTTGGAAGCAAACACAGGCAGGGAGGGCAATCTGCAAGGAGGTTCGAAAGGATCAGGGAGAACGAAATAAACGAGTTCTTTCACAGGGTTGCTCAGCACGCAAAGGAGATCTTCATAGATACCTACAGGGTAAAAAGGCTGATAATCAGCGGTCCGGGCATGTCCAAGGAAGACTTCTACAAGGGAGACTACCTAGATTACAGGTTAAAGCAGGCTACCATAGGTCTCGTCGATACAGGCTATGCAGGAGAAGAGGGCATAAGGGAAACGCTCGAAAGAGGTGAAGAGCTGATAGAGGGTGTCAGGCTTATAGAGGAAAAGAAGATAATAGATAAGTTTCTTTCTGAAGTTTCAAAGAAGGATGGGCTTGCTGTTTATGGGCTTCAGCCATCTTTACAGGCTTTGAAAGAAGGCAACGCTGACACAGTAATAATATCAGAAGACATCAACACTTTAAGGCTGGAAGCTGTTTGCAAGAACTGCGGCTATACTGATGAAAGATTTGTGAACAGCACAGATCTTTACAAAGAAAAGGCAACCATGTCTCAGCAGGTATGTCCAGTTTGCGGCAAGAGCCTCTGGAGCATAAATGTTCAGGACGTTGTGGACTACGTTTCAGACCTTGCAAACCAAGTTGGCGCAAAGGTCGAGGTAGTTTCTTCGCGTTCAGAGGCAGGCGTGATGTTTAAGAACTTCGGCGGCATTGCTGTGATATTAAGGTATCAGAAAAAATGAGCATACCAACAAGATGGAACCCAGATATTGAAAAAGAGATAGCTAGAGAATGGGAAGAACAGAAGCTTTACAGGTTCGTCAAGGACAACAGGCCAGTTTATATCATAGACACTCCACCTCCTTACGTTAACTCACCGGTTCACATAGGTCACGCCTACACCTACGTATACATGGACTCAATAGCAAGGTACAAAAGAATGAACGGCTATAACGTTCTTTTTCCGCTGGGCCTCGACAGAAACGGCCTGCCAATAGAGGTACAAGTAGAAAAAGAGCTAAAGCTGAGCATCAGGGACACACCAAGGGAAATTTTTATCCAAAAATGCAGGGAGAAGCTTGACGAATACTCTAAAGCTTCCACTAGCTCTTTCAAGCTTCTTGGCATAAGCTTCAGCTCTTATGAAAAGGGATACGGGCTGGGCGACATGTACGAAACCGATGACCCTGATTTCAGAAGGCTCACCCAAGATATCTTTATAGACCTTTACAACAGGGGCCTTGTGTACGAAAGCGAGAAGGTTTCAAACTACTGCCCGGAGTGCAGGATCTCCCTTTCAGATGCCGAAGTTGAGTATGAAGAAGAGATTACTAGCCTTTACTACATAAAATTCATGCTAGAGGATGGCTCTGATATAGTAGTTGCGACAACAAGGCCAGAGCTCCTCAAAGCCTGCAAGGCCATAATTTATAACCCTGAAGACGAAAGGTATAGAAATCTTAAAGGGAAGAAAGCAAAGGTCCCCTTGTTCGGTCACGAGATACCCATACTGCCACATCCATACGCAAAACAGGACTTCGGCACAGGCTTGGTCATGATATGCAGCTACGGCGACAGAGGCGACATTATGGTCTTTAAAGACCTAGGGCTCACCCCGACTTTTCTTATAGACGAAAACGGACTCATGAACGAGAACGCGGGAAAGTATAGCGGCCTCAAAGTAAGAGAAGCGAGGAAAAAGATAGTAGAGGACCTGAGAAACGCGGGCTACCTGGTTAAAGAAGAAAAGATAAAGCACGAAACTCCCATATGCTGGAGAAGCAAAACTCCAATTGAGTTCATACCTAGAAAGGAGCTCTACCTCAAGCAAGTTGAGTTCAAGGACGAGCTAAAGAAGCTCGCTGCACAGATGAAGTTTTACGCTCCCGAAAGCGCTGAGCTTCTCTTTCGCTGGATAGATTCGCTTACAGACGACTGGGTTATCTCAAGAAGAAGGTATTATGGGACAGAGA
Source organism: Nitrososphaerota archaeon (assembly GCA_009903795.1). Lineage (GTDB taxonomy): Archaea > Thermoproteota > Nitrososphaeria > Conexivisphaerales > UBA164 > CAYFFZ01. The sequence goes on along the minus strand of WYER01000004.1, from coordinate 14,631 downwards.
TACCTCTGTGGTACTGCAAGAACTGCGGTTACGTCTACGTGCCTCCCAAAGGTAAGTACTATGTGCCGTGGAAAGAAAAACCACCTATAGATAAGTGTCCCAGGTGCGGGGGAACAGAATTTGTGGGCGAAACGAGAATCTTCGATACATGGTTTGATTCGAGCAACACGCCTCTTTACATTGCAGGTTATTCTCATGATAAAGAATTTTTTAGTCAAAATTACCCAGTAAGCCTGAGGCCTCAGGGCAAAGAAATAGTCAGGAGCTGGCTCTACTTTACACTTCTAAAGTCCTATCTTGTTACTGGCAAACCGCCTTTTAAAGACGTGTGGATACATATGCACGTAGTGGACGAAAAAGGATACAAGATGAGCAAGAGCCTTGGTAACGTAATAGATCCTATGGACGTGATAAAGAAGTACGGCGCAGAAGCGTTTAGGACATGGGTGTTTCTCGAAGGCGATATAACAAAGGACGATGTAAAGTGTTCATATAGCAGGATAGAGAGCGCGTCAAAGTTCCTCACAAAGCTTCTGAACATATCAAGGTTCATAAAGCTGAACACAAAGGAAACCCCCATGCCTGAAAACATATCTTTCTCAGATCGCTGGATACTTTGGGAGTTAAGGTCCCTCATAAAGAGCGTCAGATCTCTAAACGATTCCTATTATTTTAACAAAAGCTTCACAAAGATAAGGGACTTTACGTGGTTCCTTTTTGCTGACCATTACCTTGAAATGGTCAAGCCCAGAATCTACAACCCTGAATATTCTGAAGAAGAAAAACAATCAGCATATTTTACAATGCGTAAAGTTCTTGACGTATTGATCAGGCTAATGTCCCCATACATACCATTTGTAACTTACTATATTTACAAGAACATCTACGGGAGGAACGTTCACCTGTCTTCTTACCCTGAAGAATCAGAGGTTCCGGTAAAGGAAGACCTTTCAGCCTACACTGAAAGGATCATTGAATTTAACCATTACGTATGGAACACAAAGAAGAGCATGGGCCTGAGCCTTAAAGACCCTATTGATGTTAAAGTTCCTGAAGAACTTAAGCTTTTTGAAAAGGATCTTGTAGCTATGCACAACATCAAAAGTTCTGGGAAAGATCTAAAAGCTTAAAAACATATTTGGATAACATTTTTTGTAGCCTCGGTAGCTCAGCTGGTCAGAGCGTCGCCTTGGTAAGGCGAAGGTCGCGGGTTCAAATCCCGCCCGAGGCTAATAAAGCTACAAACCCTTAACAAACTAATCAAGATCAGATAAAAAAATAAAATATTGTTTTACGCTTATTTTTCGGATTTTAATGTGTAATTAATGTTCTGATTGGCAAATTACCCTGACCTTACGGACGTGGTCTTTAGCAAAAACAGATGAGACAACAACCACATATTACGTAATTAGGATAGTAGCAAAGTTCGGGGAATAAGCAGGAAGCGCACATGAGCGATATATTAATAGAGAACTGATCTTAACAAGAAAAAATGTTAAGAGCAAGAGATAAAAGATCAGCATTATAACTTTTTTCATATGATAATCTCTATGGTTAAAGCTTGTACACTAAATTTATATTTCACTTTAAATAAAAATTAATTACTTAATGGATATACCAGTTTCTGAGGAAACAGTTGCTGTGCTCAACAAGGTAGGCATTACTAGAGAACAGCTTAAAATTTATGTTTTGCTCTTGAAGGAAGGTCCAAAGACTGTAAGTGAAATAAGTAGTATTTTAAGGAAAGATAGGGCCGCTGTATACAAGCATCTAGAAAGAATAACAAAGCTCGGGCTTGTTGATAAGGGTCTTGGAAATGTCAACGTTTACATAGCAAGGCCAGTTGAAAAGCTAAGGGAAATTGCGCAGGCATCACTTGAGGAGCAGTACATTAAGGAAAGAACAGCTTTAAACAACATAATCAAAGAGCTTGAGCGCATAAATGGCACCTATGGTACACACTATAAGAGTGAATATACAATGATATTTGGAAGGAAGAGACTATACCAAGAGCTCAGGAAGCTGTTCAAGGAAACGCATTCAGAATACAGACTGATAATGTCAGGAAATGGTCTTCTCAGGAGCATAAGGCATGGGTTACTTGAGGACTATATAGAGATGCTCAGGCGTGGCGTGAAGGTCATGATTATCAGTGAGGTTAATGAACAGAATAAAAGAGAAGCTGCAATGCTTTACCAGTACATACCCTTTAAGCATCAGGGAGGGCTGCAGATTAGGCTCAACATATTTGACCAGGATAGAGTGCTGCTAGGGGCAATACAGCATGACGAAGATTTCAGCTTAAACAGGAGTGATGACAGCTATATTCTGATATACGACCGAAACCTTGCAAAAGGTTTTATAAAGCTCTTTGACGTTATACTGGAAAGCTCTCAGGATGCAGGTATCTACCTTAAAGAGGTACTGTAGACATACTTTCCACATCATACCATTATAAGCTTCCTTGCTTACTATTCTTTAATATGCTTAAACAGTTAAGCGTTCTCCGCGAACCTGTTGAGCTGCCACTTAGTGAAATAGATGCAGAATCATTTGTAATAAGAAGCGACTTCGGGAACCTCCAAGAGCTTGCTGAATCGATAAGGTCTCTTGGGCTCCTTGAACCACTGATTGTAAGGGAAAGGCCAAATGGTCAGAAGAGATACCAGCTGCTCGCTGGGCACAGGAGGTTCAGGGCATGCATGCTGCTTGGTATGAAAACTGCCAAATCAATAATAGTTAACGTAACTGACAAGGATGCTTACCTTATAGCAATATCTGAGAACGTCCAAAGAAAGAGCCTTAATCCTTTGGAAGAGGCCATGGCCTATGCAAACTATGTTCACAAGAAGGGTTGGGGAGGTCTTAGCGAACTGGCCAGGAACATTGGAAAGAGTCCAGCGTACATATACATGATGATGAAGTTGCTTGAATTGCCTTCTGAAATAAAGGAGATGGTTGCGCGGGGAGAAATAAAGCCTTTCGTTGCGGCTGAACTGACCAAAGTAAAGAACGAAGATCAGATGAAGAAGCTTGTAGGAAAAATTAAGGAGAAAAGGCCTACAATGAGGCAGCTCAGGCTCATGATAAAGGAAGAAAGGGAGCATACAATGTCACCGCGCGTGGCCTATTTGAAGGTCATTGATGAAATGATAGTTTCAACAAGGAACTGTCTTATAAACTATGATATTTCTATTGGAAAGCTCGAGGGCAATGATGAATTTTATGCTAAGGCTGTTGGGTTCAGGTACAATTTACATCAGCTTTTGGACCAGCTAATAAACGAAAGGGCAAGGGTTAAGAAAGAGCTGAAACTTTTTGGAGATATTGAATAACATTTTTAATTACGTCCTCAGGAAGCCTTGGCCTGCTTAGCCCTGGCCTCCGAGTGTCTATTATTATGCCCTTATCTGAAATTTTTATACCGTTCGCTGGCTGAAGCCTGGTTGCCATTGCCCATAGAACATCGTCCTCATTTTTAGGATCAATGTCACTATCAACTACCAGGTTTATCTGTGCACTTTTATCCGCTTCATGCCCAATGTGTAGTTTCTTTCCGCACTTGATAATGTTTATTTCATTTTCTTTAACTTCAGTTACAGGTTGCTCCTCAGAGCCTTTGCAAGTAAAAATCACTTTACTGCTTGTACCGTCAGGAGAAGCCGAGGGATCTAGCTTGTTGCAGAAAACGTTCTTTATTATTTCAATGTCCCATGAACAAAGCATCTGAGAAAGCATAGCATAAAGGCTCAATTGCACCTTGTTTTCCGAAACAAAAACGATCTTAAGGTAATGGTCAAGCCCAAGCAGCATTAATCCAAGCTGCTTTGATATCCCCATCTCGGGGTTTTCTATATAAGCCATTGCAACGTAATGGACACCTTTTAATGGCCAATCCACGCTGAACCTGTAGGCTGATGGAAGGAAGCTCCTTATGGTTGATTCAACTATAGGTTCCTTTGCAATGCCAGAAAGCAGTATGTGCTCCTTGGAATTTGAAGGATTTATTTCCAAATATATTGGATTTCTTCTCATATAAATAGCGTCTATCTGTGCCAGATTCTTTGTTGACCTGTTTGAAAGGTATCCTGTGTATTCCGTAAATGGACCTTCGTCAAATGATTTATCCCACAATATCTTCCCTTCAAGTACAATTTCTGAATTTGCGGGAACTGGCAAATCGTTTGTAATCCCTGCTATTAGTTTGTCATCGATCAGCCCGTAAACCTTCCTGTATTCTTCATCTATTCTTGCGGCCGCCATTAAATAGTAAATTGGATGAGCGCCTATTACTATGGAGATCGGCATGTCACGTTTCATTTCCCTGAATTTAAGGTAATAGCTCCATAGGTGGCCTCGCGAATGCATGCTCAGGGCAATTTTGTTTTTGTCTACGATCTGGATCCTTGCAAAGCTCAAGTTGACTGTGCCATCTATGCTTCTAGCTACTATTATTCCTGAGGTTATGTACCTTCCGCCATCCTGTGGATAATGTGTTAGCACGGGAAGTGCAGTTATGTCTACTTTTTCTCCTATATACTGAATCTCCCTTACTGGTCCATCACCATCGCTTATAGTGTAATTATAATCACGGTTTATGATAGAAACCCACTTTTTATTGAGTTCTTCCTTTTTAACCCCAAGGTAAACGGCTATCTTTTCCCTGGAGCTGAACATGTTGCTAATAACAGTGAATTGAGGGTAGTTCTTTACTCTCTTGAAAACAAGAACCGGGCTCTGAATGGAAAGCGCTTCTGCAAAGGCTGTAATCTCATATTCTGTGCTAACCTCACGATCTATTTCTAGAACTTCATTAGGCAAAACTTTCATTAGGTCGCTTAACGCTCTTCTAAGAGACATGGTTTAAATGATGAACTTTTTTTATTTAATGGTTTGTTCTAACAATATAAGGTCTTCTAGCCTAACGGGTATCCTGTTCAGCTCCTTCCCAGTTGCGTCGACAAGCGCGTTGACTATCGCAGGGACTACAGCAACAAGTGGCAATTCGCCTGCACCCTTTGCCCCAAAGGGCCCCAGAGGATCATAGTCATCTATTGGGTCCACCTTTATTCTTGGAATATCCTTTGCTGTTGGAACCACATAAGTGGTAAAGTTCTTTGACAAAATATGTCCATTAGCAGTCTTCAGTTCTTCCATTGTAGCATAACCCAGTGACATTATTATACCGCCCTCCATCTGGCTCATGAATGCAACCGGATTAAGTATTTTACCTGCTTCTGGATAGAACTCTATATCAGTGACACGGTATCTACCTGTAAGCAAGTTAACCTCAACCCTTGCAACAGCAGTTGCATATGAAAATATAAAATCGCCCTTTGCAAAATTTCCGCCTTCAACTTTAGGTAAGTTATATTCTTCTGTAACTTCTACCTTTCCGATCTTACGATTTATTTCCTCTAGCGATTCCCTACTGTTAAGATTAAAATCTGTTCCAAGCTTGCTACTTATATATTCAACTAGTTTTTTGCTGCATTTTAGAACAGCATTTCCTATCATAAATGTAGTCCTTGAGGCATTCGATGTTCCTGATGATGGAAAATCGCTATCATCGTTAAATATCCTTATATTTACAACATCAATATTTAGAGCTCTTGCTGCTATTAATCTGATAGTAGACCTTGCCCCAGTACCCATGTCTGGAGTGGTAAAGTAAATGTTTATGAAGCCATCCTCAATTGTCATTTTCACCTTTGCTGAGTCACCGCTCTGCCCGTAGCTTGTGCTCTTTGCTCCAGAAGCTATACCATAACCTACCCTTATATATGGGTCTGGGTGGCTTTTATTTCTATTTGTCCATAAATTGCTGTGCATTGCTTTTTGCAGAGTTTCTTTAGCTCTTACTGTTGAGATCGGAACTATTCCAGTGCCGTTCTGTTGACCTTCTTTTATCATGTTTTTTTCTCTAAATTCTACTGGGTCAAGGTTCAGTTCTCTACATATGTGATCTATGTGCCTTTCAAGTGCAAAGTTTATTTCGGAAGCCCCATAACCTCTCATCCCACCGGCTGGCGGATGATTAGTATAAACAAGAATTCCCTCAAACTTAACGTTTGGAATAAAGTAAGGTTCTGAAGCATGCGAAGCGCTTACTTCAAGAACTACTGGTCCGTGGCTCAGGTATGCCCCAGTATCAGCAATTGCCTTAACATAATTTCCCAAAATATAATTATCAGATGAAAGACCAGTTTTAATGTAAAATCTGAAAGCCTGCCTCCTCGTGGTTGCAATGTTTGATTCTTCCCTCGTAAATGTCATTTTAACAGGTGCCCCGCTTTTTATTGAAAGCAGTGATGCAAGAATTTGAGTGTGAATTTCCTCCTTTCCACCAAATGCCCCACCGGGGTCCTTCATCTTTATGTGAATGTTGCGTTCGTCCAGGTTTAGACTTCTGGCAAGCTGCTTGATATCATGTTCGGGGCTTTGTGTTGTTGTTATTAATTCAAGCCTGTTATTAGAATACATAGCTATTGTAGATTCCAACTCTATGTACATTGGTTTTACCATCGGAGTTTCATAAACGCCTTCAATGTATTTGTCAAATTTTGTAACATCAAAGTTACCCTTTTCGTAGTTTACTGAATATGCTATATTTCCCTTTTCGTGAATTTTGGGAGCTTCTTCTGATAATGCTTCATCTATTGAATCAACGACTGGTAATGGATCTATTTCCACCTTTATCTCTTCAAGCGCTTGTAAAAGATGCTCACGCGTATCTGCAGCAACGGCCGCAACAGCATCGCCTTCATATCTTACTTTATCATAACATAAAACTGGTTGTTCAGGAATAAAGTATCCGAATGCGTTTAACCCAGGAACATCTTTAGCAGTTATTACGGCCTTTACACCAGGCGACCTTAATGCGTTGCTAATGTCAATTTTCTTAATAATTCCATGTGGTACCCCCGCCCTAAGTACGCCACCGTAATACGCTTCATTCAAGCGAATATCGTCTACATATTTATATTCACCAGTAACCTTCTCTACCTTATCTATCGATGTAAGTAGCTTATTTCTCACCTCAAGATTGGTATACAATAACTCAACACCTCTACATAACTTAATAGAGCGTTTAGTTTATTAAAAATTTTGTATAAGAATTTACTTCTCGCTAATTTTTAACAACGCCGTATTTCTAATAAATAATTATACAAAATAGAAAAAGATACCAAAAGAACTTACGTAATATTTCCCTAGTATTTGCCTATAATATCATTAAGCAAATAATTACGCAATGCAGAAATCGAAGAGAATTTTCATTTATACTTAACTTACATTGATGTATGTTATGTTAAAATTGTATAAGTCAGCACTATTGTTTAACGTTAGCTGGCATCAGAACTATCTGGTTGCTATTTTATATAGGAGTTGGTCTAAACGAAGATAGTTTACTATTGATACTATAGATAGATCATATATCTTTTAATTTTTTATATAGCAAATTTTTGAAGTATAGCACAGACTTTAATTTAATTTTTTATCTTAAGCCTATGTTCGGAGCCTGAAAAACCTCCATAAAAAAATAAAAAAATGATACATAAAGTACAGAAGCGTTTAATTCTCCTGCAGAAGCTTCAGTTTTTACAATGCAAAGAACTAGTTCAGAACGTGCAAGCTATTCTATACTTTTACAAATAAGAAAATGAGCTTTTCACCATGTTTTAATTTAAGCTTAGTTGAAAAGAAGAAACATAAAAACAATAAAAGATAAGACAAAAATTTTAGTCGTCTAAAGATGTTACTTATTATCTGAAAGTAACAAGTAAGTTTCTCCCGTGCTCTTCCAGTAAAACCTTGGAGGATCAAACTGTCTCTCATTTGGATCGGTTACTCCGAGTTCTTTTCCATTGAGCCTTATGTATTTTGTAGTTGGCCTGCTATCACGACCCCTAAGAGCGGCTATTTTTCCATCTACCATAACCATTGCAGGACCCACTAAGTCTCCATTTTCTATAGCTCCGAGCGCATCAGTTCCAACGCTTCCTGGCGGCTTATCAATTATAACACAGTCGGCTTCAAGACCTTCCTGTATTTTGCCTGTGTTTATCCACTTTTTGTAGTAGTCATAAGTATTTCCTGTAGCCATAGCTATAGCCTTTTCTGCTGGGACATTTCCTATACTTGAGATGAACTTTATACCTTGCATCATCGCTATTGGAAAGTAACCTTGCCCGGTTGGCGTATCACTGCCCAAAATAACCCTGTTTAATTGATTCTTATTTTTTAAATAATCTAGTATTCTTAATGACATTTTCTGGTTGCCGTAGGTCACAAGTTCAACAGCCGCCTTCGGCGCAGCATCAATAACTTCCCTCGTCATGTCCCAAGGTGCTGCTGTGCTTCCGCCGTTTGCATGCGCAAGCTTGTCTGGTTGAAGCTTTTTAACAAAATCTGCATCCAAGTAAACTGCAGTCTTTAACACCCCAGCCCCAAAATTGGTTGGTATAAACATGCCATATTTTCTTGCCCAAGAAGCCATCTCAAGCAATTCATCAGGACTTAGGTCACTGCTTCCGCCTATCTGTGCCACTTTCCATATCCCAATTTCTGCAAGTTCCTTAAAGTCACTTTCTTTAAGCCCCTTAACGAGAACAATGCTGCCGCCGTGAACCTTCATCAACCCCCCTGGTCTATAGTTTTTCCAAGCAAAATAATGTACTATTGAAGAAGCTTTAACGCCACTGGGATTTGGTGGATAAAAATCTGGCTCACCTTCATACCTAGCGAATTCATCTATTGCTGTAGTTGTGCCCTGATACAGTGCTTCAAGTGCTACTCCAATCATTCCGTTTTCAGGACCCCATTCTCCAAAACCTAAGTGTGTATGAGGGTCTATCAACCCTGGTATTAAAACCATACCGTTTGCGTCGATCCTTATGTCTGCCTTTTCAGGATGTATTTCGTTTTCGTAACCTATTTGCTTAAATTTTCCGTCCTCTATCAAAACTGAATCAGCTTTTAATATTCCTTTGTTCCAATCTCCACTGACAATTTTTCCTGCGTTAAAAATAGCTACCTTCATTGCATTTATTCTTATGTTTTGTTTTTTATTTTTTAAACTATTGGTTATTAATTACTGTTACTGAATTGTTGTGCCAAGACACTTATGTACACCTTCTAGCACATGATAATGAAAAGCAATGACGCGAGCTTTTTAACTTAGTATGTCATTGTTTATCAATGAATCCATCCATTTATTATTTCAACCATCTTCTTCTTAACTTATTCATTATCCTCTCCAACTGTCTCTTGCTTAGAGTATTCATTTCTGCAGCTTCATTTCTTGTAATCCTTAAAAGAGTTGGCGCTTGTTGCCGTAAAATACCTCTACTTCGCATGCTTTTCCTCTTTAACTTGTTAATTTGTGAATAGAGTTATGCAACATCGAAATCCATCGCATTATTGTCTTTATCATCGATGTCATCTCCATACTTCAGACGGTGACATTATGGTTATTGGTGTACTACTAGTAGCATCGCAAGTACAAAGAAAAGGTATAAATTATAAATTATGCGAGTTCATTTTAATGAGTAAGGATCTAAAATCCTTTCTAAAAGCCGTTGAAAATGAGATAGTTTATGTAAAACATCCTGTAGATCAAAGATACGAACTAAATGCCTACGTTGATGCATATGAAAAGCTAAAAAAATATCCTGTACTTTATTTTAACAACGTTAACGGGAAAGTTGTTGTGACAAATTTGTTTGCATCAATTTTTAGAATGGGCAAAGCCCTTGATTGTGATAAATGTGATATTCCGTCCATTGCTAACAAATTTTTTGAACTTTCACAAAAGGAATTAAACCCCAAAGAGGTGCCAGACAGCAATTTTGACATAAATACCGAAGACCTTTCTGGATTGCCGCATATAGTTCATAATGAGCTAGATGGAGGGCCATACATAGATAGTGGTTTAGCTATATTGAAAGATCCTGACACTGGCGCTCTTAATATGGGAATTTATAGGCATCAAATATTTGACGATAAACATTTAGGCATATTAACTGACCCAGGTCATGACGCTCAATACATAATTGAAAAATATAAGCAAATGGGAAAGCCTGTTCCCATTACCATATCCATAGGTCATCATCCAGCAGTTTACTTTGCTGCTGTTTCCAGACCAAAAGGTATCGGCGGCGAACTTAATATGGCCGGTGGATTTTTGCAGGAACCATTAGAAATTACATATAGCAATGATTTAGATCTTCCATATTTAACGCGTAGCGAAATCGTTATTGAGGGATTGATAGAAGATCCTTCCTATCTAGTTAAAGAAGGGCCTTTTGGTGAATGGCCAAAATATTATTCTGGAACGCAGATGACACCAGTAATAACTGTAAAGAGAGTTAGATCAAGGCATGATTCAGTTTATCTTGATATTGCCGCTGCATATAGAGATCATCTTAACCTTGGAGTGAATTTACCTCACCTTGCTGCGGTTTATAATTATGTAAAAAGCGTTTCACCCTATGTTAAGAATATAAGGTTTGGGTATGACTTTGCGCCGTTGCTTTACATTCAAATTAAAAAAGTAAATGAAGGCGATGCTAAAAGGGCTGCTTTAGCAGCTTTATCAAGCGAAATTGCTATAAGGGTTGTAATAGTTGTAGACGAAGACGTAGATATTTATAACGATGAAGAAGTTATGTGGGCTGTTTTAACTAGGGCATCCAGGGAAACCAGTTTTACCATAATACCAGAAGTGATCGGAAATATTTTAAATCCAGCAAATTATTCGATAGAAGGCAGTCCACGAACTCTTGATAACAAAATAATAATAGATGCTACTAAACCTATTTCTAAGTTCCCGCCAGTAGCTCGGGCACCGCAACACCTTGTCAGTAAAATTTTAAATGAACTGAACGCCTAACCTTTTATTAAAATAGAGGTTATATTTCTATAATATTCTCCTGTTGGGCCTGAACTTGACCAGATGTATTGCGACATTACTAGTAAACCATTTAACGAATAAAAGTAATTAATTGATAGATTATAGTTTGAAGGCCCTATTTTACCAGTACCTCTATAACCAAGATGAATTGTTTTTATTTTTCCAAAAGCAGGTATAGTTATTACACTAATTCCGTAATTAGTAAAATTGTATGATAATAAATTTATTGTGGTTACATTTAAGTTGCTAATAAATGGCAAATATATATTTTCACGTTCTCCTTCATTAGCATTTAATGCAATAGAAGTATTATATATGTAAACTACTGATTTTACAGAGTAATTATTTAAGAATATTGTAACTATGTATTGCTGCTCAGGCTCCGTTACCGTTATGTTTAGTAAGCCTTTGACAGGATAACCAAATTTATATTCCATATATTCTGAATAGTTTACAAATTTTCCATTAAACCCAAAATCCCGTTTTATCAAGTAAGTATAAGTATGACCATAGGGGCTTTTGCGTGTATATTCACTTTCACTAAAATAAATATAGCATGACGATGTTATAAGAACTATTAATAAAATTGCTAATATCTTTTTGTTTTTCACTTTTCCTCTCTTTTATATGGTTTACCAAGAGCTGAAGGCATTAACATTCTTTTAGAGATCATCATTACTACTACTAGTAAAGCTATAAAAGGAGTCATATCGAGAAATTCATAGGGTATTCTGTAACCAACTATCATTAATGATGGGCCAAACGCGCTAACCACGCCAAATATTAATGAAGCCAAAAGTCCATAAGCAGGATTTAGGCCGCTAAACGCCGCTATTCCTATAGCAATCCACCCTCTCCCTGCTATCATACCTACCTGATAAAGTCCAGTAGTAAGAGAAATCATGCTACCAGATAATCCTGCCATAGAACTGTCAAACAGCACCATAATATATCTTATTCTGTTCACGTTAATTCCCAGCGAATCTGCCGCACGCGGATTTTCGCCTACACTTATAATTTTAAGCCCGAAATTTGTTTTGAACATTACGTACCATAAAAGTGGAACACTTAAGTATGCGGCATAATCAACCAAAGTATGATCAAAAAGCATCTGCCCTATAATTGGTATGCCTGAGAGATATGGTACTGGTACAGTAGGTAATTTTGGTACAGTAATTAAATATGATGTTCTACCAAATGATATTGTGTATATAAAATCTGATAATCCCATACCAACTAGCCACACGCTTAAACCAGCCAACACTTGATTTACTCCTATAGTAATCGAAATAAATGCAAAAAGCAATCCTAATATAAGTCCTGCTACCAATCCACCTACAAGACCAAAATATGGATTACCTGATATAAATGAAAAAACGTATCCTAGGAATGCTCCCATAGTCATGACGCCCTCTAGTGAAAGGTTCAATACACCGGCCTTTTCTGAAAATATTTCACCTAAACTAGCTATCAGATAAATCGTGGTATATGATATGCCTATGCTTATTACAGCTATAAAAAATGGAATTAAGGGTATGCTAGCCAAGTTTCATCACCCTTTTAATTTTACTTTTTGTTGCCTCAAATATTATAATGCTGATGAACGTTATTCCCTCAAAATAATAAATAAATAAAACTGATACGCTGGTTACTGCTTCCATAAAATACCCTCCGCTGAGAAGTGTAGACATCAAAAGCGATGATAGAATTACAAAAAGTGGATTAAGGGATGCTAGCCAAGTGGTAAATATTGCCACATATCCCATATATAAGCTATCAAATGTTGAAGATAAGATATGTGATACTGATAATATTTCGATTGAGCCTGCTAATCCCGCAAGCGCGCCCGATATCAAACCTAGGTAGATATATACTTTGCCTCTATCAATGCCAGCATAGTCTGCAGCATAGTGACTTGACCCTATGACTTTAATCTTAAATCCAAAGAACGTCTTTTCTGCTAATATATATATAATTGCTATTGCAAAAACCATTATTAATGTTAAAATAATTGGATTTTCCAGATAAAGGCTATATGGAATAGGATACGATTCTAGCTCTGCTGCATGTGGATCCTTCCATGGTCCAGTGACATCAACAAGCCAAGTCATAAAATATATAGCTATAAAGTTTAACATCAGTGTAGATAAAACTTCATTAACATTCAATTTTACTTTAATTATTGCGGGTATTACACCATATATAGCCCCACCAAGCATTCCCATTAAAAGCGTAGCCACAATAACCAACCATGGAGAAAACAAATGTTCAAGTGAAAATATTGTCTGCATGCTAAATATGGCTCCAAATATTAACTGCCCATCCCCTCCTATGTTCCAATATTTTGCTCTATAAGAAATAGCAAGACCGAGTGATATTAACGTAAGCTCTACTAAGTAATAAAATGTAGCAGTTCTCCCAAATGGCGTAAAAAGCGCAGTTGAAACAATTAAAGATAGTGCGCTAAATGGGTTTATTCTCATTATTGTCCAAATAAGAACAGCGCCAAAGCCAATAGCTAATAGAAATGCTGTAGTGTATACAATAAAATTTAATATTAAATTCTCTTTTGTAATTTTCAATTTAGTTTCTCACCTCTAAGTAGTTTATACCGCTCATTGCTTTGCCTATTTTATATTCATCAAATTGTGCTCGAGTAAATTCTGCAACAATATCTCCATTGTATATAACATATAATCTGTCGCTTAAAAATAATAATTCCTCAAGGTCCTCAGAAAATAGCAATATGCTACCGCCTTTGTTTGCATAGTCAATCAGCTTGTTTCTAATAAAGTATGTTGCACCAATATCGAGCCCCTTGGTTGGCTCATAGGCAAGCAATAAATCAGGGTTCATTGAAATCTCTCTAGCCAAAATCGTTTTCTGCAGATTTCCGCCAGATAAATTTTTAACAGGTACTTCAACATTAGCTGCTCTTATATCGTATTCTTTTAGTAAAGCATTCGCCATTGCATCGATTTTATTATTGTCAATAAAGTACCATTTGCGAAATTGTTGATTATCATATAATTTGAGTATTAAGTTTTCCTTTATGCTTAAATCAGGGGCTAAGCCAGTTAAAATTCTATCTTCTGGTATGTAACCTATACCCAATTCTATCCTTTTATGCGTTGGGCTGTGAGTAATGTCTTTACCTTTAAATATTATTTTTCCTTCTTCAATTTTTCTGAGCCCCATTATAGCGTCAAATAATTCTCGCTGACCGTTTCCTGCTATCCCAGCTATACCTACTATCTCGTTTTTATAAACATTTATTTTTGAATTAAGATTAACAGCTAAATGACCCCGACTGCCCTTTACCTTTAAACCTGATACATTTAGTACTTCTTCCGTGCTTTTTATCTCACGTTTAATCTCAACTTTGGGAAGCTTCTCTATCATATATTTTATTAATTCATCTGTAGAAATTTCTTTTGTTACACCATTAAATGTAACTTTACCTCTACGCAGAACCGTTATCCTATCGCTTACAGCTTTCACTTCATTTAGTTTATGTGAAATAAAAAATATTGTTTTTCCTTCAGCAGCAATTTTACGTATAGCTTTTAACAAATTATCAGTTTCAATAGGTGTTAAAACGCTAGTGGGTTCATCAAATATAAGAATATTAAAATTAAAGTAAAGTAATCTTAACACTTCAAGCCTCTGCCTTTCGCCAGCTGAAAGTGAGCTGACCTTTGCGTTAAGATCTAAATTAA
>WYER01000015.1 GCA_009903795.1 Nitrososphaerota archaeon | reverse complement strand
GCAATAATAAAGCGAATCAAGAACGTTGCACAAGAATACGGAATAAAGGTTAAGCTCGTGGATGAGGAAAATACATCTAAGAAGTGTTCCCTGTGTGGGGAAATTCACGAAAACGGGAGGATTGAAAGAGGCTTGTTCAAGTGTCCTCACACAGGGAAGGTAATAAACGCTGATCTGAACGGGGCAATAAACATTCTACATATCCCCGAGTTCTTTGAGGATAGGGGTAAGTGGCTGAAGGCACAGCCTGTGGTCTATCGCTGGACGAACGGAGCGGGGTGGGCAACCACTAGTTATGAAGTCATGAAGATGAAGGCGATAAACCACAAACCCATGATCCGCCTTAAAGTAACAATCGCCTTTTAAGGCGGTGAGGATGTCAGATAAACTCAACAGAGATATTTGTAGACGGTGGCTGGATTTTAGGCTAAAAAGAAAGGTTTATATAAAATAAATTAACATTTTATAATTAATGTCTCCTTACTATGAGTATAAACTGAATTTTAGAAATTCTTTTTTGGCAGCAGCAAGAAATTTTCCGCAGAGAGAAATAGTATACAGGGACAAAAAGAGGTATACGTTCTCTGAATTTTATGACAGGGTTTTAAGGCTCTGCAATGGATTAAGAAGCATAGGAGTTAATGAAGGGGACGTCGTTGGAGTTATTGATTGGGACACATATGTTTATATGGAATCATATTTTGGCGTTCCGTTGAGCGGTGCAACTTTACACACGATAAACATAAGGTATCCACCAGAGCTGATTTACTTAACGATGAACTTTGCAAATGACAAGTATGTTATAATAAGAGATGAGTTTGTACCGATAGTGGAAAAGAACGCTTCACTTTTTGACTTTGTAAAGGGCTGGATAGTTTATTCAGAAAGCGGAAATCCTGTCGAAACTAAATTAAGTCCAAAATTCGAATATGAAGACTTGTTAAAAGTAGGTAAGTGTGACCCTCCGGATCTTGACGAGCAAACGAGAGCGACTATATTTTTTACTTCGGGCACCACCGGGATGCCAAAAGGCGTAACCTTTACACAAAAGCAGATTATGCTTCACGCCCTATCTTTATCTGCATCAATGAAGTATCGTCCATTGACGCTAACGGAACAAGATGTGTTTATGTCATTAGTTCCAATGTTTCATGTGCACTCATGGGGCATGCCATATATTGCGTTTATTAACGGTAATAAGTACGTTCTTCCTGGAAGGTATGAAGTAAAGACAATACTTGAGTTGCTAAAGAATGAAAAGGTTACTTTCTCAACAATGGTTCCTTCAATACTTTATATGATACTAAACGACAAGTCGGTAGAAGATTATAGGGAATACCTGAAGGGCTGGAAGGTTATAATAGGAGGAGCAGCTCTTCCTAAAGGTTTAGCTCTTAAAGCTATATCTTACGGTATAACTGTTGTAGGCGGCTATGGGCTGTCAGAAACGTGTCCAGTTCTTACTGTATCGATTATGAATGATTACACTTCAAAAATGAAATACGAAGAAGCACTAGATCATCTTATAAGTGCCGGCCTCCCAATACCGCTTGTCAACCTTAGAGTTGTTGATCCTACAGGTAAAGATGTGCCATGGGACGGTAAAACGGTTGGGGAGGTAATAGCTAGAGCTCCTTGGCTTACAAAGGAATACTATAATGATCCTGAGAAGACAGAAGAGCTTTGGAAAGGCGATTGGCTTCATACAGGGGATTTAGGTGTTATTGATGAATTTGGTTATCTTCATATAGTAGACAGGGAAAAAGATGCTATAAAAAGCGGTGGGGAATTCATTCCCACGTTAATACTTGAGAACGCAATAAGCGAGGTCAAGGGTGTGGGGGAGGTAGCTGTAGTTGGAGTTCCTGATCCAAAATGGGGAGAAAGGCCAGTCGCTTTTGTGGTCAAAAGCGGAGAAACATCTGAAAAAGAAATTTATGAGCATCTTAACGATTATGTAAGGTTTGGAAGAATACAGAAATGGTGGATACCAGACAAGATATATTTTATAGAGAGCATGCCAAGAACGAGCACAAACAAAATAGACAAAAAGCTTCTTAGAGAAAAAGTAAGCGGATAAATTTTTTCGTTTTAAAATCAGTTCGAAAGATTTTCATACAATACCTGTATTCCTTGCGGGGCAGAAGAATAATAGCCGACGTCTTTAAAGACTATTATGATCAACGGTACCTTATTATTTTTTAACTTGCCTGCAAGCCAACTAGAGCCATTAAAAAGCACGCTCATGTTTATGAGGCGTAAAGAAACTAAAGATAAATTAGCATTGTTCTGAACTTTAGAACGTAGCATTTTAAGAGACTGTGGCGCCCAGACAAAAGGTAAGATTTCCACAGTCATGTTTTCACCTTTATGAGAAACTATGTATGAGACAGCATAGGATGAGTTTATCATTCCTATTATTTCAGAGTTTTGCTGGTAGCTTAAGCTTCTGTGGTTTTTTCCTAAATGTTCATGTGCTTGAGGAAGCATTATCTCATTAGGAAAAAATGTTTCGTTACCTATAATTATATATGGGATTATAAATGAACAGTTAAAATATACTGTTTTGTTATATACACCTATGGTTCCCGTGATCATAACCGGGGTAAAGTTTATGAAATACATCGCGCCCGTAATGCTTTCTATGTAGCTGAAGTTCATTTGCGAAAACATGCTGGAGATTCCTACTATAAACTTTTTATCATTGAACTTCCCTTTATGCATAATGAAAATAGCAAAGTGTTTACCAAAGTTTGATTTTGAATACTTATGAAGCAGGATAGATGCGTTTCCCAAAAGCTCTCTTGCTTGTGCTATGTTATGTGCGAGCTGCGTTGTATTTAATGCTTTCTGATTTAACAGGGATAAGGCTTGAGAAATTATACTTAAAATTTCGTTCCTAAGAGTTTCATTTTGAACGTTCTGCGCTAACGTTTCTAGGTTCTGTGCATAATCAAGAGTCATTTTTCTTGAAACATTCAGACCAGGAGGTATCGAAAAAGGTTTTCCACCAGCTTCTGAAATCCCTTTGTAGGAAAAGTTCATAGCCAGTTTAAAGTAATATTCTGCTCCAGTATAATTGCCATCATTGTAAAGTTTCTGTGCCTTTTCAAGCAATGAAACTGAATCGTTAAGCTCAATGTATGAATGTGTACCTTTCTTTAAATGTTGAAGAACTGTGGATAAACCATTAAGTGTATTAGATATAACAGTCCCTAAAGCGCTTTGATTAGACTGTGGCTGTGCATAAGTAAAGCTAGGTAAAAACAACCCAGTTGTCAGCATCAGTATAAGCAAAGCAGATATCTTAAGTTTCATAACATAAATTTATTATAAAACAGGTTATAAGGGATGCTGTGAAACGATCTGAAACGATCATAATGAAATTTTTATTCATGATAAAGTTTTAGTAAATGATTACGAATTTAGGTCAAGTACTGGTTTGTTAAAACTTGATAATCATTAAGGGTTAAGGAACAATTGCCATACAGGGCGGTTAGAAAAAAGAGGAAATAAATTCATCTCTTTTAATAAGCAAGAGGTTCATGGGATACAGGAAGCAAGTTCCTTTCGTGTGGCAGCACAACTTTGGACCTTCAGAAGCGAAAAGAGCTGTTGGAGCTTTCATAGGAACTTTCATGGTTCTGTTTGGGGCCAGAATGGCAAACGGCTGTGCATCAGGACACATACTTAGTGGAAACATCCAGATGGCTGTATCAAGCTTCCTTTTCCTGATAATGGTAATGATAGGTGCGTGGATAGCGCTCAGGTACATAATGCACCTTAAGATAAACGCACAGGGATACGTCGACTAAAAAATTAAAATAATCTTATATTTTTTTGTTTATCGCATTAAGTTTATAAGCTTAGTTTATAGTTTTAACTTGAACGGCATTGGAGATATCAGTAGTATCAAGAACAGATAGTTCGTTAGAACTCGTTTTTAAGGATACAGATTTTTCGCTGTTAAGGATAATTCAGACAAATCTTTTAAATGATAAAAGAGTTAAAAACATTTCAGTTAAAAGAGGTCATCCACTAACAAAAGATGTCTATCTTTTTATCCTGACAGATGGATCAGATCCTAAACAGGTTCTTAAAGAAGGAATAGAAAAGTCTAAGGAGATGGCAAAAAGTTTAAAAGAAGAGCTAGAAAACGCTTTATCTAGACCGTAATGCCAAAATTTTGTCCAAAAGATGGAACTTTGTTGAAGCTGAAGAGTGAGAAAAAAGGACAGCAAGTAGAACTTGTTTATGTATGCCCTACGTGCGGTTATACCGAAAAGTACAGAAAAGAAAAAGTATTAGAAAAGAAAGTTTCCTCAGAAGAAGAATCGCTTAAAATAATTGATGAAAACGCAGACCTTTCAGCTTTACCAACAGTAAACGTCACATGCCCAAAATGTGGTAACAATAAAGCGTACTGGTGGATGGTACAGACAAGGTCTGCAGATGAACCTCCAACGCAATTTTATAGATGCACAAAGTGCGGGTATACTTGGAGAGTATATACGTAAAATCGTAATTTTTTGTTGTTTTATTTGTAAACCATTTTACTACTTTTAATACTATTCAAGAATATGGTTCTTCATAACTTCCCTTAAGTAGCTTTTGGTAATACATAACTTCTTGCGTTCTAATCATTTCAATTTCAAATGCTCCGCGAGGCCTTACAGAGTTTATTAATAAAATAAAATTAAATCGAAGAACTTTTCCTTTTGTCTGAGAATAATATTCCTAACTATCAATCTTTCTTTTGCAAAAAACTTTTCAAACTCTTTTAATCATTTAACTTTTTGGGGTTAAGGGGGTAAAAGTCCCCTTCCGTGAGCTTTAGATAGCCCCTTACAGCAGGTTTTTATATAAAGAGAAATAGCACTTTTTAGTGCCCAAATTATAGTAGAATACAAAGATCAGGGAGAAGAGAAAACAAACCTTAATTAGGAGAAAGTCTCAAGAGGCAAAAACTTTTGAGCTGAAATTTGATAAGAGTAAGATCTCCAAAGCCAAGCTTGCCATCCTTAACCGACTCTTTCTTGAAGCTTAATGGTTCACTAATTAAATCATTGCAAACGGAATACTCAACTTCAAACCACATATGGACTACAAGGTAAAAACAGTTCCTGTAAAGGTATGCAATACGTTTCAGGAAAGGGAAATTCAAGTGCTTTCATCTCAAATGAAACAAGCCCTGATAAAAAGGCTTTATGACAACGTAAGAGGACTGGCAGAACTCAAGAAGAAGGGTGTGAAGGTTGGGAAGATCAAATTTGTCAAGGCTGTGCATTCAATTCCTTTGATGCAGTACGGAGTGACTTATTGGGTAAAAAAGGACAATAAAATGATCCACATACAAGGCGTTGGGAACTTCAAGGTATCTGGCTCGATCAGATACCTGAGAAGGCAGAGCTTTCTTCAGCAAATTTAGTAGTAAGGAACGGAGATTACTAATATGTTACATGCTTTCTGCCTAAAGAAGATAAACACGAGAAAGAAAAAGCCATAGGCATAGACCTAGGCGTGAAGAACCAAATAACCTTCTCAAATTGTGTCAAAATTCAATATTCAGTGCCTATGAGCAAAAGACTAAGGAGGCTTTATCACTTCTTTTATAGAGCAAAACCAAACTTCTTGTTGTTAATGCTGTATCATTTCGCCTTAAGAATTCTCTCATATAATTCTTATTGGCTTTGTACATTTTATGAATCTTAGGCAAAAGCTGTAATGTCTTCTAGCCTTTTTCTGAACATGAATAACGCCTGTACTTTTGTATTCGCTGTAAAGCTACTTTACCCATCTAGTTGATATCCCTTGTACGCTTTCAATTTCCCTGTTAGTAAGTTTTCATTCATGCTTAGCATTAACGTTTCACATAATTTGATATTCGTTAAACATCACCAAAACACATCTTCATTAAATTTAGTCAAAATTTGCTTAATTTGCTTTTATCAGCTATATTTTTTATTATTTTTAAGACAATAAAGTAATTTGTAGATAAGAAACACCTAAAAACGTACAAAAATTTTCAAAAATTTTTTATAAAACCGATTTTCTTCTTAAATTATGCCTTGCAAAAAAGCTAAGAATAAAAAAGAAGATAAAGAAGTAAAAACACAGTAGGCTAAATTAATTAAAAAATGTTAATTGTTTTGAATTTTTTCTGAAAGTTTTACGTTTTCTTTTGCTCTTCTGAAAAGAATATAGAATCCAGCTACTGAAAAGCTATAAAGCGTAGCCGTAAAAAAGAAAGGTAAATTCAAGTAACCAAGCTGTATGAAAAGCCCGCTTATAAAAGGGCCAAAGGATCTAGGCAGTGAATCAAAAAAGTTTATTATGGATGAAGCTAAAGCTCTTTCATTTTCTGGTATAAGACTCATTATAAAGCTGTTTTGAATAGGAGCCGACATATTCATCAGGAGGCTTCTTAATACATAAAGAACTCCTGCAAGATAATATAATGGCATAAAAGGCATCGCTATTAGTATGGCTATAGAGGTACTCTCAGTATATACAATGGTTTTGATCTCACCCATCACCTTTGCCATAGATGGAGTTGTAAGGCTTGCAACAGCAGTTAGAAACTGGGTTATTGAAAAAAGCGGTCCCAGAACATTAACGTTTGTATTATAACACAGGTAAAACCATAGCGGAAAGATCCTGACAAGAACGCCGGCCCCTAACCCTATCATTCCAAGAACCGACAGCCTTATAACAACATTTTTTGAAGCTTTAGGAAATAATATAATTTTCCCATGGTGCCCTCTATAACTTTCTTTTATTTTTAAAATTGGCAATAGCGAAATAAGAGAACCAATTAGCGCTATCGCATAAAGAACTCTGTATGAATTAACAAGAGAAAGTTGAAAAAACTTTGAAAGGTAAGGAGGCACAGCTCCCACTAGCATACCAGCAGAAGTAGCAACACCGCTTATAAAACTCGAAAACGCGAAGACCGTGTTTCTAGTGCTTTCTTCGCTCTTTTCAGTCAAAAGAGCCATATAGCTTGAGCCTGAATTAGCAAAAGCTATTCCCATCAAAGACGCAGCAAGAAGAATTTCAAAGAAACCCGTAAAAAATGTTAAAATAATAAATGCTAAAGATGAAATTAATCTTGCGAGAACTATGAACTTTTTCCGTCCATATTTATCAGATAGTGAACCTATAGGCAGCATAAGCAGTGCGCCTATGAACGTGTTAAAAGTTAGTATGACCCCAATCTGAAAAGGGGTATACCCTATCTGATCAAGATAAACAGGAAAGTCAACCCACATAAAACCCTGAGTTAAGCCGATTATAAAAGAAGAATATATGAGAAGTTTGGCCTCGTTACTTATCTTGCAGCTAACATTCACATATTCCGATTCTTTTTAAAGAATATAAATAATGATGCAAAATCAAGGCATTAAAAGTTAAATACTTCAAATTTATAAAAAGTTCGCATGGGAATTTTAACGCATGATGTAATTTTAAAAAGCATACTAAATAAGGAAATCATCATAGATCCATTTGATGAAAGTATAGTAAGGGAAAATGGCGTAGACCTAAGGGTAGGTTACGAATACGCTCAGTACGCTTTTTCAAATCAGATAGTTGATCCATGTGAAATAGAAAGCTCATCAGGCCTTTTTAAAATAGTTGAAGCAAAAGATTCAAGAATCCCCATACCGCCAAACAGTTTTGTATTGCTCACTACGCTTGAAAAGGTAAAACTGCCCGATAACCTCGTAGGTTTTTGTAACCTCAGGTCAACTCTAGCAAGGTATGGCCTTTCAATGAGCCCCACCATTATAGATGTAGGCTTTGAAGGAAATATCACAATAGAGATTATAAACACAAGCGGAAATTATATAGTTTTAAGACCAGGAATGAGGTTCCTTCACGTTATCCTTGCTACAGCAGAGGGAAAATATAGCTATAAAGGTACATATCTTAAGCAAAAGGGAGTAACGATTCCTAAGGGCATGAAGGGAGAGTGCTAAGGAATAGTTTTTAAACTTAAAAAAGCGCTATTTTTTCAAATGCGTTCTTTCTTCTTTTTCTAAGACATAGAGGAAGATGCCTGCTATTATAGTTACCGATCCTATATAAAGTGCCTGTTCTCCTAATGCCAGCATAACCGCAAAAGAAAGGATTACCGAAATTATCTGAACATAATGATAAAACGGTGAATTAAAAGGTCCTTCTACATTTCTTTTCCTTACAATATAAACTGCAAGTCCCGTAATCGCATATGAAAAAATAACCCCAAAGTTTGAAGCAAGCGCTATATACTGAACATTTCCAAGAAAGATTGAAAATATGGCTATTATACCTATTAGAATAATTGCTCTCTTTGGAGAATCTTTTTTTCCAAGAGTTTTCGGCAGCAGTTCATCTTCGCTCATCTGAAGAAGTGTCCTTGAACCAGCTACTATCAACGAAAGCGTTACAGTCACAGTAGCAACAATTGCAACAGCTCCTATTATCTGATCTACAAAATGAGGAGCGCGTGAAAAATTAAGAGCATTTAAGAGAGGATCTGCAGTTACAGTATAAAGCTTCCATGGCATTAAGGCGAGCATCCCACAAACAACCAGCATGTAAAGTAATGTGCTTATTCCAAGAGAAAGAATTATCGCTTTTGGTGCGTTTTTCCGGCCTTCGGCTATTTCAGGAGTTAGTGTAGCAACGGTATTAAAACCTGAATAAGCGAAAAAAGCTAACGAAGCAGACTGAATTATGCTAAAGGGTCCATATGGAACCAAGGGCGTGAACCTGCTGGGAACCCATTTTCCATAAATGAAAGCAATGATAATAAATATTAAAAGTCCACCCGTCGTCAAACCAACCAAAAGTTCCTCTATTTCGGCTACAAGTTTTATTCCAACATAGTTCAAAAAAACAGCAAATAAGATAAGGCCTATTGCCAGAACGATTTCCAAATGGATAGAATAAAGATCTATCATTGTTAAAAGGTATGATGAAAAACCTAACGATACTGCTGAAGTTGCTATTGCATATGAAATAGCTCTAAGCCAGCCAACCACAAAACCCATAGCTTCACCCATAGTTTCTTTTGCAAAAGAGTAAAGTCCGCCATGGGCTCCTAGGTCTGAAGTAAAGTATCCCTCGGCTTTTAAAGGGATTCCCCATCATAACAACGTGAAGGACGACATATATAATAGCGATAAGAGGGTCGAAATGATACTCAATTCTCTCGCGAAGCTTGAAAAGAAAGAAGACGCAGAACTCATCCGTAAATTCGTGAAAGTCATAGAAGCGCAAGGGTTGAGCAAAATAAGGGTTATAAAATACGTTTCGCTCCTCAAGCTTGTCTCAAAACACTTAAAAGTTCACTTCGCGAAAGCAACGCGAAAAGACATAGAAGAACTCATGGCTTGGCTTAACTCACAAAATTATTCACCAGAAACGGTTCGAGGAATTATTGTTGTTCTGAAAAGGTTTTATCAGTGGCTCAGAGCAAAACCTGAAGAATACGAAGAATGGAGGAGAGACCACACATACCCGCCCGAAGTTTCATGGCTAAAAGAAACACACAAGCTGAACGAACTGCAAACTAAAACGACGCTCACGGAAGACGAAGTTAAAGCTTTAATCCAAGCCTCGAACGACCCTATGCTTCGCGCTTTCATTTCGCTCGAAGACGAGATAGGCGCAAGACCTAGCGAAATCTTAAACTTAAGAATAGGCGACATCGTGAAAGACGGAGAAGACGTGATTGTGAACATAAGGCAAGGGAAGACAGGTTACCGCTCCATTCCAATAATCAAGTCCGTTTCGCTCCTCTTTCAGTGGCTCGAAATACATCCTTTCAAAAATGACCCAAACGCGCCTCTGTGGATCAGCAGAAGCAACCGTAACAAGTTTCAGAAGTGGAGCTATCGCGCTTGTAGAAAAGCGTTAAAACTTCTTGCAAAAAAGGCAGGCATCAAGAAGGACGTGAGCATTTATACCTTCAGGCACACGAGCGCGACAAGGGACGCGAAGCTAGGCTTTACAGAAGCGCAACTTTGCTTGAAATACGGCTGGAAGATAGGATCGCGCGTCCCTGCAGTTTATTTGCACCTTTCAGCAAA
>WYER01000012.1 GCA_009903795.1 Nitrososphaerota archaeon | reverse complement strand
GTTTATGCTAAACGACGTAAGAGCTCCTGCTATAAGACTTACGCCTAAAACCGCATAGGAAAGCAGTCCTGGCGTTAACTCTTTAAATTTTCCTAAGCCTATTCCTTTAAACAGAACATATGCCAAATAAATCAAAAGCAACGTGTAGATAGCTGAAGCAGAGTAATTGAGTAATTTTTTGCCTGATAAAAATGGCGAAATTAATGAAAGCACTATGAGAACGCTCATAATAATAAAAAATGGCTCAACCATACATCAACACCACCATTATAAAACCTATAATTAACAAAAACAAAGCCCCAGCCAACAAAACAAGAAGGTATTTTCCTATGTCACCGCGCTGGAATTTCCTTAACTTTTCTCCTGTTCCCATTATAAACCTTGGTACTAGATTGTGGTAGAATCTGTCAAACAGCCCAAACTCAACGTTCTTCCTCATAAAAGAAGCCAAGTTGTTCAGCGCATAAACAAAAGCCCTGTAATAAACTGAGTTTATGTACCATCTATCATATAGGAAGTCCCTTAGTTTCTTTAAAATACTGCTGTTCAGAACAACCTCTCTTCTGTTAGCGTATATGTAGAAAGCCGTCAAAAGGCCTATTAAAGCAACAGTTACAGAAATACCAACGTCTAATGGACTGAAGAAGATTTGTGCTGTTGGTAATTTAGGAATCGACTGTCTGTAAACAAAAGAATACATCATTGAAGCAAGACCCCCATTCGGAAAATACCAGAAAATTCCAAAAATAAGTGAAAGAAGACCTAGCACAAAATAAGGCCAAAGCATTACCGCATGTGCTTCCTTAATTTCTTTTTCTTTAAATCTTTCATCGCCTTTATTGACGAAAATAATTGTAAAAGCCCTGAAAATATAAAACGCGGTCATAAAAGCTCCTGTGACTCCCAAAATGTAAGCTATAATGTTACCAGACAGCATTGTGCTTTCAAGTATAAGGTCTTTATCCCAGAACCCCGAGAATGGTGGAATTCCAGCAAGAGATAGTGAGGCGAGCATAAAAGCTATTGCGGTAAGCTTCATCTTTGAATAGGCTCCAGCCATATCTTTTATGTATCTTGAAGAAAATTCTTCGATCAAAACTCCAGCGGCCATGAACATTGCCGCTTTGAAAAGAGCTTGACTTATAAAGTGCGAAAGCGACGCGAAAAGAGCAATTGAAGGCGTTGAAATAAAGTAAGCTGCGCCTATACCCATGAACATATACCCTATTTGAGATGCGGTGGAATATGCAAGAATGAGCTTTAGTTCGTTTGACACAACGGCCATGCTTGCCATCATAAAAGCTGTAAATGCACCTATTATAAGCACATACGTAAAGAATAAATTAAGGCTGGAATAAAGCCCAGCGACAGCAGCGCCCTGTATTAGCATAGGAACAAAACGTAACAGCAGATAAACACCTGCGTTTACCATAGTTGCTGCATGTATAAGAGCGCTTATGCTGGATGGACCCGTCATGGCGGTTACAAGCCATTCGTAGAACGGGAATTGGGCCGATTTGGCAAATGCCCCCATAGTGAACGCTATAAGGAAAGGAAGCAGCAATCCGCTTTTGTCAAGGGCACTAATTATTTCAACTATTTTGCTCTCTATGCCAAGTATGCTTATTGTTCCTGATACCTTGTAGAGCATGCCTATGCCAGTTATGAATCCTATATCTCCAAAGCTTGTGACAACCATTGCCCTTACCCCTGATTGACTTGGAGTAAACCACATAGGAACACCTAAAGCATACCTGCCTTTGTCACCAACCCATCTTTCTTCATCTTCGTCTGTATACCAGTGTCCTATAAGAGCATAGGAAGCAAGAGTTGTGCCTTCCCATCCTATTAGCAGAACTATAAGATTGCTAGCATATACAAGCAAAAGCATAGATCCAACAAAGAAAGAAAAGAAATACCAGTACCTTGTGTGCCCCCAATCTCCATACATGTATTTGTAGCTATATATTGCTATAAGAAGAGAAACAAAAGCTACAACTGATCCCATTATAACCGATAATCCATCGACAAGAATTCCAAATCTTATCTGATTGCCAAGCAAAGCAAACCATGGATAAGATATTACAGAGGGTACTTTAACTAATAAAGGCGACATAGCTGATATAACAAAAGAAAGAGCTATCGTTACTATTGAAATGAAAGGCGCTTGCTTTTTTAAAACAAGCCCAAGTCCTGCTGCTATCATCGGAAGCGCCCATATAAGGAACAAAATATATCCAATCATCTTAACCAATCACCCCACCTAAAACAAGCATAGCGTGTAGAAAACTCGAAACTGGGTTTAAGATTAAAGAAGGAAAAGCGAATGTTATGACTCCAATAGCTGCTATAATTATCATGGGTACAAGCATTGCTTTACCGCCTTCTACACCTTTTATCTTTGGAGGACCAAAGAATATCCTTTTCATGGCAAGGAACGCATAAGCTGGAGTTAGACCAAACCCAAGGAGAACAAATGCGAGCAGTAACATGCCTGGAAGGCCCAATTTTACAAGCTCTATTCCTACAGCTATGAGTATAAGAAGTTTGCTAAAGAACCCAACAGTTGGTGGTAACCCTGATATATCCATAAACCCGAGCAATGCCAAAGATGAAGTGTAAGGCATACTTCTAGCCAGACCGCCCATTTTGTTTATATCCCTTAGATTGTCGTTCTTTGATATCAAAACGCCAGCTGAAGAGAATAATATGGATTTTCCTACAGCATGAGCAAAAAATTGCAAAAGCGCACCAAGAATACCTATTGGAGACAGAGTTGCTATGCCCATAAGCATATAACCCATCTGAGCTATGCTCGAGTATGCAAGCAGACGTTTAAAGTCATTTTCTTTTAAAGCCATCAAACCTCCATAAATTATAGTCACTACGCTCATAATAAGCAGGATTATCTGCGCTTTTAACAAGAGAGGCGCGAATAATATGTACGTTATTCTTATTATTGCATATCCTCCTATGCCAATCATTACTGGTGAAAGTAAAGCAGAAATAGGCGTGGGAGCTTCTGCATGAGCGTAAGGAAGCCACATGTGCACGCCGAATACTGCCATCTTTATGAACATGCCCAGAACTATAAGCGTCACAATTACTGTAGCAAGTGGTCCTAAGACCTGCAACATCAGACCTACGGAAATAGGAGGCGGGTAGAAGTTAAATGTGTGTAATACAAATCCATAAATAAACGAGCCTACTAAAAACAGAAAACCTCCTAAATGCGTCCATATAAGGTATATTATAGATATCCTCTGTCTATTTCCATATCCATAAAGAGCTATCAATAGGAAAGAAGTTATCAAAGAAACTTCGAGGAATAAATAGAAAAGTATAAAGTTATTTGAAAGGACTATTCCAAGAAGCGATACAGAAAAATAAACATATAAAAAGTAATATATTCCCCAATCTTCTGAACCAAGTTCACGGAAACGCGTTTCCATGTATGGGTAAGAGTATATTGCTATCAGAACCGTAACAAGCGCTATTCCAGCAACCACGGGCCAGTTAAGACCATCTATGAACAGCATAAAATACCCAAGTCCCACTACAGGAAGCGGGTAAGATAAGTATGTGCCATAAAGTCCAAATAAGATTACTGTAGCTAATGCAGGGACTAAAAGAGAAATCGTGCTCATAATTGCATGAATTTTGCCAGGAGCCTTTTTGTTAAGTAACAGTTGTACAAAGCCTACAAGGTATGGAACAGCAAGCGTATAGGTTAAAATCTGTCCTTCCATCATTCTTCACTCCCCACCTCATCCTGAGAGATTTCATTTAACATTTTTTCCTTAAACATATAAAGTATCACGCTAACTATGATTGAGATTTCTCCTATAGCCAAAGCTATTCCGAGAAAAACTATGTATGCACCAAGTTTTATAATACCAAGAACGCCTGTAGTTGAAGCTATGTAAAGGACAAGCAAAGTTATTCCATTAAAAGAGACCTCAAGCGATAGTAGCATTTTTACCAGGTTTTTGTTATAAACAATTCCCCATACACCAACGCCGATAAGTACTGCTGCCGTTATAATTATCAAAAATAAACCTATTATTATCATTCTCTCTCACCTCTCGAAACTGCTATTGAAACAATTAAAGCCATAGAAAGCGCTAGCACGAGCAGTAATATTGAAAACCAGTACTTAACTAAATAATCTACGGCAGGGAAGATGCCCAGATAAGTAAGTTCTGAAGGTGCTATCCCAACACTAATGCCTATAACTACTATAAGCACAAATATAAAGAGCATTATAACCCACGAGTAAATGTTTGGCCTGAAAGTAAGCTTTGGCTCCTTGAGCATGCTTATTGAAATTATAATAAAAAGAACTCCTGAACCGACGTAAATTATAAGTTGTACAAATGCAATAAGGGGATAACCCAGTATCATAAAAAATGCCGCGTTAACTAGACCAACAAATGCCAAAAATATTGAGGAATAAACCAGAGATTTGTACGTTACAGTAAGATAAGCAAAGATTATTGAAGCTACACTCAGTACAAGCAAAGCAATGTCTAGGAAAGGACTTCCCAAAGTTACTACGGAACTGGCAAATATTTCAAGGAGCGGGCTCATAACTTACACCTCTTTTAAGATCGGCTTTAGAGACAACCTTTTTTGCGTTTTTATAAGGTTCTTCTGGAGGCTTTAAGTACTCTTCGTATGAAGGTCTGTAATCTTTATCTTTTTCAAAAGCCACATCGTGAACCTGTGTAGGTATGAATGCGTCTACTGGGCAAACGTCTACACAAAAGTAACAGAATATGCATTTTCCCCAATTTACCACTGGCCTTTTAGTCCTTTTAGGTCCTTTTGTTTCTTTTTCACCTTCAGGAGCAGGTAGAGTTTTACCTCCTTCACCTATTATCCTAGGCACCATGGTTATCGCTTCTGGAGGGCAAACCATTTCACACATGCTGCAACCTATGCATTTTTTGTCATCGACAGTAAAGAAACCTCTATAATTAGGTGGCAACTTCATTGTCTCAGCTGGATAATCTAAAGTCATCCTGTTGGGCTCTAAAAGATACTTGAAACCTTTTGCGAGAGCTTTTATATGGCCTGTAACTGGATCCCTAGGTTTTCTAACTTCATTCATCTTAAAAACTTCACCTCAACTATAGAAAGAATCACGGAAAGTACTGACAAGAGCAGAACATAGCTCCAACCAGACCTGACAGCCTGGTCTAACCTGTACCTCGGATAAACGGCTCTGAGGAAAACAAGAATAGCCATAACGATGAAAGCTTTTATAACAACTACTAACCCAGGTAAAAATAGACCATATAATGGGTTCATTACGTTTACATTTAATGGCCACCAGCCTCCCAAGAACAGAAGGCTGAAAATAAGGCTAAAGTTATAAAGCTCTACATACGGCGTTGCCATCCCAACGCCAAAGAAAAGAGCTGAATATTCTGTGAAAAGACCAAGCACTAACTCGCTGTCTGCTTCCGTTATATCAAATGGAAACCTGCCTGTAGTTCTTATCATAACTATAAGCATCGTTAACGCTGCCAAAGGATTCAGAATTATGCCAGGTAAGAAATTCAGTTGGCTTTGTACTGCGCTTATATAATTGTATGTTCTAAAGATGACAATCATAGAAACAACAGAAAGAAGGAAAGGAACTTCATAAGATATAAGAAGGAACCCTTCTCTCAAAGCCCCTATAAACGAGAATTTGTTATCGCTAGCCCATCCTACAATTATTGCAAATATAGGGGTAATTATTATCAGCGCTACAGAAAAAAGTATTGTATAGTAACTTGGGAAAAGAGCAGAATAATATGGTCCTACTGGTATAAATATAAGCGCTATGGTTGCAAACGCAAACATAAGGCCTGGCGCAAGTATAAAAGCTAATTTGTCTGCTTTCTCAGGTATTATAGCTTCTTGGAAGCTATACCTTAACAGATCCGCAAGCGATTGAAGTGCACCGCCTATTTTCTTTGAAACCCAGAGAGGCCCAAACCTCATCTGAACCTTAGCCGCTATCTTACGTTCAAGCCATATTATAATAATAACTAAAACAAGTATAGTTACTAATCCTGGGAATATTATAAGGTAAAGAAGATCTTCTATTAGCCATATTATCAAAGGGATTGGTATGAAGTTCATTTACCTATCAGCCTCCGGAGGGAAGTAGTCTATACTGCCGTAAATTGTAGGTAGATCGGCAAGTCTGTGCCCTACAGCAACATGTGTAAAAAATGGAAGATTTCTGAAAGAAGGTGTAACCCACCTAAACCTGTAAGGATATTTATCACCTGTACTCTTTATATAAAAGAAAATCTCCCCTCTGCCAGCCTCAACCTTTGCGGTTGCTTCACCAGGTGGCGGCCTCATGTGAATCATAAAAGCTGGAAACATAACTCTTTTCTTTTCTTCATAATTCTTTTTCATCACGGGGTTTAACTGATTATAAATCTGATCAGCAATTATTTTTCCTTCAGGTAAATCTTTAAGTATCTGTCTTATCATTCTTATGCTCTGCTTAATTTCTTCTACCCTTATTAATAATCTGTCATACGCATCTCCGTTTTTCATCGTAGGAACTTCAAAATCTAGGTTAGGATAAGCTGCGTAAGGTTGATGCTTTCTTGTATCATAGTACACTCCTGAAGCCCTTAGGTTTGGCCCTACTACACCCAACGATATTGCATCTTCTTTCTTTAGAACCCCAACATTTATGGTTCTGGCTTGAACCACTGGATTTTTAACCCATATATCTTCATAATCTTTTAACCTTCTTTCCATGTATTGTAAAACTGTTTCTGCCCTCTCTTTAAAACCATTAGGTATATCCCACCTAACGCCCCCAGGTATAATATAAGATGTCGTTATCCTTGCTCCAGTAAGCATCTCCATAAGATCTATAAAAGGCTCCCTATCTCCAAAAGCCCACATATAAACCGTAGATGAACCTAAAAATATACCAAATATTCCTATGCCATAAAGGTGGCTTGTGATTCTATTTATCTCTGCTACAAGGCTTCTTAGGTATTGTGCTCTAGGTGGAGGTTCAATGCCCAGAAGCTTTTCAACTGCTAAAACATAGGCTAGGTTTGCGTGAACTGTATCCGGAAGCATTATTCTTTCTACTATAGGAATAGCTTTTATCCACTCTCTCCTTTCGCTTAACCATTCGCTTGTTCTATGAACAAAACCTATATCTGGGTCGACCTTAACGATTATGTCCCCATCCAACCAAACTTTTATCCTCATATGCCCAGAGCCTGGATGGGATGGACCTATTTGCAGTATTATGTATTTCTCACCTTCAACGTTTATGTTTTGAAGATCATCTATGTTAAATATTTTTTCACTCATTCAATAAACACCTTAAATATTTCAACAAATTCACTCTGTTGTATGTAAAATCCTTTCTCATTGGCCACGTTTCATAAAATTCTTCAGGTAACAATAGATACCTAAGATCAGGATGACCTTCAAATATAATACCAAACATTTCAAAAGCCTCTCTTTCATTAAAAATCGCGCTTGGCCATATTTTAACAAGGGAAGGAACAGTAACTGGCGGTTTTTTACTGGCAAAATTTCCCTGCGCTTCATTCTGGTTTACTCGCTCTGGCTTTTTTACTGGGAGCGTTAATGCAAGATTTATGCCCTTTAAATCTTCTACCGAATAGCTAGAAACGTGCCAGATAACTTCTACTTTATCAGGATAATCGACACCAGTAACAGAAACCACGTGGTCAAAACCCAGGTTTTTTAGTGAACTAGCCGCATCGAAAATCTTAACAGGATCTTCTATTATAATTTTATAGTTCGCCTTTTTCTCGTCTATAACTACATTTGCTGAAATTTTTAAAAGTTCATCTTTTATGTTCATTTTTTACACCTAACAAAGAATCTTTTTCGCGTTTTATCTTTTCTTGGATGAGCAATACTGCTCTAGCCAGCGCCTCAGGCCTAGGGGGGCAGCCTGGCACGTAAGCATCAACAGGTAAATATTCGCTGGCAACTATCGTATTATAACTGTTAAAGAATATGCCGCCATCCATTGCACAAGCGCCCATCGCTATTACCCATTTGGGACTCGGCATCTGTTCATATACTCTTTTTACAACCTTAGCCATTTTTATGGTTGTTGTACCTTCTACAACAAGCAAGTTTGTTTGTCTAGGGCCTCCAAAAGGTAGAAACCCTAACCTTTCAAGGTCAAAACGTGGAGAAGCGGCAGCAGCAAATTCGGCCCCACAACATGATGTCATCAAGTGTACGGGCCAAAGGGAAAAATCTATTCCCCAGCTTAAAGTTTTTTTCATTAACTCGCTTTTGTTTAAAAATTCTAAAGCTTTTCTTGCAACCTCATCAAGATTTCCTAAAAATATTAATCCTTCGGCATCAGCCATTTTTTAAGCACCTTCGCCTCTTTTAAGGCGAATAAAAGGCTGGGGACAAATATTATGACAGATAAAACAAAAACAACATAAGATAAAACGTGAAGGTATAAAAGAATCGTAAACAAAACAACGAATACAGGTTCTGTTAGCATAAATACAAGCAGGTAAGGGTAATACTGCATCATATATAATCCTCTAGCTCTTCCTAACTCCTCGTTTCCGCTTTCAAATCTTTTGGTTTTGGCTTTACTCTCCCCTTTTGAAAGAGCAAGACCTATCGCAACAGCTAAATATGATATGGCGATGCCGATTATAATGGTGACCGCAATGTCCAAGTATACGCCGGCCCAGCCAGTTGTCATTGTGTTAATTATTTAATTTTGATGTTTATTAATCTTTTCTGCAAATAATTTTAATAAATTGGATTTTTTACCTTTGATTTTTATAAAATTTTAACGCTACAAAAATATTTATTAAAAAGACGGCCAGCTGTTTTAAAAAATCAATCACGAGCATTTAAAATTGATTGGACAACTTTGTAGTCTTCTAGATATTCATGGTAATCGTTAACTGGCGTCTCAAAGATCATCGGTCTGTCTTCTATGAGCCTTTTCTCTTTAAATAAATTTTTAAACCCTTTTATTCCTATAAAGCCTTTCCCTATTCTTTCGTGTCTATCAGAACCAGACCCTAGACCGCCTTTTGAGTCATTAAGGTGTATTAACAATACTTTTTTTAGACCTATGTGTTTATCCAGCTCACTAATTGTTTTTTCAAGTCCCTTCTGAGTTGCTATGTCATATCCTGCAGCAAATGCATGACATGTATCAAAACAAACGCCCACTCTATCACTTCCTATATTGCTAATTATTTCACCAATATCTTCAAACCTTGATCCTACGCTATTTTTTTGTCCTGCCATATTCTCTAAAAGAACATAGCAGTCGCATGAGATAGAATTTATTGCTTTTTTTACAGCATTTATAACCCTTGTTTTTCCTTTTTCTAAACCTACTCCCAAATGACTCCCAACGTGAACAACTACATATTTTAGCTGCAACTTTTTTGCTCTTTTTAATTCTTCAACTAACGATTGAATAGACTTTTCATATATATCATCTTTTGGAGAAGCCAGATTTGGTAAATATGGCATATGGGAATTAATAGAGTAAAACCCAGCGCTTGCATCCAAAAAATTTTTTACTTCATCTTCTCTCAGTGCGGGATAATTCCATCCTCTAGGGTTTCTCGTAAATATCTGGAATGCCTCAAAACCCAGTTCTTTTGCACGCTCTGCTGATTTTGAGAGTCCACCTGTTATAGGCATATGAGCACCTATTATAATTTTCATATTAATTTTGTATTTTAAAAAATAAAAATAAAAACTTAACCTTTTAAGTTTTATTTTTTAAAGTTGCACGAACTGCCATAATCTTACGTACAGTTTTTAGATGCGTTTATTCGGAAAATAGTTGCAAAGGATTTTTATCATATTAGCAACATTAGCCTGACGTCTAGCATGCGCCCCACAGACAAAGCCTCGTTTATCGTTATTTTACTAGATTAGAGCGCTAGCCTTAATCTTCAAGGCTTAGTGGATTCTAATATCGAAGCCTGACGGATCGTCAAATAGCTTTTGCCATAGCATGCTACGTTGTTTACGGAACTCTTTCTTTATTTTCAGGATGAGTTTATTCCTGTTCCTCCCTGTTTAGAGTATTAAAAGAAGTGTTAGGATCTTCTGAGACTTTTGATTAAGGTTTGCTTCCTCTTCTTCTTAGCTTTGGAATTTTTCTCTACGTTGGGCAGTACAATGTAATACCTTTTTTGAATTAAACATTTTTCTACAAAGTGGGTTATTCATACCCTCAAAAAGGGACTTCTGCCCTATTAATCCCATAAAGTTAAAAACCGATCTTTCAATTTTTTAGCATGGGATTAAAGATAGCTCTGTTTTCTGGAGGTAAAGATTCGGTTTACTCAGCCATACTTTTCTGGCCTGTTGATCTTTTTGTTGTTTTTGATTACGATTTTATTGGATTAGCTTCGCCACATTTGATCAATCTTAGAAAGTCCATAGAACTAGCGGAAGCTCTCTCAGTGCCTGTTACTGTTCTTAAGATTCATAAAGGATCCGCTATGAAAGAACAGATTGATTTTTTCAGAAAGATAAACGCTTCTAAGATAATTGCCGGCGATCAGGGAGTTAAAGACCACTTAGATTATTTCAGTAAAATAGCAGAAGAAGCTGGTGCTGAGTTAGAAGAACCCCTTTGGGCTAAAGATCCTGTTAAATTACTTAAAGAAGAGGCTTCAAGGTTTTCATTTTTAATAATAGGAGTTAAAAATGGTCTTGAAAGCTTGTTATGTAAAAAGGTAAGTAGGGAAAACGTTAACGATTTTTTAAGAACGCTAGAGAAGATGAAATTAAACCCTATAGGAGAAGCTGGCGAATACCATACGTTTGTTTATAATATCTACGAGCTTGGTGTTCAAATAAAAGTTAGATGCAAGCAAAAAATTGCGATAAATGGATATAAAATAGCTTTTTTAGAGTGATGTTTAAGAGATGCAAACTTTATCAAAATTAGGCTAAAATATGGAGTCGCATAAAAAACCTAGGCTTTTCGTTATACCTTTTGAACAAGATGATCCTAAAAAATGTACTGCTGAAAAATTAAAGAAGTTTGGATTGGTTGTCTTTACTAGCAAGCCTGTTGGTATTGTCTTAAATCCATTTAGCGAGATACTAATAAAACAAATGCCTGAAGATGAAGCTATTTATTCCCTTAAAGGAATTACAGCCATAGATGCAAGCTGGAAAAAAAGAGAAGAATGGGGGATGAAGTTTTTAAACCGTTATGCAAGAAGGCTACCATTACTTATCGCTGCTAATCCAATAAATTATGCTAGGCCACATATGCTTTCGACAGCAGAAGCTCTTGCTGCTGTTGTATACATAATGAACAATATACAACTGGCAGAAACCTTGTTAAGTAAATTTAAATGGGGGCCTAATTTCATAAAGCTTAACCAAAGAGCTCTTGAAGTTTATAGGAAAAGTAATGACATAGTCTCAGCAGAAAAAGAAGTATCTGAAAAATACGTTGAATATTTTAGAATTTGATTAAAAAATCTGCTGTTACGCGTTTTTACAAAAAATATTTTTTAAACGATTTGAGTTTATAGTTCTTCTTCTAAATCTTCTTCCCACTCTTCCTCTTCCCAGTCTTCATCTTCTTCCCAGTCTTCTTCCCATTCTTCGTCTTCTTCCCACTCTTCGTCTGACATTTTTCCTCGCGTTTAGGATAGGCTTAAACCAAAAATATAAACGTTACTAATCAATTAATCTGAGGTTCTACAAACAAAACATTATTCACTATATTTTTTGTTGATGTTGTTTATTAAATGAGGAAGATCTTCTATAAGATTCTTAGGAGCCATATTCATCCTTAATGGGTTTAAAAACCTTCCAAACGGCTCTATAACCCTTGTTATATAACCGTGCTTAAGCAGTTCGATAAAAGCAGCTTCTGCGCTTACTTTAAAAGAAAGCGTAATAAAGTAAGATGCGCTTTTGCTTTTCAATATTTCTTCATCAAGCTGTTTCTCAAACCACTCTCTTGTCTTTAATGATTCGGCCCAGTATCTTTTGAATTCTTCTGTGTTCTTTAAGGCCTCGAGTGCGACTGATGCAGAAAACGAAGAAACAGGAAATGGAGACTGAAGCTTTCTAAGAACTTTAGCGAGCTCTCCTTGGGTTAAAGCATAACCAATTCTAAGCCCAGCTAATCCATAAGCTTTTGAAAAGGTTCTTAAAATTATTAGATTATCATAATTATGAAAAAGATCGTTGTTGGTTACGCCAGAAATTTCCGCATATGTTTCATCGAGGACTAAGACTAAATTTCTGTTATCTAAAAGTTCCTTTATCTGTTCTTTGGGAATTATATGACCGGTTGGGTTGTTAGGGTTGCAGACAAATACTAGATCTGGCGAGTTTTCTTGTATAGATTTTATGTTTAATAACGTTTCGTTAACATATTCATCTGTTATTACGGTTAGACCATAATTTATGGCAGCTATTTTATAATATGAATAAGTAGGGTTGTGGAGAAAAATTTTTGCGTTTCCTTCAAACATTTTGAAGATTAACTCTATCATCTGATCAGCTCCATGAGATAATATAACGCTTTCTTCATCTACGCCGTTTAATTTAGCTAAATTTTCTGTGAGTTTGTTTGTTACTTCTTTTGGATACAACCTTAAGTCAATGTTTTCAAGCGCCTTTACTGCAAGCTTTTTTATGAACTCTAAAGGAACAAAAAGATTCTCGTTTGATTGCAGGTTTAAAAAATGTTTATCCCCAACTAGCTTCTTCGCTTCTTCTGCTGAAATACCAGATTTATAAACAGGCGTTATATGCCATTTTTTTAAATTGGCTTTCCAGCTCAAGAATTTTTCCACCTCTTTTCAGAAATTTTCATAGCGCCAAGATGAGCTGGAAACCCTTCATAGTTTGCAAGTCGAATTACGTGATCTTTCATTCTTTTCCAACCCTCCTGGTTTATTTTTTCAATAGTTATTGATGTTAGAAAATTGTAAACGTTTAGTCCAGAATAAGATCTTGCAAATCCCATAGTAGGAAGTGTTGAGTTAGGACCTATGCCGTAGTTACCCGCAGAAAACGGCGTATTTATAGTAATCGTTCCTGCCTTAATATCTTTCTTGTATTCTTTAAAAATTTCTTCTGCCCTCATGCTTTCTATAGAAAGATGTTCTGGTGCATATTCTGCTACAAAATTAACTGCGTCTTTTAAATTATCAAAAATTATTATTGCGCTGTATTTTTTTGTGTTTTCAATCATATAAGAACGCCTTGGCTCTGGTAGCTGTTCTATTATTAGGTCTGCATACTGTGAGACCTTAGCTGCAAATTCTTCTGAGGTTGTCACAAGAACCCCCGCTGAATCTGGACCATGTTCAGCCTCGTTTACTAAATTCCACGCTACAACTTCAGGATCTGCGTTTCCGTCACTGAGTATCATGCCTTCAGAAGGCCCTGCAGGTAAATCAAACTTTACAGAATCACAAGCGATCATTTTCGCTAAAAATGTATAAGGTCCTCCAGGTCCTGCCACTATATCTGTTTTCTTTATAGTTTCTGTGCCATAAGCAAAAGCTGCTATGGCATGCGCACCACCAACAGCATAAACTTCTTTCACTCCCATCATGTATGCTACAGCAGCTGTAGCTTTATCTATGTGCATCTCTTTATCAACAGGTGGTGTAGCTAAAGCTATCCTTTTAACACCAGCGACTTTAGCAGGAGCAATAAGCATCACGGCAACAGATGGAAAACTACCCTTTCCTGATGGAACATATAAGCCAGCAGAATTAACAGGTACAAAGTACATTCCTGCAAAGACACCCTTATCTGTCTGTATTTGAAACTCTTTTGGCATCTGTCTTTTATGAAATTTAGTTACGTTTTTTATCATATATTTTAAACTGTTTTTAAGATCCTGGGATAAAGATAAGTAGTCTTTCTTTAATTCTTCTTCGCTAACGATAAGCTCTGAAGCGTTAACTTTTTTCCCATAAACGGATGATAAATAATCTGTTATAGCTTTGTCGCCTCGGTTCTTGACGTCTTCTATAATGTTCGCTACATCTTTTTTTAAATTGAAAATTTCATTTTTAGACCGTTCCATTATTTTTCTTAATTCTTCTTCTTTTATTTGGTTAAAATAAATAATCCTGAAATACGGCATGCAATGATCTTTAATTTTGTGCTTATAAAACGTTGCTTTTAAGCATTGTTAGTTTTAATATTTTCAAGAATATTCGAAACGCAGTTAGATTATCAGTTACATAAACTGAGTTAAATCCAAAGTCGTTTTTAGTTGTTCACCAAAGTTTTTTCTTATAAAGCTTATTAAAATGCGGGGGGTGGGATTTGAACCCACGAAGGCCTACGCCAGCAGGTCTTGAGCTTAGGCATCTTCTGCCCCCATCGACCTGGCTAGGGGACCCCCGCATGAATTGTTTTTTGCCCTAAATTTATATACATTTGCCTAACTTTATTTTTAAAATGAAATATAAAGAGTTTGGAAATAGCGGTACAAAAAACTCTGTAATAGGCATGGGAACTTATTATGATCCTTTATGGATTGTTACAGCCAAGTTAGGATGGTTAAGAGATGCAGAGAAAAAAATTCAATCGTTAAGGGCTGGTCTTGATGCTGGAATAAACATAATAGATACAGCCGAGTTATATGGCTCAGAACCTTTAGTTAAAAAAGCCATAGAAGGTTATGCACGGAATAAAATATTTTTATCAACAAAGGTGTGGCCTACGCATTTAAAAAGGGAAAGGTTATTTAAAAGTCTTGAGAAATCCTTACAAAGACTAGGAACAAGGTATATAGATCTTTATCTGATCCACTTTCCCGGCAGCAAAGATTCTAATAGAGAGGCGTTGCTTGCTATGGAAGATGCTGTAGAAAGTGGCTTGATTAAATTTATAGGATTGAGCAATTTTAACCTTAAAGATATAATAGAAGCCAGAAAAACGCTTAGGAAAAACGATATTACAGCAATACAAAACCAGTATAATCTTAAGCACAGGGAACCTGAAAAAGATTTACTGCCTTATTGTGAGAAAGAAAAAATAGCTTTTATGGCGTATTATCCTTTAGCTCATGGAAAGCTTATAGAAGATAAAAATATAATTGATATTTCAAAAAAGTTAAAAATAACACCTGCACAATTGTCAATTTTATGGCTTTTAAGATGGAACTCTGTTTTTCCAATACCACGCGCTTCAAGGCCTGAACATGTAATTGAAAACGTAAAAGCTGTGGATATAGAAATTCCTAAAGAAATTTTAGATAAAATTTGATGCAAACGTCTGTTCAGGCCCTAGAAAGGGCGAGGTTTGTCATTTGCTTTGTCAAAAACAGAAGCTAGAAAACTTGTACAAATTTATTGAGAAGCTTATTCAAAACAGCCTTTTAGTTTTCTATAGCTGTTAATCAAGCTTTCTGGTATTACCTTTGTATCTGCAATAACAGGCATGAAATTCGTATCACCCCTCCAACGAGGTACTAGGTGAAAGTGCAGGTGTTCATAACCAGCACCAGCATCTATACCCAAGTTTACTCCTAAATTAAAACCATTTGGCGACATAGTCCTTTGGTAACAGTTTTCTAGCTTTTTTAAAAGATCTAATACTTCAATTATTTCATCATTGTTAAGTTCTGAAAATTTAGTTATGTGCCTATAAGGAACAAGCATTATGTGACCGTTATTATAAGGATATTTGTTCATTACAATAAATATTTTATTTCCCCTGTAAACTATAAGGTTTTTCTCATCCTGCGACTTGTCTTCGCTTATCATATCGCAAAAAATGCATCTTTGCGATCTCTCAGTTACACCCTTTAATCTCCAAGGTGCCCAGAGTATTTTCAAAATCCTTCACGTAATATTTATTTTAGTGGTTTTTAAGTATATGGGGAGCCTATTCGTAGATTGAACCTTGACTCAAGCCTTTTTTCCATTTCTTCATAAAACTTGATGAGTTGGGGTGTTAAAGATGGTTTTACGTTCGCTAAAGCTTTTTCAAAATCTTCGCTATTTATTATAGTAGATCCTCTGCTTATTGCGCTTATGCCAGCCTCTCTAACTACAGATTTTATGTCGGCTCCAGAATAACCTTCTGTTAATGCGGCTATTTTGCTTATATCTACGCTGGGATCAAGCTTGGTGTTTTTTAACAAAATTTTTAAAATCTCCTCCCTTTCTTGCATATTAGGTGGCCTAACGTATATAAGAAGGTCAAACCTGCCAGGTCTTAAAAGCGAAGGGTCTATAAGGTCTGGCCTGTTTGTTGTACCAATTAAAAATACCATGTCCTCAGGTTGAAGCGAATCTATGGAGGTTATGAGCTGACTGACCAAAGATTCAATTGCTTCGTATTCTCCTCCTCTAATTTTAGTTATCGAGTCGATTTCATCAAACAAAATTATAGATGGGGCCGATGATTTCGCTTTTCTAAAAATCTCTCTTATGGCCTTTTCCGATTCACCTACCCATTTGCTAAGTATTTCAGGTCCTTTTATTGTTATCAGGTTTGCTTTACTTTCATTAGCTAATGCTTTTGCCATTAAAGTCTTACCGCATCCAGGGGGACCATAAAGCAAAACGCCTCTGGGCGGCTCTATTCCAACGCTTTTAAATTTCTCTATATTTTTTATGGCTTCAACAAAGTTAAGTCTGAGCTTTTTTAAAACGTCCTGATAACCCCCTATATCGTTCCATGTAACTTTTGGCACCTCAAAATAAAGTTCTCTTAATGCAGTAGGAACTATCTGTCTATACGCTTGCATAAAATCTGCATCATTTACTTTTATTTCGTTGAGCTTCTCTTCCGTTAAAGCTTCACCTTCCAGAACACGTGGCGCGACCCTTCTTATCGCATTGAAAGCTGCTTCTCTGCAAA
This sequence comes from Nitrososphaerota archaeon, assembly GCA_009903795.1. Taxonomy (GTDB): domain Archaea; phylum Thermoproteota; class Nitrososphaeria; order Conexivisphaerales; family UBA164; genus CAYFFZ01. The sequence continues at coordinate 87,658 of WYER01000012.1, read as the reverse complement.
GTGCTGCCAAATCTGCGCCGGTATAGCCTGCTGTCATCCTTGCATATTTCTTAAGATCTACATCTTCAGCTAAAGGCATTCCTCTAACATGGATCTTTAGTATTTCAAGTCTACCATCCTCATTTGGAACTCCTATTTCAATCTCCCTGTCAAACCTGCCAGGTCTTCTTAAAGCAGGGTCTACATCTTCTATTCTGTTTGTTGCGCCTATAACTATGACATCACCCCTGTCTTTTAATCCATCCATTAAAGTAAGAAGCTGAGCTACAACTCTAACTTCTGCTTCTCCAAAAGCCTCGCTCCTTTTTGGAGCAATAGAATCTAGCTCATCTATGAATATTATTGCCGGCGCATTCTTTTTTGCTACCTTAAATATTTCTCTAAGTTTTGCTTCTGTCTCTCCATAATATTTGCTCATTATTTCTGGTCCGTTTATAGAGAAGAACTTAGCGTTTGTTTCATTAGCTAATGCTTTTGCCATTAAAGTCTTACCGCATCCAGGGGGACCATAAAGCAAAACGCCTCTGGGCGGCTCTATTCCAACTTTCTTGAAAAGCGATGGATATTTAAGTGGAAGCTCTACCATTTCTCTGAGCGTCTGCAGTTGCATTTTTAAACCTCCTATATCTTCGTAAGTTACCTTTGTTTCAACAGTTTTCTTACTTTTTTCTATAGAGACAACAGTTTTCTGAGTTATAAGGACAACACCATTAGGATCTGTCCTACTTATAGTAAAAGTAATGTTGGATCCTAAAACGTTTACATTAAAAGAATTACCTTCTACCACTAAAAAATTGTTAAGCTTTTTCTTAAATATCGTTTTAAGGGCTTTGTTTTGTAACTTAAACTCTTTGTTAGAAACTTCAAAAAACACTTTTTTTGCTTCTGCATATTCTGCTTTTTCGATTTTTACTCGTTCATTAAGAGCCGCACCTGCATTGCTTCTTAAGGTAGAATCCATCATTATTATGTCTTCTTTGGATTCTTCGAGAATAGGATAAGCAAAAGCCGCGGCTTTTCTTTTCCCTGTTATAGTAACAGCATCACCGCTTTTTATTCCAAGAGTTTGAAGATATTTTTTAGGTATTCTAACTCTACATTTCCCAATATCTCTTTCATAGGGTTCAGAAACCCTTAACTCAATAGCAGGCATTTGAGTCGTCTCAACATAACTAACATATATATTTATTTAACTTGACTGAATTTTTTATTTAACTTTATGGGGTTAAGAGGATGAAATTCCCTTTATAGAAAGATTTTTTGAGTAAGTAAAGGAGATTTTTTGCCTCCAAACCTATGGGAAAAATAGTAAACAAACACTGCTTAGGAGAAAGTCTCAGGATAGAATGTTTAAGTGAAAAGTAAGATCTCTAAAACCAGGCTTGTCGTCCTTAACTGCCTCCTTATTGAAGCTAAATTGTTAATGTTAAGTAGGTGACGTGTTTTATGAAAGAGAAATTGAAATGCTTTCCTCTCAAATGAAACAACCTCTAATAAAGATGCTTCATAACAACGTGATAGCTCTCTCAAAGTTAAAGGAAAAGGCCTCAAAAGTAAGCAGGATAAAATTCGTCAAGGGTGTGCATTCAATTCCTTTGATACAGTACGGCTTAACTTATTGGATCAAAAAGGATAATAAAAAGTATCTATATACGCGTTAGAAATTAGAAACTTATAATAATAAAAAGTCATAATAAACAAGGTGACCTACTTCGTAACGACAAGGTACTCAAAAGTCGTATTTCACGATAATATATATGCTCTTGAGAAAAGCTATTCAGTGAAAATATTTACGAGACCTCCACAGGAGTATTCATAACGCCTTGAAGAGAAAGGCTAGCACTAATGTTAAGGTTTGTTAAGACGACAGGAGTTTGTCCAATTTGTATAACATGAGCTTAACGTGTCTGAGTTAGCTTGCCTCTCTTGTAACTTAATATTCGACAAGGATGTGACTTACATAATCGTAATATTGAAGGATGAGCTTTTTCTTATGGAAAGTATACTAGATTTCCGACTATAATTTTGCCAAGATTATGGAATACTTTTCTCACATAGCAGCTTGAGGAACCTTGATGCGCTTCAGTAAGGGCTGAGTAATTCGCATTTAGTGCAGCATATCATGTTTTCCTCTAGAGCTTAAGTTTGAATGATTTTAGCAATTTTTCCGCGATTTTTAAGGCTTGAACCGTTTCATAAACGTCATGCACTCTAACTATATTAGCTCCACGTTCTACACTTATAATTTCCGCCGCTAAGCTTCCGGGCAATCTTTTCGCAGGGTCTGTTTCTCCTGCCACCTTCCCTATAAAGGATTTTCTAGAGATCCCTATAAGTAACGGTTTATTAAAATAAGATTTAATGTTTGTAAGGTTATCAAGAACCGTGATATCCCATTCGGCGCTTTCTATCCAAGTAGGCCTAATAAACCCTATGGCAGGATCTATTATTATGCGTTCTTCATCTATTCCTTCATTCAAAGCCTTTTTTATTGTTTCTTCTAAATTTTTTTTAACGTATTCTGCAGGGTCAACCTTTTCACTTGGAACACCATGAGCAACAGCTATTACTGAAGCTGAATAGTCTTTTGCGATTTTTAATGAGTTAGGATCAGAGAAACCCGAGATATCATTTACTATAGTTGCTCCCATGTTGAGAGCAACGCTCATTACCTTGCTCCTTTGAGTATCAATCGATATTTCTAAATCTAGTGCAAGATCTTTTAGAACATTCATAGCTTTTTTAACTCTTTCAAGCTCAACTTCTTCTGGCACAAATGTTTTTTTGTAAGGCGCTGTACTCATACCTCCTACATCTATTATCTTTGCACCATGTTTTGTTGCGTCCAACACAAAATCCTCTATCTCTTTAACTGAACTTTTTACAGAACCTGGGAAAAAAGATTCAGGGCTTGTATTTAGCACTAACATTATAACAACCTCGTTAAGATTTATTCTGAGCTTTCTCCCAATCTTGAACAATTTTTAATTATTTATGATATTTCTGCCTTTCTTTCTTCTCTTGGCCTTACCTTTACTATCCCAAAATGAACAGCACAAGATATGCAGTAATATTTAGTTACCACCGTATATGGAACATAAGCGCCTTTAGCCTGCAATTCTTTAGCTAATGCGGCATCAACTAAAGGTACTCTAACAGTTACTTTTTTAGCTTTATCTCTTGGTACCCTTGCTCCGCATTGGCTACATGTAACGTACTCATTTCTACCCTTAGAGCCTTTGTCCCTTCCTCTGCTTTTTCTTTTCTTAGGCAAGACATATTTTTGTTAAATAACGGCTTTTTAACTCTTTCGGATATACTCTTCTGTTTGTTTTATTTCCAAATTATTACACCCCATTTCCAACATATCAAAGAATGACTGTTTAATTATCTCCTTTTTAGGAAGCCTCTTATAGTATTATAACTGCTGGAGTTACAAGCCTTTCAACATCACATGCTCCGTGTGGCCTTATGAAGTTGTACAAGTGTATAAATTCATCAACAAAAATCGAAGTACTCAGATGTAGGAGTTGGATAAACTCCATAGCCAACTATAAATATAGAAGGGTATTCATACACTATTAACAATAAACCCTTCCACTAGGATCCTTTATTTCGTGCCAATCAACGTGTTACAATGAATTTGAGCATTCTCTCTCATACCTTATCCACTTCTTTCTGTGCCACTTTTTAGGCTCATTCATTGCAAGTCCCTCCTGCTTTAACACATAATTTATTTTCATATGGTTTATCTTTAATCCATACTTTTGTTTTATTATGTTCTCCAAATAGCTGGCGCATGATTTAAATTGTCCATAGGCTTCGATAATAACTTCTTCGGTAACGCTTGCTTTATGCCTTCCAACTTTCTTCAAAACTGGCAAACTTCCATTCTTCTTGTATAAAGAATATATCTGCTGTACTCTCCTTACAGAAATTCCTTAAACAGCAGTTATTTCTTCATTCTTTAACTTGACTTCAATCTTTTGCTTAACTATCCACTTTATTTAGTCATCTGTAAGCATGCTATGCTTATACTTCTTTAACATATTTATCCAAAATTTGCTCAAACGTACTGCTAGCTTATGGGGGTGAAATAATTGTTTGATAAGAGATACAGAAAAGCATTGCCGATAAATTAATAAGCAGCTCACATGGGTACTCCGAGCATTAGGGCGGCTTCATTACCTCGCAACGCGGATTTCCTACTTCTACTAGGAAACTTACTATCCATCACTTTCCATAAAGTTAGGTAATTTTGCCTCTTAACCCCCACAAAATTAAAAATTAAATTAATGTTGATTGCCCTTTTTCAGTTTCTGAATGTTTCTCAAATTCACTTTCAAGAACGTATTTAACTTTTCGAGCCTTTGCTGACCCAATAACTTCAGCTAAAGAAGTTTGTGGCGCGTTTAACACTTTTATTGGTGTTCCAAAACGTGCTAAAAGTCTTTCAGCAAGCTTTTCTCCAATCCCAGGAAGGGAAGCGATTATGTTTATCTGTTGTTCTTTAAGGCTCTGTCCTTTTTCTTTAACTATATTATGAGGTCTCCCTTCTTTATGGAGGTTGTAAACAAGCCTTTCTATAAAAATGGCGCTCTCATTTAATGAAGGTACAAAAATTAGCTTAACAGGAAAATTAATAGTAAGCGAAGCAATCGCCCCGTAATAAACTTTAACGTTATTTACCAAGCTAGGAATGATTGTTATGTCGCCTTCTACCAAAAGTATTGGTTGTTTATAAACATTCGAAAGGTCGTTAATTTGTCTGAAAAGTCTACCGTCAAAAAGAGATGATATAAAATCGTTTATAGTTTTCCTCTCTATAGCCACCTCATCAGAAAGCACGTAATCACCAACAGCTAGCTGTTCGAATTTAACATCAAGTCCCAACTCTTTTAAAAGAGAAGGTAGTGTTGAAGCTGCTTCCCTGTTATCAGCTATTATAGATGTCAACAATAAGTTTCTTATAAAACAGGTTTAATGATTTTTACTATAACTTTTTGCTATAACTGTTTTGCTTTATAACTTAATATCGCCATTTTTAAAACCTTAACGGGAAGCGCTACACATTTTATTCTGTTTGGCCCTAGCTCTTTAATCCCTAACTCGTTCATTATGTCTTTCTCGCTTAAATTTAAGGCGTCGTCTAAATTTGTTCCTTTTACCATTTCGGTAAGAATAGACGATGATGCTATCGAAAGAGCGCAACCACTTCCCTCAAAGCTTATTTTTTCTATCTTGTTTCCATTTACTTTTAGGTAAATTTTTACGCTGTCCCCGCACGTAGGGTTACTATCTCCATATTCTGAATCATAAAAATCAAGCTTCCCTTTGTTACGTGGGTTCTTATAATGATCCATTATATTTTCATAAAAGAAATAGCTCATACCATTTTCACAAGTTCTTCTAATGCGACCTTTAACTTATCTATTTCTGAAAAAGTATTGTAAAAATATAGGCTGGCCCTTGTTGTTCCGTTCAAAAAACCTAGTTCTTCTTGCAACGGCTGTGCGCAGTGCCAGCCCGACCTTACTGCAATGCCTTTCATATCAAGAAAAGCTGCAACATCATGAGGATGAATTCCTTTTGTTTCAAATGCTACAAGCGCAGCTCTATTCTTTTGTGGACCGACATACCTAAGGCCTTTTATCTTCTCAACCGCTTCTAAAAGATATTCTGCAAGTTTTTTTTCATAATGAGCTATTTCATCTATTCCTATTTTTTTAATGTACTTTACAGCTTCAGCTAAACCTATCGCACCAACATAGTTTGGTGTACCCGGTTCAAATTTCCACGGAATGTCATTCCAAGACTGACCTTCTTTGTGAACCTCCTTCACCATTTCACCGCCTGTAAATGGAGGTTCGAGATCTTCTAAAAGCTCCTTTCGCCCATATAATATTCCAATGCCTGTAGGTCCAAGCATTTTATGCCCTGAAAAAGCGTAAAAATCAGTTCCAAGCTCCCGTACATCTACTTTTAAGTGCGGCGCCGCTTGAGCACCATCTATCAAAACTAAGGCTCCGCTTTCTTTGGCCTTTTTAACGAGTTGTTTAGCTTCTACGATAGTACCAGCTACATTAGAAACGTGAGTAAAGGCAACTACCTTGGCATCCTGAACCTTTTTTTCATAATCTTCTTCATCGATCAAACCTTCAGGCGTAACTTTAACAAGTTCAAGTTTTAATCCTGCTATCTCTGAAATCTTTCTCCATGGCAGAAGATTACTATGGTGTTCCAGAAAAGTTGTAACAACTTTGTCCCCTTTTTTAAGCTTTTGGAGGAGTGAATAAGCTACTAAATTAATCGAATCTGTTGTGTTCTTCGTAAAGATTATTTCGTTTTCAGAAGCATTTATAAAGCTTGATATTTCTTTTCTTGACTGTTCGTACTCTTCAGTAATATTTTCAGCTATTTTGTATATGCCCCTGTGAACGTTTGCGTTAAGAGTTTTGTAAATCAAGTTAATTTTTTCAATTACTTGTATAGGTTTCTGTGAAGTGGCTGCGTTGTCAAGGTATGCAAAATCTTTAAGGGATAAAATAGGGAAATCGTTTCTTATTTCATCTATGTGTTTTTCAATACTGTTCATTTGTAATCCCTAGTGCCTCTCTAATGTCGCTCAACATGTTTTTAGCTAAAAGCTTTATAGAATTTTCTCTAGAAAGACCTCTTGACATAAGGTAAAAAAGCTGGTCTTCGTCTATTGGAAATACTGCTGCCGAGTGTTTTGCATAAATATCATTTATCTCAAGTTCCATACCCGGTATATTCTGTACGCTTGAATCTTTACTAAGTAGCAGCGCTTTTTGCTCGATATATGAGTTTCCTTCTACGCCTTTAGCTGTATTTATTACTAACCCTTTATGTATTGTTTTTGAGTATTTCCTTACAACGCTTTTTTGGTACGAATTAGCAGAAGATTTCGATGCCATGAGCTTCATTATCACTGTGGAATCTGTTGATGAAGCTTCATCGAGATCATAGCCTAACTTTGCGTTAAATGAGCTCAAGAACCCCTGATTAAACGAATAAATCCTCTCTCGTGCGTACATTTTTCCTGAAATAAATGAATTAACGCTTACAGAGGCTTCATCTTCTAAAAAGTAATAAGCATTATAAAGAAAATTCCCTATTCCTTCTACTTTCTTTAGATGGTTAAATTTAACCCCTTTCTTTATAAAAAAAACAACTACTTCAGAAGCTAGATCTGTTGAATTTAAAGATAAAGAGTCATAAAGGGTCGAGTCTTTTTCTACTTCAACAATTTTGCTTAAAAAACCAGCACCTGATCCAAAAACTCTCTCAAACCTTGAATCGCTTAACAAGACAAACCTTTTAGCCCTCTGCGAAAAATAAAGGTTCAGAAAAGCATTTTTGTCGAACATGTCTTCACTGAGTTTAATTTCGCTTTCTACAAAGCTTACGTTATAGCTTTCTAACACGTTCGAATAACTAAGCGAAAAGGGGTCTATAGTCAAAGGAATGTAATTTCTTAGGAAAAGCTGATGCGTCTCATACGGAAATTTTTCAAAAGCTTCTTTTAATTTATCCTTTAATGTCGTGCTCATCCGACTGCCCCTGTTAACTCTAGCTCTATCAGCTTATATAGCTCTATAGCAAAATCTGGTGGTATTTCTTTAGCAAAATCACCAAGGTATCCAGTCACAATGAGTGACTGAGCTTGTTGCTCTTTTATACCTCTGCTCTGCAAGTAAAATAACTGTTGTTTGCCTATTTTACCTGCTGTAGCCTCGTGAACTATAGAAGAATCCTCTTCATAAACGTACTCGTAGGGGTAAGTTGTAGAGGTAGATTTTTCGTCAACCATTAATGAATCACACCTAACTGCTGCCTTGGCCTTTTCTGCACCCTTTCCTACCCATACCATTCCTCTATAGATTGTTTTGCCTCCTTTTAGCGAAACACCTTTTGATGATATAAGCGAACTAGTTTCTTTGTTAAGGTGATAAACCTTGCCCCCAGAATCTATAACCTGATTGTTTGTAGCAAGACTTAAAGAGTTTATAAAGCCTTTTGAACCTCTTCCAAACAGATAGATTGAAGGATATTTCATCGTAACCTTGCTTCCTATGTTTCCATCAATCCATTCCATTCTTCCGTTATCGTAAACATGCGATCTCTGGGTTACAAGGTTATATACGTTCTTAGACCAGTTTTGTATAGTCGTATATCTTACATGCGCGTCTTTTTTTACAACTATTTCTACTACTCCGCCATGGAGCGTGCTCTGGGAATAAACCGGAGCTGTGCATCCTTCTATATAATGAACCTCAGAACCTTCGTCGGCTATTATTAGCGTTCTTTCAAAGTTACCTACCTCAGGTGCATTTAGCCTAAAGTACGCGTATATTGGTTTTTCTAGTTTAACGCCTTTAGGTACGTATACAAAGCTACCGCCGCTCCAAACTGCATATGTGAGAGCAGCAAATTTATTATCCCCTATAGGTATAACTTTACCAAAGTATTCTTTAACAAGATCTGGGTATTCTTTTACGGCAGTATCCATGTCTGTAAATATTACGCCCTGTTTTTCGAGTTCTTTTTGCATGTTATGATATACTACTTCAGATTCAAACTGAGCACCAACTCCAGCAAGAAATTTCTTTTCAGCCTCTGGAATTCCAAGCCTTTCAAACGCCTCCTTTATAGATGGAGGTAGATCATCCCAGCTGCTTGCTTTCAAATTAGTAGGTTTTGCGTAATATATAACGTTGCCAAGATCTAGTCCAGAAAGATCAGGGCCCCATTTTGGCATGGGAAGACGGTAAAATTCTTCAAGAGCCTTTAATCGCATTTCCTCAACCCATCCAGGTTCGTTCTTTATAGATGAAATCTCTTTGATAAGGTTTTCATTTAAACCCTTTTGCGCAATGTATTTATAGTCAACTTGAACCGTAAAGTTGTATTTACTGTAGTCTATTTCAAAACTCATAAAAATTATTATCTTCTACAATTAATAAACTTTGATATAATTTTATAACAGTGTTATAATAAAGTTATAATAAAAAATAAATTAAATGTGTATAGTTTTATGGTACAATCATTGACATTATAGCTTTTGCAGTATGAAGTCTGTTCTCTGCTTGCTCAAAGTAAAGTGAGTTCTCGTACGAGTCAAGCACTGCATCCTCTACTTCTTGCCCTCTGTCTGCTGGACCGCAGTGCATGTAATATGGGTTTCCAGATTTTTCGAGCAGATCTAATGTAACTATCCAGTCTTTAAACTTAGCCTGATACTGTTTTGCCGCCTCTGGATCTGTCTTTGGACCATACGGCTCCATGAAACCTTTAGGAGACCACGCCTTTGGATATACAAATGTAGCGCCTTCAAAAGCCGTCTTCATATCATATTCTATCCTAAAGCTGCCTCCGTATCTGTCTGCGTTCTCCTTTGCTTGCTGGATAACTTTGTCATCTAACTCGAAACCTTTAGGATGCGCTAAAACCACATCCATGCCCATCTGAGTCGCTGCTAAGACAACGCTTTGTGGCACAGCTAAAGGTTTTAGACCGCCAGAATAAGCGTATGACATTACAAACTTCTTTCCTTTAAGTTTTGGCTTTACGGTTCTTGCTGCTTGCATATCAGCAAGAGCTTGTAGCGGATGGTACATGTCGTCTTCCATGTTTATGACTGGTATGGTTGCATACTGGGCAAACAGCTTTATTATTTTATTAGCTCTTCCGATTATCCATTTTGCAGCATCTGCATACATTCTTATTGCGATGGCTTGTCCAAATCTACTCAAAACTCTCGCAACATCAGAAATGTCTTCTGTTTTATAGGGAACCCTGTCTTCTGGCAATGTTGGAGTATAGACGTCTGAAGCTCTGATAAAGTGAGCATGTCCTCCTAGCTGGAAAATTCCAGCTTCCATACTGTTCCTTGTCCTTAGACTTTCATTGTAGAACATCAGGAATACTGTTCTTCCAGGCAAATAAGGTGTTGGAACGCCGGATCTAAACTTATTCCTTAAGTCATCTGCCGCATCTAGGATCATGTTTATTTCTTCTTGAGTAAAGTCTTGGGTGTTTAAGAAATCTCTGCCTTTCCAAATCCCTACATAACTCGGTAAGCTCATTTTCGGTCGCTTTATCTTTCTCCAGTTAATTTAAAAGCATATCGGTTGAAAGGATAAAATAATTTTATCCTTTATAAATACTTTATATTACAATTTTCGGTGTCGTTAACTTAAGCTCGTTCTGATCACCTCATGCTTGCAATCAACAAAATTGGCTTAATCCATTCAGAAAGCTGTTCATTGGAGAGTGGAGCTTTACCAATGTCCTCGTTCGTGAATACATAGTTATAAAAGAACCTGAAGGCTTTGAACCAGTTCTTTACGTGCTCAAATTTTGGCTTTTTGCACGGGAAAAGGTCGTCAAAAGCTTCTGTCCTGTCCTTTATATATTCATTCATCCTTTCCATGAGGTTCTTCAGTCTCTGTTCATATACAACGTGATTTACCCCTGCCCACTTACATGCATTCACGTACCAAAGAGCTCTGTGTAGATAGTCTTCTTACCATAATTCTTTACAAGCTTCCTTATGAAATAATATGCATCGAGGGAGTTCTGTGCCAGCTTATGTAAAACGATAAGAACGCTTTTAGTTGAGGTTCGTATGCTACCTTTTTGCATAGCTTCCGCTAGCAAACCAATTACGCTTCTTGCCCTAAGGTCTTCTCCAAATTTTCTCTTTATAGATGAGAATATTCCCTCGATAGCCCACCTAAGGCCATACTTAACTTTCTTTGCCCATTTTTTATAACCTAGCTTCATGTACTCCCTAACCTCTTGTCTTCTCCTCCTTCCTTTATAACGATAAGTTGTAGCGCTCTTCCTTATCTTTATAGCTGATTCTGCATCGCCAATTGAATATTTCATTAGTGTCGTATGCACAATCTCCGTAGAACTTCTTCATCTTTATCCCTTTCTCTTTTAACAGCTTTATGTGCTTAGCATCTAACTTTGGCTCAGATATTTCGCCTATCTTTACATCAAAGCAATCAGCTTTTTTGACTTTATCTCAGCAGTTATTATTACCTTAACGTACTTTCTCCTTAAATTTCCGTAAACATAAGTCCTATCCCAAGCGTTGCCAGTCTTAAACCCAGTTCCGTCTGAGCCAGCCTCAACTTCGTAAGTTGGTAGCTTTATTTCAGGTCTCATGTTATGTACTCTTTGCCATATTGTTGTGTAATCATCATGGTAAGGTATCAAGCGTAACTTTTCCAGTGACCTTGCTATACCCTCAAGTCCCCTTTAACCAAAACTGATGCCATACAGCCTGGATTTTAATGAACGATTCAGGAAATTCATAAGGCCTACCTTTCTTATTTTCATTCATCTTATCCAATACTTCATACCAGTTGTCAAACATATCTATCGGCAGCAAAAACTCACCTCTTATTACAAGCTCTTCATTGTAACTCTTCCAGTTCCTTTTGTCGATAAACTAATTGCCCATCATTTTATTATTGCGACTGTCTTTTGGGTTCATAAGCAAGGAATTGACAGCCACGCTATAAATAATTATTCAACACAGCACCCGCCTCTAGAAGAGGTGAGGCTTTCGTTCGTTTTGTAATCATTTGCTTGAAATAGGGCATAATAAAAAACTTTAAGCTGAAGTTAACATCAAAGTACAAAAATAGACTAGGTTTGTTATTAGTTTTATTAAATTATTAAATATTACCAAGCACGATAAAGCTCTTTTTAATTTAATTAATTGAGCTTCAAAGATTATCAGAACTCGCGTTCATGAACTTTATAGAACCATTCTAGTATAATTGCTGAGAACATAAAAAATAAAGCCGCAACAAAAAATGTAAAGCTGTATCCTTCATAATAAGAAATATAACCTGAGAACAAAGATCCCAAAAATAAGCTAAGATTAACAAAAGAGCTGTAAACCCCAAGCGTTGCTCCCTGATTTATAGAGGGTAAATTGTAATAAAGAAGCGAACTTAAACCTACGTAAATTGGTGTATAAGCTAATCCAAGCATTGTAAATATCAAAAATGTGATATAAAAGCTATCTATACCGTATACATATGAAGCTACGATGGAAGCGCTTATCGCACCTATAACTCTAATTAGCAACATGTCTACTATAAATGCAACGTCTGCCTGTTGGGCTTTTTGTCTTATTTTAGGCAGCATGCCAATTGAGTTTACTATAAGTATGTAAGTGCTTGCTGTTAAAACCATCCAATAAGGAACTTTATTATAAACAAGATAAGGCGAATATGAAGTGAAGAAGAGATTTGTTGCCAAAAAGAACATAGAGCTTGCTGCAATTATTATTGGAAGCTGAAAAGAAACAGAACTTTTTATGCCCTTTAGTATCTTAAAGTCACTAAGTCTGGGCGCTCTGAGCGTCATAGCAGGCCATTTTAGTATCCTGTGAAGGAAAAGGTTAAAATTCCTGACCTCACTCCTTCTTTCAAAAGCTACTGGAGGATCCTTTACATAAAAATAGTTGAATAAAAATGCAAGCATCAGATATGCAAATATTACGTAAAGTCCATAAAAGATAGGAAGTTTTATAGAAACAAGAATTGTGGGGATCATCCCTACTATATATCCTATTAACATGAACATAAAAGACCATGAGTTACCTTGTCCCCACATATTTTTTGGCAAAGTTTCAGTTAGCAACAATCCTATAATTGGTATTGCAAATGAAAAGCCAAAAGAAAAAAGCGTTGTGGCAACTATTACACCCAATATGTTTTTGACAAAGTACATTATAAAAAATGCTACAAGAGCTATGATAAGGCTGGCTGTTATCATATTTCTTCTCATGCCTGTAACGTCAGCCAACCTGCCGCTAACTATAGAAGTAAAAATAGGAATTATGTTGTAAAGAGCTAAAGCATACCCAACCTCAATAACGTTGCCCCCCAGGTAAAGTATATAAAGCGGAACTATGTTAACTACAATTTCTTGGCTAGCATAATAAGGTATAAGAAAATTAAACCAAGATGGTCTCTTCGAAGCCTTCTGCATTAGAATCTACCTCTAAAAGGTTCTTAGCCTTCATTTTACGAGATCACCTTTAACAGATACCTAATTATGTCAACTTCTGTAATAACGCCAACAAGTTCCCACTTTTTGTTTACTACAAATATGTGGTCCTCGCCAGAGTTGAGCATAAGCTCTATGGAGTCTTTTAGCGTTGAATTTTCACTTACTGTTAAACCTTTCTTTATTTCCAATTCAGCTAAAGGAAGTGATTTATAACGATCTGGAAGAGATGCAAGGTATTCTATAGAAATGTAACCCAAGAAGATCTTTTCTTCGTTGACAACAGGTAATATTTTTATCATTTTTTGTTTAAGAAGGTCAAATGCTTCTGAAACAGTTTTAGTATAATCAATATAAACTGCTTGTTTGTTCATGATTTCGCTTATATTTATTTCTAATGTTTGGGGCGCCGTTTTAAGAGCTTTAATGTAGAATCTTTCAAGCGCAAATGTGCCCTTATCTAGCTTGTTAGCGGGCTGATATTCATAAATTGTAAACTTATAGCTTATAAAATAACTTGTAATAGAAGCTATAAGAATAGGTATCGCTATGCTACCCCCAACAAGCTCTAACAAAAACGTAACAGGTACCAGTACTAGTTTATTAACTCCGGCCGCCATTGTTGCCATTCCTAAAAGGACAAAAACAATCAAATATTTTGGATAGAGAAGATAACCAGTTATGTATCCAAATAAAGCTCCTATCTCTATACTTGGAAGAAGCAATCCGCCGCTTGCTCCAAAGTTTATAACAGATGACACGCTTATTAACCTTGAAACTAAAATAATTATAGCAGAAAAAATGCTAAGCTTCATATAGATCGTGTTGTTCAACAACAAAAAACCTGGACCTATCGATGGTTGAATGCGATATCCCAAAAATCCAACAAGAAGCCCCCCTATTAGTATGAGCATAGGAAAGCTTGCTAACTTCATAAGGTTCTGCGCTACATAAGTAAAAGCTTTGTAAACACTTATGAAAACCACTGAAAAAACTCCTGAAAGAACGCCAAATCCAAGGGATATAGCTATCATGCTCGTAGAAATTCCTGGCATCTGGATGTTTTGAACCAAGATTAATGAAGGTGTCTTTAACACAAAAGATGTCAAATAGGCGGTTGCAGATGCTAAAGCCGAAGGAAGAAATGGATCTTTTTCTAGGTCGCCTTTATAAGGTAATTCTAAAGCTAACAAAAAACCGCTTATCGGAGCTTTAAAGAGCGCCGTAAAACTTGCCGCTAAACCTGTAAGAAGAACAGTGTTGCTCTCTATGTTTACCTTGAACGTTTCTTTCATCTTCTTTGCTATGCCGGCTCCTATCATGGCTGCCCCTCCTTCTGGGCCTACAGGGGCCCCAAATGCAAACGAAAGAAAGGACGATAAAGAATAAATTAAAGATTCTTTAAACGAGAAAGATTCTGGAGACGTATGATAGTATTCGAGAATTATGTCAAAAGAATCTTTAGGTCTTCTTTTGAGAAACATCCTAATAGGAAGACTAGAAAGTATTATGCTCAAAAAGATAAAAGAAAATGACAGCTTAGGAACTATTAGCAGAGCTTTTTCAAATATTTTCCAAAGCCCGTAAAATATATAAAAAGCAATTGAAACTGCAAGCCCTATTAGTACCCCCATTATTATAGGGGCTATCCATATGTTGATTTCCAGCCAGCGAATCTTTGTTATCATTTTAACTTATACTTCCTCTTAATATTGCCTATTATTTAAATTTCAAAAAAATCATAAAAATATCGTGTAGATTACTTTCCCAAAATCCTATAAAGGGTCGTACCACAGACCGGACAAACGCCTTTTATTGCTTTTCTTCCGTTCTTTAAGGTTATCTCTTGCGGGTTTTGGATTTCTCTTTTTGCTCTGCATTTAACACAATATGCTTCTACCATTTTTGGTCCTTGTATATAAATATCTAACCTTCTATTTAAAAACATTAGCATAATAAAGTTAGATTTTTTGTTAATTTAATTTATTTTAAACGATGCAGTATTTACGCCAAGCTTTTTCGTATATTTGCCCGTTTTTGAGCATTATCATTATAATTCTTACTGCGTCTTCGTCAGTAAACTTGCCTGTCCTAACTAATTCTTCGATCAGCTTTTTTTCATCTATCGGTTCATTGTTAGGTCCGCATAGCTTCTTTATCGTTTCTAGCGCTATTTGTAGCTTGTTCCTTTCGCTTGCAGGTTTCCCTTGTAAGATACCTCCAATATCTATTTTTTTGCTTCTTACATCCAAACCTACAGTTTCCAGCATGTTTTTAACAAGAGCTATGGCCCGTTCAGCATCATCCTCATCGGCTATGTTTTTTAGTAACAACCTTGCCCTAGCTAAAGTAAGTCTTATAAGAGTTTCTAATTGTCTTGCCGTGATGGTTATTGTCCCTTCTTGACTCAGAGATCTCATCTGTAGATAGAATTCTTTAATTTTCTTTGATGCCTCCTCACTGAGCACTGGGTTTATCCTTTTCGTATAAGCAATATATTTTCTCAAAAGCATAAAATCGATCGGGGGCGCGATTTTGTACGAGCTTTTTCTTCTTATTTCCAATATATGTTCCGCAAGCTTTTCATCACCTTCTTTATCAGGAATGTCTCTAATTACATAAATAAGATCAAATCTTGTAAGGAGAGGTATTGGTAAGTTTATGTTTTCATATAGGTTTTTGTAAGGATCATATCTTCCGTACACGGGGTTGGCCGCTGCGAGTATTGAGGTTCTTGCATTAAGCGTTGCGACTATACCTCCTTTTGCAACGCTCACTGTTTGTTGCTCCATAACTTCGTGGAGAACGCTCCTGTCTTCAGGCTTCATTTTGTCAAACTCATCTATACAAGCAATTCCCTGATCGGCAAGGACAACAGCTCCTGCTTCAAGCATCATCATCCCGTTAGTTTCCTTAACTACGGCCGCAGTAAGACCTGCTGCCGTTGATCCCCTTCCGCTAGTGTAAAGAGCCCTTGGCGCTAACCTCGAAATGTATTTTAAAAATTCTGATTTTGCCGTACCTGGATCTCCCACAAGCAATATGTTTATGTCTCCCCTTAGCGTTTGCCCGTCAGGGAGCGTTACTTGAGGCGATCCAACAGTAAGAAGCAATAAAGCTTCCTTTATATCTTCATGACCAAATATCCCTGGCGCAACAGAATTTTTTAAAATTTCATAAGCATTTGGGTTTCTGGCTATTTCTATTATTTTTATTTCGTCTTCTGGAGTTATTTCAATTTTTTCGTTCCCTCTTGCTAACTCTTCAATCCAAAGCCCTTCAAGCTTAATCTTGAACAAACTAGGCGGTGCCGTTCTTTTTACCTTTTCCTGATCAGCCCTTATTATGCCCGTTACAACTATTCTGTCCCCGGGTCTTGATACATTAACTAAATCTCCATCTATTTCAATATCTATGTACTGTGGTAATTGACCGGGCGGAAGTTCCTCGGGTAATTCCTGAATCCTTATGACTTGATAATCCGTAAATATGCTTCTAGTTTTATCAAGCTCAAGGCTTTTTTCGCCACACTCAGCGCACTTTGCTGGTTTTTTTAAAACTGTATCTGATTGCAACATATAGTTTACATGCCCCAATGGGCACACGAAGGCCGCAACCTTAATAAGAGGCATAACTTCTGATGTCCTCACAACCATTCCCCCTATAGAAACCAGCTTGTCGATATACTTAGAACTGACGTTTCGTAGGTTAAGCCTGTCTGAAAGCCCCCTTATTCTAACTTTGAACTCATTTTTAATTTCTTCTGCATATGTTGGGTTTTCTACTTTTAATGTATCAAAAGCTGCTTTGTTAAGCTCTTGTATTGCCACATCAGGGTTATCAACTAGTAATATAGCAAGATCCGGATCGAACTTTAACAAGTCTTGATAATCTATTACTATCGATTTTTTACCTATAGATGCAAGCTTTGCTATCTGCTCTCTATACTTATATTTTCCATCAGGAGTAGTTACGCTCTTTAAAAAGAGCTCAAATTGGTCGTAAAGTTTTGACTGTGTATACACCATCACCCATCACTAAAAACGTTTGAATACCATTCTTTGAGGTCGTTTTTTAATCTTTCAAAGAGTATGGTCTCTTCAGGAGTTAATAAGCTTGCAAGTTTATCTAGCTCTACATCTTGAAAGGCCATCTGAATTATCTTGTTCATCCTTATTTTAATTAAATCATAAACATGCATTTTTATCCGGTTGTCATCTTTTTTTAACTTAATATAAAGATTGAACTTTTGATAAAAGTCCTGTGGAAGAGGCCCTATCTGATGCTGTCCTAATATCTTTTCTTTATTTATGGCATTAAAAACTTCCGCTTCAAAATCTTCTAATCCTACCTTTATCAGCCCTCTTTCGGCTAGTACTGGCGCAAGCCACAAACCTATATCAAGTATTTCGCCTTCTTTTGGACCGTTTATTTTTATATAATCAAATTTAAAGTCGGGTCTATTTAAGCTAAATTCCGCTTTAATTGAGTTAAGCATTCCAAGCCTCTTAATCATAAAAAGTGTCTCCTTTAAATCTTCAGACATTCTATTAAATTAAATTAATAAGTAGAATATATTTATTTAGTAAAAACTTAAACCTTCTATAATGGTAGCATTCACGTAAGCAATTATATCTATACGTAAATCTTATGTTGCTTCCTATAATACCAAATTTAGACCTTAGTTTTTATAGTTCAAACTAAGGGCCTCATTTTAGCTTGTTTAATTTCTTATTCAGGAAGCCCGCCCGCTCATTATTTTCATTTCAACAAAGTGTTTACAAATATAAGGTCATGCTTTGGGTTTCGACCTATTAGTACAACAAATTATAGAGAATTATTGATAGCATAAAGTAAATAACTCTTAAGTTCTTGCTTCTAGTCTTAGCCTAAAATTAAGGCTTTTAAGCTTGCATAACAGCCTATTTAACGAAGGAGATCCTTTAGTTTATTTCAAGTAGATGCATTATTCATTGAAATATAAAACGAAGGCTTTATCATATCCCTTAAGTTTTTTACGAAACTTATCTAGGATTTATCTTTAAGGTATAGCTTATATAGCTCGCAAATTTTTTATCGAGCCTTATTTGTTATTCCCTAATCGTTAAAACAAAAAAGGCACTTAATAAATTTCCTTAGAAGAGTGAGGCATTATACTTGCGGCAGTAGTGGTTAACTAGCCCGCCCTCACTGAATGGGAGTTCCGCCCCCTTAACCCCAATGGGTTAAAAGCACTATGTTTATAAGTAAATCTGTTTTTGATAATTAATTGAAAATGTTTAGAATGAACAGGGATATGAGAAGAATGCTCGAAAAGATGGGAGTAAAAATAGAAGAACTTCAAAATGTAAAAGAGGTTATAATAAGGACTGATAAAGAAGAATACATCATAAAAAAACCTGCAGTTAACCTCGTAAAAATGCAGGGAACATTAAGTTTTGAAATTATAGGAGGGGAATTCACAAAAAACCCGCTTGAAAGGGAAGAAGTTCCTATAGAAATAAAAGAAGATGATGTTCTTTTAGTTGCAAAAGAAACTGGTGTGAGCAAAGATGAAGCAGAAAAAGTTTTGCGGGAAACAAACGGCGATATCGCCCTCGCTATATTAAAAATACAGGAAAGGAAAAGTAATAACCCTTAAGTTTTGAATTACTTTTTGGTTTTTGCTGTCTTAAAATCAATTTCTATACTTACTGATTGAGGAATGTTAAGTTTTGTTATCTGAGCCATTACCCTGTCATTATAAGGGACTTCGATTAGCCTCCTGTGTAACCTTAATTCCCACTTATCATAAGTGTGCGTTCCTTCTCCAGATGGCGCTTTTCTAGTCACGACTAGTAGTTTTTTTGTAGGTAAAGGTATGGGCCCACTTACCTTAATCCCTATCTTCTCTGCCATATCTTTTATAGCGCCACTTACACTTTCTAAATCCTTTAAGTTATTTGACACTAGTTTTATTCTTGCTATCTGTTCCATTCTAATATACCACCTGATACCTATTATATTTATTTTACGCGTATCTTGAAGTTCAGCCTATCTTCCCGGCATTAAAAGCATCAACGAATTCGTTGTAAATGTCTATGTATTCCTGTGATGTAACGGGCTTTTCATATCTTAAGCCACAGTTGCCACAGACAGCAACCCATTTGTCATCCTGCTTTTTTACGATCACAGATATAGCTCCACACCTTGGACATCGAAGAATTTTAGGGAGTACTTTTTTAAATGGTTTAATCACTCTTCTTTTTTTCCTTGTCATGATTTCCTTTTTAAAGAAGGACCTATTAAAGTTTCTTATAAAGCTATATTTAAAATAAAATAATTTGTTATAATATAGAAATTTTTATCTGTATGATTTCTGTTCTCTTCTTCTAGCGCCAGGTCCGCCAAACTTTTTAGGTTCTTTCTGTCTACTATCTCCAATAAGCAAATGACGATCGTAGCTAAGTATTTTTTCTTTTAAATCTTTTTCATCTTTAAAATAGTCTACTACAGCTCTTGAAATAGCGATAGCTGCAGCATATGCTTGTCCTATAACCCCCCCGCCTTTTGTTTTGATCCTTATGTTAACTGAAAACCTTTTATCGCCAATTAACTTTATCGGTATGCTTACTATAGACTGAATATGCTCAGGAAGCGTCTCCAAAAGCATTCCGTTATACCTTATTATGCCTGTTCCGGGCTCAATCATTACAAAAGCTTTTGCTTTTTTCCTTGATCCTGAGTATATCTTTACTAATTTTGCTTTAGTTGACATTTCCATTCCACCCTAACTCTTTAGCTAGTTCTCCTAGCATTATATAATCTGTTGGTAAGCCTTTTGCTATTGCCTCCTCTGGTTTATAAAACTTAACAGATTTAAACTGCTCAGGAATTCCGTGAACTACTGTTAAGTTTTTGTATGCTGTTCTGCCTTTGGGTTTTCTATAAGGAAGCATTCCTCTTACAACTCTTCTAAAAATCCTATCAGGTCTTCTATAGTGTATCGGATTGTGCCTGGGATTTATAATGCTTTTTATTTCAAGCTTTCTTTTCCATTCTTCAATAATTGAACGCCTATTGCCTGAAATCAAAATCTTTTCTGCATTAACGACATAAACCTTTTTTCCTTCGAGCAACAGTTTAGCTATTTTACTAGCAAGTCTGCCTATTATTAGCCCAGATCCATCTATATAAATTGTCTCATTATTTGACAATTATTATACCACCCTGATCTTTATACTTTTCAATAAATTGATCAATTAGCAATGCTTCACCGCCCGCTTTATTTATTTTTTCTCTGCCTGCCTTTGAATATGAGAAGGCCCCCACATGAATTTTTTTAGTTAAAGATCCCCCACCGAGAACTTTACCTAATACTACAACGTAAGCGTTTTCTGGGACAAGTCTGTTTAACTTAGAAACGTTAACAACATGTTTTGAAGCGTTTTTTACTCCCGCTTTATACACCGCCCTCCATAAAGCTCTTCCTGTTTCTCTATAAGCTTTTTTAATTATTTTTAAAGTTTTCATTCTTTCCATCATAAAGCCTCTAACCTCTTATTAAACTCATCTAAATCTTTAATTATTAAATTTACGCTTTCGAGGATTATGTCTTTTGCTTCAAGCTGCCCTATACTCTCAATACTTAAAATGTAACTTCCTGGCTTTTCTGAAATTTCTAGATTTTTTCTGTCAACCTTGAGACATTCTTCGCAAAAAGTACAAGCGTATGGGTTTTTAGCCACAAGGTTTCCGTTTATTATCTCAAAAACATTTCTCGGACAAGAATCTACTATTTGTTTTGCACTATCGGTTTTTGGGTTAATTATGTTTATTACTGGAGTTGGTTTAACTATGGATTTTGAAGTTGGGCTATATTTGCTGTGCTTTTTACCTTTTCCAAGCTTTGCATAAGCTTCAAGCTTTATGTTCTGTTTTGGCGCCAATTTTAGTATGGGTATTTCGTTAGATACTGGTTTTACTTCTTTGTCTTCTACTGGTACTAAATCTCCTGAGTAAACGGTTCTTACCGAATCATTTGCACTGGCATCGAGAACTAACATCAGCTGAGCATCTTTCATTTCTAAATATTTTTTAGGTGTTTTGAGAGGCACTAAGCCCAAGCGATGGGCTATAATTTCATCATAAACAAGCGAACTGTTTTCGATAATTACTACGTCTTCAACCGCAAGAGTTGGAACCTCTGACATAGCATATCTTCTTAAACCGTTAATAAGATCTAAGGGATAACCTTCAATTTTAATCGTTAGATTTAATTTGTCTTTTTCTAGAACTTCGACCGTCATTTACGTTCTCCTTCCTCTTCTGCCACCTGGAGGTCTTGTACTATCATGTGGAATAGGTGTTACGTCTTCGATCCTTCCAATTTTAAATCCAGCTCTAACTAAAGCCCTGATTGCAGCCTGCGCTCCTGGACCGGGCGTTTTTGAACCTGTCCCTCCTTCGCCGCGAACATAAATATGAAGCGCAGTTATACCCTTTTCCTTAGCAACTGCTGCAGCAGCTGACGCTGCCTTCATAGCCGCATAAGGTGAACCTTCTAGCCTATCAGCTTTTACGTGCTGCCCACCGCTGCTAAACGCAATGGTTTCAGCTCCTGAAAGATCTGTAATGTGTACTATAGTGTTATTAAAGCTACTATAAATGTGTGCTATGCCCCATCTATCTTCTTGCTGTACACCCTGTGATGCAGTTTGGGCTTGCATCTCTTCTTTTTTAACCGTTTTTTCTTTAGATGTTTTTTCTTCACTCATACCTCTTTCACCTTAATAAGACCTTCCTCTTTCCTACTAACCAGATAACTTGGCTTGTTTATTATTCTATCTCCTACCATTATCTTTTTATGTGTTACAATCTGTCTAGCATGATGTATTGTTTTGGCTAGACCTTTCTTAAAAACCATTGTCTGCAGTCTTCTTTCTAATAAATCCTTTACCGTTAGATTAAGTATACTATCTAAGTTAAGCTCATTTTCTTCTAACAGACCCATTTCATAAAGCCTGTTTATTAGCATTTTTTCTCTAGTCTTCCTTATCTCTTCAGGAGTGCCTAAAAGCATTCTGGCCTGTCTACGTATATTTGAGATTATGGTTGCAGCTTTCCATAATTCTTTCTTGTTTTTTAACCCATATTCTCCTATTAGCATCAGTTCTTGCTGTAAAGTTGCCTTATCCCATGGATTCCGCGGGGTAGTAAAAGTTTTCTTAGGTTTTTTAGGATCTCCCATTTACTTTCCCTCCTTTTCTTTTTCACGCGCTGCCTGCTGAGCTGGCTGTTGAGCGGCTTTCTTTCTAACGCCAACAGTAAGGCCTTTCCTACCAGTTGTACGTGTCCTTTGTCCTCTGACTTTCAAGCCAAGCGAATGCCTAAATCCACGCCAACTGTTTATGAGTTTTTCTCTTTCGATATCTTCTTTTATCTTTAGCATCAGATCACTTTCAAGCAAATGTAAGTCCTGTCCGGTTTCTATATCCTTCCTCCTGTTTAACAACCATCCTGGAAGGTTGAGAGATTTAGGGTTCATTATTGCTTTTTCAAGAGTTTGAAGTTGAGAATCACTAAGCCTTCCTAATCTTATAAATGGATCAAGCCGAAGTGCCCTTATTATAGCTAAAGCTAAAGTAAAATTTAGACCTTTAATATCCCTTAAAGCAGCAAGTAATGGTTTATTACCGTTAAGGTCCCTCCCAGCCATCCTAATTATTGCCCTAACCTGGGTTTGTGAAGACATCCGCTTTCGTTAATATGCACGATATTTATAAATCTGACTATGAACTTATGTAATGTGGCTCCATCTTATAACTATGAAGTTATAGTGATCGGCGCGGGCCCAGCAGGTTCACTTGCTGCCGCAGAAGCCGCTCGCGCCGGAAAAAGCGTCTTGATCGTAGAAAAGGATACAGAAGTTGGAATTCCTGAACACTGCGGCGGACTCGTAAGCACAAGCGGATTAAAAAATTTGATCGATGACTACAGTGTCATTAAGAAGAAAATAGATAAAGGAGTTTTAATAGTAAAAGGTCGATCTTTTGATTTTTCTTTTAAAAAGAGCAATTTGGTTGAAATAGATAGACAGCTTTTAGATAAAAAACTTGCAAGCCTTGCTATAAAAGAAGGTTCTGATATAGTTTTAGGATCTTATGCGTTTTATAAGAAAGAAAATAACGTAAATTTAGTTTACGTAAAAGGTAAAAAGCTATCAGCTAAATATGTTATTAACGCGGGGGGAAATGCTCATTATCCTAAAAAAGAAGGAAAAATTCTAGCCACCCAGTTTTTGTTTGCTTTAAAGAACGGAAATTATGATGGTGTTGCAATATACATAAATAAAGAGCTAATGCCGCAAATGTTTGGCTGGTACATACCATATGACGAGGGACTTGCTAAAGTTGGAGCCCCAGGAAGCGCGGACGTTGCACTGTTAGTTGCTAAAAAGATCCTTAATAATCTTAATTTAAACGGTGAACCAATAAAAATCATGAGTTCGTATTTAATAAACGGAGGGCCCGTGTTTAAAAATAACACAAACGATTACGCTCTTATAGGGGACGCAGGAGGACAAACCAAACCTACTACTGGAGGGGGTATAATTTTTGGAGGAATTGGAGGAAAAATCGCTGGAAAACTGGTTGCGGAAGATGCTCTTGGTAAGTATAATGAAGAATACTACGAGCGAGGGCCCGGGAAAGATCTCATAAATCAGGTTAAAATAAAAGATGTCTACGATGCGTTAAACGACTCAGCGATATATAAAATTGTAGAGGTTTTACATAAGAATGATGTTAGTTTCAGTGGCGATGAATTTGATTTTCATTCAAAATTTATAAAAAAAATATTGGGGGACCCATTGTTAGCATTGAAGGTTGCGGAAGCTATACCGTCCGTCGTTCTTAGCTATTTAAAATCGCTGTTTTTTAGCTGAATTATCTTTTTGCCCTTTTCCTGCGGCACGATCTTTAACTTTGCATCTTTAAATTCTCTGTAAAATTCAGAACCATTAAAAATACGATCCAAAAAAATTGCTAATGCTGCTATTTCTGAATGAGGCTGATTCCCTATGGATATGTTATAGTCAGAAAGAAGGTATACCTCTAGAGGTACTTTTTCAGAGCCTATTATAACTAAAATGTCCTTATTTGCGCTTTGTATTTCTTCTAAAACCTCTGGTAATGGAATACCGTACATTGTAAGATTTATTATGCTTTTGCCATCTTCCTTTGATTTTTTAATAAGGTCTTTCCAGCTATCAACGAATTCTACAAAAAAATCGCCCCCCCATTTTTCATTTACTTTTTTTATTGATAATAAAACTTTTTCATCTCTATCACCGTAAACATACATGCCCGAGGCGCCAAAGGCTCTTCCTACAAGCCCGCAATGAGTGGTTACCCTTTTATCCCTTTTCGATCTGTGAAAAAGCCTTAATATTTCAACTTTCATTTTTATTTTTCATTTCCCTCAAAGTTTTCAAGGCATTTATATAATTTAGAATTATGATTGAAGTTTTTTCATCATCTGGCTGTTGCTTAAGAACGTTTAAAAGTCTGCGTAAAAGCAGATCGTCTATTTCTTGAAGGTCTGTTAGTTTTGTTTCGCTTCTACCCTCAAGTTCTTCTATATTTTCTATATTGTCACAGTTTGGACAAAATGTCTTCCCTTTATACCTAAGCATTATACCCCCACATTTAGGACATGGTTCAGCTAATAGAGTACCCCCTCTCCGCATGATTTCAGCAACCAAAGCCCTTTTTTCTTTTGAAAGCATAAGTATTATTTATTTACAGGTTAATTTAGCTTTAACTATATTTTGCTTCGTTATATCTCATTTTAAAAATTATTTCATCCCAAAAACACGGATGAGTGTATTATGGATAAATATAATGAAAAGATATAGTGCGCTTAATGACGAGCAAGTAAATAAATCAGAAAGGAAGGATGAATAACAAAAATACTGTTGAAGCACAAAAGATTTTGCAGCATAATTCAGCAGATTTGTTGAGCGTAAATGAAATTTTGAAGACAGCGCAATTAAAGAATTAAGGTAAAAATTTGAGATTAAAAACAATGAAAGGTTATTATTAAAGTTAACAACCAAACTCATGCGCATGCTATCTGGAACATTTATTGCAAAATAGGTAAAAGGTAAACTACATATAAATATACTTAATATACTTAGTAATAAAACACAATTGTTATCCACAGAAAACATTGGCCTTTAGGAATAAATACGAAAGGGATAACCAATCCACTGTGGGGCATTGGGTGTATGAAATAAAAATATGGAAAGTGTTGATCGGTCAATCTTTACTTAAGCTAAAGTGTGAAATGATTTTTTTAATAAAAAAGCAATTTAAAAATAATTATAATGCTTAAAAATACGTTTTTGCTTTCTTTGATCAGGTGCAAAAGCATGCAGATTGAGGCCGTTTTTAACGAAATGATTTCTAACGTTATGCCTAATTTTGATGAAGAATTTAAGAGGGTTTTAGACTCTTATGATAACGAAATTTTAATTAAAATGATTAATTATGCAGTTGGTGGCGGAAAACGGCTTAGACCTCTTATATTAGTTTTAATTAATAAAAATCTTGGAGAGCGTTTTGATGTTTCTTATGCAAGTTTTTCGATTGAGCTTATGCACAATCTTTCCTTAATTCACGACGATTTTATAGATAAAGAAGAAATTAGAAGGAGTCGTGTTCCTTTTTATAAAATTTATGGATACGAAAATGCACTTTTAGTTACTGACTATATATTTGGAATTGTTATAGATTTAATAAATCAGTATAAGATACCTGAGGTTATTGATACACTGGCTAAGACAAGCATAAAAATGAGCGAGGGCGAATTAGAAGAGTTAAGCCTTTTTAACAATAAAGAAAACATTAGCTTAAAAGAGTATCTTCGCGTTATAAACTATAAGACGGCTTCGTTGTTTGGAGCTGCGGCTAAGCTTGGAGCGCTTCTTTCTAAGTCACCACAATTTACAGAAAAAGCCTACTATTTCGGAGAAAATTTAGGAATCATATACCAAATAAAAGACGATATTAAGGACAAAAAACATCTCTTTAATGAGCTTATAAACAAACTAAAACCCGAGGAACAAAAATCTTTAAATGAAATTGTAGAAAAAAGTTATAATGACGCAATTAAATATTTAAAAGAGTTTCCACAAAATGAATACCATAAAATGCTTTTAGATCTTACAGATCTACTTTTTAATGCTTAAAAATGGAATACATAGTTAAATTTCAAGGTCATCCAAATATTACAGCAAGACATAAAACAACCTTAGAAATAACTAAGGAACCGCATCTAACTTTAAGGGGCGACTGTATAATCGGAGTTAATAGTTCAGCTAGCGTTTATGACCTTCCGGATGAAATGAAGAATAAAATTAGAAAAAATAATAGTAGAATCGATTTCTTGATTACCGTTGGGGGTTTTAGTTTTTCCTTTTTTGGTTATGGACACGAGGGTCTTTCGTTGTCTCATCCAACAGATATAGTAATAAGAAAAAGCGAATTTTTGTCTAATAGAACGTTGGCAATAAGAAGTTCAGCTGCTGCCATAGATCTGCCGCGCGAGATTGTTGCGATCCTAAGAACTGGTGCGCATGGGGAACTTAAAATATTTATTGATTAATGCTGATTTACTACAATCCTAATTTTGAGGTTTTCGTATATAGCATAGCTTTGTTCATTCGTGGTGTAGTAAAGCTTAGAAATTTCTAAATATGTTGAACTACGTCTTACGTGTTCTTTAACCAAAGAATGAAATTTTATACTCGGAAATTTTATACTCGTGGGAGTACTGAAGATGGAGGAACGCATCATATTATAGGTATGTTTATGCGTACTTGCATGTACGTAGAGCAAAACCGTTTTATTCCCATCTTATCTTTTCGCCTAAAAACCTTAGAGCATCAATAAGGCCCTCAGCGTATGCAGCTTGCATTAGTGCTGTTACTAGATCTCCTTTATGTTGCGCTTCTTCTGCATCTTTTATGTATAAAAAGGCATTTTCAAAAACATCCTTATAATTTTTTATTATCGAGTCTTGTTCTGCGTTTTTTATCGCAATTTTGCATTTCTCAATAATTTTTTGAGTCCTTATTTCTAAAGTAGAAGGCTTAATGTTTTGAGAAGGTAAAATTTTATAAACCTTTTTAAGAACCTCTTCTTCGGTAAAATGTAACGTTCCAGGTACTATTAGCGTAAATGGTTCTTTGAGTTCTATTTCACTTTCTAGCAATTCAGAAAGTTTACCACCTAAAATTTTCTCTTCTTCTGTGCCGGCTCTGCTAACAAGGAGAATAAAACGGTAGTCAGTAAAAACTTCTTCCTTAAAGTTAATTTCGGCTTGTTTTAGTTCATGTAAAAGGTATCTAACGTTACCTTCATACCCTGAAGGAATGATTATTGAGTGTTTTTTTAATTCCAAAGACGCGCCTACTTGTTTATATACATAATTTCTAGAATTTATGTCATCTTTTATTATAGACCCGACAAATCCTATTTTATAAATATGCAGTCCGGTTTCTCCAAAAATCACATTTATAAAACTTGAAGAATAAACTGTTTTTACGTCGATGTTATTTTCTATTGCATAAACTTTTAAAGCCTGATGAGTCGTAGCTATGTATGGATCACCATAAACATACAAACAGACGTTTTTGTTTTTTGCTTCTTCAATAAAATGTTCTACATCTTCTAGTTTTTCCCTGCTAACGGGAACTGCGTTTAGTTTTTTTTCTATCCAAACTAAATCACTGTTTTTTACAAATGTAGTATAATTATCAAAATAGCTTTTTTCGCAAATTGAAGAGGCATAGTTTATAAAAATAGGAGCTGTGTTTTTTGGATCCACACCTAAACCTATTATAAATAACATGTTAGTTAATAATAAGAATGAGGTTTTTATAATTTAACCTAATGAACTACTCGCCCTTAGCTAGTAGTTCAAAACTTTTTGATGCAAAATGTCGTTTCAGCATTTATGAGAAATAATACACAATCCTACGATCTAATAACGGCAAAGCGTATTATGAGTTAATAAGAGATGAAAAATTTATGATAACTCTTTTTAAACTATGCGATGGGTTATAAGAAAAACCTGAAGCAGTACTTCATAACAATGTATTATGATTACAACAAAGAGGGCATGAAAATGAATGATGTAGACATATCCAAAACTGTTATCGTTACGATTGAGTTGTAGTACAAAATGTCTTGTGACCATAAAGTCTAGAGTTAACAGAATAAAGCTAAAAAGTAATTAACGTATCATTTTGTAACTGCGTCCTTTACAATTGATCACAAAAATTGAGTGAATCCGGGAGGTCAACGTATTTTGATTAACCTGCTTTACCAAAGCTATTTAAGGGAAAACGCTCATAAAGTTGTTAATGCGATGAATTCACTATAAAATCAAGTTTTGATCTATTGTAATGGATGACGTTTCAAACGATAAAAATAAAGTATATAGAAGATAAAATTCTATAAATAAACAAGGTTTGTGATGTTATTCCATTACAATCATTGATAGTGTTGATCTTACTTTTTCTAACCTTCTTATTTTCCAAGTTATTATTTCTTTTACTTGTTCCATACTTTCTGCTTCAATTTTTGCTATTATATCATAAACGCCATAAACTAGATATACTTCTTTTACACCCTGCATTTCTTTTAACTGTTTTAAGACTTCCCCTTCATACCCCATATCCGTATTTATTAATACATACGCTGTTGCCATAGAAAATAATTGTAAAACATTCGTTATAAATTTTACCATTAACAAAACGCGGTTCTGACAAAAAAGTAAAGCTTTCCCGCAAGAATCGTATTCAGATAAATTTTTATTATACAAAAAACACGTAAATATGCATGTTTATTGAAAACTACGTTAGTAAGAAAGCAGATTTTTACGTAAAAAAAGTTGATAAAGCGTTTTTAACGTTGAGCAAAATAACCGGCATAAAAATAATCTTAGCTGAAGAAATAGAAAAAAATTTAGAAATAAAAGGGATAAATGTTTATCATTATAAATACGATCCTTCAAAGGATTTTAAAGGCCCCTTGGTTACTGCAAATGTAAAAAATTATAAAGCGGTTTTTGAGTACATAAGAAAACACCCTAATAGGGTATTTGCGGTTATAGCTGATTTTAACAATTTTATAACTAATAACGAATCTCACTTGGATTTTATAAAATCTCTAAGAAAGATCTATCCAATTCCTTTATTATATGGAAGTGGGGCCACTAATGTGCACGAATTTGTTTCTCCAATAGTTCTAAACTATGCTGTAGAATTTTTTTATGGAATAAAAAATTTTGAAAATAAAAAACTATACAGATCTTTTTTTAAAAAATTAGCTAGCTTATTAGGAGATGAAAGGTATTTTGAAAAAATTTAGGACAAGATACATTCTTATTATGATAGAAAAATCACCGCCTTTAAAAGTAAGTGAGAACGTAATAAGAGCATTAAAAGAACTGATGGGCAACTATGCTCTTTTTAGGATAGAAATAAAGACAGTCTTTTTAAACAAAGATAATTTTCTTCTCTTAAAGTTCAGATATTATGATATTGATCCCAGAGCATTTTATCTCGCAATACAATATGTAAAAAACTACGGGGTTAATTTAGTACCGTTAAAAACTTTTGGAAGTATCAAATCTGCAAAGAAATTTTTGAAAGCATTTAGTCCAGTATAGTGCGAAATGTAAGCGACGACCTATAAACTTGCTTATTCTATGTTCGTGGTAAATTTTCTTAAATCAAAAATACTATTTCTCTTTGAGATGCTTTTCTCTGGTCAACTTAATTGAGATGAGGAGCTATAGTTGAAATCTCCTGCAATACCCTAGGGAGGTATCTACGATGTTAAGTAGATAAACGAGGGCCAACAAGTTCAAGGTAAACATATTATATTTTTGCAAATTAATAGGTATGATAGAAGTGAGGGCTAAGGGTATACAATAAAAGTGTTTAAGGTCTTTGAGTATAAAAAGTCCAGATGCTACGTCTATTATGATGCGAAAATCAAAAGAAGAGCTGGAGGCATTTAGTTATCCTAAAGGCCATATACTACATAGCGATCTAAACAGAACATTGAACATTTTGAAGAAAGCAATAAACTTAATGGTTTTAACAGTAAAGTAACATCCATAAAGGGTGTAACAGCTGAGACCTAAGGAAATACTTATCTCTCAAAGAGGGGAGAAGGTCAGTATTCTTTTTAGGTAAGCTTTTATAATATGCCTTTTTAATATTATATTAGAAAATTGCAAACACAACAGAAAAAATATGAAAGCGTAGCCTACATTTTAGATTTTAAACTAAATTCTGAGTCATTAACTATAAAAGGAAAAAGAGGTACGATTATACAGGCAATAGGGGGAGATTACTTTATGTTGCTTGAATTATTGGGCATTCCTGGCGTAAATTATGTTATATTAGAAAAGTTAAATATAAGTAAAGAAAGAAGAGAAAAAGTTCTTAGCGTGCTTGGAAAGCTAAAATATGAAAGCCTTACATCAATAGCAAAAAACACTTTACCTCAAGCTGTTGAAACAATTGTTATAGAAAACGAACAGAAGTTTGTCAATTTTTTTAACAATGCTATGCCAGTTACACCGAGATTAAATTCTTTAGAACTGATACCGGGCATTGGAAAAACTTTAATGAACGTCATATTAAAAGAGAAGGAAAAGAAGCCTTTTACAAGTTTTAAAGATATAGAAGAACGTGTTGGTCTTAAAGACCCCGCTAAAAAAATTACAGAAAGAATTTTAGAAGAACTTAAAGGTAATCAGCAAATATATCTTTTTGTTAAACAATTTAAAGAGTGAATATAAATAAACATTTAATATTAACGATTTAGTCCTTTTAATGGTGATTTGATTGAACGAACTTGAAATAATAGAAAAGATACGAAGTACGTTTGAAGTTAAAGATTATCCGTTGACAGATGATGTGGCTTACTTGTCTAATAAGTGGGCGTATAAAGTAGATATGCTTGTTAAAAGTACTGATGTTCCTGAAGGCATGAGCGGCTATCAGCTTGGACGTAAGTCTGTTGTTGCGGTACTTTCTGACCTTTCAACTAAGGGTGTTACTGCAAAGTTTATGATGCTAAGTTTTGCTTTTCCAGAAGGAATAAACAACGAATACATAATTGAAATTTTAAAAGGAATAAAAGAAATGACGAATAAATACAAAATAACACTTATAGGCGGCGATGTTAACAAGGCTAATGATTTAATAATAGATTGTATAATAATTGGCAAATACAAAAGAAAGGTTCTAAGAAGTGGGGCTCGTGTTGGTGATAAAGTATATGTTGTTGGAGATTTTGGATTAACGACTATAGGTTTAGATTACCTTATTAATAAAAAAGAGATTAATAACGAAAAATTAAAGTTTTTTGCCTTAAAAGCCGTTTATGAACCTGATCCTCAAGTTAACTTTAATATAGATGCTATAAATTCAGGTTACATTACAGCATCTATGGATTCTAGTGATGGTTTAGCATATACTCTTAATGAAATTGCTGAACAAAGCAAAGTTAAGATTATTGTTAACAATTATCCGATGAGTGAAGAAATTAAAAAATTAATTTCATTAGAAGGAAGAGATCCTTTAAAGGATGCCCTATATGGTGGAGAAGAATATCAAATGGTTTTTACTGTTAATCCTAAAAAAGAATCTTTTTTACAAAGGCTTGCAAAAAAACATAACGTTAAAATTTATAACATTGGAACGGTTGTAAAAGGCAAAGGTGTTTATTTAAGTAATGGTGATAAAGTAGAGAAGAAAGGATGGGTTTTCACTTTTTAATCCCTTTTATCTTTTATGATTATTTTTTCGACTTCCTTTCTAAAATATACCCATTCTCTTCCAACCTTTTTCCTTGAAAGTTCTCCTTTATCATACATTCTTCTGAGATACGTAGAAATTATTGGTAATTTAACACTTATGTTAAACCGATCTTCAAGCATACTAAGTACATCTTTTGATGTAAAACCAGTAAGAGGAAGCATGTTAATTAACCTTTTTATTTTACTATAAAGGTCTTTTTCGTATTCTTCATCCACGTCTTTTTTACTATTGTTTTCAGAAGACGAAGAAAGAAGGTCATAAAGCTCTAAAAGCCTTAAAACTTTATCTTTTTCTATATTTCCCTCTACTTTAAAGGAATATCTAGCACCATTCTCATCCTCAAACTCAAGCTTTATGGCCTTCTTTGCCAAATCCCTTTTTTTGTTAACAATTTTTAAAAATAAGTATATTTGATAATTTTTGTTAACAACTTATCAAAATTGCTATTAGCAAATTATTACCTTAACTTTATATTAACTTTACCGATTTAATTTTAACTTATTAAATTGTTTGCAGATGTTCCAGTGGAAATATAGGGGTTGTTTAACAGTTAATAATTGATAATAAACCTGCAATAGCTCCAGTGGAAATATAGGGGTATCAAGCTACATGTTAAAAATATATAATTTAACAATAAATTAACTTTAAGTCAGCCCTACACCCCACATTTTCTTCTGTTTCTTTTCTATTTTTCTTTTTGTAATAATTTTTGTTTTTATTAAAAAAAATTTACTGTTAGTAAATTTATCTTTATTTTTATCTTTATAATTTCTTTTATAAAAATATTCTTTTGTTAAAAGAGATGCAAAAGAAATCATGGGGTGTAGGGCTGATTGTCTGAATTTCTTGATAATATATTTAATAAAGTTGCCTCTGGTAAATCAATTTTTAAAAAAAGAGAAGTTCTTAATATAGATTATATACCAGAAAGAATACTATTTAGAGACGAACAAATAAAAAAGATTGGAGAAACACTATCTCCTATTATAAAAGGTGCTAAACCTTCTAACCTTTTACTTTATGGAAAAACAGGAACGGGAAAAACTATGGTGGCCAGATATGTTATGAATAAACTTAACAAATATATAAAAGATAACTACACGGTTTTTGCTTATCTCAACTGTAGAATAAGCGGCACTCCTTATAGAGTTTTAAGTGAAATTGGAGAAAATATTGGAGTAAAAATTCCCTTTACTGGATTATCTTTAAGTGAAGTAGAAAAAAGAATATTTGAACATTTAATCAATAATGGTATAAAATTGGTTCTTATTTTAGATGAAATAGATTTTTTGGTTAACAATGCTTCTAAAAGGGATATAGGAAATGACATACTTTATCAATTCACTAGATATGATAGCATATATACTACAATGGGCAACAAAAGCTTTGTTGCGATAGTTGGAATCTCAAACGATTTAAAATTCATGGAATATCTTGAAGGAAGAGTTCAAAGCAGCCTAAGATCAGAAGAAATACTTTTTCCACCATATACAGTAGAAGAAATAAAAGAAATATTAAAAGACAGAGTTAGAGAAGCATTTATTGAAAATTCAGTAAGCAATGAAATAATAAATCTTATCGCTGCATATTCAGGTAGTGAACACGGCGATGCTAGGAGAGCAGTTGATCTTCTCAGAGTATCTGGCGAACTTGCTGAAAGAGAGGGATCTATAAAGATCGAAGAGAAGCATGTTCATGAGGCCCTTAAAAACATAGAAAGAGATAAAGTACAAGAAGCTATATCTTCTTTACCAGTACAAGAAAAAGCCGTTCTGTATTCAATCGCAAGCTTTTCGAACGGAGAAACAACTGGTCACGTTTATCTTAAATATCAAGAAGTATGCAATCAATTGGGGTTACAACCATTAACACAAAGAAGAGTAAGTTCTATAATAAACGAGCTAGATATGTTAGGTTTGGTTTCGGCTCCAATTATAAACAGAGGTAGGCATGGTAGATCTAAAAAAGTTGAACTGGCAGTAGATAAAAACCAAATAATTGAGGCTTTAAAAAACGATGAAATTTTTAAATTATTGTTTAACGCTGTTTAAAATTTCATTTATTTTCATTATTGTTTCTGTAGGCACTATTTTTTTCCATCCAAGAAGATAGGTTCTTATTTCTTCAGGAGTTTTAGGCATAATGTTAACAAGTTGTATTGCATAATCTTCTTCTAAACCGACTTCTTTTTCTAGCGATTCAACAAGTTTTTTTGCCTGTTCACCATTTATCTTTGAAAAAGCATTAACATATTCAAATGTTCTTCTTTGTAATTCGTCAATGTCATTCGCTGACTGTTTTAATATATCCTTAGCTTCATGTATGGTTATTTTTTTGCTCTTTATTATTCTCATTTAAGCTCTCACCTTTGAACGGGACAACATGTTCAAGCCTTGTGTAAAGTATTTTCTTTTTATTGCCCACTTGAACCTCCACAACTAGGGATCTTTTTCTAACTTCAATAATCTTACCTACACGCCCTTGAAATCTTCTATGCGGCATACCTTTTGGTTGTGAAGGGTCGATTTTGATAACAACTTTATCTCCATTTTTAAACTCGTTTAAAAGATAAGAAAGTCCTCTTTTGCTTTCTATTGTTAACAACTTACGAGTTTTTCTCCTATAACCTTTATAATGCGGCATATGCGAAAAGATAATAAGAATATCTATATAAAAATTTACCTGAACATACTATTTTTCTTTCAATGATAAGTGAATTTAACAATAGTTTAATTTTGATTAAAAAGGTTATAATAGGTAATCAAGTTTTTCACAGCTGGTTAAAATTTAATTCAACAAGACAAAAACAGTCTTTTTATTATTCCTATTTTTTAAACTCAAAAATACTTAAAATCTATGGTTGTTTAATTTAAATAAAGCTAAATTATATCGATAAAATTTAAGGTTAAAGGATAACGAGCAAAACTCCTATTAATTTTATTATAATAAACGGGAGAACAACACCTCCAAGTCCATAAATAAGAACGTTTTCTAGGTATATCCTTCTTGGAGATTTTGGTTTAAACGATATGCCTATAATAGCTAAAGGTATAAGTATGGGAATTATTATGGCATTATAGATCAGCGCGGAAATAACTGCAACTCGCAGAGGCAAATGTAAAATATTAAGAATTCTAGCTACACTTAAGAAGCTAAGTAAAGCAGGCAGCACAACAAAGTACTTTGACACATCGTTAGCGATAGAAAATGTTGCTAACGATCCCCTCGTTATAAGTAGCTGTTTTCCTAATTTAATAACATCAATTATTTTTGAAGGATCTGATTCTAAATCTATCATGTTAGCAGCTTCCTTAGCAACTTCAGTACCAGTATACATTGCAAGACCAACATTTGCCCTTGCAAGAGCAGGCGCATCGTTAGTACCATCGCCAACCATGGCTATAGTTTTTCCTTTTTCCTGTTCTTCAATCACTTTTTTGTATTTATCTTCAGGCTTAGCTTGCGAAATTACTTTTTCAATACCTACTTCAGAAGCAATTATTTGTGCTGTTATAGGATGATCTCCAGTTACCATATAAGGTTCTATTCCCATAGATTTAAGGGCTCTAATCTGTTCTTTGACCCCTTCTTTTAAAATATCTTTCAGTTCAAGAAGTCCTATTATTTCATCTCCTACTGCTACAGCTAAAGGCGTACCCCCCTCTTTAGCAATTTCTTCAAGCTTTTCATCAAAATCAGGAGGAGCATGAAAGATGGTCCTCATGACATCGGGAGCTCCTTTAAATATAGGCATTTTTTCATTTAAATAAGCACCATAAAAATCAGATTTTCTAATAATCCTCATTTCTTTATAAATTTCTTTTCCGGGCAACCTTAACCCCTTATAATAAATGCCACTTCTCCTAGTTTTTGCAGAAAACTCCTCATATGATGACATTATAGCTTTATCTATTTCGCTTGGAATATAGTTTTTACTTTGCAGATATCTAAGAATAGCTTTTCCCTCTTGTGTATCATCTTGAATTGAAGATAGAAATAGAGCTTTAGCTACATCTTCTTCTGTATAAGAATTGAGCGGTATTATTTTTACCGGCTCTCTTCTACCCAAAGTTATAGTACCGGTTTTATCAAGCAATACCACATCAACATCACCAGCCGCTTCGATTGCCTTTCCAGATTTCGATATAACCTTTATTTTCCACAGTCTTGTTAATCCTGATATGCTAATAGCTTCTTCTAAAGCACTAATAGTAGTAGGGAGCAAACAAACATAAAAACCAAGCAATATAGGTAAGCTCAAAGAATAGCCCAAAAGCCTGATTGTAACACCCAATGAAAATACTACTAAGCTTAACAAAAAGGTTATTCCATAGATTAAAGCGTCAAGCTGCTTTTCGCTCTCGCCCTTGGGCCTTTTCGTTTTTTCAATCATTTCAGCAATTCTGTATACGTACGATTCTTTGAGGGTTTTAGTAACCTTAACTTTAATCCAGTCGCTTACAACTTTGCTGCCAGAAATTACTTCATCGTTTACATCTTTTATTACAGGTAAAGATTCCCCAGTAACTAAAGATTCATCTATTGCAGCCGCTCCTTCTACAATTATTCCATCAAGCGGTATTATTTCATTCTCTTTAACTAAAATTATATCGCCTACTGAAATGGCATCAGGAGGAACGTATACTTCAGAACCTTCAGGTGTTATTTTTCGTACAGATAAATTTGATGTCACGCTTAAAAGCGACGAGGCTGTAAGTTTTGCTTGATGTTCTGCGTATGAATCGGCAAACGTTCCGAACCAGACTGTTGCAAATATTAACAAAGCTATAGATAAATTGAACGACGTAATTTCTTTCATACAAAACGTATAGATTATAGTTATTACAAAAGAAATTTCTGTAAGAAGCATAACCGGATTTTTTTTAAGATATAAGGGAGAAAGCCTAGTTATTGAATTTTTTAATATTTGAAGATAATCCCCAAGCTTCAAATATCGTCACCCTATTGAAAGCGGACCTAAAGCCAATAACGGCAGAATTGAAATTATGACAAGTAAAAATGTAAAAAATACCAAAGAAAGCGAAAAATAAAAAGAATCTATCCTCACATCTGTTTCTGTAAAACTAATTTTTTTACTTATTAATGATTCACTTATTTTTATCATAAAGTAGATAGGGACATACCTTCCTGCCAGCATAAGAATTCCTGTTAAAATATTTAATGAGCTAATATTTCCTGTAGCTCCATAAAAATCCGAACCGTTGTTTACACTAGCGGAAACTATTTCCCATAAAAGCTTGGTAAATCCATAACCCGTTGAGAAATTAAAAGCCCTTAAAGCAAAAATAGCTATAGGTATGGCTGTTAAAACTATAGCAAAATGAAAAATATAACCCAAAACAGCATATTCTATTTCTTTGTGTTCTAGTTTGTAGCCAAAAAATTTTGGCATCCTACCGCTCATTAAAGCCGTAAAAAATATTGTTATGATGATTATAAATATTAATGAGATAAACCCAGTACCAACGCTGCCAGGCAAAGCATTACCCAACATAAGTATGATAAAAACAGCAAGTTGAATAGGTGATAATAGCTTTAACGGAAAAACAGCAGCACCTGTATTTGTAGCTATGGATGAATAAAAAAGACTTAAAGAAGAATACTCACCTAAAGCTGCAGGCATTGATTTGTTTAAAAAAGGGTATGAATTTTTGAGAAGTATCAGGTTAAAGGCGAAGTAAAAAATTAAAACAACTAGAAAAATGGAAAGGCTTAGTTTAATATTCTTAGTAATTATACCTATTAGAAAAATAAGTGAAAACGGTAATAAGTTTAGAAAAATTATGTCCAAAAAAGCTGTTATTGAGTTAGGCATAAGAGCTCCTGCAGCAATACCTTCTGTGATATAAGAACCACCGTTGTTACCTAGCAAAGTAATAGCGTTATAGATGCTTAAAGGAGCATTATTAATTCCATGTAAAAATGAAAAAGGAAAACCAAATGTAACTCCAAAATAATCATACAAGATAATAATTATAAAAACCGTTGTTGCAAGCAATAAAATGCTTTTTAAAAAATCAACATAAAAGTTACCAAACGTTTTATAAAAAAGCGACCTAAATATGGCTACGGCAACCGAAAGACCAGTGGCAGGAGCTAAAAACTGTAAATACATAAGGCTAGTTGTTTGGACAAAATAGGGTAATTGCTGATTTATAAAATGCTGTAAATTTGTATTTGTGATATATGATGTGATAATATTAAACCATAAGTAGTTATTATGTGATGTGATGTAACCAAACCATATAATCACTAATGCGATTACAGCTGAAAATAAATTAACTAACATTAAACTAAAAAAGTATTCATTGGCTTGCATATTGTATTTAAAGGCTCGTGAAAAAATAGAATTTTGTTTAAAACTAAAGAAAATACGATAAATAGCTAGAGCATAGATGTATGAAAATATAATGCTAATAACGTATGGAAATATGAACCAAATAATATAGCTGTATATAACTGTACTCAATATACATCACTCATGTATTGTCGACCTTTATCATCTATTATGTACTTATAAGGTTTGCTTTCATTTACTTTTTTTAAATATCCTTCTTTATTGAGAAGTGACAACATTCTAGATGCATGTTCTCTTGTGATGTTAAATTTTTGCATCACATCACGCGCTGTTATAGGCATAGAGGTAGCAATTTTTAATATTTCAACTTGAGTTTTATTTAATTCATTTTGTGTTTTAGGTCTATCAACATGTGTTTTTACTTGATTATTAAAATTGAGAGAGTCGATGTCGTTCTGGATTTTCTTTTTAATTATGTATTCTTTTGTGATATCGCTAAACACGTTATATTCTTCTTTCACTTTATTGATGAGACGAAAAATCAGTAAAAAAGTTAATATTGATATCACTAGTGAAAAAAATGACATTAAAAAGCTTATTGTTGTGATGTTTATCATTATACAAGATAATATCACATTATCATATAAACATTAATCTTTGAATTTTTTATAAAATGTAATTAATGATTTAATTTAAAAAGGTTGGCAGCATTCTAAACGTTTAAACTATACAAAAATGTATAGTATTGTATGAGTAATAATCATAACAATGAAACAAAAAAAATTTTAGAAAAAATAGTAGATAACTCATGCATTACAGAATTAGAATTTTTGGCATTAATTAATAAAAAAACTACAAATTTCTCCTATGAATTGTTTAATAAATATGAAAATTATCGTAAATTTTATAAAAAAACATCAGGAGAAAAATCCACAATAAGGAGACGCGCGAGAAAAAACATAAAATCTTGTTTTTTGACCTTTATTCTTTTTTTAACTTTTGGAATAATTAATGAAAAAAATTTGATACAGTTAAAAGAAATAAGCGATATGCTTAAAGAAGTATTAGATATAAAAAATGAGGAAATTTACCATAAACTGAATATCCTATTAGATACAATTATTAAGGAACTTTTTTGACTTCTTTACATATTTTATTAAACTCGTTTTCTCCTTTTTCTTTTTCTAACAAATTACCTATAACAATACCATCTGCTCCAGCACGCGCAATTTTAACCGCTCTTTCTGCATTAGTTATTCCTCCGCCTACTAAAAGCAAACCATTAAAAAGTTTTCTGCTTAAGCTTATAGTTTCTTCAGATATTGGTGTAGATGTGCCCGAACCTCCTTCTAAATACACAGCTTTAAATCCAAAATGTTTTGCTGCTAACACATAAAGGGAAATAAGCTCAGGAATAGAAGGTATGGGTCGTACATGACCTATATGTGATACTGCACTGTCTGAGTTTGTAACTATATACGCTGTTGGTATAGTTTCTAATTTATATCTTTCAATCAATGAAGAAGCCAAAACTTGAGCATCTATGATATAATATGTTATGTCTGAATTCATCAGCATCATGTAAAGTATTGCATCGGCCTTTTTTGAAACAGCATTAACATTATTCGGGAAGATTATAACTGGCAACCCAGTCTTCTTTTTTATACAATCGATAGTTCTGTCAAGATCTTCTTGCGCTATCATCGTAGAACCTCCAACAAGAAAAGCATCTACCAAACTTTTATCCACTTCAGAAAGCTTTTTTTCCGTTTTAGCAACATCAAAAAAGTTAACTGGATCTAATAGTGGAAAGCAAAGCCTATTATTTTTTCTTCTATTAAGAAGCATTTGATAAACAGACAATTTTTCCATTTGTACCTAAATAAGAAAATTTTGGTATAAAAACACTATCTATTAAAGTTCTTTTAGTGTCGGCAGACCAAGAACGTTCATAAGATCAGAGATGATCAATTTGTATGCATAAACAAGCGCTAGCCGTAAAGTTCTTAATTTTGTGTCTTTTTCATCTAGCACTCTTTTCTTTTCATAAAAGACATTAAACCTAAAAGCCAGCTCGTGAGCATAATTAGCAAGAATAGAAACTGACATCGATGAATAAGCCTTTAATAAGTAATAATCATATTTGCTCATATAAAGTAATAAGTTCTTTTCCTCTTGGCTAAGGTTAATCTCCTCCAATTTACTGAATTCTTGATTAGCTTTTTCGAGTATTTTAGAAGCCCTTGCATAAGTATATTGAATATATGGTCCAGTATCACCTTCTAGCTTAAGGGCATCGTCTATATCAAAAACTATCTGTTTTTCGAGATCGGGCCTTAGGAGCGAATATCGTATTGCAGCAATTGCAACTTTAGAAGCCGTATCTTCTTTGTCAGGAAGGAGCGGATTTCTATTATTTATTAGATTAATTGCAGCAATTTTTATAGCATCCATTAAATCATCTAGATTATAATAAATTCCGCTTCTACCTGACATATGAACAAACTCTTTTTCAACTTTTCCTTTAACGATTTTTTCTGCTGTATTCTTTGAAAGCGCAACTAATCCATAAGCTATAACTTTATACTCTTTAGATACTGATAAAGCCCTTAAAGTTTCTTTTATAAGGTTTTGCAAAGGCAACTGTCTTTGATCTATAAGTATATATGCTTCATCCGCAGGAGTATAGAGCCCCTTAATTCCGTCCGATAATGTAGTCGTATAGACGTCTGTATTATCCGGTTGTTTAGAAAAAACATGGTAATAAAACTCATCATGTATTAAACCAAGTTTCCACGCTGCATAAGTAAGATCTTTAGCGGTATAAACTGTCGTCCCGTCGCTTCTTATAAGTATTTTTTTATCTAAAAGAACCCAACAATTTTTATACTTGCCTTCTTTTATAAACTTTACAAGTCCTTTTTCTTTTAAGATTTCAAACATTTTTTTCCAATAACCGCCGTGTATAAAATGGCTTTCCCAGTTAAGTATGTCATATCTTGCCCCAATATTCCATGCGCTTTTTAGTTGTTCTCTTACAATTTTTTCTATAATTGGCTTTGCAAAATTATATATCTCGCCCCCTTCTTCTAGGTCTTTTAATATTTCACTTCTTTTTTTCTTTAATTCTTCGTTTTCTTCGATTGCTTTATTAGCATTAACATAAACAACATCTCCGCAGTAATGGTCAAATTTGTCATCACTTTCAAGAGAATACCCTAAATATTTGAATCCTACAATAAGGTCAGCAACCTGCACGCCAGTATCGTCTATATAGTTTAAAACTTTTACATCGTGTCCTAACCTTTTAAAAAGCCTATAAAAAGTATCTCCGAGCACCACGTTCCTCGCATGTCCTACATGTAAGGCTTTATTCGGGTTAACACTTGTATGTTCAATTATTATTTTTTTCTTTTCTTTAACCTGGATTTCTCCAAAACCGTCGTTTTTAAGTATTTCGTTCAAGAAAC
The DNA here is from genome assembly GCA_009903795.1 of Nitrososphaerota archaeon. Taxonomy (GTDB): domain Archaea; phylum Thermoproteota; class Nitrososphaeria; order Conexivisphaerales; family UBA164; genus CAYFFZ01. The sequence goes on along the minus strand of WYER01000012.1, from coordinate 45,924 downwards.
TAAGATAAAATCGTTCTGTAAATCTAAAATTAATAAAACCGCTTGGATGAATTTCTGCGCTTAAGTTTTCTTTATCGTATTCAATCTTGTTTAAAAAATCTTTAGCGATCTCGTAGGGAGGTTTTTTAAATGTCTTTGCTAATACAAATGCCGCATTAGTTGTAATTTCACCAAAGGCAGGCTCTGTAGGTTCTCCAACGTAAACGCTTGTAGTTGTTATGCCAAGCTTGCTTAAAGCATCATTTACTGATGCTGTAAGTTTATTCAGTTCAGTAAAATAGGAGATCATTATTCATCAACCATTCGATTGCCTCTATTAATCCCATAGGGCCTTGTCTTTCCGTTACTATTAATTTTGTATTTTCATTAATCGTTCTATTTTTTATAATATAATTTTTATTTACAAGGAATGAATAACCAGATACAGCGAACATTAGTTCATCAACCTCACTATCTCCAATGCTTGCTACTTCTTCTTTTTTTAAATTCATCTTTTCTATAATATATTTTAATGCAACACCCTTATTTGCGTTAATACTTGATAGATGGTAAGCTACACCGCTATCAAGGATTTTTGAATTATAACCATTGTCCTTAAGTAACTTATTGGCAAAATCTATATCAAAATTTCTTTCGAGTAAAATTTCGGTTAACCTTGGCATTCGCTGATTTATCCTTATGTTATCTATATTTTTAGATAAAAAATCATATGCTTTTAAGGAATCAAAATAGTTTCCAAACAATTTAACTCTTGTAGGTTCTTTATAATATATAACTCCGCCATTTTCGCTAATGCCAAAATTTGCAAAACCTAAAAATTTTGATAACGTATAAGTCTCAAATACGCTCCGCCCAGTTGCTAAAACTACTTGTAAACCACTGTCTTGTAGCTTTCTCAATAAAACAGCAGCCTCAAAATTAATTCTGCCGTCATTTTCAGTTAAAGTTCCGTCAATATCAATACCAATAAGCTTGATCATACGCATTGTTATTTTTTCATACATATTTATCAATAACTAAAAAACATAAGCAAATTACAAATGGTCAGAAAGGTTTATAAAAAAAGGAAGCATAACATACAAAGCCGGCCATAGGGGTAGGGTTCTACCCGGTCTCATCCGAACCCGGAAGTAAAACCTACCACCGCCGCTGTGTTAGTGAGGTGCGCAAGCCCTCGCGAAGCAGCGGTGCCGGCGCTCTATAATTTCACATATTCTTTAATTTTTGAATAAATTGAATCTACAACATTGCCTTTTAACGTTCTTTTATCAAATTCCTGCAAGATCTTAATAGTTATTCCTGAAGGAGTAGCTACTTTTTTTATAAGAGTTCGATAATCAACGTCTTTTTTAAGTGCATAGATGGAAGTTGAGTAGGTAACCAGATTAGTTATTCTTTCTGCTAAATCTTTTTCAACTCCTGCAAGAAGCATATATTGAGATAAAGAATCGAGAAAATAGGCCACTATTGCAGGTCCACTTCCTGTTATTGGAACTAAAGCATCAATAATTTTCTCATCAAAAAGATAAGGTTCCCCTATCTTTTCTAATAACCTTTTAAGGCTTTCAAAAAGTTCTTTTTGACAATAAGCAAGAACAGGTGCCTTTCCGGTTTCTGCAGCTATGCTTGTCATGATTTTACATATTTTTGCTTTTGGCATTTTTTCTACCATTTTGCTGTATGGATAGAGAGCTACAACCGAAACCACCGTTTTTCCTTCTACGTTTAAAGAAATTTCATCAAAAAGTTTTTCTGCGTCGTTAGGCTTTACTGAAACAAATATCGTATCTGAGCTTTTAACTAGATCAATAAGGCTATTTGCACGTTTAATATTTTTTATTTTTGGAACCTTATATTTACCCCTGTCGTAAACTAATATAGTATCTTCTTTACTTTTTGAGAGCGCCACGCTAAGGGCATAACCCATATTACCTATTCCTATTATACCTATATTCATCTGATCATTTTTACCTCCAAAAAGCAACTTTTAAATCATACTGTTATATGATTAAATCATGCCTTCGAGATTTACGAACCCCGAATATGCACTTATAATTTTAGCAGCCGGCGAGTCTACTAGATTTGGGGAAAATAAACTTCTTTATAAAATCGACGGAAAATCAATAATAAAAAGAGTTGTAGATGAGTGCTCTTTGGAAGAATTTGTAACGGTTGTAGTTGTTGGACATGAAAGAGAAATGATAGAAAAGGAGCTTATAGGAGAAAACGTAATTTTCGCAATAAACCCTGATTATAAAACAGGAGGCATGAGTTCTTCAATAAAGATAGGCGTGTCAAGAATAAATCCTAGCAGGGCTTATTTGATAACTCCAGGAGATATGCCTTATTTGCAAAGATGGATTTGCGAAAAAATAATAAATACGTATGAAAAATCAAAAGCAAAAATCGTCATACCCAGTTTTGAGGGAAAGGGCGGGCATCCTATACTTTTTGATTCGTCTTTAAAAGAAGAGCTTTTAGCAATAAACGAAGAGACAAAAGGGCTTAAAGGCATATTAAATAAACATACAGATGAGATCTTAAAATTTGAAATAGGAACCTCCAGAATACTTATAGACATAGACTATAAAGATGATATTAAAACAAGGAAGCCTATTGACAAAATGCTAAATAGTGAAAAATCTTAAACATTATAAGTCGGCATCTTTTACTTAAAAAAAATGTTATAGAAAAATTTTATATGCTCACTTTAGAAAGTTATCGTAATGGAAGTAACTGTCTCGTTCAATTTAAACGGCAAAAAAGTTAGTGTCACAGCTCCTCCTGCAAAAAGCCTTCTAAGGGTTTTAAGAGAAGACCTTGGTATTACGAGCGTTAAGCCAGGATGTGAAGCAGGTGAATGCGGAGCCTGTAGCGTCCTTTTAGATGGCCAGGTTGTAACATCTTGTCTTGTTATGATTTCACAGGTTGAAGGAAAAAACGTTTTAACAGTAGAAGGATTACAAAAAGATGGCGAATTGGATCCATTGCAGAAAGCATTCATAGAAGAGGGTGCAACACAGTGCGGGTATTGTACGCCTGGGTTTATAATTGCTGCAAAAGGACTTTTAAACGAAAATCCAAACCCAACTGATGAAGAAATTCTTGAAGGTGTAAGCGGAAATATTTGCAGATGCGGCGCTTACCCTAGGATATTTAACGCAATTAAGAAAGTGGTGAAAAAGAATGGCGTATGAAAAAGTAGAAGTTTATTCTCCGAGAAGCTTAGCAGAAGCGCTTGAAATACTTTCACAGAAGAAAGAACAGATAAAACCCGTCGCTGGCGGTACAGATGTGATGGTAATGTTAAAGGATGGAGCACTTAAAGAAAAAGAACTTCTAAATCTTTCTTATATTCCCGAGTTAAGCTATATAAAGGAAAAAGAAAACCATATATTAATTGGAGCTACCACAAAATACAGAGAAATCAGGAGATCGCCCATTATAAACGCTTACGCTCCAATCCTTATTGAAGCCGTAAGGCAGATTGGATCGCCTCAAATACAAAACTTAGGGACAATAGGTGGAAACCTTGGAACCGCAAGTCCAGCAGGAGATAGTATACCACCTCTTTATGTTCTTAATGCCAAAGTAAAGCTACAGAAGGTTGGAAGTGCGAGGGAAGTTCATATAGATAAATTTTTCTTGGGCCCAAGGAAAACAGTAAGAGAGGCTGATGAACTTATAACTGAAATATCTGTTGATAAAATGGAGCCAGGCTCATATTATTTTTTTGAAAAATTAGGGTTAAGAAGCGCCAACGCTATATCGATAGTAAATGCTGCAGGCATCCTAAGTCTTGAAAACAAAACCATTAAGTATTTAAGATTGTCGCTCGGCGCTGTTGCGCCAACTGTTATAAGGGCAACTGAGGCTGAAGAAGAAGCTAAAGGGAAAGAGCTTACTGAAGATCTTATAGAGAGAATAGCTAAGCTCGCGTCTGAAGCTACGAGGCCAATCAGCGATATTAGAGGCACTGCAGAGTATAGAAAAAAAGCAACATATGGTATAGTTTATGAAGCTTTGTACAAAATATTAAAAGGATATGGCAAAAAGATAGAATACGGTTTTGAAAAAATAAGCTGATCAAAAATGAATGGATGCGTTTTAGGCGAATATATTGTTAATGCAACCATTTCATTAGACGTCTTAAAAAAGACTTTAAAGCAGATGCTGGTTAAGTTTATAGGAGGGATAAATTAAAAATGATAACTGAAACAATATCAAAATATAGTTATATTAATAAATCCATACCAAGGATTGATTCTATTGATAAAGTAGCAGGTTCACTGTTATATTTAACCGATTTAAAGCTGGAGAACGCTCTGTACGCTTATACTTTCAGGAGTAAAGTAGCGCATGGAAAGATAAATGCAATATATACTGAAGATGCTGAAAAAGTTAACGGCGTTAAGGCAGTTCTTACCTATAAAGACATACCGGCGATGAATGGGTATGGGGCGATCGTACCTGAAATACCGGTTTTAGCTTACGATAAAGTAAGGTATTATGGAGAACCGTTAGCTCTTGTTGCGGCTGAAACACAGGAAGCAGCATTAGAAGCTCTTAACAGGATAAAGGTAGACATTACACCATTGCCTGTCGTACGTTCAATAGACGAAGCGCTCGATGAAAACGCGCCAAAAATACACGAGAAGGGAAACATTGCAAGGCACACGGTTGTAAGAAAAGGAGACGTAGAGAAAGCTAGATCTTCTGCTTACATTGTGCTTGAAAGGATTTACGAAACACCAATGCAAAAGCACATGTTCTTAGAGCCAGAAGGAGGAGTAGCTTTTGTAGATGAAGAAGGGGTCATAAACGTACTTGCTGGCGGGCAAACTCCTTATAGGGATAGGATCCAAATATCTAGAGTTTTAGGAATACCTCCTGAAAAAATAAGAGTAAAAAACACTCCAACAGGAGGTGCTTTTGGGGGTAAAGATGACATTACAGTTCAAATTCATCTAGCTCTGCTTGCTTACAAAACCAAAAGGCCGGTAAAGCTAGTTTGGTCTAGAGAAGAAAGCGGAATAGCAGGGTTCCATAGGACAGCTTCAAAGATAAAGTTAAGAACTTCTGTTGACAGAAATGGGTATTTGCTTTCAAATGAAGCAACAATATACCTTGATTCTGGGGCATATCAGAGCTTTGGGCCTACCATACTGGATGTAAGCATAGAAACCATAAACGGTCCATACAGAATCCCTAATTATGTAATTGACGCAAACTTGGTCTATACTAACAACGGTATAGCTTCAGCATTTAGAGGATTTGGAGCCCCTGAAAGCAATTTTGCAATTGAAAGCATGATGAATGAGCTGGCAGACGAACTAAAATTAGACCCGATTGACTTAAGGTTAAAGAACATCCTTAAGACAGGTGAGGTAGGACCATTTGATAACAAAATAAGACATGCTGAAGGTTTGGAAGAAGCTTTGAAAAGAGCTAAAGAACTTTTTTACAGGCCTGATCCTACAGGTCCGTTTCAGAGAACAGGGGTAGGAATAGCCGTGGCGGTAAAAGGGGTAGGTTTCGGAACTTTGCCAGAGTATCCCACCGCAGCAATAGAAATAGTACCCGAAGGAAGGGTCAATATTATGTTCAGCAACGTAGATTATGGGCAAGGAATAAATACTGGAAACGCTCAGCTCGTTGCAGAAAAGCTGCAGATACCTGTATCACAAATAAATGTTTTGCATTCAGATACAAAGTTTGCTCCAGATACAGGAGGCTCAAGCGCTTCGAGATCAACTTTTAACGCGGGAAATGCACTTCTTTTAGCATGCGAAAAGGCTCTTTCTGAACTCAAGATGGAAGCAGCCTCTTATTTTATGACAAAAAGCGATTTAGTAACTTATAAAGATGGATACTTTTATTTTAAAGATAAAGGGGTTTCAATTTATGAACTGGCCAAAAGATTAAGGCTTAAAGGCAAGTCGACACGTTTTGAGGCTACGCTAGAAGTCCCGAGGTATGCTGAAGCAGTTGAAGGAACTCTAGAGGTTCCTCATATGGTTTACATGTATGGCGTTATTATAACTAAAGTAGTGGTAGATGAGCTATTAGGAAAAATAAAACCGCGTGAAGTTGATTTTATTGCTGATATAGGTAACGTTATTAATCCGGCAATAGCTGCCGGTCAAATAGAAGGGGGAATAATTCAAGGATTAGGTTACTCATTAATAGAGGAACTTAATTATGATAAAGACGGAAAGCCTTTAAACATAAATTATACAACATACGTAGTTCCTGTTATATCAGACTCGCCATTGATAAACGTAGAGTTCATAAAAAGTTATGAAGAACTCGGACCATTTGGGGCAAAAGGTGTTGGGGAAATAAGCATAATCCCTGTTGGAGCTTCGGTAGCAGATGCCGTAACAGACGCTATAGGAAAAAGAAGCTATAAGTTGCCGCTTTTACCTTGGAGGATTATCTGAACTAGTCTAATCACTTAGATTTTTTTTTATTAAAAACCGCTTAGTTTTAAATCAGCAAACAAAAAATATTGCATTTTTTACAATAAAAAAGTGTTAAAAATAAAAATGTTTAATAATAATACTTATAAATATAGTAATTTCATATGCTTTGATGCGGAATTGACAAATTCAAATTTTACTCAAAAGTCAACGCCATGGGAAATGGCTCTTCAACAACTAAAAAAGGCTGCAGATTTATTAAATCTTGAAGAAGACATCAGGGAAATTCTTTCACATCCACAAAGAGAAGTTCAGGTATCTCTACCAGTAAGAATGGACAACGGCAAGATCAAAGTTTTTATAGGATATAGAGTTCAGCACAACAACGCAAGAGGGCCTTATAAAGGCGGTATTAGATACCATCCAAATGTTTCTCTTGATGAAGTAAGAGCGCTTGCTATGTGGATGACGTGGAAAACGGCAGTTCTTGATCTTCCTTTAGGCGGCGCCAAGGGAGGTATTGTTTGTGATCCTAAAACGCTTTCACAAGGTGAAATTGAAAGGCTTACAAGGAGGTATGCATATGCAATTTCTGGTATTATAGGTCCTTATGAAGATGTTCCAGCGCCTGACGTTTATACAGGCCCTCAACACATGGCCTGGATAATGGATACTTACAGTATTCTTAAAGGTCATCTAGAACCTGGAGTCATAACTGGCAAACCGGTAGAGGTAGGAGGAAGTCTGGGAAGAAATGATTCTACTTCAAGAGGCGTAGCAATAGTTGTAGCTGAAGCAGCAAGGAAATTAAATATAAACATTAAAGGAGCAACGGTTGCCATACAGGGTTTTGGAAACGTCGGTTCAAACGCTGCGATTATAATGGCAAAAGAGTACGGTATGAAAGTAGTCGCTGTCAGTGACTCTAAAGGAGGCATATATAATAAGAACGGGCTCAATGTTGACAAAGTACTTGCGGAAAAAGAGAAATCTGGAACTGTTACAACATATAAAGATGCAGAAAAGATAACCAACGATGAGCTTCTTACATTGGATGTAGACGTGCTGGTTCCTGCTGCTCTTGAGCAAGTTATAACAAAAGATAATGCCGAAAAGATCAAAGCAAAAATCATAGGAGAAGGCGCAAATGGACCCACAACTCCAGAAGCTGATGAAATATTATATCAGAAGGGAACAATGGTCATACCAGATATTCTTGCTAACAGTGGTGGAGTAACAGTAAGCTATTTTGAGTGGGTACAGAACTTAGAAAGGTTGCAGTGGCCGCTTGAACAGGTTAACAAGATGTTAGAACAAAAGATGGTCAAAGCTTTCAATGATGTGTATGAGGCAAGTAAAAAATACAAAACAGATATGAGAACAGCAGCACTTACTGTAGCTGTATCAAGGGTATCTCAAGCAATAAAGCTTCGTGGAATCTGGCCATAAACGCTTTTAATTTTTACATTTTTTTGTTTAATTGTAAAAAATGTTTTTAAATAACATGTTGTAATGCAAAATTATGGTATTAGTAGAGCAAAAACAGCAAGAATCCCAAAAAGCTAATGTTAGGTTTATCAGGAAAACAAGAAGCATATGTCCTGAGTGTAACAGAGTAATCGACGCAGAAATATTTGAAAGAAATGGAGTTGTTTACATCGGAAAAACGTGCCCTAGACACGGTTATTTTGAGGACGTTTATTTTGGGTCTTATGAAATGTACGAGAGGTTTTCTAAATATGCAAGGGACGGTATAGGTATATCTAACCCTAAAACTGTTTTAAACAACATAACGTGTCCTGCTAGCTGTGGTCTTTGTAGCAATCACCTTAGCCATACTGCTCTTGCTAACATTGTCGTTACTAACAGGTGTGATCTTAACTGCTGGTATTGTTTCTTTTACGCTGAAAAAGCTGGTTATATATACGAACCTACCATTGATCAGATAAGAAGGATGATAAGAAACCTCCTTAACGAAAAACCAATACATGGCGTCGCAGTTCAAATAACGGGCGGTGAGCCAACAGTAAGGGATGATTTATTAGACATTATAAAGGCAATAAAAGAAGAAGGTATAACTCACATTCAACTAAATTCAGATGGGATAAACCTTTCTAGAAAGCCTGATCTGTGCAAACAGGTAAGGGAAGCTGGAGTAAACACTCTTTATGTAAGCTTTGACGGTGTTACGCCTGAGACCAATCCAAAAAACTATTGGGAGATACCAGATCTTTTAAACAATTGTAGAAAAGCAGGGCTAGGCATAGTTTTGGTTCCTACTGTAATAAGAACGGTTAATGATCACGAAGTAGGGGATATGCTCAGGTTTGCCTTCTATAACATGGACATAGTTAGAGGAATAAATTATCAACCAGTTTCGCTTGTCGGAAGAGTACCAAAACACGAAAGAGATAGGTTCAGAATAACTATACCAGAAGTTATTGAAAGAATAGAAGAACAGACAGACGGAGAAGTAAAACAGGAAGATTGGTTCCCTGTACCTGCAGCAATGCCTCTTTCGAGATTTATAGAAGCATGGACTGGAGAGCTCAAATATGAACTTACAACTCATTTTGCGTGTGGCGCCGCAACGTATATCTTTAACGATAACGGAAAAATGGTGCCTATCACAAGGTTCGTGGATGTTGACGGGCTTTTAAAGTTCTTTGAAGAAAAAGCAGAAAAAATAGAACGGGGAGAAAACAAATATATTGTTGGGCTTTCAGTAATAGCAAACCTTCACCGCTTTATAGATAAAAATAAAATGCCTTCAGGGCTGAATTTGACCAGGCTACTAATAAACATAATCATAAAACACGATTACAGCTCGCTTGGGCAGCTTCAAATGAAATCATTATTTGTTGGTATGATGCACTTCCAGGACAAGTACAATCATGATGAAGAAAGGGTTAGAAGGTGCGACATACATTACCTTACACCAGATGACAGGATAATACCTTTTTGTACTTTTAACGTAATACCTGAATGGTACAGGGATAGAATACAGAAAAAATATTCAATTAGCATCGAAGAGTGGGAAAAAAGAACAGGGAAAAAATTAAAGAACGATTATTATGTCAGACCAAGCTCATTTTATCATTATCCCAAGGATGAAAATCTTTTCAAGAGAATGGGGATAAATTATACGCCAAAAAGTTTGCTTGCAAAACAGTCCTCTTAATAAGACAGCATAAATTTTTAAGTAGGTCAAGGGGTTTAAAGCTCCTTTGGGAGGGGATAAAATAGCCCCTTATAATTATGCGGTACAGAATGGAGGATACCATTAAGTTTACAATTTTTGTCCAATTGGTAAAGTGCCGTAGGAAGGTATTCTATAGTAAACTACCTTGACCTAGACAGGGCTTTGGGGTTTTCGTTGGCTTCGTGATTCACCTTTATTTCCCTTTCAGGATGCTTACCCAGCTCTCGACCTATACCTCTCGTTAAGGCATGTCTATTTTAATAGATGTGTTTAAATTATGGTTGTAAAAAAGTCCGCATTTAGGTGACTTGAACTCTCTACTTTCCGTTTGAATAACATACATGTACCTATGACACGTCTTGAACGTGTTCTTTGGGTTAACGTATATTACCTTAACGCGTTTCAATTTAGCTTTATACTCTATTATTTTGTGTAATTTTCTGAAGGGAAGGAAGTGAAGTATATATAATATTTCTCTGTCCATTTTAACGAGTTCTACTTGTTGTAAAGACCATTCGTTGTCTCGGATATTAAAAAATGAACAAAAGCCTCGCCTCTTCTATTGGGGTAAAATTTTAGTAATAAAACGTTGTAAAGCGTATTAAAGCGTGTCCCGTAAGGAATACTTCAAGAAGGCTCTAGATATCCTGGAGTCCGATGAGGATAGGGGTAAGTGGCTGAAGGCACAGCCCGTGGTCTATCGCTGGACGAGCGGAGCGGGGTGGGTAACCGCTAGCTATGAAGCGATGAAGATGAAGGAGGTAAACCACGAACCTATGATCCGCCTTAAAGAAATAGCCTTTTAAGGCGGAGAGGATGTCAGGGACGAGGCAGTTCACGTTAATTTGTAGATAACCTTTTTAATATCCTATTAATAGGATTAAAACGTCATGGGCGATTTACAGTTAGTATTATCAGACCCAAAGACCAGAACTGCGAAAAAGATCGAAATAAAGGGCAATCTTAGCTCTGTTCTTATAGGAAGAAAAATAGGGGAAATTATAGATGGAAGTCCACTAGGTTTAGGAAAAATAAAGTTTAAGATAACAGGAGGAACAGATAAGTCAGGCATTCCGCACGTACCATATATTGAAGGACCAGTAAAAAAATACGTACTTCTTTCAGGACCGCCTGGTTTCAGACCAAAAAGAGAAGGGGAAAGGAAAAGGAAGCTAGTAAGGGGTAATACAATAGCTGATGATACTTATCAGGTAAATGCTGTGATAGTTGAAGGTGAAATAAAAGATGCCAAGGTTTAAAACTACAGCAGAAGCTCTAAAAGTAATTTCTAATAAAGAACAGATAAGAAATTTTGGAATTATTGCCCACGTTGATCATGGGAAAACAACTACCTCAGACTCCTTGCTTGCGGCTGCTGGGATGTTAAGTCCTTCTGTAGCAGGTCAGGCACTTGCGCTAGACTATATGGAGCTCGAACAGAAAAGGCAAATGACCATAAAGGCTGCCAACGTTACGCTTTATTACGAATATGAAGGGAAACCATATGTATTTAATATGATAGATACGCCTGGGCACATAGACTTTACAGGAAAAGTAACAAGATCGCTGAGGGCCCTTGATGGAGCTGTTGTAGTAGTCGATGCTGTGGAAGGGGTTATGACTCAAACAGAAACTGTGTTAAGGCAGGCATTGGATGAAAGGGTAAGACCGGTTCTTTATATCAATAAAATTGACCGACTTATAAAAGAGCTTAGGTTAACTCCGGAAAAAATGCAAATTTGGCTTTCAAACATAATAAACGATGTTAACAGATTAATTGATATTTATGCAGAACCCGAGTTTAAGGATAAATTTAAGGTCAGCATAACAAATGACAGTGTGGCTTTTGGAAGCTCAAAAGATAGGTGGGGCTTTACTTTAAGCATGGCTAAGACAAAGAATATGGGATTTAAGGACGTTTATGAAGGATACAATAGAGGAGACATATCTTCACTCGTTGAAAATTTCCAGCTTCATGAGGCAATACTATCTATGGTAATAAAGCACATACCTCCACCAAACGTTGCTCAAAAATACAGAATACCCAAAATATGGAAAGGAGATCCTGAAAGCGAGATATATAAAGCAATGATAGAATGCGATGACAATGGCCCGACTGTTATGATGGTTACAAACGTAGTAGTTGATCCTCAGGCCGGGACCGTTGCAGTAGGAAGGCTTTTCAGCGGGACAGTCAGAGAGGGAGACCTTCTTTATCTTATAAACGCAAAAAGGCAAGAAAGGGTGCAGAGCGTAAGCATGTTCATGGGTCCCTTTAGGGAGATCGTAGGATATTTACCTGCAGGAAACGTTCCGGCTTTACTAGGTTTGCAACATGCATCGGCAGGAGAAACGCTGTCTAGCGTCAAGGATATAGTGCCCTTTGAAAGTATAAAGTACGTAAGTGAACCTGTAGTTACAATAGCCGTTGAACCAAAAAACCCAAGAGATCTGCCAAAGCTTATAGAGATTCTGCAGAACATGCATCTTGAAGATCCTAACTTAGTGGTAACTATAAATCAAGAAACCGGAGAAACTTTGCTTTCTGGTATGGGCGTTCTTCACCTTGAAATAGCTACAACATTGATTCAGGATCAAGGAATAGAAATAATAACTAGCAAACCGCTCATAAACTACAGAGAAACTATAACCACAAAAGCAGGACCTGTAATGGCAAAAAGTCCAAACAAGCACAATAAAGTTTACATAAGAGTAGAGCCCCTTGATGAAGAAACAATAAATTTGATAATAACAGGGCAGATAAACGAAAACATGGACAGGAAGCAGATAGCAAAGATTCTTAGAGACCATGGATGGGACGCTGACGAAGCAAAAGGCGTCGTAGCGATAGATGAACGCGGAAACGTTTTTGTAGATGAAACTAAAGGGGTACAGTTCTTACAAGAAAGTATGGATAGCCTTAGAGCAGGTTTTGTCGATGCGATGACTAACGGTCCTTTGGCTTATGAATATGTAAGAGGGGCAAAGGTAATACTTCATCACTTTGTACCGCACGAGGACCCTGCACACAGGACTTATGCGCAATTGATGCCAGCTTCTAGAAGGGCAATATTAGGGGCTATGCTTCTTGCAAAGCCTACGCTTCTAGAACCAATTCTTTCGATTGAGGTGAAAGGCGTTGCAGATATACTGGGACCTGCTATAGGTGTTATAACAAGCAAACGTGGGAAGATTGTAAACATGACTCAGAAGGATGTGTTTGCTGTAGTTCAGGGCGAAATACCTGCAGCAGAAACTTTTGACTTAGCAGAAGTAATGAGGGGCGCAACAGCCGGGAAAGCTGTTTGGAATACGAGCTTTAAAGGATGGGCACCAGTTCCCGCAAACATGCTTGGACAGTTAATAACATCTATAAGGAAGAGAAAAGGTTTACCCCCAGAAGTGCCTAAACCCGAAGAATTCATAGATGAGGAATAAAGTTGAGCTATTATTACGGTTCAGGTCCTAGCAAAAGAGAAGCCTTAAATCTTATAATAGGATCGTTTATTGTCTGGGTAGTTGGAATAACATGGCTGAGAGCGATATCGACGTCAGGCCTTGTTATAAACAGCATACTTTTTATTCTCGCATTTATACTTCATGAATATGCCCATAAGCTTTCCGCCATAAGGAATGGCTTGTACGCAGAGTTTAGAATACAGTGGGTGTGGGCGCTCTTAACTCTTGTGACAGCCATCTTACCATTTAAAATAATAGCTCCTGGAGCTACAGTAATTTACGGAATGGCAGATGAAAGAACTATGGGGAAAATATCAGCTTGGGGGCCTTTGGTTAATATAATAATGGCGCTTATTATTTTACCATTTGCTATGTCAGGCTTTTATTTTCTTATCACTGCTGTCTACTTTAACTCTTTTATAGCTCTATTTAACCTACTGCCTATAGCTATATTAGACGGGAGAAAGATATTTTTCTGGAGCAAAAAGGTCTGGGGTTTGTTGTTCTTGGTTTCGGTAATGCTTTTCATAATTTCGCTCATCGGCTTTTACTAATTTTATAAATATACAAGCAGTTTAATAAAACGGCATTTTAATATTTTTAGATGCTGATAGAGGATCTCAAAATTCCATCTTTAATAAAAGAAAGGCTTATTTCAAAAGGTTATTCAAAACTATGGCCTCCTCAAGAGAAGGCCGTACAAAGCGGGCTTCTTGAAGGTAAAAACCTGCTGATTGTAACCCCAACCGCTAGCGGCAAAACGCTAATAGCGCTGCTTGCTATTGCAAAAACTGTTATCGATAGAAGGAAGAAAGCAATATACATAACTCCTCTTAAAGCTCTTGCTAGCGAAAAGTATGAAGAATTTAAAGAATTTTTTGAGGGTGTATACCTGGAAAAAGGGAAGCCACTGAGCGTTGGAATAAGCACTGGAGATGATTTTAACTTAGACCCATCTTATTTAAGTAGGTATAATGTGATAATTACCACAAACGAGAGGCTTGACTCCATAATCAGACATAGAGTAAAATGGCTTGAAAACGTAGGACTTTTTGTATTTGATGAAGTTCATCTTTTAGATGACGAATCAAGAGGGGGAACTCTGGAATTCGTTCTTACAGAAATAATATCTTGGTTCAGCAACGTGCAGGTGCTTGCTCTTTCAGCAACTGTAAAAAATTATAACGAAATAGCATCGTGGCTAGGCATGCATACGGTCTACGACGAATGGAGACCTGTAACTCTTTTAGAAGGTGTAGCTTATGATGGTAAACTAATATATAAAGACGCGCAAGTTGATATAATAGAGAGGAAAGGCACGCTTTTGCAAGACGTTGTTTATAATGAACTTAAAGAAGGAGGCCAGTGTTTGATTTTTGCTGAAACCAGAAAAAAAGCTCTTGAGCTGGCGAAATCTCTGGCTCAAGTTTCCAGAAAATTTTCTCAAGTTCCTTTAGAGCAAACATATCCAGAAGAGGAAGAGGATACGACTCTAACAAAAACTTTGAGAAACCTTATACCTCTAGGGGTAGCTTTTCATCACGCAGGTCTTCCTGCAAGTTATAGGAAGCTTGTAGAAGACCTTTTTAGAGAAAACAAATTAAAGGTTATCTGTAGCACTCCAACGTTGGCTGCAGGGGTAAACCTTCCAGCTAGAACTGTAGTAATAAACTCTGTCTATAGGTATAACGATGAAGGGAGAGAGCCTATAAAAGTTATTGAATATAAGCAAATGGCGGGCAGAGCCGGAAGACCCAAATATGATAAAATAGGTAAATGTATCATACTAGCCCAAGATGAATATCAAGTAGACTTTTATCTAGATAGGTACATTTCTGGTGAGCCCGAGCCAATAACTTCCAAACTTTTGCTTAAAGGAACATCATCGATGGTTCTAGCTCTAATATCTGTACTGGGTTATGCCACAGAGAAAGAAATAAAAGAGTTTTTTAGGAAAACTCTTTATTATAAGCAAAAAGGTAATCTGGATTTTCAGATTTCTGAATCGTTAAGTTTTTTAAGCAAGAACGGTTTTATTATGCTTGCAAAGAACGGGAAGTATAAAACTACACCATTGGGGGACATTACGGCCAAAGTTTATATTTCACCTCAAACAGCGCTTTCCTTTATTAAGGTTGTTGACGAAATAAAAAAGTGGAAAGACCCAACTTTACCTTTACTATGTCTTCTTGCATCTTCAGAAGATGTTGAGCCAAAATTATCTTCTCGCAAGAAAGACGAAGTTGA
Source organism: Nitrososphaerota archaeon (assembly GCA_009903795.1). Classification (GTDB taxonomy): domain Archaea; phylum Thermoproteota; class Nitrososphaeria; order Conexivisphaerales; family UBA164; genus CAYFFZ01. The sequence continues at coordinate 30,594 of WYER01000012.1, read as the reverse complement.
ACTTGCACAACTTCTAAACACAAACTTTGAGCTAGAACCGTTCTTTGACGAAGACTGTTCTGCAAGAACTTTTCTTGCTTTATACGGATGGGTCAATGAGCTTTCTGAACAGGAACTATTAGACAGGTTTGGTGTAGAACCGGGCGACCTTTACAGAATAATAGAATCTTCTAGATGGATCGTTTATTCATATTCGAAACTTGCCAGAATAGTTGGAATGAGCGGAGAAGCTTTTGATCTGCCTTTTATAAGGATATACAAAGGGGTAAAAGAAGACGTTGCAAGCATTGCAAGCCTGAGCGGTATAGGGAGAAAAAGAGCCAGAGCTCTGTTCGAAGCCGGTTACCATAACATTTTAGAACTGTCTCAGGCAAAAGAAGCGGAATTAGCTTCTAAAGTAAAAGGAATAAGCTCGATCATCGCTAAAAAAATAATAAGAGAAGCGAGGGAAAAGCTTGGGCTTGAGCCTTAAGGTAGAAGATGTCAAAGGAGGATACTTTTTGTTAAGAAATATTAAAGGCCATTACATTAAAGAAGACGAACTTTTAAAAAAGATGCAAGATGAAGAGTCCCATTTTTATTTACGTGCTAAAAATGATGAAGTTGAAGTTACAGGATATGACTTTACTGGAATCTTTGGAGAAAGTAGATTTGTTTACCCAGAAAAAATTTATGCCGAAATTAAAAGCAGGGATAACTACAAAATAAAATTTTATCCACACCAAATAGATTCCTTAAATAAAATTACTTTAGAAGAATTGGCTAACACACTTGTAGAATATTCAAAAACTATCGATAAGAAAATAGCAGTGTCATACTCTGGAGGACTTGACAGTTCTTTACTTGCGTGGGTTTTCAAGGACAGAAATCCTTTATTAATTACGGTGGGGTTTGAAGGAAGCGAAGACATTAACGTTTCAAAAGAAAGAGCAAAAATATTGGGCTTAGATCATATAGTTCACAAAATTGAAATTAAAGAGCTTAAAGAAGCTCTTGAGTACGTTAAGCATTTTTGTTTTTCAACTATGGAACTAGCTCTCTCAGCTGGATTTTACATAGCAGGAAAAGTAGCAAAAGAAAACGGAGCCGATATTTTGATCGTTGGTCAGCTTGCAGATGAAATTTTTGGGGGTTATAAAAAGTATCAAGGACTTTACGACAAAGAGCTTGAGAATGCTCTTAATGAGGATATAAAAAAGGCAATAATAAGCCTAAGAAGAGATAGCAAAGCAATATTTTCTGCTGGAATAGAACCAATGTATCCTTACGCTTTTAAGTCATTTTTCAGAAAAGCTACTGCGCTCGACACCAAATACAAGGTTCAGAAGCTAGGGTTAAGAAATATTGGGAAAATCTTAGGTCTTCCTTATGAAATTATAACTTCCAAGAAAAAAGCATTTCAGTACGGAAGCAGAATTGAAAAGGAAATAAAAGCGCTTTTACGCTATGGTTTATGAAAAAATAAAAAAGATTATAAGCTTCTGACTGTATGTAACATAGGAAGCGGGGTGGGGGAGCCAGGTCTACCCCGCCGGGCTCATAACCCGGAGATCGGTGGTTCAAATCCACCCCCCGCTAAAGTTTTTTAATTCATCTTTTTAAATCAGAGAACCTGTCCGTGAGGAAAAGGTAGTTTACTCAGGAGGAGGCAGTGAAATTTGCAGCAACTTAACGTGTTCTTCAGTTAGCTTTTCTTCTTTAAATTTTATCAATCTAGGAGTTTCCTCAATTATAACTCTATGGAAAAGGAAAAGTTTATTCTGTAAATCAGCAGTGAATACCCTAATTTCTTTCAAAGATTTTATATAATCCCTGAGTTCTTTTTCTGAAAGTATACTAGAAAGCTGTCTTGTTGCGAGCCAAGCTCTAACATGGATAACAAGAGAACCAGCAAAACCAGACCTTCTTAAAGAGTCGAGTATCTTTTTTGTTACTTCGGAAACCGTGGACATTTTCTGTTCGCCTCCCAGAGATAAGTAAACGGCATCAAAACCACCTTTAGCAATTTTATCCGATATTTCTTTTAATCTGCTTTCATCATATATAAAAACCATTCCTGCTTCATTTTTATAGCCGTATGTGCTCATATAACTCGATAGTAATGCAGCGCTCATAGCTGAACATATTTTGTCAGGGTACGTTAATACGGCTATTCTACGAAAACCATCAAGAAGATTTTTGCCCACAAGATAGCCAGTTAAAGAACGCAAATATATTTCTTCTTCTAAGGAAGCTCTACTAATTGTACTCATAATAATACATTATTTAATTTTGATATATTAATTATTTCTTAATTTTTGATGCAAAAACAAACATTCATCTACGTAAATCGAAATAAAAAATCACTTTAATGACGACTATATATTGGATTAAAACAATATTATGCATTTAACGTGATTTTTCAAGTATCTAATGTCATGTAATAATTTTTGGATAAGAGATTGAAAAAGCAAATATATTGCGTTAAATTATTCAACTTTATCTTAAACTAAAACCAGAAGAATTATCTGATTAGAATGCTGTTGTTAGAAATGCTTATCTACATTCAGTGCAAATCTGGTCAGTAAAGCCACGTTTTAAAAGCTTAAATATATCAACTCTAAATTTTAATTAATGAGCGGTTCTTTTGCTTTTTTAAAAGAGCTCTCAACCAAGATAAACAAAGACGACGCAAAGAAGAAAGCGCTGTTACAGTTTTCAGGAAAAGCATTCCAGTTCGACCTAAATGAAGGAGAAAGTTTTTACGTAAAATTCGAGAGTGACGGCAGCATGAGTGTAGAAAATGGAAAAATAAATTCGCCGGCAGCTTCAGTATCAGTAAGTGACTCTCTTCTTATAGACCTTATAAATGGGAAAGCTGACCCGGTTAAGTCATTTTTTATGGGCAAGCTGAAAGTGTCAGGGGATCTAATGCTGGCTCAAAAACTTGTAAATGAAGTTAAAAAACTGATTTAGTGAAATTTTATGGAAGTAAAAAAAGTAACTGTAATAGGAGCAGGCGAGATGGGACACGGCATAGCTGAAATTTTTTTGCTCAATGGTTATGAAGTTACTATAGTTGATATTAAAGAAGAAGCTTTACAAAAAGCTAAGCAGCTTATACAAGAAAGTCTAAATAAATTTGCACAAAAAGGAAAGATTAAGGTTGAAGATGTCGCTAAAATAATGGGTAAGCTAAGCACTTCAACAAACTTGGAAGAATCTGTCAAGGGTTCAGACATAATAATAGAGGCAGTCCCAGAAAAGATAGAAATAAAGGCCGATGTTCTTGGAAGAGCAAGTAAAGCAGCAAAACCTAATGCTATAATAGGCACGAACACTTCAAACATAAAGATAACAGAACTTTCTCAGTACGTTAACGGGCCATGGAGGTTCCTCGGCACACACTTCTTTAATCCTCCAGTTTTAATGAAGCTGGTTGAGTTAGTGAAAGGTGAAAAGACCGACGATAAAGTTCTTGATGACGTTTATAACTTTATGAAGACTTTAGGAAAAGAACCTATAAAGGTAATGAAGGATACTCCTGGATTTATAGTCAACAGAATAAGTGCACCAGAACTTTTGTTTTTCTGCTTATTAGCGGATCAGAAGCTAGCTAAACCCGAAGAAATAGACGCTTTTGCTAAGGAACAAGGCCTTCCCATGGGTCCATATGAGCTTATGGATTACGTTGGCCTTGATGTAGTTTATGATTCCCTTGTTTATTTTGCAAAAACGATTTCTTCAGATTATGGGAAATGCAAAACAATAGGTGAACTCGTCAAGCAAGGAAAGCTCGGTAAAAAGAGCGGTTATGGCTTTTATGAATGGAGCGAAGGAAAAGCCAAAATACCAAAGGCCAGCGCAACAGATAAAGTAAACCTTCTTGATGTTCTTGTACTCGAGGTTAATGAAGCAGTAAAGCTCATAGAGGAAGGTGTAGCAACGCCAGAAGATATAGAAACTGCTGTAAAGCTAGGTTTAAACAGGCCATTCGGCCCTATTACAGTGGCAAAATCTCTAACGAACAATGAGGTAAAGACAAAGTTACAGGAACTTTATCAAAAATTTAGCTGCGAGGTTTTTAAACCGGCTAAAAGCATAGAAGAAGGGAAGCTAAAAGAAGTTATTGAAGGAAGGTACAAGCCTGTTGAAGCAGAAAAGAAAGAAAAAGCAGAAACAATTCAACCACAAACTTCTTTTAAATATATTAAGCTTGAAAACGTTGGTAATCACGTTCTAAGAATTTTGTTAGATAGACCAAAACATAACTTTTTAAGCCCTGATGTAATAGAGGAGCTTGACAGAGCGATAGAAAGCGTTTGGAACGATAGAGATATTTGGGTCATAGTGCTAACAGGCGCTGGCAACGATTTTTCAGCTGGGGCTGACTTATCTACTTATATTGCAGATGGCATGCAATTTATCGAGTTTTCTAGACGCGGTGAAAGGGTCTTTAGAAAGCTGGCAGAGATACCCAAAGTTACTATTGCAGAAATTAAAGGATACGCGCTAGGAGGCGGGTTTGAGCTTGCTCTTGCATGTGACATACGAGTAACAACACCAGACGCAATAATAGGTTTCCCCGAGACAACTCTTGGCCTGATACCCGGTTGGGGAGGAACACAGAGACTCGCAAAGCTAGTTGGCATGAACACAGCGCTCTGGCTAATTCTCACAGGCAAAAGGATAACGGGCGAAGAAGCGCTAAGACTTGGCATAGCTTCACAAGTTTACGAAAAGGACATAATAGATCAGGAAACTATTAAGCTTGCAAAAGAAATAGCTGTAAACAACGCCCCTATAGCTGAAGCTCTGGCCAAGAGGCTTATAAACAAGGCTACAGAAGTGCCCATGGACATTGGTTTAGAATGGGAATCAACAGCATTTGGCATACTCTTTAACACTGAAGACCTTAAAGAAGGAATATCCAGTCTTTTTGAGAAAAGAAAGCCTAACTTCAGGGGAAGATAAGATGGAAGTCTACATAGTAGATTATTTAAGGAGCCCTTTTTCAAGATCAAGACCAAAGGAACCTGAAAAGGACGTCTTCAATGCGCTAAGGATGGATGAAGTGCTTGCTTTGTTAATAAAGGAAATAATAAAGAGAACAAACATAGACCCGAAGGAAATAGGGGACGTAATAACTGGTTGTGCTTTTCAGGTTCACGAAAACTGGCTTTATGGAGGAAGGCACCCTGTTCTTCTCGCAAACCTTCCGTGGGAGGTTCCTTCTATGGGTGTCGACAGGGCCTGTGCCTCTTCGATGACAGCTATAGGGATTGGAGCAATGGAAATAGAAACCGGAAATTCAGAATTTGTAATAGCGGGGGGCATGGAACACATGACGCATGTACCTATGAGCGATAACCCTCATGTAGCTCCAAACTATAAGCTGTTAATCAGGCCTGAATATATGAAATACCAAATGAATATAGGATATGTAATGGGGCTCACAGCAGAAAAACTCGCAGAAGTCAGCGGTATAGGAAAAAATGAAATGGACGAATGGTCTTACAGAAGTCATATGTTAGCAAGCAAAAGCGTTTCAGAAGGCTGGTTTTCAGGAGAGATACTTCCAGTAAAGACGGAATATCAAGGTAAAGAAATTGTTGTTGACAAAGATCAGAGTATAAGGCCTGATACAACCTTAGAACAGATAAGATCTTTACCCCCAGCTTTTAAGCAGGATGGAGTAATTACAGCTGGTAACTCTTCCCCACTTAATGCTGGAGCATCAGCAGTTCTTTTGGCATCTGAAAAGGCAGTTGAAAAATATAACCTTAAACCATTGGCAAAGATTAAGTCAATAGGATGGGCAGGCGTTGAACCTTATTTGATGGGAAAGGGGCCCGTGCCAGCTAGCAAAAAGGCGCTCGAAAAGGCAAACCTTAGTGTAGAAGATATAGACTACTGGGAAATAAATGAAGCTTTCGCTGTCGTAACTCTTTATGCCATAAAAGAACTTCGAATAAACCCGGACAAAGTAAACGTGCATGGAGGGGCAATAGCGATAGGTCATCCTTTGGGGGCTACTGGTGCAAGAATAACTGGAACGCTTGCGAGGATACTTAAAGAAAAGAATGGGAAATATGGAGTTGCAACTCTTTGTGTTGGAGGAGGTCAAGGTTACGCAATAGTCCTGGAGAGGGTTGAATAATTTGAGCTTTGAGTTACCTCAAGAAGTAGAAGAAACAAGAAAAAGGGCAAGAAATTTTGCATTAAGAGAATTCACAAAAGAGCTTATAGAGCATTTTGATGAAACCGAAGAGTATCCCAACGAAATAAGAAAAAAAGTTTTTGATGCTGGTTTTATAACGATAGAAAATCCGTGGAACATGTTAGTAACTATGGAAGAGTTCTGTAGGGTTGATCCAGGTATAGGGTTAAGCACTCTGGCTTCAGTATTTGGTTCTGAGATCCTTCTGCTTTATGGGACCGATGAGCAAAAGGAAAAATATCTTTATCCAACCTTAAAAGGTGAAAAGATAAGTGCGGTTGCTGTTACCGAGCCAGGTGCTGGAAGCGATGTAGCGGGAATATCGTCTAGGATAGAAAAATCAGAAAAAGGATGGATACTTAACGGGCATAAAATGTTTATAACTAACGGAACCGTAGCAGATCATTATTACCTTCTTGCCAGATCTGCTCCTCCTCCTTCTAAAGAGAAACGACATCATGGATTGACGCTTGCCATAGTTGAAAGAAAGTGGAATGGGGTGAATCCTGTAAAACTAAAGGGGAAGCTAGGAATGAGGGCAACGGACACGGCTGAAATTACTTTTGAAAATGTATTAGTACCAAACGAAAATATTGTAGGTGAAAAAGGCAAAGGTTTTTACATTATAATGACTTTCTTTAACATAAGCAGGGTTTATGTAGCGGCGCAAAGTGTAGGAACCGCTCAAGGCATACTTGATCTGCTACTTGAGTACCTTGCTGAGAAACCCGCAAGTTTCAGGGAGATGGAATACGTACAGTTCGCTCTTGCTGAAATCAGCACGCTTATTGAAGCTGCCAGAAACATAACATATAAAGCGGCCGCAAAAGTGTTTTCTTTTAATCCTGACCCTGCTTTAACAAGCATGGCAAAATATTATGCTGCTGAAGTAGCAAACCAAGTAGCAAATATAGCTTTCAAAATAGTTGGGATGGAAGCTTCTGGATCTAAACTCGAAAAACTCTATAGGGATGCTAAAATAACAGAGATCTGGGAAGGAACCAGCGAGATAGAAAAGCTTGTAATTTCGAGGATGATCCTTAAAAAGATTCAAGAGGTGAAGTAAAATGGCTTCAGAAGAACAGAAGCTTTTAGTAAGCATGATAGAGCAGTTTGCAAAAGAAGAGCTAGAAAACGTCGCACAAAAAATTGAAAAAGAAGGTATAAGTAAAGATATCAGAAAAAGGCTTGCAGAGCTTGGTCTCCTTGCAGCAACGTTACCTCAGTCAGAAAACGGTGCTGGTATAGATAGAAGTTCTTTTTCTTTGGTTTTAATGACTATAGCTAAATACTCTGCCTCAGTAGCTTATTTTATATATTTACAGAACACGCTTGTTAATGAGATACTTTTCAAAGCTCAAAAGCGTAAAGAAGAAATTGCAAAAATAGCCTCAGGTGAATCAACAGGCACTCTGGTTCATGACATAAACTTCAACTTCCCGCTAGAAATTTATATAAAAGGACATGAGCTATACGGCGCAAACAATTTTGTAATATTACCAGATGCAGACTTTCACTTAGTGCTTGCGAGATCTGAAAAAACTTCTTACTTGGTTATGGCTAATCCGGTCAAAATAGAAAAAAAGAAGCCATTAGGATTTAGAGCAATTAGCTTTGGATTTGCAAGCTATAAGCAAACAATTGAAGAAGACAGAATTATATTAAAAGACGCAGATAATTTATTAAAATCCCATATTTTTGATACCTCAGATCAGATAGCTGCAATAGCTATTGGAATGAGCGAGTCTGCTTTAGAAAAGGCAATAGAGTATTCAAAAGAAAGGAAGGCGTTTGAGAGCTATCTTTACGAATTTCAACCAATATCAGCTGTGCTTAGTGATATGAAAGGAAGAATAGAAGAAATGAAAAAAGCCCTTATGCTTTCTGAGGATACGAAGGACAGGATATTATTAAAACTAAACGCGCTGGAGCTCGCAAGATCGGCTTCAAGGCTTGCACTACAGATTTATGGGGGATACGGTTATTTGGAAGATTTGGGAATAGAAAGATATTATAGGGATTCTATGTACCTTACGATGCTATCTTCAAATTATATTAAAGATATAGAAATAATATCAAAAAATATTATATCTCCTGACGCTTTTAAAATATAAGAATAATTTTTAGTTTTATAAACTGTTTACGCTCTAATTTTAATCAAATTTTTTAAAATAAATACGTTCTGGGTTCAATTTAATGATTATTCCTAACAATTTAATACACAAATCTAGTTATAAAAGTTTAAATATGATATTGAACAATTAAAAATTATGAAAAAAATTTTGATGATACCGGGACCAATTGAATATGAGCATGATGTTTTAAGTGCAATGGCAAAACCAACATATGCTCATACATCAAAAGAATTTGCAGAAATATTTAAGGACGCGTTAGAAAAAACTATGATGGTTTTTGATGCAAAAGACGGATTGCCATATGCGATTTCTGGGTCTGGGACTCTTGCGATGGAAATATCTACAGCTAATTTTATAAAGAAAGATTCTAAAATTCTCGTCGTAAGTACGGGTTATTTTGGTGACAGGTTTGTGGATCTTTTTTCGCGGTTTTCTAAAAACGTCGAAGTTTATCGCCCTCCTCTTGGATATTCTGCGGATCCAAAAGAAATTTATGAAAAAGTAAGCAAAGGGGAATACGATCTTGTAACCGTAACGCATGTAGATACGAGCTCTGGAGTAAAAAACAACATAAAGGAAATTGCTAAGTTTTTTAGGGATCTTGATACAATACTTGTTGTTGATGGCGTGTGTTCTATAGGCGGAGAAGAATTCAGCATGCAATGGGGAGTAGATGTAGCTTTCACGGCAAGCCAAAAGGCTTTAGGAGTGCCTCCAGGCCTTGCAGTAGGAGTTGTAGGAGCAAAAGCGCTTAAATTTATGGAAAAGAACCCCCCTCTGACTTTCTACTCAGACCTCAGAATATGGCAGAACGTTCTTAGAACATATATGCAAGGAAAGGCAGCATATTTTGCAACCCCTGCCGTCAACTTAATACTCGCCCTTGATGTAAGTTTGAACATGATAGTTAAAGAGGGCATTGACAACAGAGTAAAAAGACACCAGATAATTGCTGAAAGCATAAGAGCTGCCTTAAAAGAAATAGGCCTTAAATTTATACCAAAGGAGGGGTCTTATGCTAACACTATATCGGTTCAGTATTTGCCAGAAAATGTTAAGCAGTCAGATTTTCTCGCAGATGCTGAAAGGTTTGGGGCGGTTTTCGCAGGAGGATTAATACCAGAAATAAAGGAAAAATACTTTAGAATAGGTCACATGGGTTCGATAACTTCTTCAGAAGTATTAATAGCAATTGGAGCCGTTGAAAGAGCTCTAAAAAAGAACGGATACAAAATAGATTTAGGAAGAGGGCTTTCGGCTGCACAGGAAGTGCTTTATAATAGCGGGTACTGATCTTTAGGAAAATTGTTTATTTAAATAGTTTTAAAAAAATTGCTGTGTTGGATAAAATAATATAAAAACGTGGCTGTTTTCGTTATTTTATGTGCCAAGAAAGCAACTGCAATAATAACAAAAAATGGGAATAAGTTTATTGACAGAAGGAACTGGATAAAGTACAACGAACAGCTTGTTGTCAAGAAAAGTTATTTCCTATTTAAATGTTGAAGCAAGTGACAAAGAGCTTGAAACAGTAAAATACCAAGCCTAACGTATGGGGTATCTGGTAAAAAGATGAACAAAGCCTAAAAATCTGTTGCTTAAAAGCGACCTGTATAAAAGTATGTTCCTTTTACTATACTGCACAGGTTTTCTTTCCCATCATATACTTCTATTAGTGCATACGCAAGGTTCTTTCCTCTTTTTATTATCTTAGATCTCGCTTTTATAGGCCCTTCAGTTATCGGTCTCAGGTATGTTACTTCTAGGTCCACAGTAACTTCATTATAACCTAAGTTGCTCGTAAGAGCCGCGCATCCTCCCGCTGCATCCGCTATAGTTGCTATCGCACCTCCGTTAACAAAGCCCCCGAACCTTGTGATTTCTGGTCTAAATTCCATATAAAGCTCACAGGAGCCTTCTAGTATGCTTTTAACCTTTATACCTAAGTACTTTAAAAAAGGGTCATTCTCAAGAACTTCTTTTAGAGCATCTAGGCTCATAACAGTTTAATTAAAACGTTGTAAATAAAAAAATTTCTAATTTACTTTAGTGAATAAAGGTAGCCACTAAAATAAAGTGTCCAAAGAAGTATAGGATATGCTATCAATCTTTCAATACCTCCAACGCCCATTCCAAGCGTTATGCCAGAAATAAAAAGACCTAAAGATATCAAGGATAATAGCCCAATCAATACAGATATATAAGACATAATACGCTTTTGAATTCTAAAAGAGCTTATTACAGCAAGAGAGCCGAAGAAAAAAGTTATAAATGAGACTAAAGCGTGAATGTGATATGGAGAATTTTCAGGAAATACACCAACAAGCGCGGCACCGAGCCCGGCTATGAACATAAGGGCAGGAAAAAGCTTTACATGGAGGCTTTTATAAACTAAATAAGAAACAATCACTATAACTATACCAAATATAATGATAGAAGTATTAAAAATCGGCGCTGTAGGACCTACTCCAAGATCACTTATATAGTTGTTACTTATGCTATATCCAGTATATTTAGCTTCGGCAACGATCATAGCAATTATAAACTGGAAGGTTCCTACAAAAGCTAACGCCCCTGCATATTTTGTATAATTTTCGCTATTCATATTGTAAAAATAGAAACGTCAATTTATATATTTTTAATTTATCAGTACTCCCACAGGTAATTACATTTCAAAATAATTAGAGATATAGTTGATTTTTTGTTTTTGATTAACTTTTGGTTTAATGCCATATAGCTTTGTGTTGGGTCAAATTTTAGCCCTTAGCTTATAGTTAAAACTAATGCTCTAATATTGGCTTATTAAATTTCATTCAGGAGGCTGCAGTCTGCTTAAAGTTATTTCCATTTTAACAATATGCTTAAAAAAGTACACTGGTAGGCAGTTCTTTGAACTACAACCCTTGCTATAATCTACAAGTTGTAGAGAATTAGAGCGTAAAGCAAATAACTCAAGTTCCTGCTAGTAATCTTAGCTTCAAATTTAAGCTTAGTAGCAGTGTATCTGGTGAAGGGAATCCTTTAGTGTATTTCAAAGACTCTGCAGATGCATATTTATCTAGGTATAAATCAAAGGCTTTATCATATCCTTATGCTTTAAATTCATTGCAACATTTATCTCAAGGTATCTTTCAGAACTTTAAAGCAAATTTTGCCTATTTACTATTGAGCCTCATTTGTTATACGTTAAGACTTTAAATCAGATGAGGACCCAAATAAATTTCCTCAAAAATGTAAAATTTTATACTTGCGTGAGTACTGTTTTTAATGTTAATAATTATATATAAGGAATAAATCCATTATAAGTCAAGAGGAACCTGTTGAAGATAGTTCCATTAGGCGAAGAATCATTTGGTATAAGATCAATGTGCGTTAAGGTCGATGTTGAAGGAACAATTTTTATACTTGACCCAGGAGCAAGCTTAGCCCCAAGAAGGTTCGGTTTGCCGCCCCATCCTCTTGAGATTGATGCCATAAAAAAGTTCAGAGAGAGACTGTATAATGATTTTAAAGAAGTTGAGTATCTTTTTATCTCTCATTATCATAGAGACCATTTTACGCCAGTTTACAAAAGCGTTTATATGGGAACAGAGGGCGAAAACATTTACAAAAAGAAAAAAGTATTGGTTAAAAATTATAACAATGCAAACTACAGCCAGAAAGTAAGGGGGTATATGCTTGAAAAAGATGCAAAAAGCACGTCAAGCGATTGGATTTTTGCAGACGGTAAAAGTTTTAAAATAGGAGACATATCTATCAAAGTTTCTGATCCTATTCCTCATGGTAAAGAAGGAAGCAAAACAGGATTTATAATAGGAATATCTATAAAACATAAAGGTTTTAGCTTAACTTACATTCCAGACGTTCAAGGCCCCCTTACAAAAAAAGCTGTAAAGTTCGCTAAAGAAACAAAGCCGGATATGCTCATAATTGGAGGATTTCCTTATTACTTATTTGGCTATGTTTTTAACGAAGAAGACCTTGAACTTTCAAAGAAACTTTTAACCGAAATTATAGTAGAAACAAAACCTGAAACAACGGTAATAGGGCATCACCTTTTGAGAAGCAAAGACTGGGTCAACGCCGTTCCTGAGAATATTAGCTTCAAAACTTACGCATCTCTGCTGGGTATGGAGGAGAGGCTTCTTGAGGCCAGAAGAAAGGAGCTCTATGAGAAGGAGAAACCTCCTCCAGAATACTTTGAGCTGTTCAAGAAAAAGGCAAAAGATGAGGAGGACTAGAAATGCTTTTATACGAAGCGCATTTGAAAGAATACAGGGCCGGTGGTGTAGCCTGGTTAGCACGTCGCCCTCACACGGCGGAGATCGCCGGTTCGAATCCGGCCCGGCCCATTTAATTTTTTGAGTCCTTAAGTATCGGAACATTCTTTCTACCTTATTGATAAAGTATGCGTGCTAAGTATGCACACCTGCTTGAGGATGCGGATCCCCAGCGCTGGTTTGACAATTTAGCCGCTAGGTCCATCGTACCGTCACATTCTATCTTAGAACTTTAGGATTTTATTGCGAGCTTAACAGGACTGATCCTAAAGCAATTCTTAAGAATGCAAGGATTAAGGCTTTCAGGGATACTCCACCGATTTCATTAGGAGGATAGAGAAGGAAGGCAAAGCTGGCTCCTACCTGTACAGGTTTAAAAAGGTACTCAACTACTGGCTTTCCTATAACGACGACGTCAACGTGAAGCTCAAAGTTAACATTAGATGCGAGTCTTACACGCCAAGAATAGTCTACGAGAGGGTTCCAAACAAAGAGGAGCTTGAAAGTATCCTTAGAATGGCTACTCTAAGGGGTAAAGTTTCAATATCCTTATGGTCCTCAGAGTATTTAGACCCCAAACTCTAGGCAATTAAACAGGAACTGACGGCATAAGGCTTGGAGATTTTATAGAAACCAAAGTGAATGAAAAAGGCATAACATTCACTAAAATTCCAACTATGCTGTGGTTGGAAGGGGATTAAGCAAGGCTAAACGTCAATACTTCACCTTCATACCACAACAAACAATAACTTACATGAAGAATACTTAGAAGAGAGGGTCAAACATAGCAAAAGGCTTGGTAAAGATTCTCATCTGCTGGATTTTTATACCAGAGGTGTAAAAAGGAACAAGTTTCTTAGGACAACCCTTGTGACTAGGGATATTAGAGAGACGATTTTAAAAGCTGGTTTTCAATAGTAGCCCTTAGATAGGCACACGTGCACGATACGTTATATTTCGATTATCTGGTTTATGTTTAGGTTTAGGACTATTTCTGCTATGTCGCTTGCGTATTCAGCTGTCCGTCTTATGCTTTCCGTTATCATTTTTATGTTGGAGACATCGGCCTGTTTTATTTTGGGCCGAATTTCTTTTATTGCTTTGTTTTCGATGGTTTCTATTGTTTTTGCTTTAGAGATTACTTGATTCGCTAAGGCATAATCCTTTTTGAATAGTGCTTTTACTACGTCTTCGAATACGTTTTGTGCAAACATGCTAATTTCATTAAGTATCTTGAAAACTGCTTCGTTTGGTTTTTCTTTTAGTTCTAAAATGTTTTCTGCAATGCGTACTGCGTGATCAGCAATTCTTTCGACAAATTTTACAATTACCCTGTAGCCTAAACAGTCTCGTAGGCTGGAAAGTCCAATTTCCTTTAAGATTTTCGGGTTTTGCACAGCTACTTCTAACTGGCGCATTATGTAAAGGCTAAAGCGGTCAACTTCGTCGTCAAGCTGGATGACTTCTTGGGCAAGCTTTTTGTCCAAGTTCTTCAACGCTTGTATTGCGTCTCTGTGCATTGAAGTGGCAATTATGCACATACGTCTTAAAGCATTTTCAACGGAAAGCCCGGGATAGCTTGCTAACGTTTGCAGTTTGATTTCGTTTAAGGTTTCCGATATAATTTCTGTGCCGACCAGCTTTTTCCTCGTTAGCTCTTTTATCACGCTTATTTGTATGGGGTCTATGCGTTCTTCTTTTGTTCGCACTACGATGGAGTTGTAGCCTACTAAGTATAGGGAAATTATAGTCCTTATTATAGTGTTGGGATCATCTTTACTTGAGACGATAAGGATGGCTTCTGCTGGCTGAGTTGCAGGTTTGACCATTTCTTTTGGGGTTAAAATGAGTGAATTATCTTGTATTGTTATTGTTATTGGGCTTCCAGCCTTTAGCCCTAGCGAAGTAACCCATTTTTTTGGAAGGGAGACTATGTATGTGGATTTTCCAGTGATCTGGATTTTTCTTGTTTCCTCGTTTGTTTGCTCTCTTATTTTTGTCTCTATATAGTTTATATAGAAAATTTTCATCTACATTTTCTATATGGCTAAGGTATATAGATTTTTCTTTCGTAATGATAATGGGGGTAAAGTGTATGAAGACAACATATAAGGTTGCCATTACAATAGCAATAATTGCCTTAGTCGTCGCTAGCGCATTTGCTTATCAATACTTAGAAAACTCAGCAACCGCGCAGAAGGTAACATTGAATGGTGCAGGATCAACCTTTATCTTTCCATTAGTTGATAAGTGGGCAGCGGAATACCATAAGATCAAACCTAACGTCCAAATTAATTATCAAGGAATTGGAAGTGGTGGAGGAATACAACAACACATTGAAAAGACCGTGTATTTTGCAGGCACCGATGCTCCACTCACAGCGGCGCAAGCCGCAAAGGCGCCTAACACTTTGCACATACCAATAACCATTGGAGGAGTTGTTGTAATTTACAATCTGCCGGGCATAGGTAAAGGACTGAAATTCACAGGAGAAATTCTTGCAGAAATATACCTCGGAAAGATTACCAAATGGAATGATGCTAGACTTGCTGCAATAAATCCTGGCATAAGCCTTCCAGACCAACCAATCACTGTGGTACATAGGTCTGATGGAAGTGGCACCACCTTCATCTGGACTAGCTTCTTGTCAGATTTCAGCCCAGAATGGAAAGAAACTGTTGGAAGAGGAACATCCGTTAATTGGCCTACGGGTATTGGAGGGAAAGGAAGTGATGGGGTTACAGCTCTTGTACAGCAGACGCCTTATTCTATTGGCTATGTTGAATTTACGTATGCAATGGTAAACAATTTGACTTACGGATATGTTCAGAATGCAGCTGGCGAATTCATCGAGCCCAGCATAGAATCGATCGCCAAAGCGGCACAATATGCTGCGATAACCCTGCCACGGGGCGACGCAAGCTGGTCAAATGTTTCAATAGTTGACAGCTTAGCTAATAACACACAAGCACACGGGGCTTATCCAATAACAAGCTTCTCCTACATCATCGTATACAAGGAATTGAACGTTTTGCCTAACATGAACGAGGCTACTGCCAAAGCCTTAGTGGACTTCCTCTGGTGGGCGGTACATGACGGCCAAAATTATGCACCTGGTTTATACTATGTTCCCTTACCATCAAATGTTGTGGCAAATGATGAGCAAACAATCCGTATGATAACATTCAACGGACAGCAACTACATAAGTGACGAGGCATGAAGATTTCACAGAAAGTATTTCCTTTTTTTTGCAATTTAAACATAAAATTCATTTTACAGCTTAACCACTTTAAAGGCGACGACATTTTTAAACTTGTAAGCGCCCTAGTTGCTTCTAGCATCTTTTTGCTTCTTGGTTTAATGGTTTACGAACTGGTTAAGGGATCTTGGCTTTCCATACAAACTTTTGGTTTAAACTTTATTGTTGGAACCAAATGGGATCCCGCTGTTTCAAAAGTTTTTGGGGCCTTGCCGCTTATACTAGGCACGTTAGTCACTTCAGCCATTGCCCTCTTAATAGGCATACCCATAAGCTTAGGCGTTGGTTTAGCTCTTTCGGAATATATGCCTAAAAAATTCGGGCTTGCAGTTTCCTTTCTCGTCGAGCTTTTAGCCGCTGTTCCAAGCGTTATTTACGGGCTTTGGGGAATATTTGTGCTCATCCCCTTCCTTCGCAACCATGTATATCCATACCTGCAAACAGCGTTTGGTTTTATCCCCATTTTCTCAGGGCCCATTTACGGCGGAGGCGTCTTAACAGGTGGAATTGTTCTAGCCATAATGATTATTCCAACGGTTTCTGCCGTCATGCGTGATCTTTTCTTGACAGTGCCGAATTCCCAGCGGGAAGCTATGATAGCTCTCGGCGCAACAAAATGGGAAACAACAAAAACTGTGATAAGCTATGCTCGTTCAGGAGTTATAGGCGCTATAATTCTTGGCTTGGCACGAGCAGTTGGCGAAACCATGGCAATAACAATGGTTATTGGCAACAAATTCCAGGTTTGGCCCTCATCGCTGTTTGATGCTTGGTATACAATGGCAGCCATCATAGCTAATGAACTTTTGGAGGCAACGTATGACCTCTACATCAGCGCCTTAATAAATGTTGGACTAGTTTTGTTGTTTGTAGCTTTGATAATCAACATTCTTGCTAGGCTGATTGTTTGGCGGACTCTCAGATTCACAAGGGGTATTGCGAGGGAATAGAGACATGGACCATTACAAGTTCAGAGTCGTCAAAAATCATCTTGTACAGTTTCTTGTTTACCTCGCCCTTTTTTTGGCTCTGGTTCCCCTTTTCAGCATATTGTATGAGGTGGTTGTGAGGGGCTTTTCTACAATCAGCATCGAATTCTTCATTAAACCCACACCTACTGTTGGCGAGGTTGGTGGAGGTGTTGCAAACGCCATCCAGGGAACATTAATAACTATTGGATTGGCTTCATTAATCGGTGTTCCAATTGGATTAATGTCTGGCATATTCCTTAGCGAATATGGTGAATCGAAGCTATCTGTGGTTGTTAGGTTCCTCCATGATGTATTAATGGGAATTCCGTCAATTGTCATAGGGGTTTTCGCTTATGCCTTAATTACACTTTCAATCGGGTTCTCGGTTATAGCAGCGGCCTTCGCGTTGTCCGTGATAATGATTCCTATAGTGACTAGGACAACCGAAGAGGCGTTAAAACTTGTGCCTATGAGCATTCGTGAAGCAGCAATTGCCCTAGGTATCCCAAGATGGAAAGCAACAGTTACAGTCGTGTTCAGCGGTGCAAAAAAGGCTATAGTCACGGGATTGCTGCTTTCCATTGCAAGGATTGCTGGCGAATCGGCACCTGTGCTTGTTACTATGGGTTTTTGGCGGTGGTGGTTCGCAGGGTTTGATCGCCCAGTTGCCAATCTAGCACTAGACATCTTTATATTTGCCATGTCGCCTTTCAAAAACTGGTTAACATTAGCTTGGGGATCGGCACTTGTTCTTATTCTGCTGGTTTTGGGAATAAGCGTAGCCGCGAGGGTTCTAACTAAGGGGAGATACTGATGGCGGTTAAGTTTGACATTCAAAACTTAAACGCGTGGTTCGGCTCAATGCATGTGTTAAAAAACATTAACATGAAAATAGAGGAGAATGCCGTAACAGCCATTATCGGCCCGTCTGGAAGTGGTAAAACCACTTTTCTCCGTTGCCTTAACAGGATGCATGAAATCACCCCAGGTGCTCGGGTTTCTGGAAAGGTTCTGTTTAATGGAATAAACATCTACGATGACGGTGTTGACCCTGTTATGATAAGAAGGAAAATCGGTATGGTTTTTCAAAAGCCAAACCCATTTCCAATGATGTCCATCTACGACAACGTGGCTGTGGGCTTAAAATTGAATGGCATCCGAGACAAGAAAATCCTCGACGCTGCTGTTAGGCGAAGCCTGGAACTAGCCAATCTTTGGGACGAAGTTAAGGGAGCCTTAAACAAGTCCGGGGCTAGCCTTTCTGGCGGGCAGCAACAAAGACTTTGCATAGCACGCGCGTTAGCTGTAGAACCGGAGGTCCTATTGATGGATGAGCCCACCTCAGCTCTTGACCCAATAGCCGCTGCAAAAATAGAGGCTCTCATAAGAAAATTGGCTAAGAATTACACAGTAGTCATTGTAACCCATAACATGCAACAGGCAGCAAGAGTTTCAGATTACACAGCCTTCTTTTACTTGGGCGAACTAATAGAATATGGTCCGACCAAGCAAATTTTTGAGAATCCAAAACACGAGTTAACAAAGAGATACATAACTGGAGAGTTCGGCTGAGGTGAAAACGCATGAACAGAATTATTGATACATGTCTGAAGAACTTTCAGAAACCCCCTAAAGAATGGGGGGAGTAGCCCATCTCGCTGCTTTAACAGCTCTCTTGGAATGCCTTAAAAGAAGAGAAGCCTATAAAGTTCGTGAAATGGCGGATACCTATACCAGCTGAAAGTGGAAGCTACAGCAGCCCTAAGCATAGCCCACATGAGAGAGCTAATAGAATTTCAGGACCCTAAAACCCTAGAAGCCTTCATTAAGAAAAACATTAAACGTATGGCCATGGAGGGAAGCAGAGGTCACAAGTAAATTTTAAACTACCTGTTGTTCATTGAAGCCAGAAAAGCGCTCAGAAGCTGTATGGTAGCAAAAAACCCGAAGGTGAAAGAGCTTGTAAAAGTTTTGGAAGGTTAGCTTCAAGCCAAGCCAGACTCGAAGCTTATTGTTTTAACTCAGTACCGCGATACAGTAAATGCCTTGCTAAAAGCTCTAATAACAATTCAAGGTTGAAGGTGAACGTTTCGTAAGTCAGTGCAGAAGGGAAGGCGATCTAGGAATGTCGCAGGAACAGCAGCGGCAAGTCCTTGAAAAGCTCAGGTGTGGTGAAGCAAATATGTTGATAGCCACAAGCATAGCTGAGGAGGGCTTGACTTAGAGATTCCGAAAGTTTATCATGTGGCGTTTTATAAGCCTGTTCCATGCTAGATACGCTATATCCAGCGCCGTGGCAGAACAGGAAGACGAGTAGCAGGAAAAGCAACAATATTAATAGCCGAAGACACAGTTGACGAGGCTTTTTACTGGTCAAGCATTTCAAGGGCAAGGAAAATGAAGCATATAATAAGTCAACTAAACAGGAAGCTACCGAAACTACTCAAGGAAACATTTAGGCCGCTATAACTCTGATAGACTACCAGCAGTAAATACAACAAGCTCCAAACAAGCATACAGAACCTTCAAACGTCAGCCCCTCTCCCCAAAAAGGAGCTCTGGAAGCTTTAAACAATACAGACGAGAGGTTTAAGCTAAGTCCTAAAGTGGCTTATGGAAAAGTTGTCAAACCAAACAATAACAATAGAAGAGGTTTTTAAACAGGCTTATGGGGAAGCCTAGAAAAGGCTGCTGTTGAAACAGCCATATGGTGCCTAACACAACAAGACCAAATATACCAACCAGAATCATGAAAAATAAAAAACTGTAAAAAGGATTTAATTATTTAATTGCATACGGCTTGGCCAACTTTTTAGTAAAAGGTTATTTTTTATGATGCGGTATGTTTTTAAATGAACAAATTCAGCGCTTACATAAACTTAACAAAGCCCGCCGTTTCTATGCTTTTGTTCTTAGGCGGCATTACTGGCTCTTTTATAAATTTTCAGAAAATCGTGAGTGAGCCTATAAGGTTTGTCATAGCCATGATAGCACTTTACCTTTCTATCTCAGGAGCTAATGCTCTTTCAAACTACATTGATAGAGATATAGACGCAAAAATGAAAAGGACCTGTAATAGAGCGCTTCCATCAGGACAGATTACCCCCCGCGAGGCAATAGTTTTTGCAATAACAGTACTCATCCTCGGACTTTTAATATCTTTATTTGTTAACACGTACGAATCTTTTTGGATCTTAATCGGAATAGCCTTTGACCCAGTTCTCTACAATTTTTTGAGTAAAAGAAGAACATACTACAACATTCTTATAGGATCGATAGCAGGCGGAGCACCTGTAATGGCAGGCTGGAGCGCCACAACAGGAGAATTATTTTCTATAAAACCATTTCTCATACTGCTTGCTATAATAATCTGGACCCCAGTTCATATATGGAGCATAGCAATCAAGTATAAGGATGATTATGAAAAGGCCAACATACCGATGCTTCCTGTAGTTAAAGGCGTTAAAGCGTCTTCATATGCAATAGGTGCGTTTGCCGTAGGGCTCTTTATTGTTACCGCTTATTATGGATTGACTTATATGAGCCCTTACTTTTCGTCTGTAATGATTTTGTTCGGAATAGCGATACTTTTTCTTTCGATAAAGTTGTTTATTAGCAGCGAGGTTCAGAAAGACGCAATGAGGTTATTTATATTTTCAAACATATATCTAACAATTGTTTTCTTTCTTATTATATCTTACTCAATATTAAATTATATTTAAGATTTTTAGTAAAAATTTTTAATATTTATATTATTTGATCTAGATATAATCTAATTTTTCAGAAATATTTTTATTTTTCAAAAAATTTTTTAAAATTATAAACAAAACTTTTCTGGCTTCAATAATTATTGTCATCGTGGTTGTAGCTGGGATAGGGTTTTACTATTATTCTTCATACGGTACAGTTAATGTCTACGTTACCACAGGTAATTCAGACCCCATATACATAACGATATCTTCAGTAATGATACATTCAAAAACAGGCCAGTGGGTAACGATTTCAAATAGTACAAAGACCGTAGTGCTTTCATCTAATTTATCTTTTTTAGCATCATCTAAAATTCCTGTTGGAAATTATACAGAGGTCAGACTCGTTATCAAATCTGCAACCGTCTCCATAGGTGGCATCAACGTGAGTGTTAACATTCCAAGTGGGGTTTTTAAAATACCGATAATTGCAGGAGGCCTTAGGGTGCAGGGAGGCAGCACCTCTAAGCTTGAGATCATAGTGGGACCCCATCTAATAATGACAGGAAAAGGCAACTATATTCTCTCTCCTGTTGTAACCGCGATGCAGCTTTCATAAAAAAGCTTTAATTATTTTTTAACCGTAAAGATTTTCAGATATAGTTTATACTATACTAACGTTTATGCTTAAATAAGGGGCAAAAGTCCCCCTTCCGTCACAGTAGATCAAAACTTTTTTAGTGCAGATTACTGTTTAACGTTATGGCAATGAACAGCATCCTGCGATCTAACGTTGGTAACAAGTACTTAACATATGTTTATGAGTCTATCGACAAGGCTATAAAGGCTCGAGATGGCGAAAAGAAAGTTCTTCCTTCAATAACGAACTCATATTAAGGGGCTGCTTCATCTATTGATGTATGCGGACAGACTGTAAGGAATAACATAAAAGAGCAGGATCCATAGAGAGTTTTAAAGTACAATGAAGAAATGCGGCGTTGAGAGCCTCTGACCTCCTCACCGCCTTAAAAGGTGATAGTTCCTTCAAGGCGGATCATAGGTTTGTGGTTTATCGCCTTCATCTTCATGACTTCATAGCTAGTGGTTGCCCACCCCGCTCCGCTCGTCCAGCGGTAGACCACGGGCTGTACCTTCAGCCACTTACCATTATCCTCAACGGACTCGGGTATATGTTGGCCCTTTTGGTGGCATCCCCTTTCGGGACACAGTTTAATACGCTTTACAATGTTTTGGTAATTTAAATTTTATCCCGCCTCTAGAAGAGGTTAGGCTTTCGTTCATTTTGTAATCGATAAAAGAGATTAAAAGAATCTGAGAAATTTGATTAACCTGTCTGCGGTTCTGGAGCTATTTTAAAATTAAAGCCGTTTATAAAACTGTTAAGATGACGAATTTATCATAAAGTCAGAAAAAAGTTTTGAACTACTGTTCAAGACAAAAAGGACAGATATGATTTTTCTTCTTCGCTCATTGAAGCGATGCTTATGTAAACCCCCGTTATTAAAAAGAAATAGTGCCATGAAGCCCAGAACAAATTAATCCCTATGGACCAGAGTTGTAGAGGGCTTGCACCCCTGATCAGCAAGATGCCTTTTACCATGCTGGCCACAAGAAGCGTGAGTATTATGACATGGTAGATCAATGGTCTCATGGACCTTGTGCTCCTGCCTTTCGCAGTTACTTTGAACGGCACCTTTCTCTTCAGTACCCATGCAAAGAAAGATGCAGTAACGCCGATGAATTCAATATACTCAAGAGCCTGATGAAGAATAAACCCTTTAAGTCCATATTCTGTCCCCCTCATCAGGTAGTAAAAGTAATAGAAAGAAAAAACAAAGTAAGGAACATAGGCTGATACGTATATCATCGGGCTGAGCTTGAGGAAATATATCCCGAACATAAAGGTAATTGGGGCAGCTATCTGAACAAGCGTAAAAGGTCCAACTTCAAGCCAGTAAAAAACTCCAGATACATAATCCATAAACGTCCTGAAGTCTAAATCGCTATTTAGCAAAGTCCCGATGAGCTGAAAGCCTCCGAGCGCCCACCTTGACTGCTGAGTTATGTATGCTGATACCTCAGTAGGAGGTGTGCCGTACCATATAAGCGGAAGGTCAACGTACTTTGAGATGTAACCTTTCTCGTGTATCTTTACCGAAGTAGCTACATCCTCCGTTACAGTATTCTCTTCTAGCATACCCACTTCTTTCAGAGCGCTTATCCTGTAGACTGTGCCTGACCCCAGGGAAAAAGCTGATCTTAAATCTCTGCCTCTCATTATCCTTCTCAGAAAAGGCTCCTGCTGATACCTTGCGCCCTGCCCTATGAGCGATTTCGTTTTTTCATAGTACTGGGGGACCTGGACAAAAGCTACCCTGGGATCTTCAAAGAAGGGCATAACTATGTCAAAGAAGTTCTTTGTTGGTCTCTGATCAGCATCAAATATAGCAACCAAATCATACTCATCTCCAAGAGCTTTTATGGCATCGTTTATTGCTCCTGCTTTAAACCCTCTTCTTTCGGTCCTGTGAAAATAAACAATTCCGTTACTTTTACAGAACTCAGATAGCTCTCTGATTATCTCTGGTTTCGTTGAGTCATCGAGAAGGAATACTGTCCCCCTGTTTCCCAGAGCAGCTTTGACAGAAAGAAGAGTCTTCTTTACTATTTCAGGATTTTCGTTATAAGCAGTTACAAAGCCTGCAACCTTGAATTTAGAAACTTTTACAGCATAGGGGAGGCTGTAATTCAGGGCGCCCTTTGTCTGAATGAACGTCGTGATAAACTGAAAAAAGCCAAGGGTAACTGATGTCCAGAGAAGAAAATCAAACCACGCTGTCCAAAGAGAGGTATAAGTGAAATATGTTATTATGAATGCGGTAACAAAAGGTAAACTGAAGAAAGTCAGGTTCAGAACCTTCATGGGGACACTTTCTTGACCCTGTACATGAGCCCGTAGACATCCTGAACGTCAACGACATAGTCAACCAGGGGGTAAACCCTTACGCAGCCGCTTCCGTCCAGCATTGTGGTGCATACAAGCACAACGTATAGATCTTTAAAGTTTCTCCTGAGAGTGTTTATCAGGCTGTCCCAGAAGTCATAAACCAGTTCCTCATGAGAAGGGCAGAGCTCGTTGGCATAGTAAAATACTACCATCGATCCATCTTCAACTTTTTCTGAAACTTCAACAGCAAGCCTAGTAGCGAGCGCAACTGCGTCTCTCCTGTTTTTTGCGTTATCCCTGTCAATAAAGTAGGAAGGGATTATCAGAATTTCATTATCTGATACAGAAGGTAGATCTTCCCGCGTTTTCACCATAAACATTTTTCTTTTAAGGTCCTTGGTTATAAGTTCGAGGATTCTTAAAAAATTGCTTCCGGAACTGCCCTCTATCAGGCACGATGATCCTTTTGAAAGCTCAGCAATGGAATTTCTGGCGGTAAGCGCGTAGTTCAGCGTGTCAGAATGGAGCTTTTCGTTCTGAGCTATCAGCTCGAAAAGCCCCCTTAGAAAGGGTGTTGGAGCGGCTGACGACTGTTCTTGGTAGAGGATTTCAGCAGTCTTTTCGATATCACTCCGAGCTTTAAGCGACTCTATAAGATCCCTAAAAGAAAGATTTCCTTCAGGAAGCTTCCTTATCTCTTCGAGCTCATCCTCCGCTCTCCTTATTGCTTTCATGATTTCCCTGTGTATCATCGTTTCAAATATTTCGACTTCAAGATAATCTCTGCCCTCTCGGTTGGTAATCCTATAAAACTCGAGCAGGCTGTTAAGTGCAACCTGCTCAATATATTCTGCCCTTATTACGCTTTCTTTTAATTTTGAAGAAATCACGTTTTAAATTTTGCTTAACTTACTTAAATCCTTTTAGTGATTTTATTCGGTACAGTTAACTTTAGCTCATTCTGATCACCTAAGGCTTATTATTAACTAAATGACCCTCAAACATTTAGACAAAAGCTTGTTAGAATGCTCTTCAAGGTCTTCGTTCGTGAACACAAAGTTGTAGAAGAATTTAAAGGACGTAATCCAGTACTTTATTGTTTTAAAGCTAAACTTTTTGTTAGAAGATTTCAAAAGCCTCTGTCCTGTACTTAATGTACTCGTTCATCCTCTTCATGAGGTTCTTCAAACTTTAATTATAAGCGATCAACTCTGGCCACCTGCACGCATCATACCACAGAGCTTTATCTGCGTATATTGGCTTGTTGATAAAAATATACATCAAGCGAGTTCTGTTGTCAGCTTATGCGAAAAAGAATGCTCTGGGCTTCGGCTCAAACGCAACCCATAACCGCGCTTATCTTCAGCTTTTTTCTGTCTCATCAAAGAATATAGCCTTAACATCTTTTCTGCTTACATCAAAAGAATCAGCACAGAGGAATATTTTTACACTCATTACCATATGGCAACATGGCTCCTCTTTATTATAAGCTCAAGGACATGGAACGCTCTTCTTAAGCTCAAACTTGGAAAATAATGCAAAGAAGATAATTGTTGGTGGGTCTTTTTTGTAAGCAAGCTATCATCTCGCGAAAGTTGGCTTCTAAAATTTCCTGTAAAGTTAAGAATAAAAATACAAATCGGGCTCTGAAAGCTTTAAGAAAAGAATTTTCTAAGAGGAAGTTTATAAATGTGAGCGTGTTAAATATTTTAAGTTGCAGTACAACACAGTTGTTTTGATCAAGGCAATTTATGAAGACGTAAAGGTTGATCCAAAGACGCTAGAGCCAAGCACTGCAGGCGTAAAGTTCAAAATGGAAGATATAAGCAGAAACGCCGTAGAGGAAGCAGTTAGAATAAAAGAAAAGCATGGAGGAAAAGCCTTAGGATTAATGTTTGGAAACGAACAACAATCGCTTATAATGAGGGAAGCTCTCGCTATGGGACTTGATGAAGGCATTATAATAAAAGGTTATTCTTTTAACGATCCTGTTTACACTTCTCAGGTTCTTTATGAAAAATTAAAAGGGTTGCAGTGGGATCTTGTTATAATGGGTTATTCTTCAGCAGACTCGTATACAGCTCAGTTAGCGCCTAGGCTTTCATCTATGCTAAACGTTCCGCTTATAGGGAACGCTGTAAAGCTCGAATTTAACGAAAAAAAGGTCGTTGCTACAAAATCTCTTGATGAGTATATGATAAAAGTTGAAAGCGATCTTCCTGCTGTGGTTTCAGTAGCTCAAGAAATAAATACTCCAAGAATACCACCTCTTCTTCAGATAATGGCCGCATCAAAGAAACCGCTTAAATTAGAAGAAGCACCTCCAGCAAAAGGGACTTATTATAAAGTAATCGAGCACAAAGCTTACGTATCTTCAAGAAAAAAGATAATTTTCGAAGACGTCAACAAGGGCGTAGAAGAAATATATAAGGTTTTAAAGTCTTCTTAACCTTCTAGCTTTTTTAAAAGCATCGGTACAACCTTATATATGTCTCCTACTATACCATAATCAGCTTCGTTAAATATTGGTGCATTCTTGTCTTTGTTTATAGCTATGACTATCTTTGAATCCCTCATGCCTACTATATGTTGAATCTGTCCCGAAATACCGAGGGCTATGTATATTTTTGGTCGAACCTTTTTTCCAGAAAGCCCAACCTGCCTGTCTTCTTCAAGCCAGTGAAGATCAGAACATACAGGTCTGCTGCCAGCAAGCTCTCCTCCTAGCTTTTGAGCAAGCTGTTTTGCAAGTTCTATTCCATCTTTCTTCCCTATACCTCTACCTACAGAAACTATAATCTGTGCTTTAGTTATGTCAACGGTCCCCCTTGCCTTTTCCTCGATACCTAGCAATTTGGTTCGAGGTGTACCCACCAGCTCCACTTTTTGTACCTTGTAAGAACTGTTACCGCCTCTTTTTATTTCAGAAGAGCCAGGCAACAGTGTGAATACCTTTGCTTCAGTTTCTTTAGTCATTACAGTTTTCCCGCCAAAAAAGTACCTTTTAATCAAAGTCTTTCCATTGTTCACCTGAAATTCAAATATATCAGATTCCATGGGGTACCCAAGTTTTTGAGAAACCAGAGCCGCTATTTCTCTACCTATTGTTGATGCACCTACAAAAAGATAATCGTAACCATTTGAAAAAATATTCGATATTGTGTCAACAGCTTGCCATGGATCATAAAGATCTGCTGAAAAATAATATACATTTTTAACGTTAAAACCAGAAGGATCGAACCCCTCACGGCATATTATATCTACTTCATCTGTTCTCTGATTTAAAAAACTTAGAAGTTCTTCTAAAAGCTCATTCCGTTCAGAAAAGGCAAGTACCTTCAACAAATAATTATTGCATAAAGAGTTTATTAAAGTTTTTACCGTTTCTGGAAGATAAGTTAATAAAAAATCAAGTAAAATATTAAACGTTGATAGCTTCAGCGTTATGTTATCCAGAGTATTTGGATCTGCCCAGGATTTACACGATGCTTGCAGTTTACCTTTCTGCAACTCTTTCGGTTCTGTTTTTCTTTCTGTTGCTCGACCTAAGGTTAAAAAGAAATGGCGTTTCTTTAAAAGAATTTCTTGTACTTATCTTCAAAAAGTACAGGAATTGGGGGAGATATATCTCAGACGTGCTTACTCATAGAAAATTTTTAAAGGATAGGAAAGTTGGAGGCATTTCTCATTTTTTTATGATCTATGCGCTTTTGCTTTCCTTTGTAGGAACGATGCTAGTTGCATACAATCAGTACTATGAGATGATAGCTGGGAGTCCAGTTTTTTGCGGGGTCTTTTTTGAAAGCTACAGTTTTGTAATGGATGTTGTAATGTGGATTCTGTTTTTTAGCTCAGTAGGAGGCCTGATAGCTCTTTATCTAAGAAGAAGGATCATTCCGAAGAAAGACATGATTTTTAACTCGTTATATCTGCTAGGTTTTGTTTATTTGGCTTTAACGGGAGCTCTTTTAGAGTCTTTTAGAGTTAATTATTTAGGCATAAAGTCTTACTACTTTTTCAACTCGATTCTGTTTAGCTTTAAGATAAGTTATTTTGAATATCTTTTAGCGTACTTTTCGCATTTTGAACTCGCTTTTATCTTGATAGCGATTATACCTGAAACTTCTGTTTTTCATTCGCTACTGAGTTTAACGAATTATCTTAAGGATGAAAGACCTAGCGGAGAACTCAGAAAACCATTTGATCTGAAAGAAATAATGGAGAAAGGAACTTTTGATGTTCAGGTTGGAATAAACAAAACCTCGGACATAAAGGGATTCGACAGGCTTGAATTAGAAGCCTGCATGCACTGCTATAGATGTCAAGATGTATGTCCAGCTTATGCCGCGGGCAGGCCTCTTTCGCCAACCGAGCTTATAACTGAGCTTAAAAAAAGCATCAATAAAGAAAAATCAATATGGGACTTCATTAAAGAAGATACGATATGGTCGTGTACTACGTGCGGCGCGTGTATTGAGGCTTGTCCAGTTTATATAAGGCACACAGATTACATAGTAGATTCCAGAAGAGCACTTGTCATGGATATGAAGCTGGACGAGAAAAAAAATGCGCTTCTGCTATCTTTAAGTTCTCAGGAAAACGCTATAGGAGTTCCAAACCAAGAAAGAAATTCATGGCTTTCAGGAGAAGGTATTAAGAAAGCCTCAGAAACAAAAGACGTAAAAAACCTGCTCTGGGTTGGATGTATGGGAAGCTTTGATCCTGAAGCTAGGGACATAGTAAAGAACTTTATTGAGATTATAAAGAAGGCTGGAGTTCAAGAATATTATGCCTATCTTGGAGAAGAAGAAACCTGTTGTGGAGATCCTGCAAGAAGAATAGGAGAGGAAAGCAAGTTCCAAGACCTTGCTATAAAAAATATAGAGTTGTTTAAGAAATATAACGTTAAAAACATAGTAACTATATGCCCCCATGGATACAATACCTTCAAGAATGAATACCCTAAAATAGATCCATGGATGAAAAGCGTTAACGTGAAACATTATTCTGAGGTTATACAGGAGCTTTTGGAGAAAGGAAAAATAAACGTAAGAATGTCTGAAGAAGTGTTAACAATACATGATCCGTGTTATCTTTCACGGCACAATGGAGTTGTAGAACCTCAGAGATTTATTTTAAAAAAGGTAGGCAAGATAAAAGAACCACAACACGCTGGCAAAAACACTTTTTGCTGCGGAGCTGGCGGTTCAAACTACTGGTATGAGGTAAAAGAAAACGAAAAAATAAGCCATATAAGATTCAAGGAGTTAAGAAACACTGGGGCATCTTCAATAGTTGTTCTTTGTCCATTCTGTAATGCCATGTTAAACGATGCTTCAACAGTTCTCTCCGATGGAAAAATAAAGGTAAAAGACATCGCGGAAGTAGTAAGAGATAATTTAGTATAACTGTATAAATATCGATTTATACCTTTATGAGAGTATGGAAAAAGAGCTTTATGGTAAAAGGGCTCTTATAACAGGCGCGTCAACCGGAATAGGGGCCGCAACAGCTTTAGCTTTTGCCAGAGAGGGCGCCTCTATAATAATAAATTATAAGAAAAGCGCTGAGGAAGCAAAAAAGGTTCAGGAAAAAGCTATAAGCCTTGGGTCTGAAGCTTACATATTTAAAGCGGACGTTACAAATGAGGAAGAAGTTAAACAGCTAGTAGAATTTACCAGAGACAAGTTTGGAAGCATAGAAGTACTAGTAAACAACGCTGGAGATCTTATCGAACGGAAGCCATTTATTGAAACTGACTTGAACTATTGGAGAGCTCATATAGATCTTAACTTGACTTCGGCTTACATTGTTACAAAAAACTCTCTGCCTTTACTGCTTAGCTCTAAAAACAAAGATAGATCGATAATAAACGTTTCATCAATAGCCGCTATAACTGGAGGAGGGAAGGGTGCAGCTGCTTACGCAACAGCCAAGGGAGGTTTAATGACCTTTACAAAAATGAACGAAAGCCCCGCCTCTTCTAGAGGCGGGGATGCTGAACCATCTGCCCTTGCTAACGTGTTTTCTCATGAAAAAGGCTTAAGTATTTATATTCTTAATTAGGATAAAATAACGAAAGCTTGCGTCGATCAAACACGGTGCGCATCATTGCAGGAAAAGAAACAAAAGCTAAACTAACGGCTCTAGGAAAGGCATTCGTTGATTGTTGGAACGAAGTTAATAAATTGAGGCTTGAGCAGTACAAAAAGCACGAGCCTGTAGATTTTAATAAAACAGAAAAAATAGTTTATGAAAAATTCAAAGCTGTATTGCACGGGGCAAACGTTCAGCAAGTAACGCGAAAGAACGCTTCTACGTGGAAATCTTTCTTCAAGCTAAGCAAAAAGAAGAAAGAAAATAAATTGCCCAAGTGGATGAAGCCAAAGCCTCCTCACAAAAAGAGAGAAGATTTGTTTTTGCTGATTAGAAACGACAGGTACAGGATTGAAGGAAACGAAATATTCTTGATGGATTTTAAAATGAAACTAAAGTTCAATGGCAAGCTCAAGTGGGTCGGCAAACAGGGAACCCTTGAAATATTTTATGATACCGTGAGAAGAAAGTGGTACGCAAGGATTCCTGTGAGTGTAAAAGTAAATAATAAACCAAAAGGCAAAATGAAAGCTGGCATCGATCTAGGCATTACAAACCTTGCAACCGTTGCTGTTCAACACGGCTCGTGGATGCTTTTTAAAGGAGGTTCAGTGCTTTCAGAGTTCAAGAAGATAACAAAGCGCATTTCAATAGAAGAAAAGAGGCTTGCAAGGCATGGCTTGAAAACTAGCAGGAAGCTTGAAAAACTTTACAAAAAGCGTTCTCTTTTGCTTAAGAACGCTAGAGAAGGACTAGCAAGGGAAATCGTAGAGAGACTGTATGATAAAGGAGTAGGGGAAATATACATCGGCTACCCAAAGGGCATAGCTCAGGATAAAGGAAACGAAAAGAATACAAACTTTTGGAGCTATCTTGCAATAATAAAGCGAATCAAGAACGTTGCACAAGAATACGGAATAAAGGTTAAGCTCGTGGATGAGGAAAATACATCTAAGAAGTGTTCCCTGTGTGGGGAAATTCACGAAAACGGGAGGA
>WYER01000018.1 GCA_009903795.1 Nitrososphaerota archaeon | reverse complement strand
TTTAGAGCCTTCTTGAAGTATTCCCTACGGGACACGCTTTAATATGCTTTACAAGGTTTTAGTATTTAAATTTACCCAGCCTTTAGATGAGTTGAGGCTTTCGTTCATTTTGTAAATCCCTTATGATTTTTCCCAACTTTTCTACCTGCTCAAGTTCATAGTAAGCCGGTATAAGCACTAGCCTTGAGACCCCGGCTTTTTTATAAGACTCTATCCTGTCAGCTACGTCCTTTTCTGTGCCGTATATTCCGCTTTCAACAGAGCACTTTGACCAATCTGGCAGGTCCATGTACGTTTTTGTGAATTCGTGTACTTTCTGTCTTCCGTCTTCCCCTACATAAACAGGCACCATATCAGAGTTTTCCAAAGCCCTGCCGAAGGAATGTTTCTCTATTATTTTTAATCCCTCCGTAAAGTCCTCTTCTTTATAATAGTAAGCCATCCAGCCGTCGCTCAGCCTAGCTGCCCTCTTTATCGGGTTTTCTAGGTAGGCGCCTATAAAGATCTTGATGTTTTCAGCTTTTGGCTCTACGTTAGCGTGTATAAAGGTCATGTTTTCAATCTTCTCATTGACATCGCTATCTCTCAGCAGGCGTCTGAGGAGCTTTAAATAATCGCTAAGTATTCTGCCTCTCTTTCCAAAATCTGCTCCGACAGCGAGAAACTCCTTCTCGTACCAGCCAGCAACAACAGTGAGCATGAGCCTGTTTCCGGAAATATAGTTAAGAGAAGAAATGAGCTTTGCAGCTACAAGGGGGGTCCTAAGGGGCAATACGTAAATTGTACCAAGCTTTATTTTAGATGTAAAAGCTGAAACGAAACTTAGAACTGTTAAAGGTTCAAGTATAGGGTAAACCTTCCTGGAGCCTAGCAAAAGGTGATCCCAGGTCCAGATAGATTCAAACCCTTGCTCTTCAGCAAGCTTTGCCATCTTTGCTAGCTTCTGGACGTCTACATTATTTCCAGGAGGGACGAAGTTTTCAAGAGCAAGCCCTATCTTCACAGTTATATTATGGTTTAATTCGATTATAAACTTTTAAAATTAAAAAATTGCGTTTAAACTTCTTTTGCTATTTCTTTAAGCTTTTTAAGGAGTTCGTTCTCAACGTGAGAATTCCAGAGGATTTCTGGCACATCAATAAACACAAAAAGTTCTGATATAAAAAGAGCCTCGAGTGCCGTTACTCCCAGGTTCTGAAGCCATTTACCAACACCTACTGTTGCTTTCACTTTGTCACCGCTTTTTTCAAAAGTAAAAGTTAAAGCCCTTTCTGCGGCAATTATGTCTCTTAATATGCCTCCTTTTTGAGCCTGCAAAATGGCTCTATCGCCTTCCACCTTTGTCTGAACCTTGTACCCTTCCTCTTCAAGATACTCTGAAAACTTGTTTACAAGAGCCTGCATATCCTTGACGTTCTCCAAAGTTATCTCCTTTTTGAACAATGGCATAGGATAAATAAAAAAATACGCTTTATTAAGGGTTTCTATAGTAATCTAACTCCAGATCTTTGATAATTCTTCAGAACTTATTACCGGGAAGAACCTTTGCATGTTTGCCAGAGATCTTTTGTGCGCTTCCATGTCCTGAGAAGAAACGCCATCGCTTATTATTACCGGAATAAATCCAAGAGCGTAAGCATGTCTTGCGCTTGTTTCAACCCCTATATCTGTTGCTATGCCTGTGAACACAAATGTTGACCTGCCGGAGTTCCTAGCAAGAAGCTCTACGTTTGTCCCGACGAAGATAGACCAAGTGTTCTTGTTTATAACGATATCTTCTTGCTGTGGCTGGACTATGAGCTCCATATCTTCAGGTCTGAAACCTCCTCTCCACTGCATTAGCTTTGCGCTTGGCGGTTCAAAACCCGTAGGGAATGGCGTTATCTTTGTAAATATAACCGGTACTCTGGCTTTTCGAGCAGCGTTGAGCGCTGTCTGAAAGCCCTTAAGGAATTCGTCTCTGTTAAAGGTGGAGTTAAACAGCGCTCTGTGTACGTCCCATGCTACAAACAAAGAGTTCTTTGGTTCAAGGATTCTTTTTAAATCTTCTGAGCTGATCATGATATATCAAAACATGAACGGCCTAATAAGTCTTTCCTACGCAGTGAACTACCTTGCCCTCACTGGCAAGGCTTCCCGGTTCATCGATACGCTTACGTGTGGAATACTCGCAAAGTATTCCAACATCGCAGAGGCGTTTTCATCCCTTGGCGTCTCCCCTACGTTCCATAGGGAAAGCCCCTCCTTCATAATAACCAAAGCTGAAGCTACATCCCTGTCGAACGTTGAGTTACAGGAGGGGCACGTGAACTTTCTTGGGACATGTTAAGCTTAACGTTTGTTCTACAGACAGGACAAACTCCTGTCGTCTTAACAAACCTTCCTACCTCCACAGGGGTGCTAGCCTTCCTCTTCAAGGCATTGCGGATTTCCCCTATGGAGGTCTGATAGGTCTTTTCGCCGAATAGCTTTTGCCAAGAGCGTATGTTATCTTTTTGAAATACAACTTTGTCGTTATAAAGTGTGTTACTTTGTTGATTATATCACGCTTCTTATTATTCTGTTTCTCGAATTCCTTTTTAATCTTCAAAAGTAGCTTTTCCCTGTTTCTAGATCCAGGTTTTGCTCTAGAAAAGAAGTGATAAAGTCTCCTTAGTCTTTTGCTCATAGGCACTGAATATTGAATTTTGACCCCATTTGAGAAGGTTATTTGATTCTTCACGCCTAGGTCTATGCCTATGGCTTTTCTTTTTTACATTTTTCTTCTTTGGGCAGAAAGCATGTAACGTATTAGTAATCTCCGTTCCTTTCTACTAAGTTTGCTAAAGAAAGCTCTGCGTTCTCAGGTATCTGATCGAGCCAGATACCTTAAAGTTCCCAACGCCTTGTATGTGGACCATTTTATTGTCATTTTTCACCCAATAAGTCACTTCGTACTGCATCAACGGAATCGAATGCACAGCCTTTACGAATTTTATCTTCCCAACCTTCACACCTTTTTCCTTTAACTTTGAAAGAGCTATCACGTTGTCCTGAAGCCTTTTTATCAGGGCTTGTTTCATTTGAGATGAAAGCACTTGAATTTCCCTTTCCTCAAACGCATTGCATACCTTGACAGGAACCGTTTTTACTTTGTAGTCCGCATGTGATTTGAAGTTAAGTATTCCGTTTGCAATGATGTAATTAGTAAACCATTTAGCCTCAAGAAAGAGGCGGTTAAGGATTGCAAGCTTTGTTTTGGAGATCTTGCTTTTATCAAATTTCAGCTCGAAAGTTTTTGCCTATTGAGTCCTTCTTCTAATTAAGGTTTGTTTCCTCTTCTCCCTGATCTTGGCATTCTTCTCTAAGTTGGCACTAACAATTTAATGTTTTTCTTTATATAAAAACCTGTTATAAGGGGCTATTTAAAGCTCACGAAGAGGGACTTTCGCCTCTTAACCCCAAAAAGTTAAAGGCTAATTTTTACAGCTCAAGCCTTTTTATAAGCTCTTCTGCTGTTGCTTCAGGCTTTCCCTCTTCATTTACAACTTCAGAAGCAAGCGCACCTGTAATGTTTGATAATGATATCATGTACATCCTTGAATATTCTATCTCCTCTTCAACCTTTTCCAATGGTATTATTTCCCTCTTCCTTGTAGGGTCGTTCAACCTCCTCTTTATTATAATTTCAGCTGGAGCTGTTATGAGGAAAAGGTGAGTTGGCTTGAGTATTTTCGCAACGTGCATGGGTATTCCAGGCAAGTATCCGAAAGGCGTAGGTATGTGAAAGTGCGTGTCAACAACTTTCAGAGAAGATTTTGAAGAAGCTATCCTCTTTGCCGCTAATTTCTGAAGCTCAAACTGCTTTTCGTAAGGCAGATTCCTCATTTCGTCCCTGTCCTTAACTCCAATTTTTTGAGCTTCCTCGAGCATTAACGTTCCGTAAACGAATGTTTCAAAGTCAACGTTCTTTGCCTTTAACTTTTCATAAAATATGTTCAGAACAGTTGTTTTCCCAACGCCAGCTATTCCACCGATTATAGCGAGCTTACTCAAACAGCCCACCAAGCCCTGGAACTGTTGAGATAAGTTGCTCTTGAGCCAGCATCTGGTAATAGCTGATAGATATGTCTATAACTAGCAACAATCCTATTCCTGTGCCATAAACGTTCAAAAGAGTGCTAGCCGCCGCTATTATGCCTATAAGCAAGCCGCTGAACAGAGTTACTGCAGGAATATACCTGTTAAGAAGATTGCCTATAGTAGTCCTTGTGGTTCTGAATCCTGGTATCTGGAGGTCAGAAGAAATTATTGTTTCAGCTGCTTTTTCTGCAGACATGCCACTTACATCAACCCACAGCTTTGCAAATACCACGCTAAGAACGATTACGAAGAGCGAGTAGGTTATTACCTGAACCGGGTGGTGGAAAGCAAGGGGAACCGGCGGTGGAGTGGTTAAATAATAAAGCAAACCTCCGGTAAAAGTTCCGTTTTGAACTGTTCCAAGCCAAGTTATGTGGTTGTATATTGCTGGATTTTTTGCAAGCATTGCAAAGAAGAACTGAAAATCTGCAATAAGCGCAGCAACAAGGATAACTGGTATGTTAGAAACATAAAGCAACTTAATCGGGTATGTAGTTGAAAAGCCCTTAAATTTTGAAGAAGATATAGGTATTTCAATCCTTACGCCTTCAAGGTAAAGTATAAGAAGAGCAAAAAGAATGGTGCTTATCAAACCTATAAGGTTAGGAAAATTAGCCGGCCTGTTAACCACATTTATGTAAGCTCTGTGTATAGTTTCGTTTATTGCATATGGTATATAGCCAAAGTACTTACCGTTAACTGGTATAGGACTAAACAGGTCAAGCATTATCTGTAACGATATGCCGGCAAGTATAAACAGGCTTATACCGCTCCCTATCCCCCATCCTTTTTGCAGCATCTGATCCAACAGGAAAACTATTGAAGTGGCTATTATAAGCTGAAATATTACGATAACAGTTGCATAGGGGCTTAAAATTGTCCCTACAACGCCGCTCAATACATAAAAAACGCTTTCAGCAATGATAAACACAAAAGTAAGTATCTTTGTTATAGATGCAAAAAACTTTTGATCTTCTGGATTTGTTAAATCCAGATGAATCAAATCAGAGCCTATAAGAACCTGCGCGATAAGCCCAGCAGTTACTATCGGGCCTATGCCGAGTGTCATCAAAGTTCCTATGTTGGCCGCAAAAATTATCTGATAAAAAAAGAGAAGTGAAGCTGAAGATTTTACTACTCCATAAAGTGGAATCTGAGCCATAAGCATATATAGCACAACAGCAAGTAACGTCCAGATTAACCTTTCAGTTAAGCTAGGTTTCTGTTTAGGCTTAGGTACCTCTGGTAAAACAGATGAAATTTTAAAGAAAGCGTCTCTTATATTCATTTTTAATTAACTGATATTTTTCCGCCGGCTTTAACTATAGCTTCTTCAGCTTTTTTAGTCCAGCTTTCAGCTATCACATATACAGGTTTTTCCAGATTCCCTTTCCCCAAAACCTTCTGTATCTTTAATTCCCTTAAATCGATGACCGGTAAACCATCTCTTGTAGTTTTAGGTTGATATTTTTCAAGCAAGTAGTTTATTTCTTCTATGTTAATCCATTTTTTGATCTTCTTGCCTGTTGGATTGTGGAATCCATCTTTTCCAAAGTGTTCTGGATCATGTACAAGTACCCAGCTCCATTTGTGCTTGTGAAGCCCAGCGTTTCCTGTACCTCCATGTCCTCCTGACTTCCTGTGCTGTCCTACCTGTCCCCAGCCCATAGTTCTTGAACCTCTGAGCTTTCTTACTTTTCTTTTTCTAGTTGCCATTTTGCGTCATCCTCTCTAATAGCTCAAGCGCAGTATATTTGCGTCTCGGTATGCCTTTCTTTGGAGGCGGAAGGCCAAAATAAGGTTTTACGCCAATAAGCTTTAGCTTTATTTTACCTTCATCATAGAGTTTAACCAGAGTTTCAAAGCTGTTTATGCCCTTTGAATTTAGATATTCTAAAGTAAGGCGACGCCTCTTGCTAACCCTTCCCCTTTTCTGAAATAGTTCTACTGCTTTTTCAAAAGGTAGTTCCTGCCAGACCACATAATCTTTTGCTTTTTGGAGCATACCTCTGACTACTGGGGAATCCCTAAGTACTGTTGCGTTGAACTTTCTTTTTAGATGTAGCATCTCCAAAGTTCTTTTAACATCTTCTCTTACATTTATTGTACCTTTTATTCTTATAGCTATTAAAAGGCTCATACAGTTATCACCTTTGAAGCGTTTTTAAATGCGTCATAAATTGCAAAAACCATAGAGATATCGGTTGAAGTCCTTCCGAATGTCTTTGTCCAAGCATCTTTTATTCCCGCCAAGCTTATTATGTTTTTAATGTGAGGAGCAGCTACTATGCCCAGACCTCTGGGAGCAGGATATATTATAATCCTTACGCTTCCTGTTTTACCTTCTAATACATAAGGTACAGAATGTGGCTGACCACACCTGCATTCCCAGCTTCCGCATCCAAGCGGTACAGGTATTATGCTAAGAAGTGCATTTCTTATGGCTTTATCTACCGCTGTCCTCGTATTCATGGACTTAGCATGTCCAACCCCAAACCATCCGCTTTGGTCCCCCACCGCTACTAATGCTCTGAACCTTGTCTTTTCTCCTGCGTCTGTCTGCTTTTGAACTACTCTTACGCCAACTAACAAGGTTTTTAAATTGGGAAGCAGCGTCTGAACTATTTCTGGTTCTTTTATTTTATACCCAAGCTCAAAGATTTCCTTTAAATTAGTTATCTTCCCTTCTTTAACTAGCTGTCCTAAAGTTGTTTTTGGTACCCATTCTTTTACTTGTTCTTGAGTTTCTGGCGGTTGGGCTTGTTCGCTCATTTGATTTCTCCCTCCATTATTTTTTTCTTTATGTTTTCAAAAACTTCAGGAAGATTTTCTATATCTTTCATAACTCTCATAAACTGAGGACCTGAATACCCACTTTCCAAAAGTTTTTTTGCATAATCAACTATCTGCTCACCTTTTATTATACTTTCATCTGGAAATATTTCTTCACCAACCCTAACCTTTAAACCTGCATCGGTTACACCTTTGAGGAAAGCGGCTGCTTTTGATTTTGCTATAAAACTTTTAACCCCTGAATAATATATCGCTTCTTCTATACCATTTGCAACAGCCCTTTTCCCCAACAAAAGGCCAACCAGGTATGCCGCCGGATAATTTTTTCTGCTAAATTTCCAGCCTAATTTTTCAAGCTCTTTAGAATTAGCCTGAACAACTGTTATATCTCCTTCTTTTTTAGGTTTAATTACCTGCGCCCAAATATTCTTGTTCGATTTGAACATGTAAACCAGAGGTAACCTGGAAAGTAAGGCCTTTTTTCTTCTCTTATAATTAGTTTTAAACTGCAACCTTCTTTTAAACATCATAGCTTACCACCCAAATACTCCTTAAGCCTCGCAACAGTTCTGATTTCACCTCCTTTAATCTTTCTGTAAGCTTCCCAATATTTCTCCTTCGTTATCTGTCCTTTGACTGCTTTCAAATATTTCCTTAAAGCCCTAACTTGTCTTACCCATCTCTCTTTTTTACCCATTCTTGCTGTCTTTTTGCCTTTCCTGCTTCCGTAGCCTCTTCTTTTTACTTTCTTTTTCGTTGTCTGCCCTTTAACTGGTAAAATCGATATTGCACCGTCTTTTATTAGAGCTCTGAGTTCCTGCTTTGTTACTGCGTCTTCAATATCTGTAATCCTATCCTGGTTAAATTTAATCCTGCCTTTTCCAACGCCAAGCATCCTTGCAACTATTTCTTTTTTCTTTTCAAGGTTCATTTTAAGGCTTCACCTCTGATGGCGCGTTAAGTACTCTTAACCCTCTTTTTCTGGCTTCCTTTAGTATTTCAAGCTTTTTCTTTAACCCCAATCTTCCTGAAATTCTTACTGCATGCATAGACGGATTTAAAT
The DNA here is from genome assembly GCA_009903795.1 of Nitrososphaerota archaeon. Taxonomy (GTDB): domain Archaea; phylum Thermoproteota; class Nitrososphaeria; order Conexivisphaerales; family UBA164; genus CAYFFZ01. Next base: position 36,244 of record WYER01000018.1, on the reverse strand, counting down.
GTTCCAAATCTTTTACGCTGTAGACCAAAATTTCAACCAAACCTGATGGATGCAAACCTCTGACTTTTTTAGATTTCCTGTAGCCTATCTTAACTATAGGTGGCCATCCTTTAAGCTGTAGCCTCATCTTGTTGTCTATGCCTTTTGGCTTCCTCCAGTTTTGCTTTATTCTCTTATACCTCCAGCTCTCCCCTCTTTTAAATTCTGGTATCTTTTTATTAGGATCTTTCATAAATGTACACCCCATCTAAAAAGACCCTTGGGTCCTTATTTTTTATTCTTGTTGCGTTCTCTATATTTCCGGCTGTTTGTCCAACAGCTTCTTTACATGGTCCTTCAACTATTATATCATCACCTTCAACAGAAACTTTTGTATTGGAACCAACTATCTTTGCAAAACGAGGGAATCTTTCTCCTATAAAATTATCAATCCTTACTCTATCTTTCTCAACTTTTACCTGAATCGGAAAGTGAGAATAAACTATTTTTAGCTTGTACACATAATTTTTCTGAACGCCCTCAATTAAATTTTTTATGTGTTTCACAACTGCTCGTGCAACGGCATAATAATCTTTCCTCTTTTTTACGCTGGAAACTATGATTTTGTCTTCATGTACTTCAATATTAACCTTCATCTTTGAAAAATCTTTTTCACATTCTCCTTTCGGCCCTTTTACTTTTAACGTTTTATTTTCTAATTTTACGCTGACGTCTTTTGGTATAGGAATTTCCTCTGAATAAAAAACCTGTTTAACGGCTTCAGTAGACATAACCCAACAACCTACCTCCTATCTTCTTTTCTTGAGCCTCAACGTGGCTCATTATGCCCTGGTTTGTTGAAACTATCAATATTCCCATACCAACAGCCGGCAGGTACTTTCTTTCCCAACTTGCGAACTGGTCCCACTTTACAGGATACCTTGGTTTGATAGCTCCACAATTGTTTATTCTTCCCAAAAGCTGTACCTTAAGCTTAGGCATTATCCTGTCATCTATAAGCTCAAATTCTCCTATGTAACCATACCTTTGCATGACTTTTAACATATTCATCAAAAGCTTTGAAGCTGGCATTACATAACATTCTCTTTTGTTTCTTTTCTCGTTCTCGCGTATTGTGCTAAAAAGGTTTGCGACAAGGTCTTTTGCTGGCAATTTTCTCACCTAATTATACTTTTTAAACCCTAACTGTGGTGCGACCTCTCTAAAGCACTGCCTGCACAACATCAGACCGTATTTTTGAATTACAGGTCCGTACTGGCCGCACCTAATACAAGCTCTAGACCCTTTACCGTACCTTCTGGGTTTACCGCTTCGGATTTTTCCAAAAATATACTTGCCCATTATACCAAATTCACCCCTATACTCCTATAAAACTCTATTGCTTCTTCTTTTGTTATCCTGTGTTCCTTACCTATGCTTGATCTGCACCTTTTCCGTCTTTGAACCCTATAACCGGGCCTTGCTAGGTTTACTATTACGTCTAATCCAAATATACCAATTTCAGGATTGTATTTTATGCCTGGGATGTCTATGTGCTCTTTTATTCCAAATGCAAGGTTCCCTGCTTCATCAACTGAAGATAAAGGCACAGAGTTACCCCTTGCTGCAAGAACTTTCTGCAAAATTTCCAAGGCTTTTTTCTTCCTTAGCGTTACCATAACCGCTATTTTTTCACCTCTATGTATACCAAAATCCCTTATGGTCTTTTTTGCTCTTCTTTCAGAAGGTTCCTGTCCAGCTATTTCTTGTAACACTTTTTTTGCTTTCTCTAACTTTTCTCCAGCCTGCCCTACTCCTATGTGTAGTATTACTTTATCTATGTATATTCTCTTCATCAAATTAGATTCTTTGGGCTGTTCCATCATTGTTCAACACCTAGCTTTATTGCCGGCTTTTCTTTACCGACCACAACAACGTAATCCTTTATAACTGTAACTGCTTCATCTCCTTTTATCAGCCTTACAGTAGATACTCTGCTAAATGTGCTAGGTACAATATTATCTATTTTCCCAAGTATTCCAACCCTTCTACCTCTGTAAACAAGCCCCATGTTTCCTTTTTCTAACTTAAATACGTCAATTACCTTATTTTCTGCAAGGTTTACTAACAATGAGTCTCCAATTTTTATACTCTCATCGTCAAGGACGTAGCTGCTAGAGTCATGCCCAACGTATTGCACTTTTCCGCTTTTTACTTTAACCTTCTTTACGACCCTTATTATTTTAAGATCTTTTTCCTGTTTATCTATCTGTATAGGATAGAGCTCTTTGCCGTTTGAAGGAACAAGCCTATAATAAATTTCCGTACCTTTTATGTTTATTACGTCAAAAAGGCCTATGGGAAACTGATGATCCTTAACTGTCTTATTATTTACTATTAACATCCCCATCTTCAAGCCTTTTTTCACTTCCCATGCAGTTCTTGCGTAGCCAAGTACATCCCTTAACAAGGTTACTGGGTCATAAGAAAGCCATTTTGGATACGGTCCTGGCTTTACGTTCGTCGCAAAAACGTACCTTTTCTTTGGAGTCTTATAAAACGCAGGTAAAACCTCTCTTTTTCTAACAGTTGAACCGCCTTTCTTAGCCAACTTTATTCACCTGTTCTTCAGATTTTCTTTCAAGCTTCTCTTTTCTTTTTTTATCTTCAAGGTTAAGCTCAACGATCATCACTTTAGAGGGATGAATTTTTACTGGTACTTCTTGTCCGTTAACCTTCTTTCTCATTAGTCCTTCTATTGCTATCCTTCCCAAATCAGGAAACACTTCAGTCACTTTACCCTGTACACCTTTGTAATCTCCCCTCATTACTTTTACTGTATCTCCAACCCTTACCCTCATTGTCCTTACTCCGTACTTTTTTCTCAATTCTTCTGATAGCATCGCCCTTAGCACTTTATTCTTGTAACGCCAGTCAGCATTCTTTAAAATTTCTTTAATCTTCATTTTAACATCACACTATTGAGTACGCTATGTTTGCTATTCTTGGCCATCTTTCAGCAGCCTCCATAGCAACTGGACCTCTTATTTCTGTTCCCTTTAACTCCCCCTCTGGAGTTATAAGTACAGCTGCGTTATCTTCAAAACTGATTCTGTCTCCGCTTAACCTTCTTACTGGATACTTCTGTCTGACTATTACGGCATGAAATATCTGTTTTCTGACCTCAGGTGTGCCTACCTTAACTACCACAACAACTTCATCGCCCACAGAAGCGGCTGGTATCCTTCTTAATCTTCCCTTATAACCTATTACTTGTATGAGTTTTAGCTTTTTTGCGCCCGTGTTGTCTGCGCAATTAATAATTGCGGGTACAGGTATTGATTTTGTTATATGTGGTTTATATTCTTGCACGCCTTTTGCTGAAACCGCTCTAGTCTTTTCAGACACCTGTTTTCACCTCTCCAAGAACTACATGCGCTATGTTTTTTCCAAGAGGCCTTGTTTCTGCTATTGCAACGGTGCTTCCTTCTTTAATTTCAACACAAGGTGGAACGCGCGCGTGTATTTTTCCTCTTCTTCTCTCATACCTCATATACTTTGGAACGTAAAAGAAATACTCTATCTCTACAACTGCAGCTTTTTTCATTTTATAGCTTACAACTTTTCCTACCCTTACCTTACCCCTTATCTTAAGGTGGCCATGGTACGGGCACAGCGGGTCCTGACATTTTGATGTTGGCTGAGCTATCTTTAAATTTATACCCTGCATCATTTTGGATCTAACCTCTCCCATATTCTGCCTACCAAATCCTCTCCAACGTAAATTTTTTTATTGCTTATAAAGTAATTCCCCTTTTTGGGAACAATCTTTATTGCATCTTTTGTTTTAATGTAGAGCGTGTTTTTTGTTTCGTATATAACGTAACCTTTTATTTTCTTTCCCTTTACCGACACTATGTCCCCTATGTTTATCATTTCATTTGTTGCCTCCTTTTTATTTCGGTTAAAATTCTTGCTATGTTCCTTTTAACCGACTTTATGCTTCCTGATTCTTTTCCTAACATTCTCATATTCCTTAGGTTGTTTAGCCTAAGAAGTTCCTTCCGAAGTTCGGATAGATTCCTCCATAACTCTTCATCACTGAGTTTGCTGACCTTTATTTTCTTCAATTTTATCACCTTTTAACTTAAAATCTTCTAGAAATGGAGATTTATAAGCTACAGTTACCTTTATGCCATACACCCCCATTTTAAGAAGAACATGCTCTACTGCTGACTTCGTAGCAGCTTCCCGTGGATAACCGCTTTTTGGTAATACTCCCGCTATGAATTTTTGAAACGATGCTCTTTCGTTCCTTATCTTGCCCTGCAGCTTAATTTCAATACCAAGCGCGCCCGCAGCTATAGCTTCATTCATTGCAATAGTTGCAGCTCTTCTGAAGTTTACTCCTTTTTGATACGCATTTGAAAGCCTCAAAGCAATAGCCTTAGGGTCTAAAGCTGGATTCTGGACTTCTGCCGCATTTATTGAGATTTCCTTTAACCCTATTTCTTTTGATATGTCTTCCATAAGGTTACGAACGTTGCTTCCATGCAACCCTATTACCAGCCCTGGCCTTAGAGCCAGTATGTTTAACCTTGTACCTAACGGGCTGCTCTCAAGGTTCATGTCTACAAAACCTGCCTGCTTTAACTTTTTGTCAAGATACTCTCTTAACATCATGCTCTGCTTTTTTGATTCTAAAATATTTTTATAGTAAACCATTTTTATACAACCCTCGCAACAGCCTCAATATGAACATAAACGCGCCTTTTGGGCGATCTCCTACCAAAAGCACGCGGAATATACCTTACGAGCTTCCTTCCTGGGTAAGCTGAGGTGTGAATTATTATGAGCCTGCTAACGTCCAGCCCTTTATATAGAGCGTTTGATTCTAAATTTTCTAAAAGCTTTAAAAAATACTTAGCTGCTTTAACAGGGTACCTTCCGGCGTAAAATCCTTCTACTTTATGATGAGCAACCTTGCGGTGGTATCTTTTGAACGGAACTATCCTTTTCTTTTCGATTACCTCTTGCAAAATCTGTTTAGCTCTGTCTAGACTCATCCCTTTTATATAGTTAGCTACTTCTCTTGCTTCCTTAGGGCTAACATCAACTTCCCTTAAGCTTCCTCTAACGTCCGAAACCTCATTATATTGAACAAACGAGTATCCAAACTCTGGCATTTGCCTTCCATGTATTTACGTAATTAATTTAAAAACTTTCCCTTATAACTTTATGAACATAAAACAGAACTGAGGTTATATTTTTTAGCTAGCTTTTTACAGATAAATCTAAATATAATAATTTTTTAAAGTCTCCTAAGGGCCGGTAGTTCAGGGGTAGAACGCCCGCCTCGCACGCGGGAGGTCGGGGGTTCAAGTCCCCCCCGGTCCACTAAAGATTTATATCTTATATAAATTGTAAAAAGAAATGTTGGAAACCGACGAGATATACAAACTTATAGGAAAAATAGTTTTATCAGAAAACCCTGGCCTTTTGATGAAAAAAATTAGGGAAAACCTTGAGGTAAAGCAAAAAGAGCTTGCTGAATCTATAGGAGTCTCGCCCCCAGTAATATCTGATTATGAAAAAGGTAAAAGAAGGAAAGCTGGTATAAGGTTTATAAAAAAATACGTAGAAGGCTTAATAAAACTAAGGGGAGCTGATTCTGTAATTTTAGCTATGTATCAGGACAAACAGGGCGCTATGAACAATGGAATCATAGATATAAAGGATTATAAAAAACCGATCAAAATAATTGATCTCATAGACGCTGTTCAAGGCAAGATTCTTACAGGTGATGATATGGCTGAACATTACCTTTTTGGACATACAGTGTTGGACAGCATAAAGGCTATTATAGCGCTAAAGGGGGAGCAGTTTTATAGAATATTTGGTAAATCCTCTGAGAGGGCCTTAATATTTACAAAAGTTGGTCTGGGAAGAAGCCCAATGGTAGCAGTAAGAATATCACCGTTAAAACCAAGGGTTGTAGCTATACATGGCACTCAAAGTGTAGAAAATCTTGCGATTGAAATGGCAAAGGTGGAAAACATAGTTCTCGCGCTGATTCCTCCGATAGAAATATCTATGCTGCTTAATAAAATAAACCGGTTGGTAGAAAAGAATGATTGAAGACTACGTAAAGGCCGGAAAGATAGCATCTGATGCTTTGAAAAAAGCATTTAACCTAGTTTATGAAGAAAAAAATATAATTGACATCTGTGAAGAACTTGAAGATTTTATAATCAAGCAGGGAGGATTTCCTGCTTTCCCTGTTAATATTTCCCAGAATGAAGAAGCAGCACATTATACGGCAAAATTTGAAGATGATAAAAAGATAAAGAAAGGGGCAATAGTAAAGGTAGATCTTGGCGTTCACGTTAACGGTTATATTGCAGATACAGCTATTACTATCACTTTTTCGGGAGTTGATTCGAGCATGGTAAAGGCAAACCAAGAGACGCTTGAAAAATCTTTAAAAATAGTTCATAACGGGCTTGATTTCTATGAATTCGGAACATTTGTGGAAAAGAATGCAAAAAGTTATGGTTTTAAAACTATAGAAAACCTGATGGGACACAAGTTAGAACGTTATGTGTTGCACGCTGGCATATCAATACCGATGATAAGTTCTCCAATTAAAGGCCATTTTGAACATAATACCGCCTATGCAATAGAACCTTTCTTTGTAGAAAGCGGTGCTCTAGGCTTTGTTGTCGACGGTGAGCACAGCAATATATACAGGCTTGTATCTCCAAGAAGGTTAAAAGGGGATGAAACATCCGCACAAATAGTCAGCTTTATCTGGGAAAAATACAAAACCTTGCCTTTTGCATCTCGATGGATAGCAAAAGAATTTGGCAAAAGTTCTATACAGATCCTTGACAAGCTTGTAAAAGAAGGAATTCTTGATGACTACCATGTATTGATAGAAGCTAGCGGTGCCAGAGTTAGCCAGTTTGAACACACCGTTTTTGTTACAGATAAAGAAACTTTAGTTACTACAAAGCTTTAGCAATCCCTTAAAAAATAAAAACGCTTAAATTAGCATTGTTAGTAGTTTTTATTGCGGGGGTCGCCTAGCCAGGTCAATGGCGCTGCCCTGAGGCGGCAGTCCCGTTGGGGTACGTGGGTTCAAATCCCACCCCCCGCATAACTTTTTATTTATGTTAATCCCTCAAATATTGAGTTATATTTCTGCTCAATAATTATTATTAGGACCTCGTTAGCTGAAAGCTCTTTTTTGTCTACTTTCTTTTTTATCTTTTCAGTTATAGTATCAAATATGTATTCTCCAGCAGGATATGTCTTTTCTGAATCTTTACAGAAGTGTATTCCTACCCCCTCATAAAAAGGATGCAATGTATATAGATAATCCTTGTATCTGTAAATAACAACAGCTGTTGTTCTACCAAGAAAACTTGACAAAGCTAGGAAGTCTTTTATCAGATCTTCAAATGTAAAAAACTCTATTTTGTATGTGTCCATGATATTATAGAAACATTTTCTGCTTATAAGGTTATTTGTGAACTACCATGAGCTTACAAAGAGCTGCAATTATGCTTACGTGAGAAAAGTATTCCACCGTATTAGCAAAAATAATCCCTAAGCGTCTGACTTGCATCAACACAAAAACTCTTTTGTTGCTGATTTCAATCAATCAGAGCGTTAGCTATAATCTTTGAGTCATAGCAGTTTCTCTATCGATGCATGGCAGACTATTGAAGAGTTTCAGCTACCTGGATATTTCTATATCATGAGGGGTTACTTTTGTTTTTAGTGAGCTACTTGTTAATTATTTTCTCTCTACGGAATTAATTATATTAAGTGGTTTGTACACGCTCTTTCCTAGTTTGGGACGTAATAAAAAGAAAAAACCTCCTGAGTTCTCTTGAACATCTTTTCTTCCTTCATCATGATCTTGGCCTTCTTTTCTAGGTTTGAATGCAAAGAAATCTTTTTGTTCATTTAAAAATCTTTTATAAAAGGCTATTCAAAGTTCTGATAAAGAATCTTCCTATAAATCCTCTAAGTTTAAAACTTTACAGCTGATTTTAAAAGTTTTTTAAGAAAATCATCTTTTATTTCTTTATCTAAGTTTTTAAGCTCAACTCTAATTTTTCCTATTAATATGCTATCTTTACTAATTAGAACCGGAATTTCTCTTCCAGTTTTGAACTCTATTAAAATTTTTTCTTCAGAAGAAAAGCCGTCAGATTCAAAGGCAATCAGATATTTTACAGGATCTTTACATTCTTTTGTCCAAAGCGTGTATATTTTTTTGTTTTGATATTCAACTCCGCCCAAAATTTTGACCTGTTTAATCAGAGGATCCTTATCAATCATTTTAGTATTTTATTTATTTGAGAAGTTGATGACTTAAGCTTTACGAGACTTAAATAATCCCCTTTGTAAATTGTTATTGTTTCACCAGGTAAAACTTCATACCTTAGCTGCCCATCAGCTACTATGTAAGCGTGAGAGCTGACTTGAATGTTTATATTGTATGGTTTAACTATGATTACGGGTAAAACCTTTAAGGGCATTACAGGATTAAGAATCATTAGTTCTAGATCCTGTTCAACAACTGGTCCTCTGTTTGAGTAGTTGTACCCTGTTGATCCAGAAGGAGTAGAAATTATAAGCCCATCCATCTTTTCTTTTATGTTAACAATATTTTCCACGTTTATGAAGAATATGGGGGTTTGATTAAAATTTGCTCTTTGAATATAAAACTCATTTAACACATTAACCGTCTCCAGGTCAGATATCTTTGCTTTTAACCTCATTCTCTTTTCAATAATATAATTCTTGGAAAGGTAATCTTCTATAAATTCGCCCAGCCTATCTTTTTCTATCTGAGCCAGCACACCTCTTCCTCCCATGTTAATTCCTATAACTTCTACATATTCTGGTAAATATCTTGAAAGCCCCAGAAGGGTACCATCGCCCCCTATCGTAATTGCGGATGATATGTTCTCGCTTTCTATTACTTTATAAGAATCAACTTTTTTAACGTATGGTAGATCCTGTATGCTAAATAGTTCAAAGTGCTCCTTTAGCATTGATAGCATGTTAGTAACTTCTTGGTTTACCATGCCTTCTTTCACCGCTATTATTGCCTTAATCTTCACAACTATATACTTGCATAAAATTTCTTTAAAGGCTTTGCTCAAACGAGATTAAAAACCTTTAACGGTTCATAAATAGGTCCTTCTGGGAGCAGCTTGCTTTCCATTAAATAAAATTTATCTACAATATAACTTCCCAAATCTATCTTGGAAAACTTGATTATTCTCTCTCTTAAGCCTTCTTTATCTCTTACAGCCTTCACACGCGCTATTGTCAAATGGGGCACAAACTTTTCGTTACTTTTTATTTTGATGGTATTTTTATCAACCTCTTCCGCAAGCTGCATCAGTTCTTGCGATTCAGCACCTATCCAGATTATCCTTATGTAATTTAAATCTGGAAAAACTCCAAGTCCTTTCAGGCGAATGCTGAAACTTTTTAAAGATATTTTAGAAAGGTTATTAATTATTTCTTCTTTTTCTTTTTCATTTATCTCTCCTAAAAACTTTAGAGTAAAATGCAGGTTTTCGTCTTTTGTTAAGTTAATTCCATATTCATCATTTCTAACTTCATGTGCTACATCTTTTATCTTCTTTATAAGTTCTCTATCCTCTATGTTTATGCTGACAAAAGTTCTCATAGTTTTTCGCTAAGCCTTTTCATAAATAAAGCATTTTCTAACATTCCTAAATCATTGTTAAAATATAGATACGCCTCTTCAGCTTTACTGTTTATTATTTTATCATAATAATTTTTAAGCTCCTTTTCGCTGTAAACATAAGAATACCATTCATCTTTACCATGGAACCTCATGTATATAGTTCCCTTATTGTTAACGATATCATTAGGCAAAGCGGGCGCGCTTACTGAACAGAAAATATAACCTAATTTTATTACATAATTTTTAAACTTCCACCAGCAAGGATCCCTAAATTCTAAAACAGGAACCCCTTTAATAGATAGATGCTTAGCAAAAGATTCTAGCTTTTCAAAGTTTTTGTCCGTACATAAAAAAGACGGAGGAAACTGAAATAGCCAGAACTTAATTTTCTCCAAGAGAGGTTCAAACTTCGTATAAAAATTTTTAAAGAGATCCACTTTTGCGAGCTTAGTATAATGAGTAATTATCCTGTTTACTTTCACAGAAAATATAAAGTCTTCCCCGACTTTAGACCACCTTTTTATTGACGCATAAGATGGAAAAGAATAAAAAGTTGAATTTATTTCTACAGTCTTAAACCCTTTTGAGACGTACCAACCAAGCGGATCCTTTTTGCCCTCATTCCAGAAGTATGAATAGCCTGAAGTACCTACGTATATTTTCAAAAAACACTGCCTCTTTTAGTATTTATTTTATGGTTTATCATAAAGATGGCACGCTACAAAGTGTCCTGGCTCAACTTCTTTTAGCTTTGGTTCTTCTACCTTGCACCTATCAAAAACGTAAGGACATCTTGGATGAAACCTACATCCAGAAGGAGGGTTGATAGGACTTGGTATTTCTCCCTTTATCTTTACCTCTGCCTTTTTGGCGGTTGGATCTGGAATCGGTATTGCAGCTATAAGCGCTTGAGTGTATGGGTGCAGAGGATTATCTATCAGTTTCTCTGAGTCTGCGAGTTCAACGAGCTTTCCTAAATACATAACTGCTATCCTGTCGCTCATATGTTTTGCAAGAGCCAGATCGTGCGTTATAAACAGGAAGGTAATGCCGTATTTTTCCTTTAGATCAAGCATCACATTAAGAACCTCAGCCCTTATAGATACGTCCAGCATCGACACTGGTTCGTCTGCAACTATAAAATCTGGTTTTAACACTAAAGCCCTAGCTATAGCTACCCTTTGCCTCTGTCCTCCGCTGAGTTCATGAGGGTATCTGTTGATGAACTCCTCTGGAGGTGTCAGCTTGACATCTTCTAAAGCGCTTGCAACTGCTTCATCTACTTTATCTTTGCTGACAAGCTTGTTCACCAGCAAGCCTTCAGCAACGACGTCTCTTATGGTAAGCCTTGGATTTATAGAGTCGTATGGATCTTGAAATATTATTTGCAACTTTCTCCTATAATTTTTTAATTCCGAACCCTTTAATTTAAAAATGTCAACATTTTTATAAATCACTGAGCCAGCAGTAGGTTCTATTAATCTTATAAGAGTCCTGCCAAAAGTGGTCTTTCCACTACCAGATTCTCCAGCTAACCCGAGTATTTCTTTGGGATATATATCTATCGAGATATCGTCTACGGCCTTTACCCATTTTTGCTCTTCACCTTTCAGCGATCTTATAAAGCTCATCCGTACAGGAAAGTACTTTTTTACGTTTATCGCTTTTATAAGCGGCTCAGGCATTTTGATCACCTTTATCATAAAGATGGCACGCTACAAAGTGTCCTGGCTCAACTTCTTTTAGCTTTGGTTCTTCTACCTTGCACCTGTCAAAATCGTAAGGACATCTTGGATGAAACCTACATCCAGGAGGAGGGTTTGCTAAGTTGGGCGGAGCACCTGGTATTCCTATAAGCTTCTGTTTCTTTGCTCTTATGTTTGGGAATGCGCCCAACAAACCCTGAGTGTACGGATGCTTTGGGTTTTTGTAGATTTTGTATATATCGCCGTACTCGACTATTTTCCCTGCGTACATAACGGCAACAGAATCACATAAATCAGCTATGATCGAAAGATCATGCGTTATTAATATCATGCTTATGTTTAGCTTTTGTTTAAGGTTTCTAAGAAGGCTTAAAACCTGTGCTTGAACTATTACATCTAAAGCGGTTGTCGGCTCATCAAGTATAATTATGTCAGGATTGTTTGCAAGTGCCATAGCTATGGCTGCCCTCTGCTTCATACCTCCTGAGAACTCGTGTGGATAGTTGTTGATTCTGGAAGGATCTATTCCAACTAACTGGAAAAGCTCCTTTACTCTAGAAATTGCTTCATCCTTGCTCATGTTTTTGTGCGTTAGAATAGCTTCCATTATCTGGTCACCTATGGTAAACACGGGATCAAATGCATTCATAGATGCTTGAGGTACCATCGCCACCTTGACCCATCTTATTTTTCTGAATTCTTCCTCGCTAAGCTTTAAAATATCCTGCCCGTCCAGATATATGTTACCTGAAATTATCTGCCCATTTTTTGGTAAAATTCTCATTATTGTGGCTGCTATGCTTGTCTTTCCGCTTCCAGATTCTCCAGCTAAACCCAAACATTTGCCTTTCTGAACTTCAAACGATATATCGTCCACTGCCTTTACGTATGTTTTACCCATTCTGTAATACATTTTTAAACCTTCAACTTTCAAGACTTCAGACACTTGCATTCACCAACTTATATTCAAAACTAACATAATTTGAACCTACAAGACCTCCTTTTGCATATATCAAATAACCATAATATTTATCATAAACAAGGTTCCATTGTGAAGCCCCTAAATTATAAGAGTACAAATAAGGTATCAAAGTAAGGTTAACCTCAATTTCTGAAGTCCTTAACACAGAATACTTTATATAAACGCTTTGGTCCCCCTGAAACTCTATATAAGTAGAACCTGAAGCGTTTTTGACTGAAGAGTTTATAAAAAGGGGCATTCCAAAAGATCCTGATTTAAAATAAGTCATGTTGTTTGTAGGGTCAAATATTGGAACGAACGATTGATTGCTGTACTTATTTTTAACTGTGTTATTTAAAGGGATTATTAGATAATTAAAAATAACGTTGTTTTCTTTAACTGATATCACATGAATTTTTATCATGTTTACATAAGTTCCGTTATTTGGTATAGATATTATATATTCGTAGTAAAAAGTGGAACCAACAAGCTTTTGGCTATGAGACATTTCTGTGTATAAATATAACCCGCTGATCGAAATTATCAAGACTACTATCAGCGTTAAGCCAATTATGGTTTTTGTTTTCATTGTTCCCTCAGCCTGGGATTGAATATTTCATCAAGCGCATAACCAACCATAACGAACGCAAGAGAGAGAAGAACTATTGCAAGGCCTGGGAATATGAACCACCACCATCCAAACTGGAACGATACCGCTGACGCTGCATGATCATAGGCTTTGGATAACATTCTGCCCCAAGTTGGAGTAGTTGATGCTCCAGGAAACAGAAAATCAAGCGCCGCTTCTGTAAGTATAAATCCTGGAACGCTCAAAGCGAGGTTTGCATAAACCAGCCCCATTACGTTTGGAATTATGTGTTTTCTTATTATGTGCCAGTTTCCAGCTCCTAATGCTTTAGAAGCTTCTATATAACCTCTCTCTTTAAGAGAGAGCACTTGAGATCTGATAACCCTTGCTATAGAAGGCCAGGAAAGGATAGCAAAAAGAACAACTAGCCAGAAATAAAGGCCTTTTGCTAAAAATGCGTTCTGAGTTAAAAGGAACAGAACGACTATTGCAAGCGGTAAAAAAGGTATGACCAGAAACACGTCTGTGACCCTCATCGTGAATTCTTCTATAACTCCTCCAAACATGCCGGCTATCAGCCCTATTATCAGCCCTAAAGCTACAGAAAAAACTGATGCTAAAAGCCCGACCTCTATTGATATTCTGGATCCCCAGACGAACTGAGACCATAGGTCCCTTCCGTCATTGTCAGTCCCCAGAAGCCCGTACTGCCTCCCATATATAAAAAAATAAGGATCTGCAAGCGAAAATTTTACATAACCTTGCTGTGGTGACTCAAAAACAATAACCTGTACGTTCAGTTTGTAAGTTCCCTTTTGATTTAAAATTATCGTTGCTGGCATGCTTAACGTTAGTCCTGAAGGACCAAAAGCAGAAAGAACAACTGGCGTGGTATCTGAAGCCATGTAAATGGCGTTCCACGTGTTCATCCTTAACCCATTGTCAAGGGTATCTATAACTACTGGAGAAGAAGCTACATAAGTGTATGAGGTAAGCTTGTAAACTTTTCCATTCGGAGCTATCAACGTAAACTTGACGTAGAGATCTGAAATGTTAGAAGCCTTTATCGGATAAATAAGAGTTCCAAAAGCGAATTTATATGAAGGTTTATAATTATAGTTGAAAACATACGTCATGTTCAACACTGACACTTCGCTTATTCCTGCAGGAACTTTTGATGAAACTGTAAGTACCTGAGCTTTTGTTGTTGTATACCTTGTCATGCTTACTAAATTAGATGGTAATACTGTCTCTTCAACCGAATAATTCGCACCTTTGTAAACGTTTATCTTCCAGGAGCTAAAATTATTAGATACAGCTTGAATGTTAGGGGGAAGGTTATTGTACAACGGTATGATTGTGGCCCAGCTTGGTACAGCCCATGGGCCAGCTACAAAAGTTTGTGAGGGAGGGTTCGATGTAAGAAAAGGAGCAAAAACAGCCATAAGCGTGAAGAATATTATTATAAAAGCTCCAGCTATACCCATCTTGTTTTTTACAAAAAGTTTAACCTGATTTTTATATGACAAATTTAACCCCTCCTTATTCTAGGATCCAGCAAACCATATGAGATATCAGCTATAAAGTTTGCAAGAACAACCATCAGTGAAATTATAAAGAATATAGCCTGTTCTAAGGGAAAATCTTGTGTTACTATTGCCATATAAGTCCAGTATCCCAAACCTGGCCACCCAAATATTGTTTCTGTTATAACCGCGCCAGAAAGAACAAATCCCATAGAAATCGCAAATATTGTCAAAGTGGGTAAAATTGCATTTCTAAGCACATGCTTGTATAATATTGATCTGTTTTTAAGTCCTTTAGCTTTTAGTACTGTTACAAAATCTTCGTTTATTATGTCTATTGCTGTAGACCTTTGTATGAGATAAAATCCTCCTATGCTTATGAGCGTAAGTGAAGTAAAAGGAAGTACCATTGCTTTTAGAACAGCAATATAATATGCTATACCATGAAATGAACTAAAGTATGCTGCTGCGTTTGGCGGCGCTAATTTTAAGTAATAAGCAAATACTAAAAGCAGTAAACTTCCTATCCAAAAGGACGGCATAGCGTAAAAGAATAGTAATGTCATGAATGAAACTTGATCGACTGAGGTTCCTCTTTTATGGGCGGAAAACACTCCCAGGTATAAACTTATAAAAAAAGCCACTATTGTTGATCCACCTAACAAAAGAACTGTATATGGGGCATACCTGGCTATAGTAGATATCACAGGCCCGCTTAAAACGCTTCCAACGTTATACCCAAAATTAAACGTAAACATGGCCTTAAGGTAAATCAGATATCTTATGTCAAGCGGTTTGTTAAAACCTAACTCTGCTATTACTTCTTCTCTGATCTTCTCTATGTATTGAAGGTTGTGTTGTGTTCCTACTATAGGCACGAACCACAGTTCTGGATTTATCCCAAGAAGCGTAAACGGCATAACCTGAAATAAAAAGAAGTTTATTGTTGCTATAACCCACATAGTTACAATAATACCAATAACCTTCTTGGCAATATAAGATTTAATACCCATCCCATCACATAAAATACAAAAAATATTTAAATGCTTTATGCTGTTTACTTTCTTCTTAAAGCCAAGACAGCCACTATGATCACTATTATGATTATTATTGCAGCGACTACGTAATAAACTGTATAGTTCGGCGCTGGTGGAGGCGGTGGAGGTGGTGGCGGTGGTGCTACACTTGAGAGAGTTACGCTCTGTACTGTGGTTGTAGATGAAACAGGTAACGTCGCTGTATAATTCTGATAACCTGGTGCCGTCACGGTTACATTTTGAGTACCAAGAGGTACATTAGGTACGACAGCTATTCCGGAAGAGTTTGTAATAGCAGTTTCACCGTCTATTTTAACTGTTGCTCCAGATATAGGTACACCTGTAGATGAGACAACTTTGTACGTAACTGTTACTGTCAATGGAGATACAGTGAGTCCGCTGTAGCTGTACCATACTCTGTTAAGCCCGAAAGATGTGTATGAGGCGTTAACCATAAGCTCATAAGTTCCTGGGGCCAGGTTTGACGTTGGAATCGTAGCTGTGTATGATCCATTGCCAACGGATGTTAACGGTTCGCTTTCATACACTTGTCCTGATGCCGGGTTGATGACTTCAACTACACCTGTTGCGTTGGTTATTGGTATGTAACCTGTGCTACCAGGTGCAACGCCTTCAAATGTGCTTGAAGTGGGGTTATATATTTCTTCCATTATGTTCACTTTGAACGGTGCGCTCGTTCCCTGAGGTTCAGTCGTCATCCATGCCCACCATGCGCTCCTGTAGTAGTTGGGGTTTCTCGTTAGGGTTATCACGTTAGTAACTTTGTTCCATGACTGGAATACGAATGGTCCGCTACCAACTTCAAGGTTTGGCAGCCAGTACATCCATTCAGGCAATTGTTCATTTGGGCTCAAAAGGTATGAGGACAGACCAGGTATTTGGCTCAATGGAAGAGTTGTGTCCATAGCGCCAGTTGATGAAGCTGTTACAGAAGGATTAAAGTATTTGAATATATGCATTGGAATCACTGGTATGTCAAGAGTGTATATGTTCCATAAGTTTGTTGAGTTAACGTAAAGCTGTATCTCATACGGATTGTTCGGAGGTATGTAAGTTGCCAGCAAACCATACGGTGGAGTTGAAGCATATGAATCAGGAGTGGATGCGCCTGATAGGCCTTGTACGTTCCAGTAGTACAGCGAGAAGTTGTAGTCATACGCGTTAAGAGGAACCCCGTCTTGCCATGTATCGTTCTTCCAGAAGTTTATTGTTATTATTTCTCCGTTAACTATCTTTGATGCGTTGAACGGGTTCCACCATCCTGGCCCATTTCCGATAGGAGCTGTTACGTCTGTTTGCACGTTATACGTTCCCATCCATGGTATAAGTGATCCGTTGGTTAGTCCCCACGGAGGCGTTCCGATTGGCGAGTCATACACTTCCTGCCAGACATCTACTTGCCAAACCCAGTTAGTAACATATAGCGGGTTCAACGAGGTAGGAGCAGAGTGTAAAGCTTCCGTAAATGTGCCACCATAGGGAGCGTTCGACGGATGAACGTTCAGAGAAGTGTAGTAAAGTCCTGTTTCTTCGTTAGGTCCAGTTGTCGGTAACTGAGCGAACCCTGTCCACCCTTTAACATAATCAGCGTATATTTCGTTGGACCAGAGGGCTACGACATAAGGTAGCTGCTGATAGAATATCTTCTGGAACATCCACGCAGCTTGTTGTGCTCTTGAAATGTTCGTTGCGGCCCAATACAGAATGTCAGTCCAGTAATCCATACTTTCATTAAAGAAGTTTCCAAAATCTACTATGCCTGCTAGCTGGCTGTTAAAGAAGAACCACGGATAGTTTGGCTCCCACGATACTATCCAGCCAAAAGTATACATTCCCCATGTATCAGTTTGATTAGCAAGAGTCATGTTAAATTGTGGCGGTGTTGTTGAAAAGTTTGCTAGCATAGTACCGGGTGCTATAACCACTGAGGCTGCTGGAGAATAAATTATTGAAGAAGCTGTAATGCCTGTAACTGGTTTCAACGTTATCGTAAGGTTTATCTGTTTTGCTGCGCTTGCCAACTGTTCAGCCAGATCGGTCCTTAGCGGATCATCTGACCTGTAGTAAAGAACGGGCGAGAAAGGCTTTCCGTATAATGTCCACTGTCCCTTTACGCTGTTGTAAGATATTCCCGGTACCTTAAGTAGTTCTTGCATAGCATTTGTTGGACTGTATTTATACGGATAAGGCAGTTGAGGATCGTACCAGTATGTACTAGCATAAGGTGGAGAGAAGAGGGTTGGCTCGTATATATAAGGTTCAGCAACCGCTTCAATACCATAAAGCGATTGAAGGTATGAGTAATCTACAAGGTCAGCTATTGCCCTTCTAAAGTGAACGTTGCTGTAAGGATACATTAGACAGTTGAAAGCTATGCCGTCAAATGCGTAAGATAATGTTAGGTTTGTGTATACGTTGCTAGTGGCCTGTGCTGTGATATACATGCTTGGAGTTAAGGTCCACTCCATAGCCTGAATCTGCCCTGATATCAAAGCCAGAAATGCGTTTTGGTCGCTTGTATATACGTTAAAGATCAGTGTATTTATCAAAGGTCCATGAGTATGTACCTGTGTAGGAGCCAGCATTGGCGACTGTGCAACTGCAGGGCTTACTGAAAATCCTAGGGCAATTAATGCCATGAACAAATACAAATATTTTGTGTTCATTCGTATTTAATTGAATATGACATTATATATAAACTTTTCTTATTACGATTTTGAAGATTGCTCCTCAAATGCTTCTTAATATAGTATCCAATATTTCATGATAAGATTTATTTTGAATTTCTTTTATTTGGACCAGTTCTTTAAAATTAAAATTTAAAAGCCCACTATAGTTTATAATTGTGTTAACGTCTTTTATTGCTACGGGAATTTTAAAATCGCTTAACAGCTCGGCTGGAATGCTCACAACTTTCTCGTTGTAAACGTTTCCTTTTGGTAAAAATATTGGTAAAGAGAAGTTGGCTTTACTGGATTTGTCAACTTCATTGTTTAAGTCAAAGACATATAAATTTACATACCTGTTTTTACAGCTTTTTAAAATCTTATACAAAGACATTACAACAGTTCTTAAAGCGTTTTTATCATTTTTATATGGTATGATTATTGTAACGTTTTTTCCATAACGAAGAAATTTATACGCCAGAACATAACTTTCATAGCTACCATCAACAAAAACTGTGGCTTCTCCGTCGTTTACGCATATTCCTCCTGGTCCTTCTGATTCATGCAGAACCAAATGAAAAAATTTTCCGACCTTGATTATTTTATAAACTTCTTCAGGTTCTACTTCGCTAATTAGCCCATTTTTAGAAACTTTCAAAAAATCGTCTATCAGCTGATAAAGATCTTTTTGAGAACCATCCTCAAGAACAAAATTAATTACCTTTCCTTTTTTGTTTTTTTCTATGTGAAGAGCTAAATCTTTAGTGGAACTAAATCTAAATGTAAAATATAATTTTTCAACGCCACAAAGATTTTTGTATTCTTCAATATAGTCAAGGTCATCAGGAGCAATAATCAAATATTTATTATAAATTTTGCTCTTGTCTTTAACAAATTTGCTTAAACACGAAGCATCCTCTTTGCTTTTTGACTTTATTAAAAGGTATCCTTTCATCAGTTTTTATATTAACAACTCAAAAGTCTTAGTTTTAGACCTTAATGAGATAAACGTTTCAGTGTACGTAACACCGTCAATGGCCCCTACTTTATCTGTTATAAGCGAATGAAGGTCCTCTATCGACTTTGCTTTAAGAAAAACCAGAAAGTCATACCTTCCTGTAACCTCTATTACCGTTCTGACTTCTGGCATATTATATAGCGTTTCATAAACAAGATCCCTTTTCTTTGACTCAGCGTTTATTCCTATTATAGCTAAGACCTTCCATCCTAGCAATTCTTCGTTTACAACAGTTGTAAAACCCTGTATATAACCCAGCTTCTGGAGCCTTCTTATCCTCGAGTATACAACGCTTGGATCAAGGTTAAGCTTTTTGCTGAGTTTTGGTATGCTTTGGCTTGCATCACGAGTAAGTTCGCTTAAAATTTTAATATCTTTCTCGTCTATTTTTAAAGATTTTTGCATACAGTAATGGGATTATAAAAATAAAAATTTAAATTTTATGGAGGTCTTAACAAAAATTTCAGAGTTCAGGCAAGTTAAGCGTTGCTTTTAGTCCCTTATACCTATTTCTTATCGTTACTTCAGTTACCCCGGCAGCCTCTGCTATATCCTTCTGTGTCTTATTTTCTCCTTCCAATACACATGCTACATAAAGCGCTGCTGCCGCAAGACCCATAGGATCCTTTCCAGCTGATAAACCAGACTGCATGGCCTTTTTGATTATTTCGATAGCTTTTCTTGTAGTTTTCTCACTGAGCCCTGCTTTTGCTGCTATCCTGCTGACAGACTTTACAGGATCTATTATCGGCATCTTCATATCCAGCTCTCTCAGGATTAGCCTATAGCACCTTGCTATGTCCTTTTTCTTGATACTTGAAACAGCCGCTATATCTTTTAATGTCCTTGGTATCTCAAGAGCTCTACACGCAGCGTAAAGAGATGCTGCTATAAGAGCACTTATGCTTCTCCCCCTTACCAGGCCTTTTTCAAGCGCCTTTCTGTATATATATGCTGCCCTTTCAACTACGTTCTCAGAAACGCTGAGCTTATCAGCTAGCCTGTCAAGCTCATTAAATGCCTGCCTTAAGTTTCTTTCTGCGGGTTCGTGTATCTGGCTCCTGCTGTCCCACATCCTTAACCTGTCAAAGGTGCTCTTGTTAAACCCTGTAAGCGATTTACCAGAGGCGTCTTTATCTGACTGATCCATTACAGTTGAAAGACCCATGTCGTGCATGGCTATCGATAAAGGTATTCCTGCTCTGCTCCTGTCCTCTTTTTCCTCTTTTGAAAAAGCTCTCCATTCAGGCTTTAGATCTTCTACCTTTTCTTTTATAACAAATCCGCAGCTTGCACAAAGTATTTCTCCGGTGTTGACATCCATAAGCAAATCTTTTGAACCACACCTTGGGCATCTATCAATGTTATCTACATCTGACGGAGAAACCCTTTTGTACGACATATTAAAATTGCCTCACAAAAAGATGTATATAACATCTATATAAATATTTCTAACAAACTTTAAATATGCTTTTCTGAGAGAAGTTCGGCATAACTCTTCAATATTGGGCTCCACAAGATGCCCGCTTTTTCAATTATCGTTTTTACTTTTTGTATATCATTATCGGATTTAATCTCAATCTCTACAAATTTACCAAGCCCCTCAACCACGTCTATCTCAAAATTTAAACCTTCATATCCAATTGTTGTTCTTTCTTTTGCTATTCTAAGCTTTTCATCAAGACCAATAGATTTTAGAATTTTAAGCAACTGTTCACCATCAGAAACCATAACTTCGTATTCCTCTCTGTTTTTAACAATGTCCTCTTTCTGTGGACCCTTAAACGTCAAAAAACAATAATTGCCTGAAAACCTTATTCTAAACGCTGAACCCGATTTTTTAATTTTAAAATCATCAAAGTCCAAATAAACGTCTATCTGTTTTTCTTTCTTTAAAAAAAATCCCCCGTTTCTTAACAAAAAACTTTCTAAATCAACATCTTCAGGAACCTTGAGCTTTACTTCGCGCTCCAATGGCATAGTATATTTAATTGTTTGATGCATAATAAATTTATATCGTTTAGTAAATAACTAACATGATGCAGGTCGATGAACTTTTAAATTATGTTAAAGAGGTTAATCAAAGATTAGATGAACTACAAAACAAGGCAGCAATGTATGCTGATGAACTCAAAAATTATGCTAAAAAAATTGGCGAGGAGGCAAAAAGTAAGTACCTTGATATTAAAAAAGCTGAAGCAAAAAAGATAATTGATGATTCGAAACCCATGATAGAAAAAGAATGTGAAGACATAAGAAAAAAATATGAAACAGAGTTGCAGCACATAGAATCTGCGTTTAAAAACAACTGGAAAATTTTAAAAGATGAAGTTAAACGTGAATTAGAGAAGAAAATTGAAGGGTAACGCTATTTATGCTATTTCTAGGTCAAGGGCTTTTCTTTCTAAACTGCCTTCTTTAAGCGAAACTGAAAAATATGTAGAATTAGGAAGTGAAAAGGAACTACTAGATAGAATTGCCAGAAAAATAAACTACCCTATACAGGCGAGCACGATCGAAGAATACTTTAAAGAACTGGTAGGTAGATTTGCTTATGAACTTTCAAAAGAAACACCTAAAGCTTTAGGAGAGCTTAACGCTTTAGTACTAGAAAATATAAAAAAAGCTTTTTTTAAAAAAATAACTGAGCACAATCTTCATTATTACACGTATGAAGCAAAACCTCTTGCTGAGGATGCATTAAAGAAGGTAGAAAGCGCTAACGACCTTAATAAAATAAAACTGGGCAACTATACGCTTGATTTACTGATCAAGTTTCCAATAGAAATATTGCAAAATACTAAAGATCCAGGGTTGCTAGAATTTGCGTTTGAAAAAATAGAAATAACAGAAATAATCAAGCACGCTGGTTATAATTTAGCAACTCAAGCTCTTATAGACCTTCACAATTACAAAGTTTGTGCTTTTGCAAGCCAAACTCCGTTTTCCGAATCTCTTTATATAAAGCAAAAAATAAAGTGCAAAGACTTGCAGGAAGCAGTTATGTACCTTTCGAAAAAGTACAACGTAGAAAATCCTGGCAACTTTGATACGCTTTCCAATAAATTAATATATATTACAAACATGTATGAGCTTTCAAATTTTTCGGATAAAAACGTTATTAATTTTATAGAGATATTAAAGGTTTATGAAAAAATTTTTATAGGAATCGCAAATAGTATAAAAGAAAAATTTGGTAAAGAAATTATAAAAAAAGTTTATTCTTTATAAGTTTTGTTTAAATTTACTCAGAAGAAGATTTTGATGTTTCTTTTTCTTTTTCTTTTTCTGGAAGTTTACTAGCTGCAATAAGATCGTCTATTTTTATTATCATGCTAGCTGCTTCTGTCGCGGCCTTTATTACCTGTTCTTTAACTATTTCGGGCTCTATTACGTTGTTCTGCATCATGTTTTCTACTTTTCCTTTCAACACGTTAATTCCTGCCCATTTATCACCCTTCTGATGAGCTGCTTGTAATTCAGGTAATATGTCAAGCGGTTCTAAACCTGCATTCTCTGCAAGCGTTAGTGCAAGGTTCTCAAGAGCCTCTGTAAATGCAAGCGCTGCTAGCTGAACTCTTCCTTCAAGAGTCTGAGCCCACTTCCTTAGTTGTGTTGCAACTTCTATCTCAGCTGCTCCTCCACCAGCGACTATTAAGGGCCTTTCTAGAACGTCCTTGACTGTCATTAGAGCGTCGTGGATGGATCTTTCAGCTTCATCAACAACTCTCTGAGCGCCACCCCTGATAAGAATACTTACCGCTTTTGGATTCTTGCACCCTTCTACAAAAACCCACTTATCCTCTTCTATCTTTCTTTCCTCAACAAGCTCTGCATACCCTAGATCTTCTGATGACAGATCATCGATGTTGGTGACTATTCTACCCCCTGTAGCTCTTGATAGCTTATCCATGTCGCTCATCTTGATTCTTCTTACTGCAAGGATTCCTTCTTTCGCAAGGTAATGTTGTGCCATATCGTCAATTCCTTTCTGGCATAGAACCACGTTTGCGCCTACGGATTTTATCTTTTCAACCATCTGCTTTAGTATCTTTGTTTCTTCATCCAAGAACGCTTTCATCTGTTCTGGATCAGTTATGTTTATCTTTGCATCTATCTCTGTTTTTTCTATTTCAAGAGGAGCATTAAGTAAAGCTATCTTTGCATTTTTCACTGACTTAGGCATGCTTGCGTGAACGACTTCTTTGTCTATTACAACACCTTTTATAAGCTGTGTGTTTGTAATAGAAGCTCCTGGCTTTTTCTCAACCTTAACGTTTTCTATATCTACCTTGTACCCTCCGTTAACCTTGTCTGCGACCTGCAAAACTGCATTAACAATAAGGTCAGCCAAGTATTCTGCTTCGGTAGAAACCATCTTTGTTGAAAGTGTAGTTTTTGCTATTTTCTTTAAAATCTCTTTGTCATCTGGATTCACCTTTTCTGCAATATTTTTGAGAATTTTTAGGGCTTCCTGAGATGCTTTCATGTAACCATCTATAATTATAGTTGGATGAACTCCTTTCTCGATAAGTTCTTCTGCTTTTTCTATTAGATAGCCTGCCAAAACAACGGTAGATGTGGTGCCGTCTCCTACTTCATTATCAGTAGCCTTTGCTATTTCTACCATCATTTTTGCCGCCGGATGCTGGATGTCCATTTCTTTTAGTATTGTTGCTCCATCATTTGTTACAGTTACATCCCCTAGACTGTCCACGAGCATTTTATCCATTCCTTTTGGCCCCAAAGAAGTTTTTACTATATCTTTAACTATTTTAACAGCCTCAAAATTGTTTCTTTGCGCTTCCTTTCCTCTTTTTTCTGTTGTCCCTTCCTTAAGAATTAGTATTGGTTGCCCAGTTGAAGTAACCGCTGGAATAGCAGTAGCATCAGCCATTTTATAATTTCACCTCCAAAACCATGATAGATATATTACAACTGCTTATAAATTTATCTCTTTCTTTTGCTAGTTATCTTATTCCGAAATTATTACATATCCTTAGATATTTAAAAAGTTAAGAAATACAGGATAAGAAAGGCAATGAACAGATAGAGTAGATAATAAAAGCAAAGGTTAATGGTAAGCTAACCAATAAAGAGATAGCAGATGTGCAGGGTATATATCAATTAGCAGAGTGCAACAGCTCTATAGATAGTACAAAAGTACAAAGTTGGAGACATAAAAGGCCTTTTCTTGAGAGGAATAAGAATGAAATCGTTGAGCTGTAAAAAAAATACAGAATTAGCACAAACTATCTCAGCAATATTATCAGAGCTACAGGATTACACATCAAATATCAACAAAGCAAGTTTTGTAGATTTAAATTTTATCAAGTTTAAAATTTTTGCTTCCTGAGTATTTATCCTAAGCAGCCTTTGCTATTTTTTCTGATCTTGACTTCTTCTCTGGGTTTTGAGGCGCAAAAATCTTAGTTAATCATAATTTATTTTATTTTTTATAAAGAGACAATAGTTACCTTAACCCCGTAATGTTAAAAAAATAATGCTGGCTATACTTGATCTTCTTTTGCGGATTTTATGTATCTGCCAAACACTTTGAGAAAGGCAAAAATGGAACCGAGACCTTGCTGTACTTCTGGATCCCTCAGAGCCTTCATGAGCCCTGTTATCCCCTTTACCCTTTCAGCATTAATCATGCTTTGGCTTAATTCAACGCTGTGATCCATTATCACTGAAAGAACCTTCTGCACTTCTGGAGAGCCTATCTTCGCGAGCAGTTCTATTGCCGTGTTTCCCATAGACGCTGCACCAGAGACCATCTCATCTGAAAGCATGTTCTTGAGGTTTGCAACTGCGCATGTAAGTGAAAAAATAATATCTAGGGCCCCCAGCCTGTCAAGTTCCTGTAAAAGGGTTACTGCATGCTCTATCGTTGGTAGAGCGTTTATCAGCTTTTCGATTCTTTCTGTGTTTTCAGGAGTTAAAAGTTTTTCAATTATTTTGTTGCTCTTTTCCATATATATCACACTCCAAAGCCAGGCAAAAGCCCTTTTGCCGTTATCGTCCAGTACATCCTATTGTACACAAGCTTGTACCAGTAACATGCAAAGTTAGGAGGTGGAGGTACAGGGGGGTGGTCATAATCAAAGAGCAGCATAGTTGCTTCGCCGATAGCAGTTGTCATAAAGCACATGACACGCCCGTTGTACCTCATGCTCGGAGCAAGCCCTTTTAGCTGATCATGTATGTTTGTAGCAACTACTGCGGCTTCGAAGTCTGCAGCTGAACCAGCTTTTGATACCGGCAGGTCAGTCGCGTCCCCTATTGCATAAGCGTCATCGTAACCCTTAACGTTTAACGTGTATTTGTCTGTGGGTATCCATCCTCCTTTGTCGGCTATTCCAGAATTTCGTACTACATCAGCCCCTGTATGGGGCGGCACTATAACTGCAAGGTCATACTTTAATGTTTCCCCTTCGAGGGATCTTATTTCTTTCTTTTCAGGGTCTATAGATTCAACGTTAAACAGAAGGTTCATGTTGATCTTTTTCTGTTCCATGAGCTTTCCTACTTCTTCAGCAACGCCTTGAATTGTAAATGGCCTTGGCAGCGGATAAACGTAGCTGAGTTCTATTTTATCCCTTACGCCCAGCCTTGAAAAATAAGAATCAGCAAGAAATACAAATTCTATAGGGGCTGGGGGACATTTGAATGGTATACCGGCTACAACTGTAACTAGCTTGCCTCCAGAGAACCTTCCCAAAGCTTCTCTGAGCTTAAGCGAGTTATCAAAAGTGTAGAAATCGTATCCGGCTTTCTCAAGCCCAGGTATCTGAGAGTAATCTGGCTGCGCACCTGTAGCTATCACCAGAAAATCGTACTGAAGCTTTGCTGAATCAGTTTCAACGACCCTGTTATTCAGGTCGATCCTTTTAGCCTTTTCTTGTCTGAACTTTACAGTCTCAGCAAGCAGGCTCCTTTCTGGTCGTATGGCTTCGTTCTGGTGCATTATGCGGAAAGGTATTAGGAGCCAAGCTGGCTGATATACGTGGTACGCTGAAGGATCGACCACAGTTATTTCGACTTTCCCATTCACGATCTCGCTATAAAGCCTGTAAGCCAAGTTGTTAGCTACTATTGTACCGCCGGTTCCTCCACCAACTACAACTATTTTCCTTGGCATAAACCTTCACTTTTTCTTGCGAACCCTTATTCTGTCGTACCCCTGCTCGTGAATGACTCCAAGAAATTCATGACCTGCTTTTTCTGCCCACATCGGTATGTCTCTCTGAGATCCCTGGTCTGTAGACCAGACTTCTATAATGTCCCCGACTTCGCTTTCTTTTATTGCGCGTATAAGTTCCATGAGAGGACCTGGACAGAAGCTTCCCCTTGCGTCTATTACTTTTATTTTTTCTTTTTTCTCCTCGCTCATGATCCTCACCTAGATGAACAAAGTTATTTTTGCGTCCTTAGCAATGTTTATGAATTCGCCAACACCTATGACGTCGTCAACGATCTCAGCTAGATCTTCTTTTTTCATGTCCAACAAATCGTAAGTCATGGCACAGGCGTGAACTTTTACATTTCCAATCTCCTTAGCCTTTTTCAGCATTTCAAACCACGAAGGGACGTTCTTGTTTTTCATAATCTGCATCATAACCGGGGCCATATCTTCATAATCCTTGCTGAACCTCGTGTTAGAGTTTACAGAATCTTTTCTGAACGCGTTAAGCCCCCAAAATGTAAGAAAAAGCTCAACATCCATGCCCATAGCAACTCCACCTGAAGCGATTATTGCTGCCGGAAGAAGCCGGTCAACCGTGCCAGAAAAAACTACTATGGCTAATTTGTCACTCATCTTATCACATATTTATATTACTGAAAATATAAACTTTTAGTTTAGTAGTTATTTTAAGTATTATTATGATTATGATTAAGTATTATTAGTTTCAACACCATAAATTTTTACATACAAAAGCCAAAAATATAGTAACATCGGCCTTGATTTCTCTCTTATAATGACATCATTCACATCCTAAAGGGTTAGCGTTACCTTAGGGCGGATCACAGGTTCGTGGTTTATCGACTTCATCTTCATGACTTCATAGCTAGTGATTACCCACCTGCTCCGTTCGTCCAGCGATAGACCACGGGCTGTACCTTTAGCCACTTACCCCTATCCTCAAAGAACTCGGTATAGGGAAAGCCCTCGTGAGACATTTCCCTACGGCGCACGCTTTATAATATTTTAGTAATTTTAAATATTACCCCGTCTCTAGAAGAGGCAAGACTTTTGTTCATTTTATAAATTTTGATTTTAAAATTCGATGAGCATAATAAAAAATTAAAAGCTTAAATCTTAGCCTATAGTTAATTATTATATGGTTGTGCGTCTTGAATATTACGATGTAGATGTAGTAGAGCTACAACCTATTCCTCCAAACCTTATAGCTATTGAGGGACTTCCAGATATTGGGCTGGTCGGCGTTATCTCATCTTTTCATCTTATAGAAAAAATGCACATGAAGCCAGTAGCTTATTTTAAAAGCGTTGTTATGCCACCTATTCAAAGCGTAAAAATGGGAATTATTCAAGAACCCATGGCAGTCTATTCTGACGGCAAACTTCTGATTATAACTTCAGAGGTGCCAGTACCTACATCCATTGTTAAAAACCTGTCGAGAACAATAGCAGATTGGCTTTATGAGAAAAGAGTATCGTTTGTTGTCTCTATAAACGGATATCCAACTCAAAGGAGAATCGAAATCCAAAAGCCCGAAGTTGTTGGTGTCTCAAATTCAGAAAAAGGAGTAGAAATTCTAAAAGAAAAAGGAATAAAGCCACTTGAAGAAGGTTTCTTAGCAGGAATATTTGCTGAACTATTATCTTTGCTAAAAGATAGAAATATAGATGCGTATGCAATAATTGCTGAAAGTTTTCCGACTTACCCTGATCCAGGAGCGGCAGCTTCAGCGTTAGAAGCACTTTCAAAATTGCTTGACATGAAGATTGATATTCAAGAACTGCTCGAAAAAGGCGATGAAATAAGGCTTAACTTAAAAGACCTTTCAGCAAAGGCCACTCAGAATAAAATGGAGACAATACCTTCTATGTACAGGTGATTAAAATGACATACCACATAGAACCTTTAAGTGAAATTTACGAAACATCTGATGGCTATATCATAACTATAGACTTACCATTTATAACAGATAAGAATCAGATAGAAATGTACGTAAAAGAAAACGAACTTGAGATTATTGCTACGATGAACAAAAAAGTCTTCTGGTCATCATTTGAAGGTTTTGGAAGAAGAATTGAGGTTAACAAGTTCAGGAAAAAAATATCCCTTCCAATAAAAATAGATCCTGAAAGTGTTAAAGCTACTTTTAAAAATGGTTTACTTATCATAGAAATACCTAAGAAACGTGAAAAGAAAACAAAAATAAATATATCTTAAAAAATTTAATCTTTTATTCGATTATTTCCCACTTTGACTGATACTTATCTAGTTGCTCCTTCGTGTACTCGTCTATTGGATGTTCTCTTTCAGGAATCTCTACAACCTTTTTAACATCAAACAGCTCTGTTGTGAAATACCTCATAGCTGAGTCATTCATCATGACAACTATATGTTTTAATTCTGGATGCTTTTTAGCTACTTTTATAGCTGCTGCAACGTTAGCTCCAGATGAAATTCCAGCTAGTATCTTTTCCTTCAGCATTAGCTGCTTGGCATAATATATTGCCTCGTCTGAGCTTACGGTCACAACACCATCAAGCATGCTGACGTCTAAGTTTCTTGGCACAAACCCATCTCCTATACCTTCGATCTTATGGCTTCCCCATTTTCTCTTGGAAAGCATTGGTGCTTCTGTAGGTTCAACCGCATAAAGTTTCACTTTCGGGTTCTTCTCCCTTAAATACCTGCCTGCACCAGTAAGAGTTCCACCTGTTCCTTGCGTTAAAACAAGAGCATCAACTTTTCCTCCTGTCTGTTCCCATATTTCAGCGCCTGTTGTATCATGATGTGCCGCGACTGCGTCTGGGTTAGAGTACTGATCTGGGAACCAGTATTTTTCTGGATGCTCTTTGTACATCTTCATAGCTACTTCGTATGATATGTCTGCGTCACTTTCTGCTCCTGGCGTTTCTATTATGTTGCCACCTAATGCCCTTATGAGTTTTTTCCTTTCTTCAGACATGCCGGCAGGCATTACTATAGTTACCTTATACCCCAAAAGAGTTCCTATCCAGGTGCAAGCAATGCCTGCATTTCCTGTACTAACTTCTATGATTTCCATTCCAGGCTTAAGGTCTCCTCTCTTTATTGCTTCTGTTATCATTCTGTAATAAACTCTGTCTTTCAAGCTTCCTGAAGGGTTAAGGTAGTCGAGCTTTGCGTAAATAGTTGCTTTTATTCCGGCATCTTTTGGTATATTCTGCAATTTTACCATAGGCGTACGCCCTATCGCTTCAAGCAGACTTTCGAAAGCCTTTGAATTTGCGCTCCAGTTTGTACTCATCTTTGATCATAATTGGGTTAAGGTGTTAGTTTTTAACTCTTTCTTTTTTTGCCCTTTTAAAAAGCAAAAGTTTTAATCTTATCAAAAAGACAATTTTTTATAAAAATGACTGAGCTCCCTTTTAAAAAAAGACCTTTTATAATTGGAATGATCCATTTGAAGCCCTTGTTGGGTTCTCCTAAATATAGCGGTTTAAATTCTGTCATTGAGCTGGCGATTAGGGACCTCAAAAATCTTCAGGAAGGGGGAGTTGATGGAGTTATGGTAGAAAACTTCTGGGACGTGCCTTACTTTAAAGACCCTAGCTCAAACCCAGAAACCATGGCTTCATTTGCAAGAGTAATATGTGAGATAAAAAAGAATGTTTCTGTGCCAGTTGGCATAAACCTGTTAAGGAACGGCTGCATCGGAGCATTATCTCTGGCAGAAGCTTTTGAACTGGATTTCATAAGGGTGAACGTGCTTAACGAAGCGTACATTACGGATCAGGGAATAATAGAGGGTTGCGCGCCTTACCTTATGCGCTTTAGAAATTATTTGGGCTCAAAAGTGGCTGTTCTGGCTGACGTTCACGTAAAACATTCATACCCTATGCTGCAAAGGCCAGTTGAAGAATCAGCAGTTGACGCTGAAGAAAGGGGTATGGCTGATGCAATAATAATAACAGGTTCAAGGACAGGCAACCCTCCATCTCTTGAAGAAGTTAAAGCTGTCAAAGAGAAGGTTAAAATCCCTGTACTAATAGGAAGCGGTCTAACTCCTGATAACGCAAAGGTGCTTTTAAAACATGCAGACGGCGCAATAGTCGGCACTTACTTTAAAGAAAAAGGAAAAATAGAAAACCCTGTTGATCCTGAAAGGGTAAAGAAGCTCATGGAGATAATAAGTTGAAGATATGGATTGACGCCTTAACTCCAAAGCATTACCTCATGACTAAAGCGTTGGAAGAGAATTTCATAAAAGATGGTCATGAAGTGTTTGTAACTTTAAGAGAGTACGAAGAGCTTGAAAGGGTTTATAAAAGGATAAAGCTTGAATCAAAACACTTTATAGTTGGATCTCACGGAGGAGGTGATCTAAAAGCAAAACTTCTTCAAAGCGGAAAAAGGATGCTTGAGCTATCATCTCTTATAGCCGATTTAAAGCCTGAATTAAGCGTTTCTTTTGGTAGCCCTGAAGCAGCAAGGGTGTCCTTTGGCCTTAGTATTCCACATGTACTCATATGTGATTCCCCACACAGCGTGTTCGTTTGCAAGTTAACCGTACCACTATCAAGCTATTTGTTGACGCCATGGATTATTAAAAAGAATAAGTTTGCAAAATATGGTATAGAGTATGAAAGGATTATAAAGTACAAAAGTTTAGACCCGACTTCATGGTTATACAGAAAGCATATCTGGCCTCCTAAAAACAAAATAGAACTGGCTTCAACTGGGGCTATCGTTATAAGGGAAATTGAATACATGGCATCTTATGTTAAAGATTTTATAAATTTTGAAACGTTTGCGCTTAATGTTGCTAGCGAGTACCCTGATAAAAAAGTAATTCTTCTTAAAAGATATTTTAACGTTGAAAAGGTTTCAAATAACTTAATTATCTACGGCGGAGAGTTCTTTGGACCTAACGTTCTTGAAAATTCGTATGCATTCATAGGAGGGGGAGGAACGATGAGCGTTGAAGCCATTCTTTTAGGGATAAAGACCGTAAGTGTTTTTTCTTACAAAACCGATGTTGAAGAATACCTCTTAAGAAAAGGGTATTTAAGAAGAGAATCAGACCCTAAAAAGATAAAAGAATTTTTTCAAACGAGTGAAAAGTTACCAGTTCCTAAGCTTCCTGATGCTTCAGCTGAGATATATAAAATTTTAAAAAGTTTATTTTTAGTTCGAAATTAAGCTATTTTTCCTTAATTTTGCGTATTAGTTCGTTTATTTTTGTGTGGTCAAGCGTAACGATAGAAATCAAAAAGCTGGTTTCCTTGCTCTTGTTTATCCATTCAATCATTTTTTTTAGTACTATCTTCTTGTGCTTTTTCATAGCTTCAGATAACGTTCTGCCTGTGCTTATGTTTGCTACCAAATCATTTTCTTCTTCTCTTAGCCATACAACTAAATAACCCTTAATTTTTTCCCCCAGAGGCACAGAGATTTTTTTATCCTGAGTCAATATTATTTCGTAATTTTCGTTTTTATCGTCTATATATCTGATAAAAGTTATGCCTGGCACGATCAAACTTTCATAAAGATATGCGGCGTATTCAAGAACTGACCTGGGAAGTTTGATTTTTACATTTTCAAACAAGGCTTCTCCGTTTTCATTGATTTTTATAAATCTGCCTAAGGAACATTTAACTGATGAATATATGCTATCTTTTATCTCATAGCTGAATCCGTTGTTTGATTGAGTTAATGATTGAAAAATCTGGTCTACTTTTCTAAGCTTTAGTATCCATTTCTGGCTTTCCGTCGCTCCTAAACCGTCTTTTTGAAGCTTTTCTTTGCTAAGCTCTAAGCTGTTCTGTATAATGAACCTTTCAACGCCGTACTTTTTCGCTATGTCTTTAAGCGACTTAAGTATTTTGTTTGGATTAGCCCTTAAAGAATAATATCCGCTAACCTTTACCTCGCCGTTTATTACTAAATAATATGAGAGAAGGATTGTGTCTGACGTGTCCCATTGTACGTATAAATATGTTCCCTGAGAATTACTCACACTTTTCAATATTATCTATAGTGCTTATATCATTATCTTCAATTTTTATACACATAAAATCTTTTGCCGCTACCGTGTTAGGGAATATCTTTTTTGCTTCTTCTTCAAGAAGCTTTGTGTTTTTGTACCTCTCGCTAAAGTGGTACAGCACTAAAAGTTTAACGCCAGATTTTAAAGCCGCTAGCGCAGCTTGTTCTGAAGTTGAGTGAAGCATTTCGTTAGCTTTGTTCTCAAGTTCTTTTGAAAACGTTGACTCATAAATAAGCACGTCAGACTCCTTAAAAAAATCTATTAGCTCATCAAAATATGCAGTATCTCCGCTTATGGACACAGAAACTGGTGGTGGCGGGGGATCACTTACCATTTCTGGAGTAATTTTTCTGCCGTTTAAAATAATGCTATTTCCGAGCTGGAGTTTATTCCATAGGGGTCCGCGTGGTATACCCAGTTTTAATGCCTTTTCTGGGTAAAATTTTCTTTTTAATTTGTACTCATATATTCTGTACGCATAAGACTCAGTGCTGTGAATAGTTGGAAAAGCTACAACTTTTATTTCTTTGTTTTCGTAAACGCTGCCCTGATGTGCCTCGACGAATTCAACGCCAAACGTTAAATCCATATAAAATTTTTCATTAAGCATCTTTAAAAATTGAAAAAGTTTTCTAGTACCCACAATTGTTAAAGGTTCTTTCCTATTCATCAAAGCCATAGTCATTAAAAGGCCTGGAAGGCCAAGTACGTGATCAAAATGCATGTGCGAGATAAATACAGCCTTGATCTTTATCGGGTTTAACCTAGCTATCTGAAGCTGTTTTTGCAACCCTTCACCAGCATCAAAAAGATAAGCGCCGTTTGTTGTCACTATGTAAATTGAAGTCGTGTTCCTTTCTTTTGTAGGTACAGCTGCCGAGGTTCCTAAAAAAACAATTTTCAAAGCTGTAAACCTTTCAATCTCACATGTTTATAATCATTCTGTAAATTATGAGCACGATTCTAAGATTCTAAATCGTTGCTTTAGCTGTCAACTATGCAGTTAGACTTTCACAGTTTATCGCTTAGCTTTTACACAAAGAATTATTATCAATCATATTGGCGTGATAATACTCTGTATCTAGCATGCATTACACACAGAACGACTTTATCATTAAATTTTATTTTATTTAAGACATTGCAAATTTCCTTAACCAAAGTCTGCAGAACCCTCTATTCTTTCCAGAGTTATGTATAATTTTAAAGATCGTGTTCATAATGCTTTTAAAAACATTATTTCTATATGTGCTGTCTACAGCTTGTTGAGGATGGCTTTCGCCTCTTAACGCGCATCATGTTTTTGCTAAACTCTCTTTCACGTAAAACATTGATTCTAAAACACCAAAAGGCGCGCAAGTTTTAATCCCTGTAGGGCAAAAAACGGTTGGTGATGACTTAAAGCCTGAAGCCCTTAACATTTTTAGTAACATGTTTTTTGAAGGTGTTGCTGTTCTTAGTATTGAAGCCAGATACCTAGTGTCATAAAAAAATGGAATATTATCGTTTTCTTCTAATGCTATTTCAAAAAGTTCTGCACAACTTTTACAGTCTTTAGATAATTCATGGGCTTTTTTTATTAAATCTTTGTTAAATATGTTACCGACATATAAAGGTCCTATGCTATCTGTAGGCTTACCGCAGTAAGGACAATATAAAGCTTCTTCCAATGAATTATAGCCACAATCGCTAACAGTTATATACTTTATGTTTTTAATAAGTTCGCTTGAAAGAGAAGCTTTTGGCTTTATAATGTGGTATGTTCTTACATAATGTTTGTCCACATGAGCAAAAACAGGAAGTGCAGCTATGTTGATTATTGAAGCTTCTAAAATCACGTTGGTTATTGCGATCCTTGCCTGGAGCTCTTTTAGAAATTGAACTTTTTTTGCCCTAATGTGATACCTTTTTTCTAAAGCTTCAGAATGTATGCCACCCAAAACCTGTGTATCTGTAAAAGTAAAAGAGATTAGCCCTCCACCTTTAACTGCTCTTATAGCATTAAAAATATAAGGCGATGATGAGCCAAAAGGGTCGACGTCCAAACCATCTACTCTTCCCTTGTTAACCAAGCTCTGAAAAAAATCGTTTGCATCAAGGTTATAGAAAATTCCTTCTCCCTTTACCGAGTTGTTTTCCCAGTTTTCTTTTGTGATTCTTAAACTTCCTTCATCTATATCATTAAAGATAAAAGTAGAAAATCCTTCACCTTCAACAGAAAGCCTTATGCCTTTTATCCCACTTCCTGAAAATGGCTCCGCGTAAGTTAAATTTCCGCCTCTGGATATTGCGTATGCACTAAAAATTTTAACAAAAATACTTCTTGAAAATTTGCCCAACGGATTATAAAAAGCAGTATCATTGCCAATCTTCGTTACTATTTTTACATTTCCTTCTTCTACCTGATTTTTCTGCATGAAGATCAGCCGAGGTGCATCATTTCATTTGGCAGAGCCATCAACGCAGTTCAGTTTCGTCATGTATTTATAAAAATCTATTTCGCCTTTAAAAGGCTTTCTATGTTATGAAATTATGCATGCAATCATTACTTATTTTTGCGTTATCTTTGAAAAATTTAATTAAGCCTGTTATGCATATATTGATGTATGACAAAACCTATGGAATTAGGAGATATCAAAGAGGGTTCATACATAATGATCGATAACTCCCCATGCAAAGTTGTGGAAGTTGAAAAAAGCAAACCCGGAAAACACGGAAGCGCTAAAGTCAGGCTGGTAGGAATTGATATATTTACAGGAGCTAAAAAAAGTTATGTAGGTCCATCAGAATCAAAGATTGAAGTACCTATAATTGAAAAAGGTTCTGGCCAAGTACTTAGCGTTACGGGAAATGTTGTGCAACTTATGGACCTTCAAACTTTTCAGACTCTTGAAGCTGAATACATAGAGGAAGATCTTAAACCTAGAATAAAGGAAGGACAAGAAGTAGAATATTGGAAAGTTATGGACAAAATAAAAATAGTTCGTATAAAATCATGAGAAATAAAAATAGTTAGTTTTTTAAATTTATGAAAATGAGTTCTAACCTCCTCTCTTTACCTTATAAAAAGTTGTTTTTGCTGAGGCGGTGACGCAACAAAGGATCTGTAATAGCTGTAAGTAACATATCCAATACAAACGAGCAATATTATTGCAAAGTCGGAACAACTATAACTCTTTTGTAAGACGTTCGATCTTTGTTTTTATGACGCAAACTGGTCAATTTATAGCTGGGTGCCTGAGCCTGCTCAGGAAGGCACTGACTTGTTAGTTCATTCTGAAAGCTGCTCTTGTACCCTATGTTTTCTACTGAGTATTACTCGTAAGTTGTGTAACCTTATGGCCTCTAGAACCATTGCTGCTTCAAGGCCGTGAAGAGCTCAGAGAAATGCTTATAAGTAAATTTAAGGTAAATTTTTTGCCTGAGGTGGCCTTGCCTAAAAAATACAGGCAAGATGACCGGCGATGATCATGCATAAAAGCATGAATATGAACCGGAAATTCCAACTTGCAGTTGGAGCTGTGAGTTTAAAGCCCAGTCTAATGGCTTGTCTTACGATGGGCGGACTGACCAAAAGGGATGAAGAAAGCTGATAAGCCAGACAAATGGGCCGGTAGTTCAGGGGTAGAACGCCCGCCTTGCACGCGGGAGGTCGGGGGTTCAAGTCCCCCCCGGTCCAATTTAGGTGATGCGTTTGCGAATAAGAGAACTTGAATATATGGGTGATGCTTATATTGAGGTTACTGGAAAAAACATTCAGTAATATTTTTTCC
>WYER01000006.1 GCA_009903795.1 Nitrososphaerota archaeon | reverse complement strand
TTTCCATATTGCACCTCTTAATTATGGGCTCAAGCAGATTGGAAGCTTAAACTTAAGATATAATGCTAAGTGTTATTGAGTTTTTTGTTTTACGTAATAATTTGCTAGAAATAGCACAAAAATTTAAGTTAAGTTAGCAACAATAAAAAACAAAAAATCTTTTGTCTAGATGGGCCGGGCCGGATTCGAACCGGCGACCTTTCGGTTATCAGCCGAACGCTCTAACCAGGCTGAGCTACCGGCCCATCAAGTAGCAACTTGTTGTCCGGTTGAACCCCCTCTTAAAGCTTGCGCCAGTTTGCTCTGTACTTCCTGCAGAGATTGCCTGACCTTTTCCTCCTGCTTGCTCAGCACTGTTCTCCTTGTGTTTGCAAGCTCTTTCTTTTCCTGAAGCTCTTTTAAAAGGTCCTGTTTGTTGCTCTTTATCATAATACTGCCTGCCACTTTATATACCTCTACGTCATCCGGCTGTTTCTGAAGTTCTTCTAACGCTCTATCAAGTTCAGCTATTTCTAGATCTACCTGTTGTTTTTGCGCTAGCAAAACCTGAAGCGTTTGCTGAAGCTGATCATATCTCGCAAGTTCTTCTTGTAACCATGCGGGAATATTTTCGCTCATTTTATATTAAGCTATTAACAGACGCATTTATAACTCTAAGGGTCGAATTGATAAAAGCGCGGGCATCTCCTATATCATCACTGTCAAAAACAATGACAAGAGTTTTGTCTACAACTTTAGAACCGTCAAGAGCTTTTTTTAAAGATTCTAAAGTTCTTTTATCCCCTTTTAACGATATTTTAATACTAATCCTTCTACTCCTGGACAAGATCGTAGGCGTCTCCTGCTACCTTATAACCGCACTTTTCACATTCCCAAATTCCTATCACTAATCTCCTGAAATGAATAGAACCGCATTTTGGACATGTCCTTTTCTTCTTTAACCTGTTCCATACTGAAAGGTACCTTCTCCTTAAAGTTAAACCGTATTTTACACCAAGGTTAGGCATTTGATATCACACCCTCCAATACCTTTCTCATCTCCTCAGATTTAGATTTTGCTAAATCTATTATGTTAAGGACGTCGTCAACCAGCAGAGCGCCGTTACCACCTTTTTGGACAGCACAAATGTTACCGCTCTTGTCGTATACTATTGTTAGCCTTGCTTCCATTATGCTTTCTTCTTCCCACGTAGGATCTACAATTATGTAGTTGTCTACCTTGGCAAACGTGGTTGAAACTCCAAGATCCTGAACCGGCAGCGATACCTTTTCTGAACCCTTAACAAGCGTGCCGTTCTGATTTATTAGAGGATAATACTTTGTTGTAAGCAAAGCTACAACTGCTGCATAAGATGAAGCGTCAAAAAGGTTTCCATCCATTCCTATGACGCTTATGTCCACATAAACTGTGTAGACACGTTTACCGGGTTCTATTACAAGTTTTGTGAAGTCGATCATCTTGCTTTCTCTTATACCTCTGTCTACGACCCTCGCAAGCTCTATCGCATCTTCATCCGGAGGACCTGGCTCTTGGTATTCACTAGCCGTCGGAAGTATTTCTGCATTTACTATCAGGATTCCTTCATTAGGAGTATCAGGGAAAGGTGTACCAACGCCTATTTTAACGCCCGCTATCACCTGCGTGTCTCCAAGCTTTACTAATGCAGATCCTTCTGCCTTATCTATGATGTTTGGTGTTATTGTTAACGGCCTGTAGTCAAGAAGTCCTCTGTTATCAACTCTTTTTCCCTGAGCGAGCGATTTAAGTATTTGTTCTTTTCTTACAGCGCTTACAAGAAGTTTTTTGCTTGGCATCATTTTTTGTTTTCATCATGTGAATATTTTTTCAAAAGGGCTTCCTTTTGAATTTCTTTTATTTTTTTAGCTGCTTCCATGGCCATCATCAACCCAGCTTTAAACTCTTCAACAGTCATCTTTCCATCCATCTGCAACAACGTTATTTTGTTTTCGTTGAGCATAAAAGCAACAGGCATGTCTGCCTCTCCTTCTTTATCTTCAATATCGTTAAGATCAACAACAAGAGTCCCGTTAACCTTACCAACGGCGACAGCCTCTACGAGATCTTTCATAGGTATTCCTGCGTCAGCTAGCGCAACAGAAGCCGCAGTTATGCTCGCGCTCCTGCTTCCGCCATCGCTCTGGAGAACTTCAACAAATATATCTATCATTGTTTTTGGAAAATTTTCAAGTATAAGTGAAGGTTCAAGGGCATCCCTGATTACTTTTGATATTTCTATTTCTCTTCTTGAAGGCTGAGGGTTTTTCCTTTCTTCAGTTGAAAACGGTGACATGTGATACCTGCATCTAAGCGTTGCTTTTTCTAGGTTCATTCCATACCTATGCGAATCCTTTGGACCATATATTGCAACTATTATCTTGTTTTTCCCGTGTTCAATATAAGATGAACCTGCTGCATTCTTTATTATACCCACGTCTATCTTCAGAGGACGAAGGTCAGTAGGACCTCTCCCATCACTTCTTTTACCGTTAATTATCAGCTGATTTTCCATCTTTATTCAACACCTTTATTATTTCATTATATAAACCATTTAAATTATACGTAGATTCTATCACGTCTAGGGCTCTTTTAACCATTTCTATCTTCTTTAAATCTCCCTTTACTACTACTATGCCGTTAGCACCAAGCCTAAGTTCTGCGCCAGTAAGCTCCTTTATCTTGCTCGGTATTCTGCTGCGGCTCGCATAAAGGTAATGCGCTTTTGCTGGGGAAATGTAAAAAATGGCGTCTCCCTCAACCTTCCATTTCTGGTCTGGCTGAAGCACTATGTCCTTACCTCTTTCTATTTTCTTAACCCTTGCAGCTACAAGATCACCTATGTTAACTTTATTTGACAGGTCAAACTTTGACGGATCTATTCTTCTTTTAAAAAAAGCGTTTGCCAGTATATAGCCGTTAACGTACGAATTTATATCGAGCGTGGCAGCAAGTGGCTGAACGTCAGTGACTACGCCAATCACAAAGTCCCCAACCTTTGGTATGTAAGGACCTGATAACCTGATAACGCGAACACGACCTCCGCTTATTTCAGCTCTCCCGACAAAAAGCGATAAGTATTCTTCGCCTTTTTTCAGCACGTTTACCCATGATCTAAAATTTCCTTTTGCTACAATTTCACCAGGAACTACCAGCTTACTCAATTAACTTAACCAACCCTTCGCCATGGGTTAAAGAAGCAATTCTGTCAAGAAATGCTGCCTGAGTAGCAAGTGGTATCGTAATTAAACCGCTTAAGCTTCCATCACTTTCCCAGTTTTCCTGTTTTATTTCTCCGTATTCTTTAAGGACCTTTATTACCTGATATGCGTACTTTGCAGGTATCTTAAAGCTCAGAGTTATGCTGCCTGTCTTTAAAGCGATGTAGGGTCTTATCTTTTCCACAACGAGTTTGGCCTGTTCTTCAGCTGGCTTTAAAGGATCGATTGAAATGCCAGCCATATCCATTGCTTTTTCTATCCTTATTACAGGATGAGGAAGGTTTGTCTTTGGATCAACATAGTTTTTTGATATTATTGTGATTATCTGTTTCTTTTTATCCTCTATTAGTTTTCTTCTCTGCTCTGTAGTTAAAGGGAGCTCACCTTTCGTAAGTATTTCTTTTTCTATTTCTCTTATATCTTCTGTTCCAAAGGCCTTTTTTAATTTGTCACGTGAAGCTCTTTGCCCTTTAGAAGAATCCGTAAACACTTCATCTATAACGAGAACCTTATCGATGTCTTTAAGTTTATTCTGCCTGTACTCAAAGGCAGCATCAGCATAAACTACAATTTCAAATTTTTCTGACCCTTTAACGTATTTTATTATTGCTGTTTTAGATGACATTTTTACTTACTCTGAAACTCTTTTGAAAGTTTTGATACTCTCTCTGCAATCTCTGATGGCGGAAGCATTTTCATCTTTCTTTCTTCTTTGCTTATGTAGGCAACTTTAATGTTAGTGGGATCTACTTTACCTTCATTAACTCTTAGAATGCATTTTAGAGCCAGGTCTATTGCATCATCCAGCTTAATATCCTCTTTGTAATTCTGTTCAAGGTATTCGTTTGCTACATCACTACCGCCGCCGATTGCTATGGCATCGTACTCAAGGTATGTGCCACTGGGATCAGTTGTGTATAAAGCAGGAGCTTCCTTATCAATGCCAGCTATAATCAATGATACTCCAAATGGCCTAACGCCCGCATATTGTGTATATTGTTGGGCTAGATCGCCCAACGCCCTTGCAACAGTTTCAACCTCAATGGCTTCATCGTAAATAAGCCTGTTGTTTTGGGCGAGAATTCTAGCATTGTCAACCAGAACTCTTGCATCTGGGACGTAACCCGCTGCAGCTATCATTATATGATCGTCAACCTGAAATATCTTCTGGCTTAACCTTGGATTCTGGAGCTTTTTCACCCTTTCTTCCACAGCAAGAACAACGCCATCGTTTACCTTAATACCAACCGCAATAGTACCTCTTCTAACTGTTTCTATTGCATATTCCACTTGATATAGTCTACCATCAGGTGAAAATATGGTTAATGCCCTATCATATCCAGCTGATGGTGCAAACATCAAAATTCACCTAACATTATAATTAAATCTGGGCTTTTTAAAATTTTTTATATAAATTTTAAAACCCATGTATTAACTGTTTTTATTTATCGATTTTTCTACTAAAAAATCGATTTTTAAAATGCTCTTTCCTGAGAATGTATCTATTCTGATCTGAGCTTAATTATCTTAACGCATAATAAGTTAGGGGGTGAAAGTCCATCTTCAGCTAGCTTTTGATAACCTATTAGATTTTTTTATTAAAGAATTATTGATGCCAAAATTGGCTTTGCTTGTAGGACGCAGGCGAGAAGCTAAGGATGATTTTGCCAAACTGATGGAATGCTTTGCAAGTGTACTCTATGTAAGCGTATAGATGAATTAGGGAGCTATGAATTTAAGGTCAGAATAGTTCACAAAAATAGCAATAGTTTAAAACGTTTACTTTTTATTAATGATAAATGTTGAAAGAAAAAAGCCTTTGCCAATCATATGATCTAAGCTTTTTCAAACGAGTTCAGTTAAAAGCTTCTGACATTTTTAGAATGGTATTGAGTTTTGTTGTAGGAAAACCTTCAAACTTTTCTCACTTTGATGGTTACGTTTATGCTTCCGGTATTCCTTATGGAAAAAGGGCCGTAAGATGGATAAAGAAAAAAGGGATAGAAGCAGTAGTTAACTTGACAGAGAAAAACCTTGATTATGATGGTATGGAAAACGTTCGTATTCCTATGAAAAACGGACTACCCCAAAGGCCTGAAATTATTCACAAGGCCGTGCTGGCCGTTGAAAATTATCAAAAAAATAAAAGAAAAACCCTTGTTCATTGCAGCGCTGGGCTTGGGAGAACAGGAATGGTCCTTTCGTGCTACCTTATATATAAATATGGAATTAACGCAGAAAATGCGCTGAGAAAATTGAGGGAACTTAGAAAAGGCTCTGTTTCTGACAAACTACAGGAAGAGTGTGTTTATGCTTATGAAAAATGGTTAAAAGAACAAAGAGGCGCCTTAGTGCAATGAAAAGCCAGCTAGCGGTTATGTTGGTTGAACCCCAATATGGAATAAACATAGGTTACGTTGCAAGGACCATGGCTAACTTTGGAATTAAAGATCTAATTATAACTGGTAAAAAAAAGATACCGGAAATAGCTTACAGGTTTGCTTCACATGCAGGTTATATACTGAAAAACGCAAAAATTATGGAGTTTGACGAGGCTTTGAAAGAATATGATTACAGAATAGCTACTTCAGCAAGGGCAAGCAAGGACTGGAGGACTGTTATAAGACGGGCTAGGTATCCAGAGGAATCATTTAAAAATGCTTTAAAACACAGAAAAGTTCTTCTGATACTTGGCAGGGATACTACCGGATTGACAAACGAAGAAATAATGAAATGTGACGATCTTATTAGGATACCAACTAGCGAAGAATATCCAGCTCTAAACATCTCACACAGCCTCGCAATACTGCTTTACGTCTGGACGACTATGAACAGAAAAACTAGGATCAAAAAGGTAAACGTGCCACGGGAAGAAGTTGATGCGCTAATAAACTACATTAGAAGTATAGCAAAAATTGTAGAGCTTGAAGAAGAAAGAGCCTACAGGGTAATTAAGCTGTACAGAGATATAGCCCTCAACAAGCTTGAAGACGAACGTGATATGTTAACGCTTTTAGGGTTCTTCAGAGATATTTTAAACGTTCTGGACTTGAACAGAAACAATCAGGCAAGCGATGGGTTGATAACATAAAGTATGTTGTTACCCCTTATTATTATATCGCCATAAGATGCTATCTGTTTTTCGTTATCGTCATATTCTTCCGCATTCTGAAGATATATGTTCATATAGTTATCTATCTTTACAAGGTTCCCTTTATAGCTCATCCCGTTTTTCAGTTTAACCAATACAGGACTTCCAATCAGTTTTAGAAGCTCTTCCATAGGCTTTTTTCCCGTTTCTATTTGAAAAGGTTTTAAATTTTGCATCAATCGCATGAGAGATAAATTTCTCAAAATAAAAACCTTTCTCTGACATCTTCTCTATCTTGAATGGGCCTAATGTTCCTCGACGCCTAAAGGGCTACACCATTGACTGGTTTTACTCAATATGAAACATGAGATATGATAGCACCTTTGAAATACTTTAAAATAATAAACTTGTTCATGAGCAGGCTCAAAAGCCCAGCTATAAGTTGACTTGCTTGTAACGTAAAAAGGTAAATGACATATAAAAGGTTATTCTTTGTTTCAACCTAAGCCATAAGCGGCAAAGGTTTAAACTTTTGTAAATACCCTGCCTTTACTATTGGTAGATCAAAACATTGATTTTATGAGGAATCTCTCACATTAACAGTTTTTTATGAGCAGCTTTCCTTTAAAAATAGCTTAGGACGATCAATTTAATTAATCAAACGTGCCAAGTTCCAAAAATTCACTTAAATTTTCTTATTGGTTACAAAAGATGTGGTTGCGAACTGGTACGCCAATCCCATTTTTGGTTTTGTTCTCTTAAGAACTAATATTTTACGATAAAAATGCACATTTCATGCCAACCAACAAGATGGCAGGTTTTTGAACGCGCAAGAATCTTTCATTTCTATGATTTCCTCGTTTTACTCATGTCCTATCAGTCTGCTTCCTTGGTTTGATCCTTACACTCTGTGTACGCAGGTTTAAAAACAAGCATATCGATAGATTTTTTAATGAATTTAACTTATAATGCGCTTTACCATTATTAAATTGTAAGATTGTATATAATTTACATAAACATTAAAACCCATATCTTGCGCTAAAAAAGTTTAAGATTTTGAACCTCATTGCATAATGTATGAGTTTTAAGGATCTCAAAAAATTAGGCGACGATATGGTTCCTACAATAGGATTGGGAACGTGGGGAATAGGAGGAAAAACGATGCCTGATTACTCAAAAGATAGAGAATGGGTTGAAGCCATAAGGTATGCTGTGGAAAACGGAATGTGGCTTATCGACACTGCTGAATTTTACGCGCAGGGACACACTGAGGAACTAGTAGGGGAGGCAATAAAAAATTTTGGGAGAGATGATGTTTTCATAATAAGCAAAGTCTGGTATACGCATTTGGAAAGGGAACAGGTGCTGCAGGCTGCTGAAAGATCGTTGAGGAGGCTCTCTTTGAGCTACATAGATCTTTATTTGATACACTGGCCAAGCGAAAGAGTGCCTTTAAGAGAAACTTTATCTGCGATGCAAGAATTGATAGACAAAGGTAAGATCAGGTATGCAGGTGTCAGCAACTTTGACCTTCAACTGCTAAAAAAGGCAAGAGAAGAAATGCCAAGAAGCGATATAGTTGCTGATGAAGTCAGGTACAGCTTATGGTACAGGGAACCAGAAAAGGAACTTTTGCCTTACTGCGAGAAAGAAAAGATAACCCTTATAGCTTACACGCCTCTAGAAAAGGGTGCTTTAGCCAGTGACAAATACTTGATAGAAATAGGAAAAAAGTACGGTAAGACAGCCGCGCAGGTTGCGCTTAACTGGTTGATATACAGGGAACCCGTTATAGCAATACCTAAAGCTGAAAAGCTTGAACACATAAAAGAAAATGCAGGAGCTATGGGATGGAGACTGACCGAAGAAGATTTTAACCTGTTGGCAAGTAAAAGATAAAGTATTAAAATAGTTGCTGAAAGGAAATGCAGAAACCTAAAAGCCAGTACCAATTTAAAACAACAACTTTTATAAAATCAAGCTTGATGATTGATTCAGGAATCTAAAAGGATTTTAATAATTCTTTAAAATTTGTGAGCGCTAAAGATGATTTAACCTAATAGAAAAAAATATATAGGGCGATTTTTGATAATTTTTTCAATGAGCTCTAAAAAGAAAAAAACTGTTATGCCAATGTCTAGCGCTGGGCTTATTTCATTTTACAACACTGACCAACCGGGAATAAAAGTAACACCTACAGCTATTTTGGCTTTAACGATAAGCTTTATAGTCATTTCAATAGTTCTTCTTATACTGAAACCAGTGTAAAGAATTGCAAAAAACAAATCAGAATGTTTCTACATTATTTAAAATAGTGTTCAGTTTACCTTCTAACAGGTTTGTTCTTCCTGCATTTCACATTGTACTATTTTTAATA
Source organism: Nitrososphaerota archaeon (assembly GCA_009903795.1). Lineage (GTDB taxonomy): Archaea > Thermoproteota > Nitrososphaeria > Conexivisphaerales > UBA164 > CAYFFZ01. The sequence goes on along the minus strand of WYER01000006.1, from coordinate 38,315 downwards.
ATTCAGATAATAATTACTTTTGCTTATAAAGGAGATCTTTATCTTATACCTTTTGGTTTTGTTAGTGTTATTTTTTATCTTCTAGTACTACGTTACCTTACAGGGAAAAGAGTGTCTTTTTCCACAATAAGAAGGGTATCTGCAACACATTCTTTTTTCCTCTTGTTAACTTTTTTAGCTACAGTTATTTTGGTGCTTTTGTCAAAGCCTTTATACTCTTACATTAGTGCCCTATCAGCAGTTTTCAGTTTTTCCTATGTCATCTTAAGAGGAGAATTTCTTGAAGGGCGTCTTGAACCGCTAGTAAGCCTGCTTTTTTACTATTTTTTTCTGTTACTTCCAATCTACAGAGCTATAGAAAAAAGTTTTAACTACATTGAGCTTTACTTCTGGATTGCAGCCCTCATAATAACTGCTGCCTTTTATTATAGCGTTGACAGAATTGCATTAAACAAGCTCGGAGTAAAACTTCCAAAAATAACGCAGGGAGTTCTTGACGCATGGATGGTGGAATATACCGAAGGATTCGAGAAACTTCTTGAATCAAATTCGATAAAAATCAAAACAAAAACATACTGTATAAAACTTAAAAAAGATGGTTCAAGCAGCTGTATAATAATACCTCCAGTTCATCCGGGGCCCTTTAAAGGAGTTGGAAGCTACAACATAACAGAAGTTATTGCTGAGCATTTTAAGAAAAAAGGGTTCGATGATGTTATAGTGCTTCATTCTGCTTCAAATCACGACATGAACTTGCCGTCCAAAAAATCAATGATGGAATACATTGCACAGCTGGATGCTGGCGCAGAAGAAAAAGTTATAAAAGCTTTTAAGATCTTTAAAGAAGAAGGCAAGTACTTTGCATATCATGGCATATCAACTGATGTTTGTGATTTAGTGATAACAATGCCAAAGATTACAATGGACGACTTTCCTATGGGTTTTATGCAGATACTTTACAATGAGAATAAAAAAAGAAAAAAGGATCTTATTATTGTGGATTCCCACAGCAACCTCTCGAGCTATGTAGGCAACGTTGATTTTTATGAACCTTTAAAAATTAAAACTCCTTTACCAGATTTAAAAGAACTTTATTTTGCTGTAGAAAAATTAGATTCAAGCAACATGGAAGAAGTTGGTAAATGTGGCGTTTACAGGATAGAGTTTTCTGATGGTTATTCCAGACTTAAGATCCTGTATGTTGATTCAAACAACGCTCTTCCAAACGTGCGCGAAGCTATATACGAAAGCACTGGTTATCTTGTTGTAACAAGTGATACACATGCAATAAAAACTCTTGCTAACAGAAAAGGGTACTGGGCGTTTGGTGAGTTGACAGATATCCAAAAAATAATAAAGATGATAAAGAACAAACCCGATTTAAATCTTGAAAAAGTCGAAGCCAGCCTCTTAATCTGGAACAACGAAATAAGTGTTATAGGAGAAGAAGGATTGAACAAATTAAAACAGGCTATGGGTCTGTCTTTAAAATTTTTAAAATATTATCTTGCAGCAATAAGTGCTCTTTTTGTACTTGCGATTGTTATATAGATTCAAGCAGAAGCGCACACGCTCCAACCACAGACAGGACAAGTGGCACATCCTTCTTTAAAGACTAGCTTTGAACCGCATACTGGACAGGTTTCCTGTTCAGCTGCTATGCTGCTACCTGCAAAAGCGGTTATCTGTACTCTTGGCGCTTCTTTTTCTTCTTTCGCTTTTTCCTTATCCTTTTTTTCTGGCGCTTTTAGAACCTGGACCTTGATAGATTTGTCCCTGTAGACTGTAAGATCCTTTACGCCTAGGTCATGAGCCATAATTATTAGCTGTCTTACTTCTTCAGGGGTTATGTTTGAAGGCATGTTGATGGTCTTTGAAATGGAACTGTCAACCCATTTCTGGAAAGCCGCAAGAGCCCTTATGTGATCTTCTGGCGTTATTTCGAGTGCTGTTACGAACACTCTTTTAATGTCTTCCGGTATATAGTTTATTCCTTTTAGCTTTCCGCCCCTTGATACTACATCATTTAAAAGCTCAGAATCTAGTATTCCGAGTTTTCTCATCACTTTTTCAAAGACAGGATCTATATACTCAAAGGTGCCTACAGTTACATCTTTTTCAAAAACAAGAGCAAAAACGGGTTCTATACCGCTGCTTGTTCCAGCAATCATGGATATGCTGCCGGTCGGGGCTATTACTGTAGTGTAGGCGTTTCTTATACCATTTTTCTTTATGTCCTCCACTAACGATTGCCAGTCAAAGTGCCAGGATGACCTATCGTAAAAACCTGAAAAAGGCATTTCCCCTCTCGCATAGCTACTTTTTTCAAACAGCGGGAATGGACCTCTTTCCTTGGCAAGTTGAACAGATTGAACCTTGGAGTAGTAGTTTATGAACTCCATCAGCCTTTCCATAAAAGCCCTTCCTTCCTCACTGTCGTAAGGTAGTTTCATCTCAAACAGTAGGTCAGCCACACCCATTACGCCAAGCCCAATTTTCCTTGTCTTTTTTGTCATTTCTTCTATGCTTTTAAGCGGATATTTGTTTATTTCAATCACGTTATCAAGGAACCTTGTTGCAAGCATAACTGTCTCTTTAAGGCCTTCCCAGTCATATTCAACGCTACCGTCTTCTTTTTCCTTAACAAAAGCCCATACGTTAATGCTACCAAGGTTACAGGACTCGTTTTCGTACAGCAGCACTTCTCCGCACGGATTGGTAGTTGTTATAGGGCCAAGAACGTCAAGAAGCGGGTTGTACCGATTAACGTTATCAAAATATATTACGCCTGGCTCTGCGCTTTCCCATGCCTGATATGCTATAAGATCAAGTACCTGAAGCGGGTCAACTTCGCCTACTATTTTGTTGTTCCTTGGGTTAACCAAAGGATATTTTTTACCCTGGTTAAAAGCGTCCCAGAAATCGGGAAATATCAGGACAGAGATGTTGAAATTCCTTAGCTGTTGATTGCCTTTCTTTGCTGTTATGAACTTAAGTATATCAGGGTGGTTTATGTTAAGTATGCCCATGTTAGCGCCGCGCCTGACGCCACCCTGCTTTATTATTTCAGTCATAAAATCAAAAAGTTTCATGAAGCTTATTGGCCCGCTTGCTATACCGCCAGTAGACTTAACTACGTCTCCTTCTGGCCTGAGTTTGCTGAAATTGTAACCGACTCCCCCACCCGCTTGAAAGATAAGGGCTGCATGCTTTAGCGTATCCATTATGCTTTCAAGAGAATCCTCGATACCAAGCACAAAGCAGGCTGAACCCATGCCGTAATGAGAGCCAAAGTTTATAAGAGCTGGCGTGTTTGGTATGAATTTCTTGGATACCATAAGATTATAGAACTTATCTATCATGTCTTCAACGTTTTTGAACTCATCATCGTTGAGCATCTTTATAAGATCGCTCCACTTTACTTTAATGTGACCCTCTGCATTAAGCTTATCATATAGTTCCTTTAGTCCTCTCTTATGAAAGACATTAAGTTCGTACTTACCTATTTTTATGGGAACGCTTTCGTCAAGAGGTTCAACTTCTTTTGGCTGAACTGGATCCTTCGAGTAAACACGAGGATCAAAAAGTATCTCTGGCAATCCAACATGAACTGCAACTCTTGTGAAGAGTTGCTTTGGAGATTCTATTATTTTGCCATTCTCATCCCGCTTGAGGTACCTGCTGGCTAAAACCCTAAGAGCGTTCAAGTCGAATACTTTATCTACTTCGTCTATTACGTTTTTGCCGAGTATCTTCTTTTTTTCTTCCCTTATTTGTGTTCTTTTTTCTCTGTAAAGTATGTATGCCTTTGCAATCTTCGGCTGGTTCTTTTCGATCAGCTTCTTTTCCACTATATCCTGGATTTCTTCAACGTGCGGGGTACCGCCCTTCGTTTCGAGTTCCTGAATAACTGCATCAGCAACTTCTTCTGCTATCTTTTTATCAAATATGCCTACAGCCTTTTCGGCTTTCCATACAGCTTCAACTATTTTATTCCTGTCAAACTTAACCTTCCTACCGTCCCTTTTTATAACATATTCAATCATTCCAAAACTTTTTAAAAGAGTTAAAAAATATAGTTTTTTGTAAAATTATTTTGACCCTTTTGTGACAGTATAAAGATAATAAATAGCAAAAAATTTTAGACCTTCTATTTAAGTGTGTTGCCGTAATAGTTTAGGTATGCAATTTCTTTTAACGATTTCCTTCTCTTCTTTCCCTTAAAATTCTTTGCGGGTTTTCCAAAAGGTATTATAGTTAAAAGGTAAAGATTATTTGGAACTTTAAGAAGTTCTGTTATTTTTTCCCTTTCCAGACCTGCGACCCAGACAGAGCCAAGCCCAAGTGACCAGGCAGCTATCATCATGTTCTGAACAGCCCTTGTGCCGTCTATTATGTGAAACGGATTGTTTGGATCAACAAAAACTGCAACGGCAAAAGCTGCTTTTGAAATATAAGGGCCCGTGGTTGCTAAAGCGGCAACCTTTTTTAGGAGATCTTTATCGTTTATCAATATAAAAACCCAGGGCTGTCTATTATATGCGCTACCCGCCATCCTGCCAGCTTCAAGAACCTTTTTCTGAACATCATATGGTACTTCTTCTGGTGAAAATTCTCTCACTTCTATTTTGGTAATAACAGCATCTAAAGCGTCCATTAAATATTAAAAAGAAAAACGAAGAATTAAACTTATGGGAAAATTTTTAAATGAGCTTGCCGTACTCGTTGTGAACTTCTCTGAAACCGTTTTTTGTATAAAATGAAGTTGCTATAATGTTCTTTGAAGGAAATCTTGCCATAAGGACCTTTATTCCTATCTTTCTTAGATCGCTTTCGGCGTACTCTATAAGCTGCCTGCCTATTGTGGACCTTCTCTTAGCGGGATGAACGTAAAATTCCTCTATTTGGGCAACAATCTGAGGCACGTAAAACACTCTGTCTACAAGCTTTATTTTTACTGCTCCCCATATTTCGCCTTCTTCCTCATAAACGTAAATAAAGGAATTTTTATCAGCAAGCGCTTCTTTAACCATTTTTTCTACTTTAACTCCTAGGTCATCAACAACTTGAAGCATTGGATCAAATTCAGAGTTTAGCTGATACATTTTGGTAAACATATTAGTCAAACTCTGGATGTCCGATTCGGTTGCTTTTCTTATTGGCATATGCCATATTTTTTAAACCGTTTATATAAACGTTTAATCTTTTCTTAAATGTTAAACGCAAGAGCAATTTTTAAAATAGCTGGTCATTTCTATAATAAAGATCTTTAATAACATTTTCAACTTAAAGTGGTCAAAAGTTCTTAAGATCTTAAGGGTTATATCCCTTTAATAATATTACTTGCCAATAAAAACATCAAATATATGATAGTAAATCAAAACCTTTCTTGTTTTTGAGTTTTTTGCTACATTATAACAGATTTTTAAATAAGATTTTAAACGCTATCTTTGCTTGTTTTATTCCCAAATTATTACACTCCCCTCTCCAGCATATCAAAGAATGATTGATCAATGATCTCCTTTTTGGGAAGCCTCTTGTAGAAGATCATTGCTGGAGTTTCAAGCCTTTCAATGCCAAAGGCTCCATGTGGCCTTATGGAGTTGTACCAATTCATGAATTAATCAACAGAATCAAAGAACTTTACCTTCTTCTCAAATATGTCGAAGAACTTCTCAACCTTTCCGTTTGTCTGAGGATGATCAACCCTGTCAACTATCAAAGTTATCTTCTCCTTTATCAAGAACTTTTCAAAATCAGTTAGTCCTTTATCCCTTTCATCTGATTCAACAGCATAGAAAGTTGTTCCGTGATCTGATAAAATCTCCTCAGGCTTGCCGTACTTTTCTATTGCCTTCTTCAATACATCAACTAAGTACTTAGATTTCGGAGTTGGATAAACGCCATAGCCAACTATAAACCTAGAAGAATCATCTTCATAAACTATTAACCATAGACCTTTCCACCTAGGATCCTTTATTTCGTGCCAATCAACGTGCTACAATGAGTTTGAGCATTCTCTTTCATACCTTATCCACTTCTTTCTGTGCCACTTTTTAGGCTCACTCATTGCAAAGCCAGCCTCCTTAAGGACTTGGTTGATCTTTTCATTTCTGATGTGTAATCCTTTCGCTTTGAGGATTTTGCCGATATAGCTTGTGCTAATTCTGTATTTTCTGTGCAGCTCAACGATTTCATTCCTAACACTCTCAGGAACAGGCCTTTTATGTCTTCCAGCTCTTTTCTGAACATGAATAACCCCTGTACTTTTGTACTCTCTATAAAGCTGTTGCACTCTGCTAATTGATATATACCCTGCACATCTGCTATCTCTTTATTGGTTAGCTTACCATTAACCTTTGCTTTTATTATCTACTCTATCTGTTCATTGCTAAGTCTTCTCATCCTGTATTTTTTAACTATGCTTATCCAAAAATCACTCAAATAACTTTTATTTTTTAAATATCTAAGGGTATGTAATAATTTCGGGATAAGATACTCCAGTTTGAGCTTAAGAAGGGCTTCCCATGTACTCGAGCCAATAATCAAGAGAAGCCATGTTGCAATATGGAAATGGATTCAGAAGTATTCTTTAGTATGACTCCTTTGACGTTGACAAACACGATGTCAATTCAATATTTATTGATGAAACTGAAATAAACTTTAGTTGGAAGAAAGCTAGGGGTAGCATACGAACCTCAACTAAAAACTTTCCTAAGGAAGTTTGTAGGAAGACTGTTTATAAAGAAGGAGCTTTTATGACATGATGCTTGAAAGGGTATAGCATGTGGTATATGAACAAAGTTTGAAGAACCTCATGGAAGGATGAATGAATATATAAAGTACAGGATAGAAGCTTTTAAGAACGCGCATAAAGCCAAAATTTAGCAATGTAAAGAACTTGTTCAAAGCCTTAAGGTTCTTCTATAACTATGTATTCACGAAGGAGGAAATTGGTAAAGCGCCATTATCAAATGAACAGCTGTATGAATGGATTAAGCCCATTTTTTTAATTGCAAGCATGAGGTGAACAGGTTATGAGCTTAAGTTAACGTTAACGGCACCCCTGCCGCGAGTCCTCCGTCAACTACCACTTCTGAACCTGTCATGAATGAGGAATCGTCTGAAAGCAGGAAGACAATTACGCTAGCTACTTCCTCCGGTTTTCCAACTCTTCCCAGCGGGTGCAGCTTCTTTAAAGCCTCATAAGCGGCTTCTTTGTTTCCTGTGCTTTCAGCAAATTTAGCAACCATTGGAGTGTCTATGAACCCGGGATGCACAGAGTTAACCCTTATGTTATATTTTGCATAAAAAAGCGCGTCATTCTTTGTCATAAGCCTTACAGCGCCCTTTGAAGCATGATAGGAGGAAGGAATACCCCCTGAACCGATCAATCCAGCTACGGACGACATGTTAACTATACTGCCAGCTCTGTTCTTTATCATGTATGGTACAGCGTATTTCGTGCACAGGAATACACCATTTACGTTTACATTCATCACTTTATTCCATTCTTCCAGTGTCATTTCGTGAGTCGGTTTGTTGACTCCTCCTATGCCTGCGTTGTTTACCAATCCATATATGTCGCCAAGCTCTTTTCCTATCTGTTCACAAACTGCCTTGACCTGCTGCTCGTTCGATACATCCAAAAAGTAGAACTTAGCCTTTCCGCCTGCTTTGTTAATTTCATCAACGGTTTTTTTGCCCTCTACCTCATTAACGTCACATACAGCAACTATTGCCCCCTCTTTTGCAGCAGCAATTGCAGTAGCTTTTCCTATACCCATGGCTCCGCCAGTTACTACAACCACCCTTCCATCTAATTTTCCACTCATCATATTTAATAATATAATACTTAATATTAAATTTTTCGATTATTTGAGTACTCCCGCAAGTATAAAATTTCACTCTTCTGAGGAAATTTATTAGTGGTCTCATCTGTTTTAACGGTTTAATATATGAACCAGATAAAGGCCCAATAGAAAATTTGCGAGCTGTACAAACTCTGTTCTAAAGCTCTGAAAGATAACCTTGGGATAAACTTTTCAAAAAATTGAAAATTTGCCCTCCTATCCGTCCTAGAAGAGGCGAGGCTCGTCGTTAACTTTATCATACAAGCTTAACTGGTTTGCCGTGCCCTGGAAGGACTGTTATTGGTTTTAACGATTCTATCTTTTTAAGCGATTCTTCAGCCAAAAGATAATCTAAACTGAACCTCTTGTTAACGTACAATCTACCGTCCTTTTCGAATGCAGCATCTCCTACAAATATGAACTTTTCACCGTTAAGTTCAATCATATAGCTCACGCTGCCAGGCGTATGCCCTGGAGTTTCAATTACAGTGACCTCATTTGTTAATTTAGCTGTATCATCAGCATCCTTTACAGGCGCTACCCTATAAAAAGCAGAAAAAACTGAAGCCAAGAAAGATTTTGAAGGCAGTTTCGCTTCTCCCCTTATAACTTTTAGGTCAAGCCCGTGAGCGTAAACTTTTGGCGAATAAAGGTTTACCGTCTTTGGCAGTTCGCCTATGTGATCAGGGTGTGCATGGGTGATCAGAACAACGTCAGGCTTTAAGCCGTTAGACTCGTAAAATGACCTGATTTTGTTAAACTGTCCCTTTAAAGCGCTGTCAACCTGAAAAACCTTATTGCCGATTTTAAATACGTAAACGTTTGCATTGGTTCCATCAATTACAAATAACCCATCTGCAATCTTCATATAATAATTTATGTATTGTCAAGCTATAAAGTTTTAAGGAAACGCGGTTTTGGCCATAAATTTTCGCATACAAGAGCTATAACATAACATTGGCCTTGAATTTAGTGCTTATATTTGTTTCAATAAAATATATCTCTGCTAAAACAGAGCCATTTTACCTGTTCTCTCTTTTCGATGGTAGCTGACTCTGTGTAAGCGGAGGCTGATGGTTTTGAGCAAAACCACGAAAATCAATAAATAAGGAGAGCACCGCCGTCATAAACAGTTTCAAAATAGATAGTTTATATGTATTTCTGGATATGAACAATTTGTGTGCACGGGCAGTAGGGTGGTAGCAAAGACCCAAGACCTCCTTTAGAAAGAGAAAAGGAGGGGTACGTGCAAACACATGGGGATGAGGACTGAAGATGGTCGGCGTTCCCCATGATGTCTTCAGTAAAGTGGAAGGCATATGAATAGGTGGGTACGTCGAGACAGGGGCGGAGCGGAAGACTCCCGATGAACTCGTGATGGAGTTGCATGAAGTTGTGAAGCCCAAGCTCTACGCGTACGATAGGTATGCTAAGGCGTGCCTACGTGCACTTAGATTAAAACCTTTCTTAATATCCAATAATTTAAAAATGACGCCAATAAAATTTAATTTTGGAATTTAACGACACTAAGCCAAAAGTGAAAAATCGACAATAAAAGAGGCTTTACATCCAGAACTTATATGCGTTCTGATCTATTATTTTCTTATAACTGCTGACGGCTTCTTTTACATCATTGGGATCCATGAGCCCAATTGAGTAGGGATCGATTATTATTCCTGAAACTCCTCTCTTTATTAAAAGCATTACTTCGTCATTTTTTAGTTCATTAAGCGATCTAAAATAAACTGGCTTTGACAAACTAGATGAAAGAAGCTCAATCACTGCTAAATCGATAAAATTGAACGAAGATTCAAGTCTGTTCTGTGTTAAGGGTCCGTATATAAAACCTTCCACCGATGGTAAGTGGCTTAGCGCTCTGTAATATTCAATAGGTAAACCGGTCTGTATGTTTATAAATATCGGAATGTTTGATTCCAACAAAAATATTGGTGCTGTAGAAGGGTATACCACTATAAAATCAAAGTTGAAACTTTTTATCTGAACCCATTCCTCTCTGTTTACGCTTCTTACATCACCAAGAAGAATTCCTTTTTTAACGGTAACTTTTTCAAGCACGTTTTTTATATTCTCAAACTCATCATCCAAAGATCCTATTATGTAATTTTGTTTCTGAGACAGAATCTGAAGAAGAACAGCGTCCGCGCCTCCTTCCTGCGAAGCTGATGCCAGCTCAGGATCATTCTTTGAAAGTTCAACTATAAGCGGTAATGAAGACTTGAACATTATAGACCTTCTCTAGTTAATACGTTAAAAAGCGTATAAATTTAAATTTATGGCTTTTTGTAAAGGTTTTTACATATGAACATATGCTTTGATCCAATAGGATATGTAAAAACTGAGATGAGCGATGAAGATATAAGAAAAGCGAACGGAAACGTCATCTCAAAGATAATAATAAAAGAAGAATACATAGATGGTTTACAGGGTCTGGAAGGTTATTCGCACATTTTGGTAATTTCATATTTAAACAAACTGAGGGATTTTGAAATCGGTGTGCTTAAGGTTAAGCCAAGAAGGTTAACCAAGTACGGACTAAAGTTAGAAGAACTTCCAGAAGTTGGAGTTTTTGCTGTTGATTCTCCAGCCAGACCAAACCCTATAGGTCTGAGCATAGCAGAGATAATTAAAATAGACAAAAATGTCATTACAGTAAAAGGGCTTGATCTTTTTAACGAGACGCCAATACTTGATATAAAACCATACTCATACGAAAGAGTTGTTAAAGAATTCAAAGTTCCAGATTGGTATTCTGAGCTTCTTAAAAAAACTAGGTCAAAAATAATTTAACTTTTTGGGGTTAAGAGGCGAAAGTCCCTCTCCGTGATATTTAGATAGCCCCTTACAGCAGGTTTTTATATAAAGAAAAACATTAAATTGTTAGTGCCAACTTAGAGAAGAATGCCAAGATCAGGGAGAAGAGGAAACAAACCTTAATTAGAAGAAGGACTCAATAGGCAAAAACTTTCGAGCTGAAATTTGATAAAAGCAAGATCTCCAAAACAAAGCTTGCAATCCTTAACCGCCTCTTTCTTGAGGCTAAATGGTTTACTAATTACATCATTGCAAACGGAATACTTAACTTCAAATCACATGCGGACTACAAAGTAAAAACGGTTCCTGTCAAGGTATGCAATGCGTTTGAGGAAAGGGAAATTCAAGTGCTTTCATCTCAAATGAAACAAGCCCTGATAAAAAGGCTTCAGGACAACGTGATAGCTCTTTCAAAGTTAAAGGAAAAAGGTGTGAAGGTTGGGAAGATAAAATTCGTAAAGGCCGTGCATTCAATTCCTTTGATGCAGTACGGAGTGACTTATTGGGTGAAAAATGACAATAAAATGGTTCACATACAAGGCATTGGGAACTTTAAGGTATCTGGGTTAGATCAGATACCTGAGAACGCAGAGCTTTCTTCAGCAAACCTAGTAGAAAGGAACGGAGATTACTATTTATACGTTACATGCTTTCTGACTAAAGAAGAAAAATGTAAAAAAGAAAAGCCATAGGCATAGACCTAGGCGTGAAGAACCAAATAACCTTCTCAAATGGGGTCAAAATTCAATATTTAGTGCCTATGAGCAAAAGACTAAGGAGACTTTATCACTTCTTTTCTAGAGCAAAACCTGGATCAAAAAACAAAGAAAAGTTACTTTTGAAGATTAAACGCGAATTCGAGAAACAGAATAAAAAGAAGCGTGATCTAATAAACAAGGTTGTCCACTTCGTAACGAAAAACTACTCAAAAGTTGTATTTCAAGATGACGACATACATTCGTGGCAAAAGCTATTCGGCAAAAATATCTACGAGACCTCCATAGGGGGAATCCGCAATGCCTTGAAGAGGAAGGCTAGCACCCCTGTGGAGGTAGGAAGGTTCGTTAAGACGACAGGAGTTTGCCCTGTTTGCAGAACAAACGTTAAGCTTGACCTGTCTCAAAGGGAGTTCACGTGCCCCTCCTGTAACTCAACGTTCGACAGGGATGTAGCTTCAGCAATAGTAATATTGAAGGAGGGGCTTTCCCTATGGAACGTAGGGGAGACGCCCGGGGATGAAAACGCCTCTGTGATGTTGGAATATGCGAGTATTCCACACGTAAGCGTATCGATGAACCGGGAAAACCCAATCGCGAGGGCAATGTAGTTCACAGGTTCACTTTTTCTCTTTTTCTCCCTGGTTTGAGCTAGGAATTGTTGGATAAGGAAGGTATTCTATCCCTGGTCTGTAGGCTCGAGCCTGAGGATAGAGCTCCATAAGAGCGTAAACTTCAGGAGGTACATCTGTTGATACGTTAAAGCCCATCTCTTTTAACTCTTCTACTGTTATTGGATAGTCATGCGTATAATAACCGTTTACAAGCTTATCAGCGACCTGAAGTGCTCTTTCCTGACCAAGCTTGTCTCTTATAAGATCGTATACAAGATCCTTAACTTGCTTTAAAGCTTTTTCAGCTTCATCGGCCATGATCAGAGTTTCATCACTAACTTTATCCTTGCCCTTTATCTCCACAGCTTTTATTATTGAAGGTGCCGGGTAATAAGTTCCCTGCGGACCCCCGAGCTGAGGATCTAAGGGGCCAAGAACTGCATTTTCGTCCATTATTATTTTGTCTGCAGCTATTGAAATAAGTGTGCCACCGCTCATTGCATAGTGAGGAACAACCACAACTTTTTCTCCTTTGTGCTGCTTTAGAGCCCTAGCTATCTGTGAAGCCGCAAGAACAAGGCCTCCAGGAGTATGAAGAATAAGCATTATGGGTACGTTTTGGGGCGTAGACCTTATAGCTCTTATAATGGCCTCAGAGTCTTCGATGTCTATGTATCTGTAAACAGGAAAGCCCAGAAAGCCCATCTTTTCTTGTCTGTGTATCATTGTTATAACCCTGTACCTATACTTTTTTTCGATTGCCGCTATCAACCTCAGCCTTGCGGCTTGCAAAGACCTCATAGAAAGCCAGGGTTGGATCATAATTATTAATAAGAATATCCAAAATAGATAACCAAGCAGCGTATCTAAACCTCCCAGAACTGACATTTAAAATTTATATTTTATAAGCAATTAATAAGCTTTTTTGTCAAAGATAAAAACATTGAAAGTTTCAGAAACGTTTCTGTACCAAGTACGTATCACTATGTTTCTAGCGGTACTTTAACAAAGTTTTATCCTTTTTATTGATGGGGCTGGCCGGATTTGAACCGGCGATCACCAGCGCCCGAGGCTGGCAGCCTAGACCAGGCTAGCCGACAGCCCCCTTGAAATATTTTCCCGCACTGTATTAGCTTTATCTCGTGCGTTTGCCTGCGTTCAATTGGCAAGTAATACTGCGCAAATAACCTATCTTTGAATTAGCTTATAAACATAATTATTTAATTTTTTAATAAAAGAAGAAAATTATATAGTTGGTTTAACCAGTAAAGTTAAACGCTGGGTTAACAAGTTTCAAGAACTTTATCAATTCTTCCTTTGTAGGGCTTCCTCTTGTATCGTCCCGCGAAACTTTATAAGCTGCTGCATAATTAGCAAGTTGTAGGGAATCCTTTTCATCATAACCCAAAGCTAGCGCCGCAGCAAAGGCGCCTGCAAACGCATCGCCAGCTCCAGCTGAACTGCTGGGCTTCAAACCAAATTTTTCGAGGTTAATTCCTTTAACGTAGATCCTCTCTTCTCCAACTATTTCAGCGCCATTCTTTCCTAGAGTCCTGACTATTTTTGGACCACTGCATCCCTTTAAATATTCGCTTTCGATTTCGTTAACTATAAAATAGTCGGCTTTGACAGAACATGCATTTTTAACGTATGTAGCTGGAATATACAACTTTATTCCGTAAGAATTTTTGAACAGCTTTTCAGCGAGTTCCGGAACCACGTTGGCTGCTACCACAAGCTTACTTTTTGAAAGCTCATCAAGGAGCTTATCGTCAACTATTTCAGGTTTAAGCCTTGAGTTTGCTCCTGGGTATGAAATTATCATGTTTTCGCCACTATTTTCATCAACAATGACGTAGGAAGTTCCGCTCTCAATGTCATCGTAAATCTTTATGTATTCTGTGCTTATGTTGAGGTTCTTAAAGTAGTTAAGATGAAGCCTAGCGGCTTCATCGTTCCCAAGAGCTCCAAGAAAAGAAGCTCTGCCGACTAGCTTTGCAAAAGCGGTTGCAACGTTCCCTCCCTTTCCTCCAAGAGTTTTCTTTAATTTGGTAACTTTAGTTTCTCCTCCTGGCTTCGGAAGCGACTTAACGAAAAGCGTTATGTCATAATTAAGCGTCCCAGCAATAAGATAATCCATGATATGAATTTTTAAAAGGTGCTTTTAACGTTTACCTCTAGTTACGAGTGATTAGTTACTTCTACGTCGTAAACTACCTGTACGGTTCTTGGACCAACTTCCCTTACAGCTTTGTAGTAAATTACTTTTCCTAAAGGAATCTGTTCGGCTCCTCTTTTTATTGCTTCTTTCTCATCTGAACCTTTTGAATAGCTGATATGAAGGTAAACGTGAACAAAACCGTGAGGCTTTAAGGACTTTAGAGCATATTTAAAATATTCTATGGCTTTTTCAGGAAGAGGCATAAGAACTCTGTCAACCTTACCCTTAAGCTCTTCTGCAACTTCTGCTGCATCTTTAAGATAAGGGATTACGTTTCCTTTTAGCTTGTTTAGCCTTATGTTTTCTAGCATATATTCATACGCATACGGGTTAATTTCTGAACTGTGAACCGTCGAAATTTTTTTTCTTGCTATTACTATCGAAAATGTTCCTACACCAGCAAACATGTTAAAAACTGTTTCTCCATTTGAAACTAGCTCAGCTATTCTCTTCCTTTCCTGGCTAAGCCTTGGAGTAAAGAAAACCTTAGTTATATCAACTTTAAAGACGCATCCGTTTTCTCTATAAAGGGTTTCGCTCCTTTTTTCTCCTGCTATATAAATAAGCTCCCTTAGCCTATAGTCCCCCTCAACGGGCCCTATCTGTGCCCAAACCGATTTTACATTCTTGTTAACTTTCATAAGAGTTTCTCCTATTATTTTTGCATGCTCCCTAAGATCTTCTGGTATCCTGATCACGGCTATGTCGCCTATAAGGTCAAAAGCGCCAACTGCGTTTGTTGCTTTTTCACCGATTATTCCTTTCAGAAGCTCTTTTAAAGGTCTGGGCATTTATCTATTATGTTTATATATAAATAAAAAATTTTATAGAATTTTTTAATCGGGCTGGTGTTATGAGCGAACTAATTGAAAGGGCCAAGATTGGCAGAATGCACGTTTACACTTTTATAGCTGTATCCATGGGCTTTTTCATATGGGGGATGCTTTCAGCTTTTGCCCCGATAAGCACTCTGATAAGCAAATTTATACCCAGGTCAATGTACGTTTTTGTACTTTCTGTACCATTGATTTTTGCCCTTGTTGGAAATTTACTTATGGGGTTTATTGCTGATAGGATAGGCAGAAAGATGGCTTTTATCATAACCATGCTGAGCTATAGTATAGGAGTTTTTCTCTTTATAATTTCTGAAAACCTCAGCGTTCTGATGCTCTCCCTTTTCCTTACACAATTCGGTGTTGGCGGAGAAGAGCCAGCTTTACTTGCGCTTCTGAGCGAAAACATGCCTGTAAGGTACAGGGGCGCGATACTTGGGATAATGCCGAACTTTGCTAACATAGGGGCGGCTGTAGCTTCTGGAATAGCTATACTTACAGGTGGCGCTTTTTTCCCAACAAAAATAGCTATAGGGATAACTGCGCTTATAGCTATAGCAATACTGGTGTTTTCAAGGCTTTCCATGCCAGAATCGATCAGATGGCTTGAGGTTAAGGGAAAGGATAAAGAAGCAAGGAAATATGCAGCTTCTGTAAAAATTACAGAAGAAAAGGTTGATGAGGTTTCTCCTACAACAGGCATTTGGTTTAGGTTTGTTTTTCTCGCTATTATTGGGATTTCTCAATTATTAAGCTTTGGACTCATGGCATATATCCTTGGCCCAGCTGAATTTCCTGAACTTACAGCTCAAATACTATTTGTGGCAAACCTTGGAGCTTCAGCAGCTGGATTTTTAGGATCATACTTAGTCAACAGGTTTCCAAGAAAAAACTATTTGCTCTTCTCTTTTCTCGGAGGACTGATAACGATGTTCCTGATACTTCCTTATGCAAGCACTGAATCTTTGGTTTTATTTTATGCACTACTCTTTCTCAACATGGCATTTAGCGAGTTTGCATGGATCTCAAGAACAGTTCTTGAACCGGAACTGTTTCCCACGGGTTTAAGAGCAGGATTAATAGGTTTGATACGCACGATAGCATACGGAACCTACATAGCTTCTATATATCTCACTTTCAGCTTTTCTGTATCACAGTACATTTACTATAACATAGGACTTTGGGCGCTTGGCTTTATTGGCGCAGTAATATGGTACTTTAAAGGTTTTGAAACCAGCAGAAAGAGCTTGAAGAGCTTGGATAAGTACGTTAAATTGTGAGCAAAGCTGCAACTAGACCAGTAAGGAATACACCATCGAAGATTCCCGCGCCACCTATGCTAACAAGTGAAGCGCCAAGCTTGTCAATCTTGTTTAGGTTCAAAAGGTCAGCTCCTATGAGAGAACCCATTGTGCCAGCTATATAGGCCACAACGGGTGCCATTTTCCCTCCTAAAAATATGCCAAGAAGAGCTGCAAATATAGGAGGTATAAAAAACGGCGTTACGATACCTAACCCTTTAACGGGCTTCGCGATTGAATGTATAAAAAGAGTTGAAATTATAACTGAAATCAGTATTGGAAACCACATGTTTAAATGAAGCAAAAACAAATATGCTGATGCTAAAACTGGTATGAGCGCTCCACCAACGTTAACAGCAACAGTCACATTTTCATAAGAATAAAAAGGGACATAAAATTCAATTCCAAAAAAAGTATAGCTCTTGATCAAGACAATGGGTTCTTTGCTCCTTATTGTTGCTACGGGGATGTTTATGTTAGCTCCTATAAGCGAAAGAAACGTTATCAGTACGATCTGCAAAGGGGTAAAACCAAGGATTTTGAAGGAGTAAAAAATTACAAAGAAAAGAACGAGCAACAATAAGATTGCAAAAACAAAATAAACGGCAAGCGTGTGCGACCTGTGAATTAAGGGCTTCAACAGATATACAATGCAGCGTTCAGTTTATATGTTTTTGTTCTTTTCTTATAATTAAGAGATGCAGGATGATAAAAACGACCTTAAACTGCTTATACTACGGCACCTTAAAGCGGCTAACGTAGATTATGCTTTCAGCATAGCCAGAAACCTAGGCATTAAAACAGAAGATGCCGTTAAAGGGCTTGAAGAGCTCGAAGATGAAGGTTTTGTAGTGAAAGTTTTTGGCAGAGGATTAAAGAGAACAAAGGCAAAGATGAAGAGATCTCCAGAGGTAAGAAAACATCATACATATTACATGCTGACAAAAAAGGGAAAAGCCTATCTAAAAGAAAACGAAAGAAACAAATCATGAGCTGTTAATCATGCTCAGAATCTTTTGTGCTATTTCGCTCAGCTTTTTCTTCTCTTCCTCGTTCAGCCCTTCACTATCAATCCTTTTTGCTAGCCTGTCAACAAGAACTTCCATCATAAATAAGATGCTCTTTACGTTTATGGCAAAAGGTATCGAGCTCATATAATCTATTCCATGAGGCGTTAGCCTGAGCTTTCCATCTTCAGTTCTTTCTATTAGGCCTTCCCTTTCAAGGCTCATAAGAAGAGGATAAAGGGAACCCGGAGAAGGTCTCCAGCCAAGAAGCCTTACAAGATCGTAAGCAATTTGTATGCCGTTCTTTGGAGATTCAAGAAGGCTAAACAAGACATATGTTCTTAGGCCTAAGTGTCTCCTTCCTCTGTGCATAATAGAGTGTTGTATCGAGAGCTTAAAAACATAAAGATTATATAATCTAATTTTTTAAAATCAGAGACTTATCCTTTTAATCAAAAAATAAAAAAATTTAAAAAATTTAAGATTTAATATCGTGCCCAGCTAAGCTCTTTCCTCCAGTTTCAAAGCCTTTGTAATACCAGTATATTGCAGCCAGTAATCCTACCAGGAACACGACAGCAACCACGGCAGATGAGTAATTAAAGAACGGCATAAACTGAGCAGATGTTGAAGGATAGAAGTAAAGCGAGAGTACCATCGTTATAACGCCGGCTATGATCCATACAAATGTCCTTGCCAGAGAAACCCATCTTCCTCTTGATATTGTCGGAAAAACTTCTGGCTCAAGCATTGCCCTAACTCCCCAGGTAAGCTCAACACCAAAGAACTGAATAGTTATGAGGGCTAGCAAAAGCAAACCGGCTGTAGCTCCTGTTGTTGCAACGTATGCCCAAAGCAAGATCCAGAGTATAAATTGTGAACCATAAGCGAGCAGAGTTGCATTTTTTCTTGAAATTTTGTGCACAAAAAAGACCCCGAACACTATTCCTAAAATTGCCATGGCAAAACCGCCTATTACAGGAACAACGCTCGAGTATTCGGAAAAGTACAGATAGCCTATATCATATGTTATCCATACGAAAGCTACGTCCTGAACTATTCCTATAAGGGTTATAAGGAACCACCTCATGGGTACGCTCATGGTAGGCCTGACATGTTCGACGGCTTCCTGATCTATTTTTTGCCATGCTTCTTTAACCGATTCTGGGGTCTTTTCTGCGGCTTCCCAGGGTACAGACTCTTTAACCGAGAAATAGCCTACTATAAGAGCTATTAAAGGAGCAAGGAGCAGCAAAGCATATGCTACTTCATCCTGAATCGATGATAATCCAAGAAGGGCTGGAATAAAAACAAGCGCAACGCATATGTTCCCAAAGTTCTGCACTACTACAAGCAGGTTCCCCCTGTACTTTGCCGGAACGCTTTCAGAAATTGCTGCAAGGATTGGCGTTTCAGCACCAATAGCAGCCATACCGACAAGTATGAACGAAATTATGATTGCTGCGGCATTGGTAGGAGCCGCCAGATAGATTGCTATGCCAATGACGATCATGGCTGCTGTTATCAGAAAAGATGTCCTCCTTCCCAGGTAATCTGTCATGTAACCTGCAAGCAAAGCGCCAAAGCCTCCAGCTATAAAGCCTGCGCTCAAACTAAGGTAATAATATGAACTCGGAATTATGCTCGTAATTGCAAATACTGGCCCGTAACTTTCAGCTACACCATAAACAAGCATTCCCATTGCTAGCGCAAAAATCGCTAACTAGGGTATTCTGCTCTTTGTCTGAACTTGACCTGCAGCAGCGTTGCCGGACGCATTGGTGAGCCTTTCATCCTTTTTATCTGGCTCTTTAGATAAGCTAATAGTAATTATTTTATTGAATATGTATTATATAAGTGTTTCTTTGTAGAAAAAAGTGCCGTTAACTAAAGGCCTATTTTTTAACAGTGCCCTATTTTTAGCAAATAATTACACAAACTAGACCCCAATAGCACTTATACTCTAAGCTTTAATCATTTCTCCAGTTTGAGCTTGAGGAAGGCTTCCCATGTACTCGGGTCCATAATCAAGAGTAGCAATATGAAAATGGATCTAGAAGTATTCTTTCATGTTCGATTTTGACGTTGATAAGCACGTTGTTGAATCTATTTTTATTGATGAAACTGAAATAAACGTTAGAGAAGCTTGGCTAGTAAAGCATATAAACTTCAAATAAAAGCGTTCCTATCATTTTACATAAGCTGGCACCAGACTCTTTTGATGCTCTTAATAAGCTTGTATAAAAAGACCTTTTGCACAGACAGAGCACTTAGGTATAGATCATGTTATATATGAACATAGCCTAAAGATACTAATGGAAATGATGAAGGAACATATAAAGTACAGAATAGAAGCTTTTTGCGACCTTTTACCGTGCAGAAAGCCAAAATTTGACCATACAAAGAACTGGTTCAAATTCTTCAGGTTCTTCTATAACTGTGTGTTAACAGAACGAAAAATTGGTTCAGCGCTATCATCCAAGTATAGCTTCCACGTTGGATTAAGCAAATTTTTGTTAATTACATAAGGTGATCAGAATGAGCTTAATGACACCAATAGTTAATAAAAATTTTAAAAATTTAATGTTTAAATAGCAAAATGTACTTTTTAAATTAAAAATCTATGCTCTCTAGTAACCTATAATCTTCTTCAACATGATGATTAAATTCTTTTATTGCTTCAAAAATTAAATACAGCATAAAAAAGCCAATAGTAATAAGAATAACGATAAAATAAAGCACAAAGTTCTTCTTCTGAGTTTTTTCTCTTTGGAGCTTAATTCCAAGTAGTGAAAATGCTTTGTCTTCGAGGTTTTCTAATTCTTTTAATGTTTTGTGCGATTTGTAAACCACATAAAACGAAATTATTAACGAAACAATTCCTAAAAGAGGTATAAAAAAGAAAAATACCATAATGATTGGTAATAAAAGTGAATTGGGCATTTTTAAATTTTTTATTTCGTTTGCTTGAGAATCTAAGTTTGAAATTTGAATTTGAGATAAGATTTGAATGAGCTTTTCCTGGTGTGTTTTTAAAGATTGCAAAAGTTTGTATTCAGTGAATGCAAAAGTTCCAATGAACAAAAATCCAAAAATTTCTATTATGCTAACTAAACTAATGTTTGAATATAAAAAGGAAAATACGTTATACGAAGCTGTTGTATTACTAGCATAATAAAGCACCAAACTATATATAAAAAACGAATAAAGAAACAGGTTTAAAATGAATAGAGCCCATAGAATAAAAATGTATTTTAGAGAAATTTTTACATTTATTGTTCTTCTTAAATCTTTAAAAGTCACAACATAAAAATCTAAAGCCTCTTTATTAAAAATATCGGAAAATGCGCGTTTTTTATTAGATTTAAAAAGCTTTTTAGCTTTAAAATGATTAACTATCAAGGATCAAATTTTGCTAAACGTTGCATATTTTTTAGTAAATCATGTTAATGTTACGTAATTTTCTTTACCTTTCTTTTCTACTTTTACTAAGCCTTGACGCTCAAGTCTTTTAATTGCTCTCCAAACTGTAGTTTTTGGTAAAACAAGGGATTCCCTTATTTCACTTTCCTTTACGGTTCCTCCTTTTTTCTTAATAAACTCAAGAATTTGATTGTCCAAAGATCTTTCTACAGTTTTTCCCTTATGTCTCTTTGAATATACGAATGCAATTGTTATAGTTAATGATAGTATTACAACTGCATACATCGCATAAATTAAAAACGTCTCTGAAAATGATGAAGAAACCTGAAGAGATGATTTTGTAGTAGGAGGCGGGACAATGTATCCTATATCCCATTTACCGGCGGGCACAGATATGTAAAGTGTGCCGTTTATTGCTTCAACAAAAGAAGGTACACCGTTTATGTAAACCAGGCTCGCTCCGTAAGGTAGCTGAACTATAGTATAGTAAGGAGTAGTGAAATTAATAAACCAAGAGACGTTATTTTTAAATATTATTGTGTATGTATAATAGTTAACGTTAACAGTACCGTTAACATCAGGTATAATTTTAACAACTCCGTTTGAATAAGAATAATATGCTGGAGAGCCGTTGCTGTAAGAAACGGTCAATCCCTCTGGAACCCCTATAACAGTTATGTTTACTGGTACAAATTCCGTCACGTTTTCCATTATATTTATTCCTGCATAACCGTTCGGATAAACTGTTATGTTAGCATGTGGGTTAACGTTAAAAGCTAAAGCAACGAGCAAGGTCAAAATAAACGCTGTTTTCATTTATAAAAAAATATTTTTTAGTGTAATATAAATTTTAAAACAACTTTAACAGGGATCCTTTTGAAACCTTTTTCGCTTTAGTATAGACGACATTTGCAGAAGCTATGTCCTGTATTGCGAGGCCTGTTGAATCAAATATAGTTATATCTTTATCCGATGTTCTTCCCTTAATTTTACCTTCTAATACATCGCCCAGCTCGCCGACAATTTGCTGCGGTTTTAGCAACCCTTTTGATATAGGGACGTTTACCTCTCCTGAGTGTATTGCCTGTTCCATATCATCAACTATTATTCTTGCTTTAAGCAATATTTGAGGGTCTAGCTCCTCTTTACCGGGCGCATCAGCGCCTATGGCGTTTATGTGAGAACCTTCTGGTACCCACTCATGCATAACAACAGGTTTAGTTGCAGGCGTAGTAGTAACAATTATGTCTGCATCAGAAACACATTCTTTGACGTTATCAGCTGCGTTAAGTTCAAAATCATTTGACTTTGCAAACTGTAAAAAGCTTTCTAACGAATCTTTTGATATATCATAGGCCTTCCCTTTTAAGCCTGTGAAAAATTCTTTTAATCCAAGAAGCTGGTATCTCGCTTGGGTACCAGCCCCAACAAACGCTACCTTTTTAGAACCCTTTTTGGCCAAATATTTTGCGGCTATGCCTCCTGCAGCGCCTGTCCTCATTGAAGTTAGCAGGGTACCATCCATAACAGCTAATGGCTGACCTGTTTCTGGACTTAGTAAAAGTATTGTGGCCATAACTGTAGGAAGGCCTTTTTCTCTGTTTTTTACGTGTACGTTAACGACTTTTACACCTGCAGCTTTTAAAGATTTTATGTATGCAGGCATAACTCTGAAATCCCCTTCAAATTCTTTAAAAAAGACATACGTTTTTGGCGGCATTTCAACGTTTCCCTTTGATTTTTCCCTGAACGCTTCTTCTACAGCTTTTGTAACTTCTGCCATCGAAACCAGTTCATTAACATCATTTTGAGATAGAAACAGTATTTCCATCAAGTTGTTTACTTCAAGCTTTGTTTATAAACTTTTTTCAAAATAAATCAAAATTCTAAACAATCATTACAAATATAAATTCTTAAATATAAAAATATTCTATTCTTCGATACGGAAACCGATGCTTTCCATTATTTTTATATACTCATCGCTTTTTATCAGCGTTTCTCTTACAGGCTTGATTATTTCATAAATATGATCTGCTGTAGATAATTTAAGGTCAAAAGGATGTATTTTGTTAGCTCTGTATGCCTCTTCAAGCTCATTAAAATTTTTAAAAAGATAATCGCCGCCATATTTAGGATCCCTTTTTAATAGAAATTCCCCATTTATCGGCATTATTATATATTTTATTATTTCCAAAACTGGGTTTCCCACCACTACTCCAGGAGGGCACCATGCCTTTTGCAATTTTTCTTTTATTTGAGAGTAGCTATCATGAACAAATATAGCACCAGATGGCTTTGACTTGCTCATCTTGCTAAAACTTTCATCTTTAAACTCAGAAGGTTTTTGTAATCCTGGAAGTAGATGATGATGAACTGCTACAGGAACCTTCCATCCGAGTTTAGGAAAGATGTCTCTCGCCAGCATGTGTGCTTTCCTCTGGTCTGTTCCGCCATGAGCTATATCGACGTCTAAAGCATGTATGTCGTTGATCTGCATTAAAGGATATATAAACTGCGCAAAAGTTAATTCCTCTTTCTCATCCCTTCCTGCTACGGTAAGCGCTCTCGAGATTCTTGCCAAGTTAAGGTTTGTTGCGGCTTTTAAAAGATCTTCCCAGTAGGATCTATATGATTCATAAAGTTCAGAACCGTAAATATAGTTCAAATTTGAACCAACAAACGCTGAAAACGCTTTCTTATAACTTTCTGCTACGGCCCTTATTTTTTGAAAGTCTTTCCCTAGCTTCTCATTTATATAGCTATGCCAATCAGCTAAAAAAACCGTTACGTCTATTCCAGCTTTAATAAAATCCCTTAATTTTAAACCAACTATTAGAAGACTGCCAAGATGCAAAGGGCCTGATATTTCCAGTCCTATATAATGTTTTATTTTATTTTCGCTCTCGAGAAGTTTTTTAAGTTCTTCAGGCGTTACTATCTCCTCAGTTGGCTCTTTAGCAATTAATCTAAACCTTTCTTCGACGTTCAACTTAAAAGTAGAAGTTAAGGGACTTAATAAAAATTTACTTTTCCTTTTTCTTTTCTTCTGGAGGATCGTCCACTCCTTTTTCATCTATTATAAATACAGCTTCTCTTTCAGGCAAATACGGGCTATCGACCATTCTTGCTATTCTTACTTTTGCTGATTTTCTAAGATAAACTCTGTACGTGCTCATGTGGGCTACTACGTGACCGCCAGCAGGCCTCGTAGGATCACCAAAAAATGTATCCGGTGATGCTTGAACCTGGTTAGTTACTACTACAGCTACCTTATACATATCAGCAATTCTGAGCAACTGATGCATGAACGCGTTTAGACGTTGCTGTCTTTCTGCTAAAGTTGCTCTCCCAGGAAAATCAGAACGATAATGTGAAACCGCTGAATCAACTATTACTAGTTTAATCTTTTCACTTTCTATGTACTTCCCCATTTCTTTTACAAGAAGCTCTTGATGAGAGCTGTTGTAAGCCTTTGCAACTATAATTCTATTTAAAGCTTTTAGCGGATCGAGCCCTCTGTTTTCAGCTATTTCTGAAATTCTTTCGGGCCTAAACGTGTTTTCAGTATCCAAATAGATAGCACCGCCTTCAAGCCCGCCTTTATCTTTTGGAAACTGTACAATTACTGCCAACGTATGACATATCTGTGTTTTACCTGATCCAAATTCACCATAAAGCTCAGTAATAGCTCCAGTTTCTATACCGCCTCCAAAAAGTTCATCTAAATTTTTGGATCCAGTGCTAATTCTTTCTACGCTTTTTCTTATTTTATAAAGCTCAGCAGCAGAAACGAAATCTTTACTCAAAATACCTTTTTGAACCAAGTACGTCATAGCTTTGTTAACTAGTTCAGCAGCTTTTTCTGTATCGCCTCCTAAAATATCGCTAACGTCTGAGATATTTCTAGCCGCTAGATCGAGTACATTGTAAATACCACCTTCGTTAAGCTTTTGTTTAGTAACGGGACCTATGCCCTCAATGTTATCCAAACTCCACTCGTCAGGCATTCTATATGCTAAAAAGAAAATAGAATATATTAAACTTTTTGAATTTTCCTTTTAAAGTACAGGGGAATAAAGGATGAAAGACCTTTTGTACGAATGATCAATAGCCCATTACAAATGGTTTTTCATATAAAGAAATTTTACTTTATTAATACCAAATGTGCTTTTCGTATGGAATGTAGGTAGATACTACGTATTCAACACGTAAGCATATCAATGAATTGTGAACTATCCTTAATGACGAGTTAGTTCATCAAGAACCTTTTGTTATAAAACACTATTTAGAGCTTAACTGAAAACATTTATACGAATGAGTTACAAAACTTTTTGTATTTGTATTAAAAAATTTTTAACCTAATTTACATAAAGATAATTGCTTATGCATCAATAAATTATCAGATTTATTTACTCGCACAAGTATAAAATTTTACTCTTATAATGAAATTTATTATGGTTTACCTCAATTTTTTTACGATTTAGTGCTGTTATAAAAAACTTTTAAATCTAACTTAAATATGTAAATATAACTTGATAATAAGTATACCTAAAAACGTTCTGAATGAAATGATTAACTACATTTATATAAACAAACCTAATGAAGCTGTTTGTTTTCTTTTAGGATTTATAAATAACGATGTTTATAACGTAAAAGAGCTTGTTAAAGCAAAAAATGCAGCAAATTCTCCAGCTGAATTTAACGTAGAGCCTGATGAACTTCTCAACATATATAAAAGAGCTGAAGAAAAGGGTTTAGATATCGTTGCTATAGTTCACAGCCATCACGGTTTGCCAGTACCTTCAACGACTGATATAAAATATATGAAATTAAACCCATATGTATGGATAATAATATCCATGACTGACCTAAAGATGCAAGCCTTTATACTAAAAGAAGAAAAAGTTGATCCTGTAAAAATAATGATAGTTGATTGAAGTTAAAGTACATAAATTAACGCATGGGTCAAACCATCTGTTATGCCTTTAAACCTGGTTCCATTCCCCATGTAAAACTTTGTAAACCATTCATAAACGTGAAGCCTTAAGGACTGTATATATACTATTAATCCTTCGAGAGCCATTATTCCTAGGTTTCCAAAAATCAAAAGAGGTAACGAAACAGCTCCCATTGCCACGGTTTCGTTTAAAGTTTTCATTAGAACTATATGAACTAAAAATAGTATTGCAAGCCTGCTATAGCTTATCGTGTTGGCCAAAAATTCAATTATTATAAACATAAACTGTATTGAAGCGTCAAGAGGGTTTTCCTTTTTTACGGTGTAAAACAAAAATAGAAATACCGAAATGGCTGTAACAGGTACCGTAATCGAGCTAAGTATCCTGTTAGGAACGCCTATCAGCGCAGCTCTTCCTGTAAATAAGTTAAATGAATAATTGCTGCCTATTATACTTAAGCCTATAAAAACAGCTCCAATGTATGCTATCAATATCGGAAGCTTTTCAAAAAAGGCTGCTTCTTTATCTTTTCTTAAGGTCTGTTTAAAGTCCAAGAAATATCCTGAAGTTAAATGAAAGATTCCGATTAAAATCGCTACAGAAAGCATTGTAATAATTGCCTCAGTAGATAAAGAGCTGAAAGACCTCAAAACTGCCAATCTTTCAAGAAAAGATCCTAAAATCGGAATAGAAGAAACATAAAATCCAAAAACTTCACCAGAAAGTAATCCCATTATTGTTGCTGCAGCACCGAATGAGGCAAGCATAGCGCCCCATTTCTTTTTGTTCTTCCAGCCTTTCATATAAATAATGAAGCCCAGAATGAACAATACTAAACCCTGTCCCATATCTGGAAACATAAACCCAAAAAAGAAAGGAAAGATTATTGAAATTATAGGTGTTGGATCTATCTCATAAGGTCCTGGTATACCCTGCGTTTCAGTCAACGGATCAAAGTTCTTCATGTACATCGGATTCTTAAGTTCTACTTCGTCAGCATCAGATAACCCTCCAATTATAGCTATATCTTTAAAGTTGTTATAAAACCTCTGTATATCTGACCTAAGTATTTCGACTTTACTTATGATAAATCTGCCTTCAGGTTTTCCTATTTCAGATACTTCTTTTAAAACCTGAAGCGATTCAAGCGCCGCATTTATTTCGTGTTCCAAAGACAATTTCAACTCTTTCACTTCTTCATTTAACTTTAGGAAATTCCTTTGTAAGTCATCTATCCTTTTTGAAATCTCTTTTAGATTAGCTTCGGGCGATCCTGATGGTGGCTGTAATTCGACTAAACCTTTGGAATAAGCTATTTGTTCGATCTCTCTTGCCTTATTAGCTTCGGCCGAAACTACGATAAGGTATTCATCTTTCCCCCTTTCTAGAACAGAACTTAGGCAACACTCAAATGTAACGGGCTCTTTTGACAAATAAAATTTGACTACAAACCTTTTTAAATTACTTATAAACGTAAGATCTGTAGAAACCCCCTTAAAAGGTAAAAGCTTTGTATATTCGTTTTTTAGGTTAGTTAGTTCTGATTCAGCTTTTTCAAGTTCTTGCAATTTCTCATTAAGCTTATAAGCCGCCCCTAATACATTCTGCTTGACGTCATTCAAAATTTCATTTAGATTAGAGCCTTTAAAAACAAACTTCTTTATTGTTTTCCCCTGTATTATTTCTGTATATCCTAATTCGGGCCTTATTTCTGCCCTCTCAGCTACATTTATAACGAAATTGGCAGCCTCTTCTATTTCTTGCGGAGCGTTAGCGTACTTTTCAATTATTTTAACTCTACCGAACTTAAGAAGCCTTTTAGAAATTTCTTCTCTTTTTTGTATGTCACTTGCAAGGGTAAGTATCACTGTAGGCTCTTTCACATCATTATTTACACAAAAAACAAATATAATTTTTACCCAATCTCAATACTAGATATTATTTTGCTTTTTATTCACCTTTTGCATTAACTATCACGCCCTTACATATAGGTCTTTTTAGTTTGCAAGTATGCTTACGCGTTAAAAGCATTTCATAATATTGACGAAATCATCCTTAGGCGTCTACATGTTTCACACAAACAAAGCTTGGTTTATCGCTTATTTCACTTGCTGGAGAGCTAGCCTTCCTCTTTAAGGCATTGCGGATTCTTATATCGAATCTTGGTTACTATCGAATAGCTTCTACCATAATGGGTTACCTTGTTTATGAAACTCTTTATTAATTTTCATAAGTATTTTATTCATGTTCTTTCCTGGTTTAGAACTTAAAAAGAAGCAATTAGAACCTACACCGAGAATTTCTTCTGAGAATTTCTTTTAAAAAAGGTTTGCTTCCCCTTCTTCCCAAGGTTTGGAGGCACAGAAACATAATTTGGTTGTTCAAAAATAAAAGCTTTCTATAAAGGGGCTTAACCCATATAAGGTTAAAGAATTTGTTAACGCGTAAAGGTTAAGATTTTGATCCTCAAAAATAATAATAGTTTGTCTTTAAACGAATCTGATAACACGTTTACGAAATATTCGCTCAAATGGAACCCAAAAAGCAAACTTAACCCTTTGGTTCTGATTCTTAACTTTTCAGCGTTTGCCGTTGATTTTGCTTTGGTATACCTAAACCAGTACATATTCATCGGGGGGAAAGTAGGATCTACAATCTTTTTTATGCTTTTCCCCTTTGTAATCGAATTCGTAACGATCTGGGGAATCTGGGGGATTATGGCTTCCTATGCAGGAATAAGCGCAGGGGTGTTTTATACAACAAGGTTAAAGCCGTTATATGCCTTATTTTTAAGCTCTGTTTACATTGTTCCTGCTTTGCTGTCATTTGTTGTGTACAGAAGTGTACTGAACAGGTTCGGCATCGATCCACTAAAGAGAGATCTTTTGAGTTCTGAGATAGGTGGTAAAAAGACCAAAAGGTTGTACGCATGGGTTGCTTTTTTGATCGTCAACGATGTCCTCTTAAACCTTGTTGAAGTTGGCTCAGGACTTTATTTTTTGAATGCAATAAGCTATTTTACAAAAGATGAAGCCGTTTTCTGGTTCTATGTGTGGAGTTTTTCTAACTTTATAAGTGACATAACGATTGAACCTATCCTGATAAAATCGATGACGGAAAACCTTGAAGAGCTCGGGCTCGTTAACCTCGGCTGGGTTACGTGAGATAACTTATTGTTAAACTTTTAACTTTATTAACCAGACTCTTTACAGGAAAACTTCATCTTTTTTGCAATTAAGCTATTAATCAAGTAGCAAAAATGGAAACTTATATGCTCAAACACTAAAGATCTTTTTTGTTGCGTTAAAATAATCATTCAGGTTTCTTTTACTAAAGCACTCATCGCAAAGACAGTAATTATCAGTTGTTTCTATTGGACAAACATCGCTGAACATACATGTTGAACAATCCGTCTCTTTTCCGCATATAACGCAGTTAAAAACAAAAAATACCTTTTTCTTGAGAGCTTTTTCGAGCGCTTTTTTAACAAACTCAAGATCAGCGCCTGGTCTTATGCTGAAGCCTACTCCACTGGTGTAAGAAAGCCCTGCCCTCATAAGATCTGAAAATGTCTTCTTACCTAGAGAAGGAAGCTTGAAGTATCCCTTGGTCTTTATCTTTATAACTTCTTCTTCCACAAAAATGTTAAGTTTACAAAAAATTTAAACTTTATTTGTGATAAAGTTTAAACAAAACGCATGTACGCACTTGAAGTTAAGAACCTTTCTTTTACTTATAAAGGAGAGGCTGTAAAAGCTCTAGACAATGTTTCTTTAAGCCTCCCTTATGGAAAAATTTTGCTGCTAACAGGACCCAGCGGGTGCGGAAAAACTACTCTCCTAAGAGCAATAACCGGGCTTGTGCCAAAAATATATGAGGGAAGCTACTCGGGAGAAGTGTTGATAGACGGAAAAAACGTGCTCAAAATGTCACAAAAAGACTTGGCACTAAGCGTTGGGTATGTTTTCCAGAATCCTGAAAACCAGCTCGTCTCATACGTTGTTGAAAGGGAAGTAGCGTTCGGGCTAGAAAACCTTGGCTTTGAAAAGGAGCAAATTATAAACAAGACAGAATCAGCTTTAAAGGAGCTCGGGATTTATGAACTTAAGGACAGACCTCTCAGGACGCTCAGCGATGGACAGAAGCAGCTAGTTGCAATAGCTGGTATATTGGTAATGGACCCAAAAATCCTTATACTCGATGAACCGACTTCCACTCTTGACCCTGCCACAGCAAAGATGGTTTCATCAAAAGTAAAGGATGCTATTAGAAAAAGGGGAGCTTCAACAATAGTCGTTGAACACAGGATTGAACTTTTTTCTGAGATAGCTGACTATATTGCCGTGATGAAAGATGGTAGGATTGTTGAATTTGGGAAAGTTAATGAGGTCCTTGAAAATTATAGTGGGTCAGAGCTTAGGGTACCTGCTTTTATCGAAGTACAGAAAAAAGCTTATGGTAGGGTCATTTACAGCAGGTTTGACGACTTTCTTAGAGGATTGAATGGACAAAAAGGTGGAAGCTTTATATGATAAAACTGAAAGATGTTTACTATACCTACGGTACTCGGTACGCTGTAGAAGGTGTTTCTCTTGAAATAAAAGAAGGTGAAGTAACTGCTTTTGTGGGCCCAAACGGCGCGGGGAAGACCACGATAGCAAAACTCATATCAGGAATCATAAAGCCTACCCGTGGAAGCGTTTACGTAGATGGCATTGATACAAAAAAGAGCAGCCATTTAGAAATAATAAGAAAGGTGGGAATAATCTTTCAGAATCCGGACTACCAGCTTTTTGAACGTACAGTGCTCGAGGAAGTCATGTTTGCGCTCAAGAACATGGGCTATGACAGAAGAGAGGCCCAGGATAGAGCAATGAAGGCTCTCGATAGGTTTGGGCTCTCAAAGTACGCTAACAGACCACCTTTAAGCCTAAGCGGCGGAGAAAAGAAGAGGCTTACGTTTGCAATAGTTTACGCGTGGGATCCAAAGTATATAGTGTTTGATGAACCAACAGTGGGACAGGATGGGCTAAACCTTAAGAACCTGAGAAATCTGATGGATGAGATGCTGAAAGAAGGTAAAGGAGTTATAATTACATCTCATGACATGGAATTTCTTTGGCCCCTTAACCCTTCAACTTTTGTAGTTAAGGAAGGTAAAGTTGTCTGGATGGGAAAGATGAAAGAACTATTTAAAGAAGCTAATTACAGCGATGCAAACCTTATAGAACCACAGCTTTCAGTAATTTCAAAAAAGCTATCTCTAAAGGAACCGGCTCTTAGCGTTGAAGATGCCGCGGAGGTCATAAAAGGTGTCAGCAATATCTAGAGCCTTCGTTTACGAGCAGAAAGATAGCTGGCTGTATAGGTTAAATCCATACACCAAAATAGCTGCTGGGCTAATACTTATAGTTGCTTCCCTTGCTTTCTTTTCTTTTGAAAAAGCGCTTTCGCTTTTTGTTTTAATGCTGACTTTGAGCGCGAGCGCAAAAAAGCTCAGGAACAATGCTGGATCCCTTGTGCCCTCAGCGCCTTTTGCTACAATAATCTTTATTGCTGAATTTTTGCTCGGGAGAAGCGTATTGACTGGGTTTGCTTATGCTCTGAGGTTCGTCAACCTTGTTTTTTCTTCATCAATAATGTTTACGTCCGTTTCCCCTGACGAAATTGATTATATGGCGAGAAAAGTCCTTCGATGGCGGGATTTTTCTTTTCTTATTTCAACAACTTACAAGTTCATACCTGTGCTCGCATCTGACATTTCTCAGATTATAGAGGTTCAGAAAGCCAGGGGCGTTGATTTTGATACAAAAAATATTTTTAAGCTTTTAAAGAATTATTATACAATACTAGTGCCTCTTTTTGTTGTATCAATAGTAAGAAGTCAGCAGCTAGCAGAAGCGCTTGAGTTAAGGGGTTATGGCGCTTCAGAGAAGCCAACGTTTATCTATGAATACCCTTTAAGAACTTCTGATTTGATCTTCATGATCCTGATTTTATCACTTATTGTTTACATAGGAATGTTTGCGTGATCAAACGTTATATAATGCAAAGATATAACCCACATGATGACGAGCGTCCTTATTAAGAACGCTTTTATAGCAACTGCAGACGACGAACAGCCAATTATAAGAGAAGGATCTATATACGTTGAGGATGACAGGATTGTAGAAATAGGGAAGAATGTTAAAAGCAAAAGCGCTGAATTTGTTATAGACGGGAAGGACAGGATTGTTTTGCCCGGGCTTATAAACACGCACGTGCACCTGGCTCAGGGCATCCTAAGGGGCCTTGTGCCGGACAACGTAACTCTTATAGAATGGCTAAGGGACTGGGTCTGGCCGTTACAGGGAAACCTAGACGAAAATATCATGGACATAAGCACAAAGCTAACCCTTTTGGAAATGATAAACACGTGCACCTCATCATTCGTTGCAACGTCAATAAATGCTAGGTATGGTGTAAACAGAGTTGTAGAAAACGTTTACAGAAGCGGGATGAGGGCCGCCATAGGAAAACAGATCATGGACATACCGGGATATGCTGATCATCCTCAGATGCTGCATCAGGGGCTTATAGAGGATCCACAGCTTTCGCTTAAGCTGTTCAACGATCTTTTTTCAAAATGGAACGGCAAAGACGACAGGATATGGATATGGTTCTCCCCAAGGACGCCTGGCGCTGTCAGCGATGACCTTTTCAGGACTATCGCTCAAATAGTCAAAGAAAAAGGCTCAGGAGTAACTATGCACTTGGCTGAAGTAAGGGATGACATAAGGTACTTTTCGGGAAGGGGTACAACGCCTGGAAAGTTCCTTAAAGAATTGGGCATGGTCGGGAGAAAATATGTGTACGTGCACGGGGTGTGGCTTAACGAAGAAGACATGAAAATTTTTGCATCTACTGGAACATCTGTGTCGCATAACCCATCTTCTAACTGCAAGCTTGGTTCAGGCATAGCACCTGTAACGAAGATGTTGAAGAACGGAGTAAACGTTGCACTAGGAACAGACGGAGGCCCTAGCAACGATGATTATGACCTTATAAGGGAAATGAAGCTAGTTCTCCTCCTGCAGAAGGTAAGCACGCTAGACCCTCAGGCCATTGACGTTTTTACTGTTCTCAAGATGGCAACATATAACGGTGCAAAGGCCATGGGAATAGAAAAAGATGTTGGAATGTTGAAAAAAGGCATGAAGGCCGACATTGCAGTTTTCAACACAAGGGCTCCACACATGTTCCCAAGGCTTCAGCCTCTTTCAAACCTCATGTACTCTGGAACAGGAAACGACTGCACTGATCTTATAGTTGACGGAAAGTTCTTAAAGAAGGAAGGAAAGGTGCTAACAGTAGACGAAGAAGAAGTCTACGAAAAAGCTGACGAATATGCAGCTGAACTTTTAAGTAGGAGCGGCTTAAAGTACTGGATGTAAGCCGGGGTCCCCTAACCTGGTATGGGGCAGGCCTTGAGAGCCTGTGGCCGTAATCGGCCTTGTGGGTTCGAATCCCACCCCCGGCGTTTTTTTTTTGAACGCAAGACTTTTTAGAAGCTTACTGCAATTTAATGTCATGAAGAACGTAAACGTGGATTCGCTTCCGAAAGCTGGACCTTATTCCCATGCGGTTATTTCAGGAGGGCTGATTTTTGTATCAGGACAGATAGGGACAGAAAAGGGAAAGAAGACAGGCTTTAAGGAACAGTTTGAAAACGCTGTAAGAAAGGCTGAATCAATACTTAAAGCTGCTGGGAGCTCTCTCGACAAAACAGTTAAAGTTGTAGTTTACCTTGCTGACAGAAAGTACTTTCAGGAAATGAACGAGCTCTTTGAAAAGTATTTCCCACACAAGCCGTCAAGAACGACAGTGGTTTGCAGCTTCATAGACGAAGAAATCCTGACGGAAGTAGACATCACAGCTGAAGCCTGATACAAAACGTTTTAAGCCAAAGCTTTCTATATTAGCGCTAAGGTGCTGGTTTTGAAAAAGCTTGAGCTGAAGAACTTCGAGCTGTTGTTCAACCTCATGCTGCTGGGGGCAAAAGATAGATTCATTACGGTCAAGACCAGCGAGCTTGCAGAGATTCTCGGAAAATCGCAGCAGAGCGCAAGCATTTATCTGTCGAAGCTAGAGAAAGAAGGATACATACAGAGGATTGTGGAAAAAGAAGGAACCAGCGTAAGGCTTACACAGAAAGGAGTGGACCTGCTTGTAACCGTATACCTTCTGTTGAGGAACGAGCTCGAAGAAGCACCTACGACGATTAACATGGAAGGAACGGTGTTCAGTGGGCTTGGGGAAGGTGCTTATTACATGTCTCTTGATGGTTACAAAGAGCAGTTCATCAAGAAGCTCGGGTTTACGCCATATCCAGGTACACTTAATATAAGGCTAGACAGCAAGTACATAAAGGAAAGGGAAAAGCTAAACGAATACAGAAACTTCGGGATAAAGATAGATGGTTTTACCAACGGGCTCAGGACGTACGGTTCTTTATGGTGCTTTCACGCTTTTGTAGAAGGAATTAGAGGGGCAGTAATAATAATTGAGAGGACTCACTATGGCATCGACGTGGTAGAGATAATATCTCAGTACAACCTAAGAAAAGAGCTGAACCTCAAGGATGGGGACAGGGTTAAGATAAGCGTTTTTATCTAGATAAAAGGGATATCACCTTTCTTCCTTATGCCAACTATGTCGGTGTTTCCGGCAGGAAGGACCTTTTGAATCTCTTCAAGTGAAATAACAATACCATAAAGCTCTGAAAGCTTTTTCTGAATCTTCTTGGCTGCTTCAGCCTGCGAAAGCCTCCCAGGCTCTATTTCGATGAACCAGTCGCACATCTTTGAAGCTGAACTAAGCGGGGCACAGTAAGCCTTTAGATCATCGCCAACTCTTGCGAGCCCGACGCCAAGCTTAAGCTTCAGCCCTTTAACGTAGTTCCTCTTTCCGAGTATCATGGCTGAGCCCTTTCCCATGTACTCACCTGAAGGCGCAGCTAAGCTCAGCTGATCCCCCTTTACATAATAAACGTCAGCTGTAGTCAGACCCATCTTCCAGGCCCTGCTGAAAGATGCTGTCGCTGTAGCTACTTCTTTGAGCGACGTTTCTCCGGCTCTTCCGCTGACAACAAAGAAAGGAGAACCAGGGAGCTCAGCGTGAAAAACGTAATCGTCTGGCTTGACGTACTTTCTCAGGATTGCTTCGTTGCTGCTGGCGTCCCTACCGCCAACTGCAAGTAAACCTTCTGAAGTTATAAACCACCTGTACTTTTCGTACCATTCCCTCTTCTTTACGCTGACGACCTTTACCTTTTTTTCCTTTACCTTTGACTTTGAGTTAAGTACCTTTTTTGCGCCAACTTCATAGTTTTTCGCCCTTTCGTAAAGCTTTGAAGCAAGGGCCGGCAGAGAATCAGCTTTAACAGTTTCTCCTGCAACCTTCAGCACCCCTTCAGCATAGCTTCCGCCTTTTTCTTCTATATAAGATTTTATGCTTTCAGCATCCCCTTCCATAAGCCTAGCTGCTATATCTCTGAGAAGCTTTGCCTTTTCAAGATAGCTTTGAGCCAGTGCCTTCTTCTTTTCGTCTTCGGATTCTTCCTGAACTTTAAACAGAAACGGATCAAAGGCCTCCTTTATGCCAAAAGGGATGCTGTAAACCGCGACAGGATCCCCTTTTGATAAAAGTTTTATAAACGAATATGTGCCTTCTGAATAAGCGTACATCTTATCGGAGGAAGAGCACTCGCTGACTATCTGCTTCATGGCGCTTTTTATAGCTTCCTTTTCAGCATCAGAAAGCGCGTTGGCGGGCTTCTCCGGCTGAACACCTGCCCTGAAAAGTATCTCCTCTATGAACTTTCTTGAAGTCGCAATAAAAAAGCCAAGGTGCCTGGATACTGAGACTTTCTCGTTAAACGGAGGTTCCGGAAGCTCGGCAAGCGGGGTTCCCTTGAGCTTTGGCAAGATGTAAGCTTCTCCAGGTTTCACCTTCCTATCCCTGAACTCCTCTTCTCTAAGAGCGCACTGTATTATGCCTGACCTGTCTGTGCATACAACGTTAGATGTTCCGAATAGCTCAAAGTAGATTGTCCCGGAGCTCAGGCGCATAACTATCAACCTCTGTCCCGCCGGAACTTCAAGCCCTTCAATCCTGCTCCCTTCCATAAAGTCCCTGAGTTTTCTGATAAATTCGCTTTCCCACCTTTCTTTTATGTACATGTCTGAAAGCCAGAGGCCTATCTTTAGGTGAACGTTCAGGGCGTATTCGTAATCTTTAACTGTAAAGGAATACCTGAGCTCATCTAACGAGTAAACGTTATTAATGTACCTTCCCTGTATAGTT
This sequence comes from Nitrososphaerota archaeon, assembly GCA_009903795.1. GTDB lineage: Archaea > Thermoproteota > Nitrososphaeria > Conexivisphaerales > UBA164 > CAYFFZ01. Next base: position 2,213 of record WYER01000006.1, on the reverse strand, counting down.
GGGTAGATCCTGTTCATGAGCGCCCCGAGTTCAAGGTCGGATAAAAAATCCATAGAAAAGATGAAGGAGAGGGAGCTTAATAAGCTATACTGGTCACGTGTAGCGCTTGCAGCGGCAGCGGGAGTTGTAAGCGCTCTGCTTTACGTACACGGTATGGGATATGTAGCTGTTTTTTCTCCCCTTATATTTTATTTAGCTTCTTTGCTGATATACGTTTTCAAAGATCAAATACAGATTATAGGGAAGAAAAAAGCCGGGTATCACGGGATAGGATCTTACATAATAACGTGGCTTGTAGTTTACATGCTTGTTCTGACTTTAATTTTAGGCTAGCTCGTATAGCTCCTTGAAGAGCATGATTATGCCCTGTGGCGGGTAGATCCCTTTTTCAGTAACTATAAAATCGATGTACTGAGGTGGAGTAATATCGAAAGCCGGGTTCATTACCTTTATCCTTGGGTGCTTGTCAAGCCACGATTTTGGGGCAACTTCGTAAGGACTCCTCATTTCTATCTCTATCAGCTCTCCCCAGTACGTCTGCGGGCTTATCTTATAGGTTTCAGCTGCAACCATGACCCTTGTCCTTGATTCAAAAGCCAGCGCTGCTATCTGAGATGTTCCTATCTTGTTCACGACGGCGCCGTTAACGGCTATGGCGTCAGCACCGACGACAACTTTGTCAATCTTTCTCATGTAGAGCCTTGCAGCAGTATCTGGAATTAAGGTAACGTCAATGCCGTGATCTGCAAGGTAAGCTGCAGTTAACCTCCCCTGGAACCTTGGCCTTGTCTCAGTCACAAAAACTTTTATCTGCTTTCCCTCTTTGAAAGCGGTTTCTATGACGCTTATGGCTGACTGACTATTGCAGTGAGTCAGGATTGTGTCGCCGTTGACTATCCTCTTTGTGCCTATTTCCCCTATCTTTTTCTGGGCTTCAATGCTCTTCTGGATGAACGTTTCGGCTTCTTTTGCTACGTACTCTTTAAGGGATTTTAGGTCAAGACCCTGAGCAATGCCCTTTTGTATGCTCTTTATCACAGTGTTGATGCCGTTTGGAAGGGAAACCGCTGTTGGCCTTGAGCTCTTCAGAAAATTAGCGGCAGCCTGCATCCTTTTATAAAATTCTTCGGGTGAGCTGTCTGAAACGTAAAATATTTCGTCCCTTAAAGCGGCAACTGCAGCCCTTGCTATCCTGCCGGCTCCCCTCACTTTCATGGTCCTTATATCTTCAAAAGTCTGTTTCAGTTTAGACGAAAATTCTTCTGACATGGTTAAATAGAAAAATTAGATAAAGAAGGTTATAACCTTTTCTTTCTTATGATAAGTAAACTACTACACAAGGGCGTGGCTTACTGTTTTCTTGCCACACCTTGCTCATAACGTAAAGCCACGGGTAGATGCGGAACCAAAGGCACTAATAGTGGTTCCCACTCCTCAAGCCTCAAGTGGCTAAAAGCTACATTATAGTCCCTTAGTCCCTATCTGCAGTTCAACCAGAGGACAGTTGAACACAGGGCCAGCCAATGTTAAGCCCTTAACATATCCGCATTTAGCACATGTCTTTTAAGTAAAGCGAAATCCACTAGAACTAATTTCTTTTTGTTTGATACTTAATTGTTTCTTTTAACTCTGAAATCTATTGCTTTTCCAGTGTCCTTTAGACAGCGTAAGCTCTAAAACCATATGTCGGGCATTTATAATACAAACAACAAACCATAGCCATTTAGGAGGTGGAAAATGCCAGTTCAAAAAAATAATTTTGTTTTCAAATATTTTTATGAGACATAAACGGTTGGGGACTGGATTGTGTAGCCTGATGTTGTTGTGAACTTAACGTAGTAGTTGCCTGCTGGTAATGGAGAAGTGCTAAAGTTATACATGGCCGTAAATGTTGCTTCACTATTTGGTGCAATCGTTACCGGAGTTATTACGCCATTTGGGCCAGTATATACTTTTGCAATTCCTATAGATTGTCCATTGCTAGCATTTATTACAAGAGCATTGGTTTCAAGAGTTACGGCAGACATTCCTGCGTTCTCTGCCGTAAAGGTAAAATTATAGATATAATAATTATTACTTTGATACGGCTTTACTGAGCTTGCAATGAACTGTACGTTCGGTGGTGGCTGGTTTGTAGTTCCAGAAAGCGTCCCCAAGTACCCAGATACAAAGCTGTAAAGGAATATTCCGGCAATTACAGTTATGACTATGAG
>WYER01000020.1 GCA_009903795.1 Nitrososphaerota archaeon | reverse complement strand
GATTTTTAAATTCCCTTAGTTTTTATCATTAATTATAAAAGATGCGTTGCGAAGCCAATCCCTTTTCTGTTTCATCAACTCTAGACCTTATGACCACACTGTATTGTGCCGCTCAATTGCAAAAATGAAAGGTTTTTGAACATGCAAATATCTTTCTTTTTTCTTTATAATGAATTAGTTATACCAATGCATTATTAGGCTGCTGCGTTAGGTTGTTCCTTATAGCTTCTCCAGAAAAGTTTTAAAAAGAATTATTCACAGATTTATTCAACTCCCAAAAATGGATTGTGTATGGCTTCAATGAACAGAAAAACGCATTTCGCGATAGAAAGTTTCGATCTACTTTAATAAAAGGAGACTTTTGTTCCTTTAGCTAAAAAATAAAATTTTATACTAATGCTTTTATCGAGTTTCGAAATTTTCAACTATTAAAGATTGCTCATTTTTATTAATAATTTAATATAAAAGTTAAATAGTTACTAAACCTCGAAAAATTAAAGTTGAGCAAGTACTTAGTGTTTTCGGCATGGCCGTACATAAACAGTGAGCCGCACTTGGGAACCCTACTTCATTTAATATCAGCTGATTATTATGCAAGGTTTCTTAAAAGTATGGGAAATGATGTCATTTCAATCTCAGGATCAGATGAACATGGTACTCCAATAGAAGTTGAAGCCATAAAGCAGCATAAAAACCCAAAGGAACTTACTGATGAGATGCATAAAAGAATTCTTAAAATACTCGAGGCTTTTTCTGTAGAGCTAGATAACTATACCAGAACTGAAAATGAAACACATAAAGAATTTGTCAGAGATTTTTATCTTCAATTAGAAAAAAATGGGTATATTTTTAAACAAAAAACTGTACAACTTTATTGTGAAAATGACAAACTTTTCCTGCCAGATAGGCTTGTTACAGGAAAATGCCCATATTGCGGTTATGAAAAAGCTAACGGTGATCAGTGCGATAATTGTGGCAGACTTTTAGAGCCAACTCTATTAATAGAGCCCAGATGCGCTATTTGCGGTAGTAAACCAGTAAAAAAAGAAACATATCACTGGTTTTTTGATCTACCCAAACTAAATAAAGAAATTCTCAAATATGTCGAAACGCTTGACGAGAACATAAAATCTTACTTAAAAAGCATGCTTAACGAGGGACTCAAACCAAGGTCGATAACTAGGGATAACAAATGGGGGATACCAGCCCCATTTGAAGGTGCCGAAAACAAAACCATTTACGTATGGATGGAAGCAGTATTGGGTTATCTTTCTGGAGTCATTGAACTTGAAAAGAAAATCGACAAAAATTTGTTTGAAACCTTTTGGCTTGACCCTCAAACGACTTCTGTATACTTTATAGGAAAGGACAACATACCTTTCCACGCAATAATACTTCCCGCTCTCTTGATGGCCTCTAAAAAAGGATATAATTTGCCAAAAAAGATAGCTTCAACTGAGTTTATACTTTTTGGACAAGCTAAATTCAGCAAGAGCCAACACATTGGCGTATGGGCGTCTGACGCTTTGAGCGTTGCTGATGGAGAGTACTGGAGATATGTTATTCTTGCACTTAGGCCTGAAAGAGGAGATTCTAGTTTTAATTGGCAGGATTTTGATAAGATGGTAAACAGTGACCTTAACGATAAGGTAGGAAATTACATTCATCGAGTTCTTACTTTTTTGAACGAAAGATTTAGTGGAATTGTACCTCCCCAAGAAAGCTTTACAAAAGAAGATGAAATATTTTCAAAATCAATGATGGACATACAGGAAAGTTTTATAAAGTTAAACTATGAGTTAAGGATCAAGGATGCTGTAAGGAAGTTCATTGAAGCTGCAGAACTAGGCAATCAATATTTTAGTTCTCAAGAACCGTGGAATCAAATAAAAAGCAATAAAGCTAGAGCTTCTTCGATAATTTATAACGCAGTACAATCAATAGCACATATAAACTTTATGATGTACCCAATAATGCCGAAGAAGGCTACAAAGTTAGCGAGTATAATAAAACTTGAAAAAATAAGAAAACCTGAAAAATGGGAAGTAATTCCCAGTGGAACAAAAATCGAACGTCCTACACCTTTATTTCAAAAAATTGTTATAAAATATTAAATTTTGAAAAAAGTTCAGTTTAATAACTTTAATTCTTATTATTGTTTTATGATAAAACATTATATTTATCCTTTTTAAACCTTATATGATGATATCGATTATTGGTTCCGGAAAGGTTGGCGCAACAACTGCGGCATTTCTAATGCTGGGCGAGGTCGACAACAAAATAGTTCTTGTAGATATTGTTCAAGGACTTCCTCAAGGAGAGGCTCTTGACATGAACCACGCAGCTGCTATACTTGGAAAATCTGTAAACGTCTTAGGTTCAAACAGCTACGAGGACATAAAGGGAAGCGATATAGTAATTATAACTGCTGGTCTTGCAAGAAAGCCTGGAATGACAAGAGAAGAGTTAGCAGGTAAAAATGCTGAGATCGTAGCTGGAGTTGCCGAACAAGTTAAGAAGTACGCGCCGAACTCTATAGTAATATTAACCACAAACCCGCTGGATGCAATGGTTACAGTTCTTTATAAAAAACTAGGTTTTCCAAGAAACAGAGTCATAGGTTTTAGCGGAGTTCTAGATTCAAGGAGGATGGCTTATTATGCATCTCAATATATAGGTGTTTCGCCAGCATCAATAGTTCCACTGGTACTTGGCCAGCATGGGGAAAACATGTATCCTGTGCCTGAACTTTCTAGCGTATACGGAAAAAGCCTTAAGGATTTCTTGAACGAAGAACAGTATAACAAAGTTGTAAAGGACACAATAGAAGCAGGAGCACAAATTACAAACTTGAGGAAGTTCAGTAGTAACTGGGGGCCTGCAGCAGGCTTGCTCTTAATGGTTGACGCAATAAAGAAAGACAGAAAGTTAGTTGTAGAAGCAAGCGTTTTGCTAAACGGTGAATATGGTGTAAAAGACGTGTTTGCTGAAGTACCTGTAGTGTTGGGTAAAGATGGTGCTGAGAAAATAATAGAAGTTCCGCTTACGCCCCAACAAAAAGAGCTTTTTATGAAAAGTATAAACGCAATAAAAGAAAACTTAAAACAAGTACCGCCTCAATATCTTACATAAATTATTGTTCTACAACTAACATTGTAAGCGTTGATTTAACGTTTTCAATTTTTCTTATTTTCCAAGTTATAGTGTCTTTTAGTTTTTCAGGGGTTTGAGCATTAACCTTTACTATAGTATCATAAACACCATAAACTCTATGAGCTTCCTCAACTTCAGGTATGGCCTTTAGTTTAGCCAAAACCTCTTCTTCTTTTCCTGGTTCCACAGTTAATAAAACAAATGCTATTGGCATATAATTAATTTACAAAACCATATTTAATAAATATTTCTTTTTAAAAACGTTTAGCTGTTCTTTTAAACGTTTATCGAAATTATTTCTTTAGCTATGCTCTCAGCCATTTCATATGTAGTAGCGCTTCCACCGAGATCCACAGTAAGTTTATTACCTTTTTCAAGAGAATTTATCACAGCCCTATTAACAGCTTGCGAGGCTTCTTTTTCTCCAATCCATTCAAGGCACATGGAAAATGACAGTATAGTCGCTATTGGGTTTGCTATATTTTTGCCTGCTATGTCCGGCGCTGAACCATGTACAGGTTCAAACATTGCAAACGTTTCTCCTATGTTTGCTGAAGGTGCCATTCCAAGACTGCCTACTAGACCCGCAGCAAGGTCTGATATTATGTCACCATACAAATTTTCAAGAACTATAACGTCGTAGTCCTGCGGCTTCATTACAAGCTTCATAGCTAGAGCGTCAATATGCTCCTCTTTTGCTTCCACGTCGCTATATTTTTTAGAAATATCTTCAAATACTTGTTTATAAAGGCCGTCAGTCATTTTTAGTACGTTCGACTTGTGCCCTAGCGTTATTTTTTTCCGCCTTACACGAGCCTGTTCAAAAGCTTTATTTATTATCCGCCGTGCGCCTTTTTCAGTTGCAACCCTTATGCCTATGTAAACGCCTTCGTTTATTTTATATTCAAGGCCCGAATACATGCCCTCGGTGTTTTCTCTAACAATAAGAAGATCAACGTTATTGTAAAGAGATTTTACCCTTGGAAGGCTCCTTAATGGCCTTAGGTTAGCATATAGATCAAAAATTTTCCTTATTTTTACTGGTACGCCAAGTTCAGTCCCTTCGCCTTCTAAAGACGTAGTGGGTCCCTTTAACAGGCATTCGCTCTGTTTTATCATTTCAAGAGAAAAATTTGGCAAATTTGTACCATATTTTTTAAATGCTTCTAGACCGGCTTCTATAAAAATTTTTTCGAAATGTAAAGAAAATTTTTCTTCTACAGCGCTAATAACTTTTTCAGTAGCGCCTATAACTTCGGGTCCTATGCCGTCTCCCTTTATTATCGAAATTTTATAATTTTTCATGCTCTTGCGAGCATTTTTGAAAGTACGTATTTAAGTATTCCTCCGTACCTTATATACTCCATTTCTAACTCACTATCTATCCTAATTATCAGTTCTGCATGCTTCTGATTTCCTGACTTGTCGTAAAATACAAGCTGCGCGGTTCCGTGTGGTTTTTTCTCCTTAAATATTATTGAAATTGGTTTAGAGTAGTCTATGTTCAGCGATTTATAGTTCTGCCCCTCTTTAAACTGAAGCGGTATTATGCCCATTCCCACAAGGTTCGAGCGGTGAATTCTCTCGAAACTTTCAGCTATTACAGCTTTTATTCCAAGAAGGGCAGGGCCTTTAGCTGCCCAGTCTCTTGAACTTCCAGAACCGTATTCTTTGCCAGCAATCACCACCAGTGGGACACCTTCTTCTTTATACTTCATTGCCGCATCATAAACCGTCATAATCTGCCCTTCGGGATAGTGAACTGTGTAGCCACCTTCTATATTTACCATTAAGTTCTTTAGCCTTCTGTTTGCAAAAGTGCCTCTTATCATTACTTCGTGGCTTCCCCTCCTAGCACCATACGTATTAAATTCCGTAATAGGAACGCCTTGACTAATAAGGTATTTGCCAGCTGGACTATCAGGCATTATAGCGCCTGCAGGCGATATATGATCAGTAGATACTGAGTCTCCAAGAACAAGCAATATTCTTGCGTTTATTATATCTTCTATTTCTTTCTTTTCACCTGCTTTCCATCCATCAAAATAAGGCGCTTTCTTTATGTAGGTGCTTTTATCATCCCATTCAAAATATTTACCTACTGGTGAATTTAAAGAATTCCAGTATGGATTAACATTAAATATATTTTCATTATAAATGGATGTATAAAGATCTTTACTTATGGATTTCTTTATAATTTCTTGCACCTCTGAGCTGCTTGGCCAGATGTCTTTGAGATATATTGGTTTACCGTTAGAATATCCTATAGGTTCTTTTGTAAGGTCTTTATTTATGTTGCCAGCAATAGCATAAGCGACTACAAGCGGAGGTGACATCAAATAATTAGCCTTTACATCGTTATGAATTCTTCCTTCATAGTTTCTGTTGCCAGAAAGCACGCTTACCATTGCAAGGTTTCCCTCGTTAATTAGCCTGCTAAAATCGTCAGGAAGAGGCCCGCTGTTTCCTATGCATGTGGTACATCCGTATGCTACTACGTAGAACCCTTGTTTTTCAAGGTAATCAAGCAATCCCGATCTTTTAAGATATTCTGTAACTACCCTAGACCCTGGAGCTAGGCTTGTCTTTACTTTGCTTGTATTAACTCTTAACCCAAATTCATAAGCTTTCTTTGCAACCAACCCTGCCATAATTAATACGTTTGGGTTGCTTGTGTTTGTACAGCTTGTTATTGCAGCAATGACCACGTCGCCCTCTTTAAGGTCTCCCGAAGATTTTGGTTGATCCTTTATAAAAGTCTGTTTAAAGCTTTCGGGAATCTTTTCTAGATCGAGCCTCTGATGAGGTAATGAGGGCCCAGCAACGCTCGGTTTAATTTCATCTAGGTTAACTTCAATTATCTCTGAATATTCCCTTTCTTTTGATCCAAAAAGACCTTGCGATTTATAATATTCTTCAACTAGACTTATTAACCATTCTGGCCTGCCAGTAAGGCGAAGATAGTCAAGCGTTTGTTCATCTACAGGGAAAAGAGAGACAGTTGAACCGTATTCTGGGCTCATGTTTGATACAGTTGCCCTATCAGGTACTGAAAGGTTCCTTACACCTTCGCCATAAAACTCAACGAATTTGTTGACAACGTTGTGCTCTCTAAAAACTTTGGCAAGAGTAAGCGCTAGATCTGTAGCTGTAACTCCATCACTAAGCTTACCGTTTAGCTTTACCCCAACAACCTTTGGCGTTATAAAGTAGATTGGTTCTCCAAGCATTGCAGCTTCGGCTTCTATGCCTCCTACTCCGAAGCCGAATACTCCAATGCCATTAATCATCGTAGTATGCGAATCTGTGCCTACTAAGCTGTCAAAGTAAGCTATGCCTTTGTTGACCATTACGACCTTTGCAAGATATTCAAGGTTTATCTGATGACAGATTCCCGCAGATGGAGGGAATATTCTTAGCTCATTGAACGCCTGACCGGCCCATTTAAGAAATTTGTACCTTTCTTCATTCCTTTCTATCTCTTTTACCAAGTTAAATTCAAATGCTTTAGGATTATTGTATTCATCTACCTGTACTGAATGGTCTATTATAAGGTCTATAGGAACTCCTGGTTGGATAAGGTCCGGGTTTTTCCCGTTTTCTCTCGCGTACTCTCTCATAGATGCTAAATCTACGATCGCAGGGACGCCGGTAAAATCCTGCATAAGTATCCTTGAAACTTTAAATGGAATTTCCTTTTCTATAGGGTTTTTGCTGTCCCAATTAAGCAACTCTTTTATGCTTTCCTTAGTTACTGTTTTCCCATCAAAATTTCTGAGCATGTTTTCAAGGACTATCTGAAGCGAATATGGTAACCTATCAGAATCCCCCCATCCAAGATCTTTAACAGCTGTAACGGGATAATACTCGTATTCTTTCCCGTAAACTTTTAGTATTCTCTTAAAGTCTTTTGCTGATAAACTCATACTAGAGGATGTTTTTGGAAAAATAAAAACATTAACCCTGTTTAGAATAATATAACGCCCCTAAAATTTTCCAATGCTTTCAATGTACAATTCTCTGCAAATCTTTGCGCCGTATTTAACATTTTCAAAATAAATAGGTTTACATTTTTTTCTGGATTTGAACAATTTTATGTGTATTAATAGTCAGGTGTTAACATAGATCTAACTCCTTCTTAGTAGGAGATGAAATGAGACGGAAGATTGTCGGCGTTCTACATGAGGCGTTTGGCAACGTGAAAGAAATGTGAATGGATACTTCCTGAGAGAGGCGAAGCGGAGACTCCGATGAACTTGTGAGGGAGTTATATGAAGTTGCAAAGCCCAAGTTCTATGCGTACGATAGGTATGCTGACGCCTGCCTACGTACACATACGTAGAGTGAAACCTTATCCTCGCCCTTACCAGCAGATCAAAACTTTTGTTTGATTTTATGATGAAATTATTCTTAATAGTTTTATAAGCGACTTTGAAAATAGCTTTAATAAAACAATTTTAATCAAACACGCTGATTTTTAAATTCCCTTAGTTTTTATCATTAATTATAAAAGATGCGTTGCGAAGCCAATCCCTTTTCTGTTTCATCAACTCTAGACCTTATGACCACACTGTATTGTGCCGCTCAATCGCAAAAATGAAAGGTTTTTGAGTGCGTAAGCATATTTTATTTTTTTATTTTATAATAAAATTGTAGGAAATTAGTTCATAATTATCTGTGATCAGGTCGCTGCTTTTAGAGCGGTGAAGAGGTTAGTAAAGCAAAACATTATTAGGCTACTTATCATAACGTAAAACGTGAAGCTATATATTTCTGCAAGGGTTAACCCTTCGGAAGATCCTGAGAAAGTTAAAAAGGCCATAATTAATCTTACAGATCCTAAAGACGAAATAAAATTAGAAATAATGCAAGACATTATAAGGGTAGAAGCTGGAGAACCTACGCTCAAAAAATTGTTGCAAGCAATAAAAGACAAAGATATGACTTATTTGATGCTTAAGCTTTTAAACGAAAACAAAAAAGGTGACAAGTTTTTTCTTATGCTAAACAAACAAGCCGCTTTTGTAAGCCGTGTTGTTATGTGCGATGATCCCAAAGAATCACCCTTAGGACCAATTATTATCGAGTTTGATAATGAATCTATAAAATATATAATAAACGACATAAGAAAATGAAGCGAATTTTTAACGCAGAAAATTTAAATCTTTAATGCATATAAAATCAGTTTTTGTTTTACTCCGCAGGCGTTTCTAATGGTTTTACAAGTTTACTAAGAAGCTTTAGACTAAGTAGAACAACGTTTTTTACAGGATAAATTTTTTTCGCCTCTTCTGTTACTTTCTCTATAAGGGTTCTATCCTTAAGCAGTTGTTCCAAAAGTTGATCATAAGTTAAGTTTGGTATGTTTTCAGTTAGTACTTTATTTATTGCAAGCCTTATTTTATGCATTCTTGACCAGTTTATCTTTTCTGGAGTGAAAAGCGAAATGTGAAGTCTTACATCCATCCCGTCAGAAGTTTTGTAGTCTCCTATCCATTCTACAAGAGAGCTTCCTCTTTTTATCATTGCTCTGTATACTTCTCTTGCATATTCAATTCGTTTTACTATAGTTTTAGCTTTAAGCGATTCTACTTTTGTTATTTGGAGGTAAAGCTTTATATTGTTGTTTTCAGGGTTTTCACTGTTAACTTGGTAATATGATATAGGTACAACACGACCAATTGCCGCTTGCTCATCGTTTGCTGGTATTTTGGCTATAGATACATTTCCGAATACGTCAGGAGCGAGTACTTCTATCCAGACCTTAGCCTTCCATCTGTCTTTTACCTTAGCAACCTTAGGCATACCAAAAAACCTATACAGAGTCCCTTATTAATCATTTCTATTTTTGCATAATTTCTATTGAAGATCATATAAGTGGCAGGTCTTTTGATTCGTAGTAACGCTTTTACACAAGCCTACCTTTTCAAATCTTATTAATGTTAAGCATTAAGTAATTTTTAGTTTTCTGGATTTTGCTCCTAAAAGGAGTTTGTCTTCTCCCCGATCTTAGGTTTTTTCTCTAGTTTTGGAGGCACAAAAATCTTCTTTAGTTATTCAAAAACCTTTCTACGACGGCCTATCTAAAGTTCAATGAAGGGGAAGAAAGTTAATCTCGGAATAGCTCAAATAAGATAAGATCTTTTAGCTAACTCTTTGTCCATGTTTTCGTAAAAATAGTAATTAATTATTTCATATTGCTGTGCCCTTGTCATTAATTTATCAAGTATTTTTTCTTGCGTCCCTTGAGTCATCAGTATTTCATAGACCTCTTGCATAGCTTTTGCTGCTGCTCTAAAAGCAGTAACCGGAAATATGACAAAACTATAACCAAGTTCTTTGAACTTCTGAGCCGTTATGTAAGGCGTTTTACCAAATTCCGTCATGTTTGCTAAAAGCTTAGCTTTTACTTTCTCAGCAAAAAATTTGAACTCCTCTTCACTCAATAAAGCTTCTGGGAATATTATGTCAGCCCCTGCTTTGATATATGCGTGGGCCCTTTCTATTGCATCGTCAATCCCTGTTACTCCTCTTGCATCTGTTCTAGCTACCAGAACAATGTTTTTTGATGCCTCTCTAGCTGCAAGTATTTTTGCTACCATTTCTTCTTTAGTTACCAGAACTTTATCTTCCAAATGACCGCATTTTTTAGGGTTTACTTGATCCTCTATTTGTACAGCGTCGGCTCCAGCCGCTTCAAGTACCTTTATAGAACTATAAACATTTAGAGGTTCACCAAAACCTGTGTCAGCATCTACTATAAGAGGTATATCGACTACTTCTTTTATCTTTCTTACCATGTATGCAAGCTCTTCTAATGAAATCACGCCCAAGTCAGGAAGCCCGTAAGAAGAAGTTAGTGCTGCACCTGACAGATATATAGCTTTGGCTCCAGCCTTTTTAGCCAACAAGGCGCTAAAAGGGTTGTAAACTCCAGGTACTATCAAAAATTCGCTGTTAAGGAGTATTTGACGATTAGAAGACAACTGTTACCGCCTCCTTATTTTCAATATTACTTATGTAATTTATAACTCTGTCATCAAGCCCAAGCCTTTTAGCTTTTGTTATTATTTCTTCTCTGTTCATAGGTTTCTTATAATGTCCTTTAGGAACTTCTCTATAAGCTGATTCTTGAGTGTTATCAAAATATTTAATTGTTATTTTTACGGGAAGGCTTGAAGGGTACATTTTAGTATATTCTTCTACTTCATTTACTTCTACTTTAGATGCAAGTTCAAGGATCTTTTTGTCGTGAATTAGGTTATAACTATCAAACCAGAAGTTTTGCGTTAATAAAGCAACAGCTACAAGGAATGGAAGGCTATGATCTGCTGTTTCACGTGTTTGGGGTTTCCATTTAGAAGCATCGTCTGCCAATATAGTTTTTGCAGCCTCATAAGTATCAATCGTTACTTTCCTAACCTCTTTTTTGAGCTTTATCTCGAGCGCCGCCTCTATAGCGGCTTGCGCATGATATTCTGCTGGAAATTCTTTAATAAGCGTTCTAAGGACACCTTTGCCATTCATCCTATCTAAGACGGTTTCATCAAAATCTTTTCCACCAAATATTACATTGATCAAACCCATCTTTCCTGTGAATGCGAGTTCTGGGCCTGTTACGCCTGATTTTGCTAACAGTGCTGCAAAAACTGCGTTTCTTACCGCTTCAGCTGCCGCACCTCCTTTCCACATCGAAAGCGAACCGCTCCTAGTTTCCCTCAAAGCTATATGGGGTACAAGAGCAAGCGATATTGCGTTTGCTGTTTTTTCTTCATCTAATTTTAATAACTTGGATGCCGCGGCTGCTGCGCCGACTCCAAGAAATACTACATGATCAATGCCCCTTTTTCTTAAAGATCCAGCGTCGCATAGAGTTATACCTACTTCGTAACCTGTTGCTATAGCTTCTATAACATCTTTCCCGCTTGATTTTAATTCTGAAGCTAATGCCAAAATGCCTCCTATCATGTCGCTCGGATGTAAAGGTTCCTTCGATAGATAAGTGTCGTTAAAGTCAAGATATCTTATAAGAAAACTGTTGTAAAAAGATGCATAATCTACTGAAGCCTTTTTGCCCGTCAAAGTAATTGCATTACCTTTTAAGTTTTTAAGCAATGGATCAAGAAAAATCTTTAAATCTTTGTATGAGTACTTAGCGTTTGCTACAGCGTCTATTATTCTGTTAATTATTTCGTATTTGGCTTTTTCATCAATGTCTTTATATGAAAAGTCTGTTACAAACTTAGCTATTTTTTTAGCTGTTTCCATAAGCAGTATTATTTTTTCTTCTTAATATTTTTACTTTCTCGATGTATTTAAAATCCTTTTTGATTAATGTTAAAAGAAAAATGTATGTGGGTATACCTGTAAAATACAATGCGGGTATACCTGATGAGTATGAAAACAATATCACAATGTACACCTACTTTCAGTAACTCTACAAATCGGATAATCTGCAGGATAAGAACCC
>WYER01000014.1 GCA_009903795.1 Nitrososphaerota archaeon | reverse complement strand
TCCTCCCGTTTTCGTGAATTTCCCCACACAGGGAACACTTCTTAGATGTATTTTCCTCATCCACGAGCTTAACCTTTATTCCGTATTCTTGTGCAACGTTCTTGATTCGCTTTATTATTGCTGAATAGCTCCAGAAGTTTGTATTTCTTTCGTTTCCTTTATCACGAGCTATGCCCTTTGGGTAGCCGATGAAGATTTCTCCTACGCTTTTGTCATATAAGGACTCTACGATTTCCCTTGCTAGTCCTTCTCTAGCATTCTTGAGCAGAACAGCGCGCCTTTTGTACAGCATTTCAAGCTTCCTGCTAGTTTTTAAGCCGTGTCTTGAAAGCCTCTTTTCTTCTATTGAAATGCGCTTTGTTATTTTCTTGAATTCTGAAAGCACTGAACCTCCTTTAAAGAGCGTCCATGAGCCGTATTGCACAGCTACAGTTGCAAGGTTTACAATCCCTAGATCTATGCCCGCTTTCATTTTGCCTTTTGGTTTATTATTTACTTTAACGCTCATAGGAATTCTTGCGTACCATTTCTTCCTTGCATTATCGTAGAATATTTCAAGGGTTCCCTGTTTGCCTACCCACTTGAGCTTGCCAATGAACTTGAGCCTCAGGTTGAAATCCATGAGGAATATTTCGTTTCCTTCAATTTTGTATCTGTCGTTTCTTATCAGCAAAAATAAATCATCTTTCTTTTTATGTGGAGGCTTTGGTTTCATCCACTTAGGCAATTCACCTTCTTTCTTCTTTTTGCTTAGCTCGAAGAAAGATTTCCACGCCGAAGCGTTCTTTCGCGTTACTTGGTTAACGTTTGCGCCGTGCAATACAGCCTTATATTTTTCATAAACGATTTTTCCTGTTTTATTAAAATCTATAGGCTCGTGCTTTTTATATTGCTCAAGCCTCAACTTATTAACTTCGTTCCAGCAATCAACGAATGCCTTTCCGAGAGCCTTTAGTTTTGCTTTTGTTTCTTTCCCAGCAATGAGGCGTACCGTGTTTGATCGTCGCATGCTTTCTGTTATTTTATGCTAATTAAAGTATATAAATACTTTAGCCTCTTTCATGAGAAAACACGTTAGCAAAGAAAAAGTATTTCAGCATCCCCGCCTCTAGAAGAGGCGAGGCTTTCGTTCATTTTGTAACAGAAAGGTTTTTACTTATATAGTTATTAGCAAAGAAAGAAACGATCAAAGTCAAGAAGCTAAAGATCATTCCAGTTAAGAATATGTAATTAAAAGCCAAAGTCCCTGCTTCGCTGAACATTTCTTTAAAAAAAGAAGCTGTTGTCCCATAAACCACATAGGACTTATAGTCAGTCATAAAGGTTGCAGCAAGCACTGGACCTACGGAAGATCCCAAAAATCTTACCATTGTATTGAAACCAAGTCCAACAGCTACATTTTCAGGAGGCATAGAAACGGCAATCATGTTAACCATGGGTATCATTATAGACACAACGCCAACGCCAGTAATAAAAGAATCTATTACTAGTTGCAGAGGTGTTGCCCTATAATTAATCATTAGCCAAAATCCTATCATGGAAACTAAACTTCCGTAAATCAGAACATATTTAGGCCCAATGGTTGACGTTGCGGAGCCTGCAAGTGGTGCTATAAAAATCATGGCCAGCGTTGCGGGAAAAAGCGTAAGAGCGTTTAAAACCGTAAGACCCAAACCATAAGGAGGTAGTTCTTCTGAATAATATATTACTCCAAGAAAAAGGGTGAACATAGCTACGCCTGAAAGAAACCCTGAGAGGTTAGCAACAAGCACGTTCCTCTTTTTTAGCAGGTTTAAAGAAATAAGGGGGTTTGATGCTTTTGATGCATAAAACAAGTAACCAGAAAAAAGTAACACACCAAAAAAGAGCAAAATTAGCTGTTCAAAACTTAACCAGCCTTTGTAGGGCGTTTCCGTTAGATAAATTAAAATTAGAGCTGTACCTGAAGATAAAATTATAGTACTCAAGTAATCCACTTTTTCTTTATGCGGTGGCGCTCCACCTCTTATTACAATGTATGCAAAAAAGAGCATTAACGCTGCAAACACAAACCCAATATGAAACATCATTCTCCAGCCAAAATATTCTTCTATGTAGGCTCCTGCTATCATGCCTACGGTCATTCCTATTGCAACCATAGCGCTTATGATTCCTTGTGCCAAAGCTACCTTTTCTTTTGGAAATATGTCAGTAACTATTGCTAAGCTTAAAGGAAAAAGAGAAAAGCCGAACCCTTGTACAGCCCTTACAGCTATGAGAAAGTACACATTTGGAGAAAAACCAGCCAGCAGGACAGCTAAAGTATAAACTGAGAGAGATATAAGATAAAGCTTCTTCTTCCCATAAACATCTCCAAGTTTTCCGAAAAGAGGAGCTACAGCTGCGCCAACTACAAGGTAAGATGATACAATCCATGCTGCCTGTTCGCTTGATGCTGATAAGATGCTCTCAATTTTTGGAAGGGAAGGTATAACCATGGCTTCCACATACATAGTTAAAAGCGAAACGAGAGTTAATACAGTTAGAGTAGCATAAGGCCCTCCCCTTCCTGAACTCATATTACTTCCTCCTTATTCCATATACAGCCATTATGATGAGTATAAGCAGCACTATTCCTGCAGTTATATAAAGTATATCGCCTTGAAGGCCATCAAAAAGAGTGTAAGAGGTAACGTTGATAGGAACGTCTATTATCTGGTACATGCTTTGCATTGTAGGAGGCTGTCTCCAGCTTATAAGCAACGAAAGATAGTAAGTCGATGGTTTTATGCCTGAAGCCACGTTTACAACGTAACTTACCGTAAACGTCTGGCCTTTTGCTATATTGTAGAAGGTTTCATTTATCGATGACGCACCTATAATTGGATTTTCGCTTGATGGAGAGTAAGGGCTGAATATTGGGTTGTAAAGTAGAGTTACAGTAACAAATTTTGCGTTATAGTCGCCTATGTTCGTTATGTTAATGTTAACGTATTCATCGCTACCCCCAGGGGTCATTTTGCTGTAGGAACTCCCGCTTAACTGAAAGTATGCCGATGGCTTTACCTGAACAGGCAGGGTAATGTTGAAATTGTTTAATGGAGTCTTTATATTCAGTACTACTGTAGCGTTCATTGCGGTTGGGGTTTGGTTTTGATAATTTATGACAAAAGGAAAAGTAAAGTTTACAATGTTTCCAGGGGGTAAATAAGATAGGAACACGCTGTTTGAAGATGGATTAAGAGGCTCAAGGGGTTTCTCAAATATTGCTGTAACGTTGATGTCTTTTGCTATGATGTTTCCGTTATTTGTAAGGTATACAGTTATTCCACCCGCATACATGCCAGCGTAAATCACTGTAGGTATTGTTTTAAATCCAACGAGCTTTATTTCATAACTGCCGATAATAGGTACTTTAAACGAAACGTTCTCACTACCTGATAAAAATTCTTCTCCAAGTTGCGGAACCTGAACCAAAATTTTATAACTTATTGTGATAGTTTGATAGTAATCCATGTTCTTTGCCTGTTCGCTTACGTTAAAAAATCCTGCAATATTCAGCTCCTGTCCTGGTTTTAACTGAGGAATAAAAACTGTTATGTTCCCCTGACCCGGGATCGAGCTTAACGGAAATGTAGGCGAATAAGTAATGTTAACATCATAGAGCGTTAAAGGCCCTAGATATGTTATTTGTAAAGTCAATGGTAGGTCTGAAGCTCCTGGATACGCTAATATTGGAGATTGCCTTGTACCCCAGAACGAATAAACTACAAAAACCGGAGAACTTTGAGAATATGCTGCTCCTATGTTTGCTGTTCCGAAAAAGCTTACCATCGCGATCAAAAGAAGCCCGTTTATGATCTTCATAACCTAGATATATCAAAGTCCTCTTTAAAAATTTTCTTAAAAATGCATCAGTTTAACTAAGAGAGATATTTTCGATATCTTGCTAAATTTATATTATTGAGAAGTATTAACATAATGCTAATATATTAAATCTAAAAATTTGGAAATATGTCTCCATCAAACAAATTAGAAAACGAAAAAAAGATCGAACAAGTTGTCCAGCAGCTTACGCCTTTGTTAACTAATAAGGGAATTCCACGAAGTTTAAGGAATATGTTAAAAGAGACTCTAGATCAATTACAGGACAACAGCGTAAGTCCCGCAATAAGAGCAGCTAACACAGTAAGCGTTCTGGAGGAAGTATCACAAGATCCTAACATACCTTCGCATATCAGGGTTTTGATCTGGAACATGATGTCTTTACTAGAGACGATTCGTGAAACCAGCTAAAGTTACAGAATTTTAGCACATTTAGTTTGTTTTGAACTGATTTTATTAAAACTATCTTAAAAAATGTTTCGTTAAAAAACTTTATGTAAAAGAATGCTTTTTTATACCGGTTTTTATAATGTACTAACATGGTACTTGTAAAAGTCAGTAGAATAACTGGCATGAACGACCCAGTAACAGGAACACCTGGAAGGCTTATTGAGTTTACAGAATATTCAACCATTCCTTTTCCAGGAGATGAAATGACAAGGAGTTTTCTATCCCAGCTGCAGGCTATATTTCCGATACAATCAATAAAAGAGTTGTGGACCCCAAAGTTAGTTCTATTTTTAAAAGAAAACGAATACCTGCAATTGGGAATACAGTTTGAAGTTAATGATATATATGAGGTAACGTTTGAAAAAGGCAGCATTGTTTTTAAAAGATCTACAGCGGAACGCTAAAACATAATCTAAAATGATGTATTCCAGTCAATTTCTGCGTAAAAAGTGTGAAAATTGTTATGTAGAAATTTTCGGCGACTTAAAGTCAAAAAAAGAAATGATACTAGTTTCAATTGCGCTTGAAAAAGCATCAGAAGGCGAAATAGTTTTATTTATAGATAGCAGGGGCTCTTTCAGGCCAGAAAAAATTGTAGAAGATAACATGATAAAAATCGAAATCATGGGTAGAATCGATGTGCTAAAAGCTACAGAGCCAGGATTCCTTTTTGAAAAAATTTCAAGATTAATAGCTAACAAAAGATACAAAACAATTCTTTGGGATGGTATGTCATTGCCTTTTTATGAATTACAAATATCTCACGAGCTTTCGTTTTTATCAAGATTTTTTTCTCTTTACACTATAAGAGGCAATATGGTTGTTGTAACAAATCCAATAATATCAATAAAAGGAAAACCCCTTGGTTACTTGTATACAGATCCATATGTACACATGAGAATAAAAGCTGAAATCTTAAAAGAAAATGAAGGAAGAGCCACTTCTTATGGCTGGTCAGCAAAGTACATTATAGATGGACCTTATGTAATGTTTGAAGAACTTTATTTCTGACATCCTCCCCGCCTTAAACAGTAGATCAAAACTTTTTTAGTGCAGGATTGCTGTTTAAAGTTATGGCCACAAACAGCATCCTACGATCTAATAATGGTAACAAGTACTTATTATACATTTATGAATCTATCGACAAGGCTATGAACATAAAGGCTCGAGATAGAGAATCGATAAAGAAAGTAATAGTTCTTTCTTCAATAACGAACTCTTATGTTGAGGGAACTGCTTCATCCGTTGATGTATGCGGACAGAGTGTAAGGAACAACCTAAAGCAACAGGACCCAGAGAGCGTTCTAAAGTACAATGAAGAAGTAATGAAGAAGATGAAGGAAATTGGAGCATTAAGAAAGCCTGTAATCGTTGCTATGGACTGGCACAACATAATGTTCTATAGCTAAAAGCTGAAGGAGCAAAAGGGACTAATTTTAATCAGTTCGCAACGGCATCTGTCGTTATGGGAGATGAAAAGTTAACAGTTGCTGTTACGCCTGTAAATAACTCAAGCAAGGTTGAATATGTAAGAAGGCTTTTATCCAAGGTGTTTAAGCTTGGCATAAAGGTTAAAATTTTGCTTTTAGATGCAGCACACAGTTGACATAATAAATTAACTTGAAGCAAAAGGAATAAATAAAGCTATAAGAATGATGTTCAGAAAGAGGTTTGCTATAGAGGCTTCATACAGGATGATAAATCAGTTTTTGCCAAAGACGACGTCAAAGCTTTACAGCTTAAGGAAACTTTACTTCTACCTCGCAGTCCTTTTATACAACATATGGGTTTTTATGAATTATAAAAGGGAAACAGTAACAGTTCAGTACGTGAAGTTTTTATTAATGATTGAAGCTTTAACATATACGTTAAAATATTTAGATAGCTTTTATTTTAATCATAATGGATAACTTCACTAGCTTAGATCATGCATCATTTTTGGCTTAAAGCGTTATTTTTATAACATAATAAGGTTAATCGGCGCAATTTGATGGTTTACTAAGCCTTGCCTAAAGTTTTTGAGTAAAGATAGCGTTTAAAATTTTGTTTAAAATCTGGTATAATAGCAAAAACACCATAAAAGTTAACAAAAGTTTTGATCTACTGTAAAGGGCGAGGTTTGTCGTCCATTTTATCAGAAAAAAGTTTTAATTGAATCTTGCGGAAGGGATTTCCGCTACCTTAACATTAACGCTAAAAAGCTACACATACACGCTTTGAACTCAATGCCAAATCTCTTCTTAACTTTTTATAATTTGTTCAGGTTTCAAAAAGGCACAAAAATGATACTTTAGGAGGTGAGCTTATTTGGCTAACATCGTGGGCATAGAATTATTTATAAGCAAGTTTTTATTATAATAAAAATTGCAAACAGAGGAGAGAGATAAGTGCTATTAATTCATTTACCAATTATTTTATCAACACTGATTGCAATAATTCTAATTTTAATTGGACCGATTATAGCTTTTGTTATTTTATGGAAAGCCATAGGATTTAAAGGCTATGCGTCAATATTCGCTTATTCGGAAGGCAGAACATTCCTTTACAAGCTGGATCCGCGAGTTAAGCTTCTCTATGCTATAGCAATCCCAGCGCTCGCCAGCGCATTTGGATTTTATGTTGGGGTAATTCTGCTAGCGTTTACCTTGTTTCTTTATCTGTTTATGACAAATCCCGCAAAAAACTTAAGGTTTGTAATTCTTTTAATGTTATCTATAGTAATACCTTCGGCTTGGGTAGACAGCATAACGTTTTCCGGGTTCAGAAAACTGAAAGGACAGCTTTTAATCGCTTTAATACCATCTTCAATGGGCATAAGGGGTATTTCTTTGATTGGTTTTTTAT
Source organism: Nitrososphaerota archaeon (assembly GCA_009903795.1). Taxonomy (GTDB): domain Archaea; phylum Thermoproteota; class Nitrososphaeria; order Conexivisphaerales; family UBA164; genus CAYFFZ01. Next base: position 43,165 of record WYER01000014.1, on the reverse strand, counting down.
TTGGATTGATGATATCTGTACCAGCAGCTCTTGAAGTGGCCTCAGTTTTCATTCTTGTTTTTACGTCATCGCCATCTGATTTACTTACAAGCTTGGTTAAATCTAAGATTCCTTATGAGCTTGCTTTTGCCATGACTCTCGCGCTGATATCAATACCAAAGGTTTTAGATGCTTTTTCATCCTTAACCGAAGTCTTAAGAAGCAGAGGTTTTATAGGCGGGCTTAACTTTTTGCCATTTAGATCTTTTTTAAAAAGGCTATGGATCTATGTTTACAGCACTGGAATTATAATAGCGGATTTTGTAATAGATGTTCTGAGGTCTTTCCAAAACATTGCTTTATCTGCAGAGATAAGGGGTTTTAGGGCTAACAAAAAAAGGACATACTTTCATGATTTTAAGATGAAGCCTGTTGACTGGATTTTGGTAAGTGTTCTAATGTTTGCTTTTTTAATAGCTATCCTGCGCTGACATCCTCCCCGCCTTAAAGAAAAACTAGCCCTTTAAGGCGGATCATAGGTTCGTGGTTTATCGCCTTCATCTTCATGACTTCATAGCTAGCAGGTGCGAATCGCACCCACCCCACTCTGTTCGTCCAGCGATAGACCACGGGCTGTTCCTTTAGCCACTTACCCTTATCCTCAAAGAACTCGGTATAGGGAGAGCTCTCGTGTAGCATTCCCTTACGGGACGCAGTTTAATACGTTTTACAACGTTTTAGTATTTAAATTTTAGCCCGCCTCTAGAAGAGGCGAGGCTTTTGTACGTTTTGTAAAAACCTTAGTACTATACAGATTGGCCATTCTTTGATTAAACTTTCCTTTAATAATCTTTTTTAGAGCCTTAGCTCTTCAGACCGCTCCTGAATATTCAGCTTTGCCCTGTCCTCAGGTGAGTTCTAAAATCTTGTCCATTTTAACTTCCATTAATAATTTTATGGTTTTCTTAATAACTCTTTTGAGCGGCGTTTGCTCTCCTTCTACCTTCACTTAAAATTATTCTCTACGTTTGGATACACAGAAATCTCCTTTAGTTATTTAAAAAATTACTAAAAAGGTGCGGAAGTCCCTTTGCGTTAATAGTTTAAAAGAAGTTCCCTTAAAGCTATTGTTGCATACATTCCTTTATAAAGTATAAAATTTACAGTTGCTTCGTTTGCATTTTCATCAATACGGAAGTTAACGCTGTGCGTAATCATTCTAGCTGGTCTGATGCCACCTTCCTGACTTATCTCTTTAAGTTCGTCTATGTAAAAGTGACGGAATTTTATTCCTTCCTCTTTTGCAACTTCTATTAACGCTTTAGAATAAATATCGCCTTTGTCCCTAAAACCGTAACCCGGAAGGTAGGCTATTTCAACTTTTCCGTTAAAAAAACCTTCAGCAAAATTAATGGTTGTAGGTTGACCTTTAACTTCTCCGTTCAGAACTTTAGAAATTTCTCTGTTAAAGAGGTACGATTGATAAGCCTGTACGTAGAATCTTTTTAACCAGAGAGGCACAGCTGTAAGACCTTCGTGCCCAGACTTTTTCACAAGTTCGTCTGCTCTTTTAAAATCCCTCTTTACTAAAGCTTCGCCTATAAGATGATTGTTGTTTGAGAACCTCTGAGGACCATAAAAATTTGGAGCTGTCCACGTTTCCATTATTTTTTTCCAATTTTGAAATGCCGTTTCATTGCACTCACAATCCCTTATTTTGATCTTAAACGTATTTCCTAGGAGATCTTTTCTTGTTAACATCCTTTTTGTTCTTCCTACTATTCTTATTTTTAGCCCCTGTACATCTTTTAATACTACCTTAACCCTCTTAAAAGAAATGAAAAAATATGCTAAAGCTTCTTTATCTTTTATACCGAGATAGTTTGCAGTGTTTCCCAAGATCTTTCTAACTACAGCGTGATCTAAATTGTTTTTTTCTGCAACTGCAAGAAGGTGTTTACCTTCTTTAAAAGAAAACCCCTTCTTTATAATTTCTGCAACAACAAAATCTTCTGGATAGACCTTTATCTTTCCCTTTATCCTTATTTTGTTTAAAGGTTCTGCGTTTATTCCAGGTATCATAATAACTTTAGCTTTCCAGTTACCTGATCTATTTTGCTTTCAGGTCCTGGTCCTATAGCGGCAGCAGTTTTGGTGCCTGGAGGCACTTCAGTTAAACCCATATCTTCTACAATATATGTTATAAGGCCAAGAGATTCTGCTTTCTTTACCAATTCTATCATTTCAGATTCAGAATTAACTTTTAGAACTATCTTGGCTGCCCCCTGTATATACCAGTTTGAAAAAACTTCTGGCATCATATCCCTACAAATAAGAGCTGCTGCGACAGCAGCGTGAGCGCCCTGGGCTACCATCTTGCCCTTGCTCATCTTAAGGTCAGTCCTTATAAGTAAAGACATTTTATAGCGCTCCAATTATTTTCCCATACCTTTCAAGAGCCTTTGTGAAACATTGGATAGGAGCCTGAACAATGCCAAATCCCACTGTTCCCACTCCAGCTGATTTATGAGCCACGCCAGTATTTATATAAGGAGTTATATTTGTGTCTAACACTAGTCTGAGGTCTATACCTCTTGGAATGCCTTCAAAATTCATGTATGGTATTGGAAAGCTTTTATCTTTGACCATAGTTATTTCATACATAAGCCTTGTTATCCTTAAAGCTTCACTTACTGAAGCTCCGGTAACTTGAGCTACTGCCGGTGAAGCAGCAGATGCAAAAGCGCCAAATCCGTTTGTTTCCATTATAGCGCTGTCTCCTATATCCGGGTTTGCATCACCTTCTTTGAAACCTGGGAAGAAAAGCGTTTTTGGCACAGGAGCAGGTGCTACAAACCATTCTTTTCCAAGCCCAGAAACCTTTATTCCAAAATCTGTACCGTTCCTTGAAAGTACAGTTACAAGAGTGCTGTTCTTTATGTTAGAGGCCGAATCCATCATGACCTTGCCAGCAGCCATAGCAAGGTTTAAAAAGAAGAGCTGATTCTTGGCTATAAATTCATAACTTTTTGATACTTCGCTTCTGGCGAACCCCTTTCCCTCAATGTAAGGGCCAATTTCACCTAGAAAGAGAAGAGTGCTTGCGTTATTTCTTGTGTGAAGCTCATCGCCCATCTGAAGAGCCTGGGACATTATAGGCCTTAGCGGTAGAGGACCATGAGATTTAAGAGCTTCTTTAAGTATTGGAAATAGGACCTCTTTCATCCACTTTAACCTCTCTATGACTTCTTTAGAATAAGCGCCATATCTTAAGACCTTCCCAACACCTTCGTTAAAGTTTGTATAAGCAACGTTTGTTCCTTTAGAGTTTTTAACTACGAATAATGGCATGTTCTCAGAAATAACTCCTGCCATGGGCCCTACAGCGTTCACATCGTGGTTTGGAATAAACTTTAATTTTTCAGACCTGATAAGCTCTTCTACCTCTTTTTCATCCTTTGCAAGACCTTCATAAATTGCGGCGCCTATAACAGCGCCTCTTAAAGGTCCAGACATCCTTTCCCAAGATATTGGAGGACCTGCGTGGCTAAAAATTCCTTTGCTAATTTCTGGTATTGCCTCTTTTGCAAGCTTTATATCTACAAGAACCGGATCTGCAGACGTAAAAGCTTCTATTGCTTTTTTGTTTGCTTCTTCAGTTTCTTCTGTTTCCAAAGCTTCCAATACTTTTAGAAGCCTTGGGACGCCTCCGCCTGGAGGTTTCCATTCTACCTTAACTGCTTCTGCACCTTCTTTAATCAGGTCCTGATAAAAGCTGTCAAGGCCCACGTTCAGAACTTTTACCTTTTTTTCAAGTATGCTGCTCATTTAAATCACCTTTTAGCTATTTCTAAAGCTACTTGAGCAGCTTTAGTGCTCGAAGGATAAACTAACACTCCTGCGTCTTTTAACTGTTCTACCTGAGTTTTTAACCCTTGCGGATCGTTTTCAGTGCCTATCACAGAAGCAACAAAAGAAACTTTGTCGTTTATAGATCTAGCCTTTTTTATGACTTCAACCATTTCTGACGCAGGGTTCATGTTTGCTCCATAACCTAAAACAATATCAAAAAGTATCACAGCAACTTCTTTATCTTTAACTTCTTTTAAAAGTCTTTCTTTTCTGAACCTGAAATCTATCATCGGATGAGGTATTCCTCTTACGAACTCCTCAGCGCCCATATCTATAACCGTATCTTCTTTTGAACTATCGAAGCCACCAATTTTATAATTATTATCGAGGGGAGAATTTGAATACGCTTTTATTCCTTTTTTACTCATTATGTACTGTGTTTCATAGCAAATTGTTCCTCCAGAAAATAGACCTCTTATGTAATACTGTTTACTGGTTAAATTGTCTTTTGCTTCTTTAACCTCCGTTTCTGATGTCCATTCAGGGAGTTTAAACTCTTTTCTGTTAGCAAAGTTAAAAGATACACGAGCTGCATCCTCTAAAGTATCTGCGAATTTAATAGAATTGCTTATGTCTTTGCCTTTAAACCCTATAAAATTCATAACGGCTGGCTTGTTTACTTTTAATAAAATGTCAACCGTTTCGTTTACTATCTTTTCAGAAGGAGGTTTGGAAATTATGGTTATCACTTTGGTTTTTGGATGTGAAGAGAGCATGTTTATTCCGGTTTTCAGAGTTATGCCCCCTATATCTTCTTTTACATCGTTTGAGCCGGTACCTATAGCGGCGGTTATGCCACTACCTGCAAGATCTAACAATGAAGTAACCACCTGAATACCAGTACCCGCAGCGCCAACAACGCCTACAGGACCTTCTTTAACTACATTAAAAAACCCAAGACCAACAGAACCTATAATTGCTGTACCTGCATCAGGTCCCATGACCAGAAGGTTTTTTGCCTTTGCATAATTTTTTAAAACTTTTTCTTTTTCTAAAGGCACATTGCTGCTGAAAATCATGACATGCTTGTTAAGTAAAAGAGCCCTCATTGCTTCTCTGTACGCATATTCGCCTGGTGTGGAAATTAAAACAAGATCTATATCAGGTTCAAAAGAGACTGCGCTACGAATGCTTAAATAACCTTGAGACGTTTCTTTTTCTTCTTTTTCGGTTTTATATACTAGTTTTTTGGCATATTCAAGGGCTTTATTTACTAAACTTTCATCTTCTCCTTCTATTACAATAACAAGATCGTTAGGACCAGCTTTGCTGGCTTCTTCAGTATAAAGGCCAGCTTCCTTCATAAGCTCTTTATTTGCTTCTGTTCCCATCATTACAGCAGCTTTTGTAACTCCATCTGCTTTCTCCACAAGCTCATTTATTCTCATCAAAAAAACAGAGTCCCTGTATTCATTCTTTAAAACCAGCGTAGATTTATTTCCCATTGTATGTAGTTTTTTAACACCTTTTAATATATTTTATATTTTTTTAATTATAATAATGCATTAGAGGATTTTTTACCTTTCTTTCATTTTAAACTTTAAAAATGTAACATTAAAGAGAATTTTATTTTTAATTGTATTTAGCAGATACATGATTAACGTTTTTATAAGCTAGAAATATACTTTTAACATGGAAGCCAAGGCTTTTTCCAAACTAAGCTCAGGTAAGCATCTACAGGTAGCGCTTGATATTATCGATAAAAAGGTTGCTTTTGATATAGCAAGAGCAGCAGACGCTCTAAATGTTAGTGTTATTGAGGCTGGAACACCCCTGATAAAAAGATACGGTACAGACATAATAAAAGAATTAAAAAAAGAAACAAAAGAAGCGTTAATATTGGCTGACATGAAATCAGCAGATGTTGGAGATATTGAGGTAAAAATGGCAGCAGAAGCAGGGGCTGACATAGTTACTGTTCTTGGCTGTGCATCAAACGAGACTATTCAGAGCGCTAAAGAAGAATCAGAAAAACACGGGGTCCTTTTAGAAGTTGATTTGATAAACCTTGAAAATCCAGAAGAAAGAATGAAAGAATTAGAAAGGATCGGAGTAAAGGCTTTTTCTTTTCATGTACCTATTGATGTACAAAAAAAGCAATCAAGCGGTGTAGATAAAATGCTTGAAAAGCTCAGAAAGCTCGAAAAAAGTAACAGCATTATATCTGTAGCTGGAGGGTTAAACCCTGAAAGAATTAGTGTATTTAAAGGAACCGAAGTTAACATTTTTGTAGTTGGGGGATACATAACTTCTTCTGTAAACTTTGACAGTAAAATTAGGGAAGTTTTAAGCGCCATAAAAAAACTTTAAAATGAACAAAAGACTGCAAAATTGGCCTGAGGCGATCTTAAAATCCTCTTGTTTAAAACCTTTAAAAGCAAAATTGATTTATGAAGGCAATGAAGTACTTGATTATATCTCTGATGATGGTGCGCTTTTTTTAATATCTGATGAAATAGATCCAGAGCCATCATCCATTACCATAAAAAATTTCTTAAGATTAAAGGAACTAAACCATGAGTACGTCATTTTTCAGCAAAACGTTTTGATGATCGAAGGTTACAGAATAGATGTTTCTTTAACCAAAGTTTTTTCGACGTCAGATCTGTATTTACAGAATTTTGACGAAAGCTTTTATTTTAAAATAAAAGAATTTATAAAGGAAAAATATTCTTGTGAGCTTTATCCTGTTTCTTCAAGAAAAGTATGTGATGTCCTTTTAAAAATTGAAGCTAATAATTTGCTAAACCCTCAAAAAATCAAAAGCCTGATAGGATTCGGCATAGGAATGACTCCTTCAGGAGATGACTTCCTGGTAGGGCTAATGGCTTCATTAAAAGGTTCACATTATTTTAATTATTTTAGGAAAATTATTGTAAAAAATTTATATAGAACAAATAAGGTAAGCGGCGAATTTCTCAGATGTGCATCGTTAGGAGAGTTTTCAGCCACCTTAGCTGAGCTTATTAAGGCTGGTAATGATCATAAACCTCCCGAAAAATACCTTTATGAATTATTTAAAAAAGGTCACACATCAGGTATAGAAAGCTTATTAGGATTTCTAAAAGGTTTAGAAATAAGAAAAACGCTTTTATAAACTTCCAAAACGCTTTTATTAGCTTCTATAAATAAAGGTTAACGTGCTGACACCAGATATCATGAAAAACTTCATTACAAATAATAAAATAGATGAAACTAACAGCTTAACCTATGCGGAAAAGGTGGCTTTAAACCTGATAGCTTGGGGAAAAAAGAAAGGCATGACGATAAAAGAATTAATGGATTGGTACATTGGTATATCTCAAGCTCCTTTTCAGGAAGAAGTCGACAAGGCAATATTAGAAGTTTTAGAAATGGCGGCTAAGATTGAAAGTGAGAGTTAAACTTTTTGCGAAATTCAGAGAGATAGCAAAAGCTGATTACATAGATATAGAAGCCTCAAACATAAAAGATCTAAAAGAAAAGCTATCAGTTATTTTAAACGTTAACGTTCAAGACATTATCGTAATGATAAACGGTAAAAAACTACCAGATGTTGAGGTTCTTTATAACGTTAAGGAAGCTATTGCTTTCCCTCCAACTTCTGGAGGCTGTTAAACAAAGTTTTCTTAAGCTCATCTTTGTTTTGAGGAACGTTAAAAAGCTTGAAAAAATCATCGGTAACCGAGTACATTTTTTGTCCATTTGTTTCTTCTTTCTTTATCAACCTCATCTTTTCCAATGTCTTTATATGTGAATAAATAATGCTTCCCCTTTTTTCTTTTAATTCTTTAACGCTTATTGGCCCATAATAAGCTATTAATGAGAGAGTTTTAGCTAAAGATCTGCTCAAAAACGACTTTTCTCCAAATTTTTTAGCTATAGGAGCGAGTTCCGGCCTGATCCTTAACATATAGCTGTCCTTAAACTCAACGAGCTCAAGAGCAGACTCTTTTGAGTATATATTTTTTAAAGAATCTAACGTTTCTTTTATTTCCTTCGGTTTAACTTTTAAAATATTAGAAAGCTCTTCTATATGGATAGGCCTTCCTGAAGCTAACAGCGCTGCTTCTAGCTTCATTTTTAACGAAATACCATTCTTCTGTTTTGACATCTTTATAGCTTTAACATTTATAAAAATAAATATAAACAGAATGGTAAAAAATATAAGAGGTTTGTCTAAATTGAACTGGACCGTTGAACAAGCAAAAGTTCTTGAAGAGTTTATCAACAGGTTAAAAGAAGATTATGAAGTTCATGTTAGAAAAACATTCTGGATAACAACTTCTTTTAACATTAAGGTTGATATTATAATCGGTACTGCTGCATTTTGTTTTACAAATTATAAGATAGGTAAACTAAAGAAAAGAGCGATCAAATATTTAGGCTATCACTGTTTTATGCTAGATCCTTTACAATTAAATAGTGAATTTATTGAAAAAACAAAAGGATTGATTAGAAACCTAAAACAAATGCCTTCAAAAATAACACCAATAAGCGAAAGAAAGGCCCCTGAAAAGCTTCCGCTCTACTTAGAAGATAGAATAATAGAAGCTGCTGCTGAAACTGCAAAGCTCCCGAATCAAGATATAAATGCCGAGATCGTAACAAAAATAGTCGAAAAAAAGATCCCTCAGATTACAAAAATGCATTCTGCTATGGATAAACTAGTCCTTACAGATCTTGGATTTTCGCTTGTTAGTATCAATCAAAACACTTTAGATTATAAAAGAGCATCAGAAAGGCTATGTAAAATGATGAATATAATGGAAAACTTATTTGGAACGGAGGGTCCCATTACTGTTTCTAATCTTTTCACTCTTTCAGCTCCTAATTTTATAAAAAACCTATTGGTGCTCGGAGGACCTCATGTTAAGCCCGGTATAATAAAGGTTAAAAGTTACGTAGACTTTTTAGAAAATGTTCAGACTTTTACAGAAGAAATGCAGAAATGTAATGTATTTCTTGATTTAGATGAACTAAAGGATGAAATATGCTCCTTTAGAAACAGAATAATTTTAGAAAAAAATGATTGGATTAAAAATTTTTGCTTAAAGTTTACTGTTTAGATCCTTCTGCGCCAAGACCTAGGCTGCTTATATCTGGCAACGTCTGTTTCATCCTTGCCTCTGCTATTGCTGAGGCCTGTGATAGTATGCTTTCGGCTTCATCGTTGGTCGGTTCAAAGCTAATACCTGAACTTGAAATCTGTCCAGCATCTACCATTATGTTGTTTAACAGCGTTGATATCTCTCCTAATTCGTCTTCAGCAGTTGGCATTACGTTGCTTACGCCCCTCCTTATGCTGCTCAGCACTTTCATAGCTGGGTCAAGAACAGCCACTACGTCTCCTAATTCAGTTGCAGTAGAGAGCCTTGTTGAAATCTGTTCTAGCGCAAGTTTCGCCTGAGTAATCATTTTGTACATCTTTCTGATTTCAGCCAGCTCAGTTGCATAAATGTTTGCCCGTTCGTTATCGTGTTTCTGTAGATATGATACAATCTTTTCAAAGTATTTCTTATCTTTTTCCTTTAGTTTTGATGCCGTTCCATCGAGCTTTGCTATCTGGATCTGAATAAGCCTTATAGCCTGTTCGAGCTTTCTTTTAAGAGGTTCGTCCGGTTTAACTGCAGTTTTAATTTTATCACCTATGCTTTCATCTTTTTTGCTTTCCCAATTTTTTTGAAAATTGCTCATGAGTACTTAAGTTTTATTTAGTTTATTTTAAATACTGTAACTATTACTTGCTGTAACTAAGGTTTCATAATGTTCTGGTTACATAATATTTATTAGCAACAAACTTTAGAGGGAAAGCTTACATTATTCTAAAGGTATGCTTTTATTCCTAATAATTTTAGAAAATGTTGATGATAGTAGTAGTTTTAGGAAGCGGCGGTTCTGCTGAGAGCGCTAACAGGGCATGTTCTTCATACCTTATTAATTCCGAAATTGTAATTGATGCAGGGCCTGGTTCTTATAAAAATTTTTTAAAGTACGGCGGGAATCCTCTCAAAATAAAGTATTTTTTAATATCACACCTGCATGGGGACCATTTTTTTGATATTGGTGCCTTTTTGTGGGGCATGTCTTACTATGGTAGGACTGAACCTATTACTATAATAGGACCGAAGGGCATCAAACAAGCTTTTGACTCTTTAATAAAGTTTGCTAACACTCCGAAAACTTTTATGCGATTTGATGTTCAATACATAGAAATTGAGCCAGGGGAAAACCTTAAGCTTGAAAGTTTAAAATTAAGTACTGAAAACGGAAAACATACTGTTCAGGACATTGCTTATAGAGTAGACTCCTTGTGCTATACAGGCGACACATCGCCAAACGAAAACATTGTCGAGCTGTGTAAAAAAGCTTCATTATTAATTCATGAATCTTCTGGTTTTGCAGAAAATGAAGAATATCTTAACAGTGTAGGACACAGTTCAGCAAGACAGGCTGCGACAGAAGCTTTACAGGCAAACGCTAGAAAGTTGTTGCTTACGCATATACCTCCTTTAGTATCAAATCATACAGCAAAAATGAAATCGGAAGCTACAAAAATATTTAAAGAAACTGTAGTAGCAAAAGATCTTTTGGAATTGGAAATATGACTGGATTAGAGGAAATTTATAAAGAAATAAAAAGTTGTAAAAATTGTAACCTATGGCAGTACGCTACACAAACTGTTTTAGGTGAAGGACCTCAAGACGCAAAAATTATGATAGTAGGTGAGGCCCCAGGAAAAGAAGAAGACAGAACAGGAAGGCCTTTTGTTGGTAGAGCTGGAAAGCTGCTTAGAGATACAATAGGTTCTTATTTAATAAAAAAAGTATATATTACAAACGTTTTAAAGCACAGGCCACCTAATAACAGAAAACCAAAAAAAGGCGAAATAGAAGCATGCTCTAAATTTCTTTTAGAGGAAATAAAAATCTTAAAGCCAAAAGTTATAATAGCTCTAGGTTCGACTGCTAGCAAATTTTTAACTGGAGAAGAAAAGATCAACGTAGCTTTTGAGAAGGAATACGAATTTATGGGGGCAAAAGTATTAGTTAACTATCATCCAGCCGCAGTATTAAGGAATCCCCGACTTTATGATAAATTTAAGAAAAAAATAGACGAAGCTTGCGTCAATCTATAAAAGTCTGTTTGTGCTATTTTGTAACATGTGATACAAAAGCATAAAATATAAACAGGCTGATAGAGAGATCTAAGTTTGAACTGTAAACTAAGGGTCAAAATCTGATCTGAAAAACCAACATAATATTAAATGAAGATAATTAAAAACACAAAATCATAAATCACATTGTTAATTGTAATTGAAATGCTTAACTTGCGGGAGCACTGCTCATTTACAGCCTTAAGCTTTGTTGTCAGAAAAGGTCTTGTACGCTCCATTTATTAACTCTTCAATGTGAGCTTTAAGTCTAGTGTTTTTACTTGCAATATATCTTTTTGTTTGCTCAATGAGCTTTGTTAGATCCATTGGCATGTCATAAAACAAAAAGGGCTTTATATCGCTCTTAACAGTTCCCGTTACATGAGAAAACGGCCCTATAGTCTTACCGCTCATTATCGAAGTGTTTATCGAAGATCTTACAAAATCACCGATAAACGCTCCTACCTTTATTTTGCCTGTATCAACTCTTTCTCTGCCGTTAAAAACTTTGATAGTACCATAAGTATTTTTTAAATTGCTGGTAGTGGTTCCTGCTCCCAAATTTGAATAACTACCTATATAGCTATCACCTACAAATCCAAAATGGGCTTTGTTTGCAAAATCTTCTATTATTGATCTTTCCAGCTCACCGCCTATTCTGCAATATTTTCCTACATAAGACATAGCGACCTTTGCAAAAGAAATCACAGAACCTGTTGAAATATATGCTGGACCATAGATCACGCTCATAGCTTCGATCCTAGCCCCTTTTTCAATAATAACTGGGCCTTTCGAATCATCTATTACAGAAAATTTGTTTACTTCACCCTCTATCGAACTTTTTTCAAAAGGCGGATTGTAAAGAGAACCTGTAATTTCCCATAAACCTTTAAAAAGAAAACCGTTCACTTTCTTTTTTACTGAATTTTTTAAGGATCCTTTTGAAGCTACAAGCGTATTGTTTTCCCACAAAGATTCCCCATCTTTTAGCTGATCAAGTGCTTCTCGGATAAGTTCCGGCTTAATTCTTGAGTTTATTATAACATCAAAGTTATTTGCCTTTTTAAGTTCATAAGCGTTTATTATGTATTCAGGAGCTATAAACCCTTCAATTTCTCCAACCTCTTCTTTTATCCATTCTATTAATCTTTTGTATCTGTATATGATAAAAGACGAAGGTTTTACGAGTGAAAATGGATAAAAACCGTCTGGATAAACCTCTTCGTAAACTGCGTATTTTAACTTCAAGGAATCTCCCCAAATTTTTCAGCAAATTCAAAAGCTGCTTTTCTATAATAACTCAAATTTCCCACGTCAACAAAAGATTTAACATCGTAAATCAAAACCTTTTCCTTGGCCTTTATTGCGTTCATAACTGCGTTATTCATTCCATATTTTTGGTCAGGTATATATTTTAAAAATTCAGGTTCAAACACAAAAGCTCCAGCAGCAACCCTGTAGTGGAGTTCTGGCTTTTCTTTCCATTTTTTTATCAACCCTTTCTCTTCTTCTATAACCCCATATCTTAGTTTTTCTTTTATTTTAGCAGTAAGAACAGTAGCCATCGCTGAGTTTTTTTTGTGAGTTTTTATAACCTCGTCAATGTTCGCTTCTATAAGCGAATCGGAATAGCTTACAAAAAATGTATCATGCTCATCCTTAGCGACCCACTTAAGCTGTCCCGCTGTTCCCAGAGGTTTTTCTGAACAATTTATCTTTAACTTTGTTCCTTTATAGCTATCTTTAAGCACAAGGTCATACGCCCACTTTCTTCCGCTTATAGCAATTATTATTTCTTCAAAATTATAGCTTGTTAACCAATCAAGAATATGCTCAATTATAGTTTTTGAACCAAGCGTAAGGAGTGGTTTGGGAAGAATAAGGCTGTAAGGATACAACCTTGTGCCGAGCCCTCCAGCAAGTATGTAAGCTCTCATATTTTAAACAAAACAACCAAGTTAATAAAAACTTTTTTAAGTTAAGCTTTCCACAACCTTGAAAGACATTTTATGTTAACTTCAGAGTTCCTTTTGAAATAAAGGCTTTTTTCTGGCATGCAGTCTACCCTATAAAACTCTTCGTGCATCTTTTTCCCTTTAACCTTTAAGAACTTAATAGCAAGTACAGCTTCTTTTCTTTTATAAGCGCCAAACATTTCAAGAAAATTAAAAAGCCTGTTTATTTCGGCTAATGGAACATATATTTTATCTCCTTTGGAAGCTTTTGCCTCTATAGCTATAATCATGTTTTTTTGATCGTTTATTGCTAAAACGTCTGGAAGGTTAACTGATGGGCTTCCTAGCCTAACAGCTTTCCAGCCTTTCTTTATAAAAATTTTAACAACCTTGTCTTCCCAGTCATAGCCTCTTTTCTTGTTACTCATAATTTAGACCAACCTTTCTCCTGACCGCATCCTGAGTTCTTGTAATAAAAGGATTTACGTTTCTGTGTATTGAAAGAAAAATAGTTGAAACATCGATAACGAACAGCTTGTCTATAATATCATCGTTTTTGCCTATATTCATTTGATAAACCCTATGTCCTAACGCTTGTAGAGCTTCTGAAATAACTTTAAACCTTTCCGAAACTAGATTGTTATCTTCTGTTGAACCGATCATCATGATTGGCATGTTGTAATACATTTCCCATGCAGTTATACCGTTATGCGCAACCTCCATTATGTTCTCATAAACAACATGCAACTTTGCGTTTTCACTCAAAAGATACCTGAACCTTAAAGCGTGTGGCTCAGCGTTGTTTGAGTAATAAACGCCGGCCAAGAATGCATTTTTCAAAAAATCTGCCATTTTTCTGGCCTGTTCTGCAAGAACTTCTTCTTTTTCCGAAAGCTTCTTAAAGTATAATCCCATGTTTTCTGTCATTTTTTGGTTTAAAATTTTATCTAACAATGGAATGAGCCCTGACATTATGTAAGGAAACCCTAACCTTGAGCTTTTTTCTTTGTTTATCTTTACATAATTAATTTTTACTTTGATAGCAAATTCTTCTAGCTTACCACCACCAGTAACTATGTATACGTTCATGCCTGACTGTAGCGCTTTCTTAGCGCATTCTAAAGTTTCAACCGTTTCTCCAGAATGGCTAACAACCACTAGTGTTTCACCCCTATGCTTTTCGCTTGGCATTTCGCCCGGTTTTAAACACAAAATCTTATCTTCCCCATAAAAAAGTCTTGAAATAAGCAGAGGTATTAGCGATGCACCGTAACCACACCCAAAAACTTTATTAGAGATATTAACGTCAAATTTTATGTCGATTGGCAAAAACATTGAATGCCATCTTTCATAAATTTCTAGCATATCTTCAGCTGAGCTCATAGTCAAATAAAACTTTAAAGAGGTTTAAAATATTTTGTTTTTAAAACTTTTATGGAATTCCTATGGTGTTTCCTACCCCAACAACTAGAACGCTATCCCCTTCTGAGGTTTTTTCCTCTATAAGGGATTTTACTTTCTCAACAACTTGAAGCGCAGCCCTTCTTACATTATCGTTCATTTCACTTATAGCTTCTTTTAAGGACATCTTAACTATAAAGGCATGAATTGGAATATTGTACTGTGTGGCGCTTTCCTCTATCTTGAACCTGTCGTTTCCAGGTCCTCCCATGGCTACGCCAAATCCTTCAACCGTCTCACCTGTTTCTTCCCCTTCTAGCTTTAGTCCTGCATCTACAGTTATTATGATTTTTGGCTTAAAGTTTTCAATTACTTTTTTTACCGCATCCCCAGGTCTTCCGACAGTAGAGCCAGGACCTTTTGCCTTTAAAATCAGCACCTTTCTTCCTTTATAGTCTGTTTCTGCTATTTCTGTATCTTCTTCAATTTCTTTAAACTGCGCACCGTTTGCGAGCTGCACAGCAACCAGAGGTCCTAGAGCATCTCCTATACTTTTCCCGTTTATTATAGGATCAAGGCTAGCATAGTATGCTTCTGCTTCTTCCATTATAAAAGGAAGCATTACCTGTAACATTATAAGCGAATAATAATCGTGGTAGTTTTTCGCAGAAAGGTACTGGTGCCTGGCATACTTGTAAATCTCGTTCAAAGCCAGAGCGCTTTCAGCCAAACCGCTCAGGTTCTTGATCTGAACGTCATCGGCCTGTACCAGTGATTTTAGCCTTGTTATGAAAAATTTTTCGTACGTTTTTACTAACTGGTCAAGCTTTTCTATTATCCCATGAGGATCGAGATCTGTTGGAGATATCATAAAAGAATTAACTATTATGTTAGCTTCGTTTTTTGCATCTTCTTCTTTGACGCCCCTATTTTTTAATTCGTTTATAAACCTGTCAAGAGAACTTTTAGCCATGTTCTCAAGAACATTAAGATGCTTTGATACAGACCTCATGCTTAGTTCAAGCTGAATCCTCTGACCATAGGCTATAAAAATTACGATAAGCATTATCCAAATTATGTTTGAGATATAGACGATATCGTTCATAAATGCGTTTGACATGCTCTAAAAAGAGGCTGTATAAGAATTAAATAAACATTGCTAAACTAATGCATATATTTGCTGAACATTTTTTCTATCAGTTCATGATCCAGCTTTTCATACGTTTCTGTAGTACCTACGTCAATCCAGAAAGAGTTAGTTATGTAACCTCCAACGTTCCCATCTTTTACAAGGGATGATATCATGTCGCCCATAATGTCTACTTCACCTTTATAATTTGAAAATTTCTTTATTGCATCTATCTTCATTGCAAGGATTCCTATTGTCGGATTTATGTTTATGGATGGCTTTTCTTTAAACGAAACGACTTTTTCTCCTTTTATTTCAGCCACCCCAACGGGAAGTTTATAATGATCAGAAACGGCTATAGTTGCAGAGAAATTTTTATCCTTGTGAAATTTAAGAAGTTCAGCCAGATTCATTTCTGTTAGTATGTCTGAGTAATAGATGAGCACATCTTCATAACCATCAAATTTTCCAGCTCTGTAAGCGTTTATAAGCGCCCCTCCGTTACCTTTCAATTCTTCGCTATCATAAGAATAATCTACTTTTATTCCAAAATTTGAGCCATCGCGAAAATAGTTCACTATTTGTTCTGCTTTATATCCTACTAGCATCGTCATTTCTTTTATTTTATAATATTTTAGATAATGAATTATAAATTCGAGTATAGGTTTTTGAGATATGCCTATAGGCAACATCGTCTTCTGGAAATAGTAGGTCAATGGCCTTAACCGGGAACCTGTACCTCCGCATAAAATTGCAGCTTTAACACTCACGAGCATCTATATGTTCTTACGGTATAAAAATTTTTAAGCGTCTATCTTTTCCAGCTTTTCCAGTATAGAATTGACCTGTTCATAAAGCAAGTCCAATTCATCCTTTTCCTCATTTTTTTCTTCCTCCTTGCTTTCTTTAATTTCCACTTGGTTTTTTTCCATTTCTTTTTTGAGCTCGTTAAGTCTCCTGTCGATTTCAGAAATTTTTTCATTTATTATGTTTAACAGTTGATCTCTTAATAGTTGAAGCTCCATAACCTCTATTAAAGTAGAAATCCTGTAGATCTCTTTGTTTACCGACTTTAATTCTTCCTTATATTTTTCAATAAGTTTGTTTTTTACATCAGGATCCAAATCCTGCATGCTGTAAACCCTCAAAAGTGCATCTGATACTATTTCTTTTTGAAACCTCAGCATGCTTAACTTTCTTTTTGCTTCATCTTTTGTCATTTCTACCCTTTCTTTTTTGCCAAAAATATTGAATTTCAAGTTATAAGGTTATTAAAGAAATTGCTAGTTTAAAAGTTTTTTAACTTGCTGAAAGTTAAGGATAAGTTGCATGCTTGCTGATACAGATTTACAAATAGCGGCAAACCTACAAAGTATACAAATATAAAATATTTGGCATAATTAAGGTTTTGATTAAAGCATACAAATTGAACGTTTTTAACAAAAGCGCTACTACTAAAAATCCGCAATAATCAATATCTTTTTTATATATAAGAATGAGTTCGTCGCGTAACATTATTTGCTTAATTACTGACTAAACTGTTGCCCTTATTATTTTCTGTGCATCAACTTTATCTTTTATTCTGTTTTCAAAAATTTCGTCACATATTAGCAAAAGTTCTTCTTTCGATAACTGATAGTTAAGTATATAGCTCTCGAGCCTCTCTAAGCTTAAAATTTTTGTCTGCGAAAAGAATTCGTTAAGTTTTTCAACAAGCTTTGCTCTAAAATATTCTGATTCACCTAACATTTCATAGGTATCAATGTCCCAGACAACATATATTGATGCCTTTGTAGGTTTTATAGATAAAGCCTTAACCCTTTCTTTGATCTTATCTAGGATAACTAACGCAAAATCTTCAGCTGACTTCATGTAAATTTTTGAAAGGCCGCTTAAAGGTGAATTTTTTCCAAAACTGTTAGGGATTAAAGACAGTGTATAATAACCTTTAACATAATATGAGTAAAATATATGATTTTTTCCCTTAAGCCAAACTTTCCTGAACTTTTCTGTAAATGTATCTAAAGCATCAAGAAGAAACCTTTCTTCTGCCCTGTTAAGATCAGAGGTTTGACCCATCCATGATTCTTTTTTACCTTCAAAAGAACTAGCTAAAACTGATGGGCTCCCAACAGGAAAATAATGAAATCCAAAATCCTTTCCTGCTTTTAGACCGCTTACTGCTTCAATTATTTCTATCATTTGTTCATTTTTACCAATTTCAACAGGTAGGAGATTTATAAAGTGCTGACCTTTATTTATGTTTCCTGCCACATATTTTAAATGAAACGTTATAAAAGGCCAATCGAATACAACTTTTAATTTTGGACCAAAAAAAATAAAGCTTGCGCCGTTTATAGTTATGTCTGCAGGAACAAGATCTGTGATATCACTGTTAAACGTTGCATTAGTTACTTTTTTATCATAAGAGTTTGCAAGCCTTGTATTTTCATCAATTATCATAAACGGTTCATTTTTAAACATAGTGTTAACTAAGGTTATACCTTCTGTAGAATACCCATAGAGAACGGCTTTTGCGCTTTTCACCTAAGATATCTTCATGACACTAACTTATGAACATAACGCATCCAATGTGATAAAGTGAATGACAAACCTCGCCATTTATGGCGGGGCAAAAGCTTTTAAATAAAAAATGCTGTTTTTGTTTTGAATGCTCTCCTCTGGTCAACTCTTAAGACATGAGGAGCGGGAGCCGAATTCTCCCGCAATACCAGAGGAGGCATCTACGAAGTTACGTATTCAAATAAGAGGACAAACGTCGTGCGCCTTTTTCCGAACGGTTTTCAAGAAAGGAAACTAAAAAGGTTAGCGAACATTTCAGCTAAACTCTTCAACGAAATTAACTACGAAAGGAGGCAACAGTTCTTCCAGCAACATCACGTGGATTTCGATACAACGTGGGACAAATATTACGAGAAGTATAAAGAAGAACTAGGAGTGAACACTCAAGCAATTTTGAAAAAGAACAACGAAGCTTGGAACTCTTTCTTTTCCTTGCTGAAGCTGAAGAAGGAAGGAAAATTGCCGCCATTCATAAAACACATTAGCCCACCGATGTACTGGAAAGACAAAGAAACTAAGAAGAGGAAGCTAATGCTTGTGATAAGACAAGATAGATACATTGTGGACGAGCATAACAACAAGCTCATTCTTAAGGACTTTAACATGGAAATTGATTTCGTAGGCAGGCTGAGGTTGTATGGCAAACAGGGTAGGCTTGAAATATACTACGACGAAGCAAAGAACGCGTGGTACGCTTCAATCCCTGTTGATGTAGGAGTTGAAATAACTAAAAAGGGAAATAAAAGCAAGCATATTGTTCACGGTGAAAGTAAAAACATTCAGGTTGAATCGCCTAAAGGAGATAAAATGGCTTCAATAGACTTAGGCATCAACGTTTTGGCAAGCGTGATAGTAGAAGACGGAAATTGGTTGCTGTACAAAGGCGTTAGGGCTAAAGAAAATTATTTCTACTTTGAGAAGAAAATAGCAGAAGTACAATCATTAGCAGATAAAACGAAAAACATGGGCGAACATGAAGCGTATGAGGAGTTATTAAGAGAGAAGAGGAGGTTACACGGAAAATTAAAGAGAAGGTTTCGTCACTTGTACAGGAACTTTGCTTCGCATTTAGTAAAAGAGTTGCACGAACTAGGCGTTTCAACTATATACTTAGGCTACCCTTTCGAGATAGCTCAGGAGAAGGGCAACAAATTTACAGTAAACGTTTGATCTTATTGCAAATTCATGGATGCAATAGAACTTAAGGCTCAAGCGTATGGGATAAAAGTGCTTGAAGTCGTTGAGTATAATACTTCAAAGAACTATGCTTATCATGATGTAGAAGTCGAAAGAAACCCAAGAGGAGTAGTTAGTTGCCCTAAAGGACATAGACTTCATTCAGACCTTAACGGCGCATTGAACATTCTCAAAAAAGCAGTGAACGTAATTGTTTCAAAAATAAAGAAGCCTTTGTCTTTCATAGTATATCACAACAGAGTAGCACCCATTAAAGGGCTGTAACCCTTGAGACCTCAGCGAACCCTCGCTTCTTCAAGGGCGGGGAGGAGGTCAGCTAAAGACCTAGCCTTAAAATCAGAAAAGCTTCCAATAGAGCTGAAAGATAAAGTAAAGCCACGGATGTAACAAAATATGTAAAGGCTTTTATGTAAAGAGTTTTTTTGGGAAGAGGTGACTCTGCACCATAGAACGCTAAGGCTTTAAAAAGATACAACCCGCCTATCAAAGATAAAATGTAAGAGCTAAATTCTGTAAAAGTATCAGGTGCGATAATCACTGCAAAAGGTCCAAGAAACCAGTATGGATTATTTGAAAAAAATTGAGTGAAAGATAACCCCCATATAACGGAACTTGTGTTTATTATCGATATCCCCAGCACAAACGGGCCTATAAACGGAATAAAACTTGCGATATCTATCTTTACATTGTTAAGAAATATAACTGTTACCATAGATAATACTGTTGGGTAACCAGTCCTTATGGAAATTATGGTTTGATTAGCCTGACTAACCACGGCAGGAAGCATCCGTGCCATATAATAACCGGGCATCGCGCCAATAAAGGCAAGTAGCGAATAAAAAAGCAAAATGGATCCAACATATACCCTTAAAGACCTGAAAGATTCAGAAGAATAAACAGAAAAAGTAAAGACCAAAGCCAAAATTACAGAAAAAGCATACCAGTAAATCTCAGCTAGCGATGAATATGAAAAAAGCAGAATCCCTAACCAAAACAGAACAAACGAAATAACTGTAACAATTGGAATAAGAAAATAAGGTTTTTCTATGTTCAAGAACTTACTTATGTTAGATCTTTCCATTATGTTATTGTTTTTTTGAATTATGCGTTTAAATGTTGCTCATAATTTTGTCTTTATTTCAGTTTCTGATGCTTTTTCTTTTTTCTTAAGAACCATGGTTGCAAGTTTTCCTTCAAAGTCGCTTAATATATAGGAATATACTATCTTTGCTTCATCTGGATCTGCTATTAGTTTAGCTCTTCTTGTATTCTCACCTATAAGAGAGAAAAATAAATCTGCCTGCATCAATATCCTCCACACCTGTAAGAGTTTCTGATCTCCAAGCCACTTCACATATTGATAAAGGGTACACATCTTGTCCATGAGCATAATTTGCGACTTGCTCCTGTACCATAAAGGAGAACCGCCATTGTAAGATACGTTAAATAGATATGGTTTCTGAGGAGCATATAGCGTGCCTGTTGTGGGGCTCTTTACCGGAAGAATCTCAGCAAGCTCCAGACCACCGTTATAAATATAATTGCCAACGACTTCTGCATATTTCTGTCCCTTCGCGGCTATCTCTTCTGCGCTGATGAATATTATGCCATCTTTGTTTCCTATATTTTCAAAAGAACCTGTGGTCAGAGCTTCAGAAAGTTCTCTGTTTCTTACAGCTATCCTGAGATCTCCTGAGACATTAGTATATATAAACCTGTGGTCTGTAAAACCGTTTACCTCTTCCGTTAATAGCGTTTCAATACCGGCAGCTTTTGCCCCTTTTTCTGCAGATTCATTATAGATCAGATAAGGCATGACGCACGCTGAGGCTTTGTTAAGCCCGTATTTGCTTGTCAGATCTGATACAAGTTTTAACTGTTCCGCTATCTCTTCGCCAGAATTTTCACAAAGAGGATAGAGTCCACCATAAAATGTACTAGGTATAATCTTTAGCTTTCCAGTTGATGAAGCAGCGTAAATTTGTTTAAATAGCTCTTGATCATATTTATAAGCCATTTCAAGAAAAACGCCTGTAGTTGAAACGTAAACAGGCATATTTAACTTGGCTGCAGTTAAAAGCGCATTTACTAAAGGTCTGTACGAATTTTTATCATAATATTCAAACATCTCTTTAACCAGCTTGTTATCAAAGTATCTTTCAACTATATTTAATTCATGTATTATTCTGACAAAACGTTCACTAACAAAAAGTCTATTTAAAGGTAATGGAGGATCAAAACTAACTATAAGTGAAGACACCATTGTATGTTTAATAAAAATTAAAAATTTCTTTAAAAGAATAATTGTCAAAGTTACTTAACTACAGAAAGCAATAATGTTGAGTTTTTTTATTATAAAATTTATATTTGAGGTTTTTTTAAAAATCTCATGGTAAAGCTGGAATATGAGGATACATTTGTGAAAGTAGCTGCAATGATTGGTGATGAAGATTATATCAAGGTTGCGAGGGCCATACTGAATAATCCTGATGCGACAGACGAAGAAATAGCGAGCGCAACAGGGTTAAAGATCAACAAAGTTAGAAAAGTTCTGTACGATCTTTACGAAAGAGGTTTGATAGCTGGGATAAGAGACAAGGATCCAAAAAAAGGTTGGTTTGTATACAGATGGAGAATCCAGAGGGATCAAGTTGATGTATTTTTAAAAAGAACCAGAGAAATTATACTTAAAAAGTTAAGAAGCAGGTTAGAATATGAGAAAACTCACACATTTTACTGGTGCGGAACTCCTACCTGCAAAAAGTATACTTTTGAGCAAGCTATTGAGTACTTTTTCATTTGCCCGGAATGCGGTAATCCTCTTAAACAAGAAGATAATTCAGAATTTATAAAGGCTCTTGAGTGGAAGATAGACCAAATAATAGAAGAAGATAAGAAGAACGAAGAAAAAAATAAAGCTGTTCAGGAATTAACCAGTTGAAGAGTAAACTGTAGTGCCTTTCTTTCCTTCAACAAGATCCATAAGGTCATAGAGATGTCCTATTGTTGAAGATTCTCCACCAGCTTCCACGAACCTTATTGCTGCTAATACCTTTGGCCCCATGCTTCCTTCTTTAAAGTGCCCTTCAGCGTAGTATCTTTTCATTTCTTCTACAGAAACTTTCTCAAGTTTTTTCTGGTTTGGAGTACCATAGTTCAGGTAAGCACCGTCAACGTCAGTTGCTATTATGAACTTGCTTGCTCCAACAAGCGTTGCTAACCTTTGGCCAGCAAGGTCTTTATCTATAACGGCCTCAACACCATAAGCTACTCCGTCCTTTTCTATTATAGGAATACCGCCCCCTCCGCTGGCAACTACTACGAACCCAGCGTCTACTAGAGTCTTTATTGCATACCTTTCAGCTATCAATTTAGGATCTGGAGATGGTACAACCCTTCTCCATCCCCTTCCGGAGTCTTCTTTAAATACCCAATCGGGGAATTGCTTTCTCAATTCATCCACTTCCTCCTTTTTGTAGAAAGGACCAACTGGTTTAGTTGGGTTCTTAAATGCAGGGTCGTTTTCATCCACTATAGTTCTGGTTACTATAGTGACGACGTACTTGTCTATTTTTCTGGCTTTAAGCTCGTTTCTAAGTGATTGCTGAATCATGTAACCAATAAAACCTTGTGTTTCTGCTCCTGCTACGTCCATCGGGAAAGCTGGAACGCCATAAATCTTCTGACCTGCATCATGCCTCAGCAAAGTTGCACCAACTTGAGGGCCGTTCCCATGAGTTATGACAACTTTATAGCCTCTTTCGATTAGATCCGCTATCTTTTTCGCTGTTATTTTAGTGTTCTCATATTGTTCCTGGAAAGTACCCTTTTGACCCCTCTGAAGTAACGCATTTCCACCGAGGGCTATTACAATTAGGTTTTTTTCTGACATCGCTTAACCCTTAATTGGGATAAATATTAAGTTTACTGTTTACTTTCTAATTAATACTCCCACAAGTACAGCATTTTAATTATAATTAACATTAACAATGTAATTGAGAATTTTTTGTTTTTGATTAACTTTTGTTTTAATGCTATATAGCTATGTTTTAGGGCAAATTTCACCTTTTAGTGTATAGTTCAAAATAATGGTCTCATATTCATCTATTTAAATTATCAAGCGTAAGAGTCGCAGACCCGCTTAAAGTTATTTTCATTTTAATTATTTTGTTGTTTGTTGAATAAATTTTTATTAAAGAATTTTCTGCTAGCACATGTGTGATTATAGAGAAGCTTTGAGTTAATGTTTATAAACTACCTTCACTTCTTACTAACGTTTATTTCAGTTTTATCAATAAATATGTAAATTAAATTAACATTATGTTTGTTAACGTGAAAAGAATCAAGTATGAGGCATAAATTATAAGTTCTGTTTGGATCCTTTTTCTGGTTTGTAAGGCTATTTGCTAGATCGCTAAAAAAAGCTTTGCTGAAAAAATTTAATCTATAAGTTCTTTTAGTCTTTTTGCAACTTTTTTTCCTTCTTTTGTAAGATCGTAATAAATTCCTTTGGGTTTTTTATCCCTGTTGCGTTGCTTAAATTTCAGCTAGGGCTTTATTGATGAAGTCGGCAACCATTTCAAAGAGCCGTTGTATTTTTGAAGAAGCTTCAAATTCTCCAAATGCATACACGCTGTTTCGATTTCGTCTTCACTGTAAGTTGGCCTCCACCCGCTTATTCCAAGAAGCCTTCTTGCCATAAGCCAAGGATTATCTGGACCATACTTCAAAATATGAACAAGTATTTTCTTTTCTAGATCGTTAAGTAAGCTCTCTTTATCTCCAACTTTCGAGGTATGATTTTTGCTCATCCGTTAGCTTTTCAAGCACAATCCCGTTTACGTTCAAAAAAGTTTCTACAACTTTTTTATCTATTTCTTCCGGAACAGTGTACACCTTTTTCTGAAGATTGTTCCTGTTTTCGTTAAGGTAAAGCACGCTCATAAGTTGAAGAGAAAATGAAAGATCCATTATTTCTATGGGATGACCGTCTGCAGCGCCTAGGTTTACGAGCCTTCCTTCAGCAAGAACATAGATCTTCTTTCCATTTGGAAGCACATATTCTGATACGTTCGGGCGAGCTTCTCCAACATATTTTGCATTTTCCCTGAGCCAGGCCATGTCTATTTCTACATCAAAATGTCCAGCGTTGCTCAAGAACGCTCCATCTTTCATGTTAAGCATGTGCTTGCCCGTTATTACTTTTACGTCTCCAGTACAAGTTATAAATATGTCACCGTAACGAGATGCTTCATCCATGTTTGTAACCTTATAACCGTCAAAATAAGCCTCCAGTGCTTTGAACGGATCAACCTCAACTACTGTAACCCTAGCGCCTAAACCTCTTAATCTTTCCGCTACTCCTTTACCGACCCATCCATAACCTACCACCACTACCTCTTTTCCACCTATCATGGAATTTGTTGACCTCATCAGTCCATCAACTACGCTCTGTCCGCTGCCAAACCTGTTGTCATAGAGGTATTTCCCTTTGGCATCGTTAACGGCTATTGCAGGGAATTTTAGAATGCCATCTCTTTCCAGCGCCCTGAGCCTCCTTACGCCGGTTGTTGTTTCTTCTGAAACGCCGTATATACTGTGATAAACCTCGTTTTTTATGGACATTATTGAAAGATCAGCGCCATCATCAATTATTATGTTAGGTTTAACTTCAAGAATTCTCATATGGTTCAGCTCATATTCTTTCGGAGTTTCCCCCCTCCACGCATAAACATGATCTACATAATCAGTTAAAGCCGCTGCAACATCGTCCTGAGCTGTAATTGGGTTGCTACTGGTAATGCTTACTTCAGCTCCAAGTTTTTTAAGGGAAATTGCAAGGTATGCGGTCTTTGCTTCAAGATGAAGGCTTATTCCAACTTTAACGCCTTTAAGCGGTTGTTCCTTTTCATATTGTTTAACGAGCTCATTAAGAACGTACATGCGTTTTGATGCCCAATCTATCTTTTTTTTGCCCTGATCTTTTAAGTTAAGATCTTTAACTTGATGCTGCATGATACCATATATGGTATTGACCTAAATTAAACGTTTTTTATTGCGAGTTGAGTTTACAAATAACTACAATTTCCAGTTTTTATCCAAAATAAACCCTACCTCATCGCTTTTTACTATCGTGCTACCGTAAACTTTCTCAAAATATTCCTTCCAGTTTTTATCAATATAAGCAGCTACAGCATCTTCAACGACATAAATTTTGTAGCCTCTGTAAAACGCATCAGCAGCAGTGTGCCTGACACATATGTCGGCATCAAGACCTACAAGGAAGATTGTATCGATTCCTTTTGATCTCAGCAGAAAATCTAGGGGCGTTCCAAAAAAGCCAGAATAAGTATGCTTCTCAAGTACTTCTTCCCCAGATAATGGCTTCAGTTCATCTATAATTTGAGCGTCCTTAGATCCCTTAATTGCATGAGGGCCCCATAATCTTATCTCAAAATCTGATTCTATATGAGAGTCTTTAACGTAAAATACATCAAACTTCCTTTTTCTGAATTCTTCAAGAACCTTTTTTGCCGGATTAATAGTTGACTTTGCTTCAGGAGTAGAAAGCCTACCGTTCACAAACTCCTCAAGCATATCTATAACTATCAGTGCAGGTTTTCCCATAGCAATTATGTACCTAACTTTTTATTTAATAGTTACTTATGAACTCTCTTGCTAATTACATTATATCAAAACTTTTTAGTGCAGATGGCTGTTTAACGGTATGGAAACTTAAATAACCCTACGATCTAGTAATTCTAAAACCTATTATAAGAGTTAATAATTTATTGAAAAATTTATGGGTAATACTTTTTTAAACTTATGCGAACAAACCACAATGAGCAACTTAAAGCAGCAGCCTGATAAGACATGAGTATAACTAATCCATTATTAAAAAATGAAGCTGTTGACTCGTTAAAAAACTTTAATCTTTTTAATGGTCTGGCATGACAATAAGCTTTGTGAGTATAAAGGGGATTACGTATCAGTTTGCAACCGCATCCTTTGTAATTAATGAGAAAAATTTAAGTTTGGGAATCAGCAGATTTAAATAACTTGTTTTATTAAAAACTATATAAAGGAAAAGCCGCTCATAAAACTGCTAAAATGATAATTTCATCATAAAATCAGAAAAATTTTTGATCTACTTAAGCGAAAGAAGACTTTCACCACTTCCGTAAGGTTAAAGAATATGTGAATACCATTTTCTTAAATACTGAACCTGCAGCCTGTTTTTAAGCTCAACAAGATCCCTCAAGACAGCTCCAGCTGTCTCTCTTCCGCCAGCGCCTTTGCCTATTAGATATACGCTTCCCAGTTCCTCAACTTCAAACTCAACAGCATTATAAGTCCCATCTATATTAAGCGGGTCATCTTTTGGTATTATTTCAAGAGAAACGTGAGGGTTTGGAGTTGAACTTGCTATGAGCTTTACAGTGTGATGAGAATCTACTTTGGGTATGCCTTTCTCTAGACCGCTGATTTCAACATCCTTCAAAGTGTACTTATCTTCAAAGACATGATTAAGAAGTATGACAAGCTTAGCAGCGCTATCAGTCCCGTTAAGATCAAGCGTAGGATCTGCCTCTGCTATTCCAAGCTTTTTTGCTTCATTCAGAGCTTCCTCCAAGCTTGAACCTTCGTTTATAATTTTTGAAAGGATAAAATTTGATGTCCCATTTAGAATGCCTCTGAGAGACTTGATTTTGTTGCCTTTCAGCGCTTTATCTGCAAAATAGATAAAAGGAGTTCCACCACCCACCGTTCCGCTATAGAGCACAACAAGCCCTCTAGAATAAGCCTCTTCTAAGATGGTCGGCATATAAAGGGCCATTGGGCCTTTGTTTGTTGTTATTACATTAGACCCGTTTTTAAGAGCTTCGAGTATGTGAGTGTATGCCGGTTCAGCGTTTACAAAATTTGCAGGAGTGCATTCGACGACCACGTCTACAACTCCTTTTTTGATCGTGTCGAGCACAGGTTCAACGTTGAAACCTGCCGAAAGAGTTTTTAATGATTTTTTAACGCTCAGCGTTTCTGCCGGATTTATGCCTCCTTCCTTGTAAACACAGCCTGATCTGTCACATACAAAAACAACCTGAAGCACAAGACCATATTTGTTCTTGAACTCCCATGCTTTCTCATAAATCAGTTGATGCAAAGCGCTTCCCACGGAACCATAACCTATTATACCGATCCTCATCCTTTAATCACGCGTTTAAGCGCTTCTAGATCTGCGTCGATAGTTATTTCTTCCGCGCTTATCTTCATCAAAGAGTCAGGGTCTTTTAAACCATTACCTGTAACAATTGCTACGACACGCTCATCTTTTTTAACTATGTTTAAAGCTGTTGCCTTTGCTAGACCTGCTATCGAAGCGGCGCTAGCTGGTTCTACAAATATACCTTCTTTCGATGCAAGCTTTTTTTGGTATTCAAGTATTTCTTCATCGCTTACGCTTATCATTATGCCTCCTGATTCTTTCACCGCCCTTATAGCTCTCCTCCAGCTTGCTGGATTACCTATTTTTATAGCAGTAGCAACTGTTTGAGGGTTTTGTACTGGAATTATTTCTTCTTTACCTTCTACAAAAGCCCTATATATTGGTGAAGCGCCTTCTGCCTGAACCCCTCCAAGCTTTGGCAAACTATCTATAAATCCCATGCTTTTCAACTCTTTAAGGCCTTTCCAGAGAGCAGTTATGTTTCCTGCATTTCCAACAGGTATAAATATCCAGTCGGGAACTCCGTATTCTTCTACGATCTCGTAAGCAATAGTCTTTTGACCCTCTATCCTATAAGGGTTAACTGAATTAAGCAGGTATGTCTCGTTTGTAGTTGCTGCAAGAGATCTGACTATCTTTAATGCATAATCAAAGTTACCCCGAACTTTAACTATCTTTGCACCTGCAGCCCTTGCCTGAGCCAGCTTACCAAGAGCAACTGAACCTTCTGGCACAACCACAAAAGATGTTATTCCAGCTCGTGCGGCGTAAGCAGATAAACTCGCTGCGGTATTGCCTGTTGAAGCGCATATAACAGAACGCGCGCCTAGCTCAATAGCTTTTGTAACACCAACTGTCATGCCCCTATCTTTAAAACTTCCGGTTGGATTAAGGCCTTCGTTCTTTATCCAAAGATCTTTAACGCCTATTTCTTTGTACAGTTTTATACTTCTGTGAAGAGGCGTTCCTCCCTCGTTTAGCGTAACAGCTTTTTCAGAACTAACTGGCAATAAGTCTTTGTACCTCCAAACGCCTCTGCCAGTAAATTTTACATCTTTTAATTCATTCTTATCATAGACTATGGTCAATGGGTCGCCACAATTTGGACAAAAGTACATGTTCTTATCTAAGCTCTCTTCATATCCACAGTTTTCACATTTATATCTCGGCAACCTCATAAAATAAAAGAAAAGATATTTTAAAACATTATTATACAGTTTACATCTTTTCAGCAAAATTTCTAATTCTGAACCTTTTCCATTGACAAAAGAATAGCATTTGCTTTATTTTTCATGTTTCTGTCAACTCTAACAATGACCAGACCTTCATCGGGCTGACCATAGAGTACGTAGCTTCCCTCTGGAGCATAAATTATACATGGAATCCCTAATAGGTCTTCTTCTCCTTCTATTTCGATTCTTACTCTTTTAGGAGAGTTTAGAGAATTTTTAATAGCCTCGATTGCTTCATCACTTATTGTCCCTGGATCATTCTTGATTTTTATTATTTCTTCTGCTGCTGTCGCAGTTTTTTCTCTTCTCAACCTTTTTTCCTTAAGATCTACGATTTCTAATTTAGGCTTGCCGCCTGCCATTACAAAAGATTCTGTAGTCTTGTCACCTACAGTTATGACGAAATCTTTGTTTAAGAGATTTTTTTTGATATAGTCTGTTTCTTTACCTTTTTTAACAAGAAGACCTAGGGGTTTTTTAAGTTCTTCTCTTAAATGATCTGTAAGCTTATACAACACTTATCGCATACCTTCCTGGAACCTTAATGTTTAGCAGTTTGGCAATTTCTGACTTTTCTGCATCAAGTATTATTATTTCGCCAGCCCAGTTTATCGAAAGATCTTTAGAACCACAAACTGGACAAACGTTCTCTTTTGTTATGAAATGGCAGTTTCTACAAGCCTTTTCAGATGGCATATTTTACTACCCCTGTTTCTGTTGTTGCTGCAAATATATCTTTTTTATCTCTTCTTCTATCCATTCAATGGCGCCAAGCATGGGCTGACGACACGTTATGCCTATTTTGGCCATACTTATACCGCTGCCTATGCTTACTGCAATTATTTTTGCCCTTACCCTGCTTCCCACTTTAAGCTGCCTCTTTGTGTTTTGGCCTATTATCATGCCGCCTTTAAGGTCAACTGTAACATAGTCATCCATTACCTGGCTAATGTGCAAAAGCGCATCTGTGGGGCCTATCTTAACAAAAGCGCCAAAATCAGTAATCTCAACAACTTCACCTTCAATAAGCTCGCCTAAAACCGGATAAAACGATAGGACATCAAACTGAACCCTGTGGTACTTTCCTCCGTCTCCATGCAGAATTTTACCTATTTTTTCTGCATTTGCAGAAAGTATCTTTATCAAAAACCCGTAATCTTTTGTTACAGTGCTTTCATACTTTTCTTTCAACTGTTTTATTGCAATTTCATTTATGTCTTTATCAAAATCGGAGGGTGGTATACGCACAACGTCTTCAAGCGTTAATATCTGAAACAAATAAATCACCTCTCAAAAATTGCTTTTCGTTATAATTTAAACCTTTTGCCAAATAATTATAAAATTTCATCATTTAAATCTGAAAAAATAATTGTTTAACTACGAAAATTTGCGCCTGAGACTTAATATTTTAAAAATAAAAATCTTTGTTTCGGTAAATATAAAAGCAGACTTTTTCCTATTATATCCATGCACAGCAAGATCAGAATTGCGCTCATAGGAGTTGGAAATGTAGCCGAGTACGTTATAAAAGGTATATACGGAAATGTAAAACCATGGCATCAAAGTATAGGACGTTATAACGTTAGCGATATAGAGGTTGTTGGCGCCTTTGATGTCGATGAAAGAAAAGTAGGAAAGAGCCTACGTGAACTTTATAAAACTGGTCCTGAGGTTTTAATAAAACCGTCAGTATTTTTTGCAGAAGAATTAAGCCGAGAAATGGTCACAAACGTTAAACTCGTTAAAACAGATGAGACAACTTTTAAAAACGAGATAAAAAAGATAGGTGCGGATCAGGTTATAAGTTTAATAAATTCAGGGCAACAGATGGCCAGCGAACTCATAGCTAAGATTTCTGCTGAAACCGGCTCTTCTTTTATTAATGCAACGCCAGCACTGATAGTACAAAAAGAAAGAATATTAAGCGAATTTATCAACAGGAAGCTTTTGGTAGCTGGCGATGACCTCCAAAGCCAACTTGGAGGGACGTGGCTTCATAGAATACTTATGTTGGCTTTCAAGCAGTTTGGAAGCACTTGGGTTAAATCATACCAACTAGATGTTGGTGGATCCTTTGAGACGCTTAATACTATGGATGAAAGGATCAGGGAGCATAAAAAGAAAATAAAAAGTTCTGCAATAAAAAGAGAGGATGAAGCATCTGAAGTTATAACCGGCACCACAGATTATGTACCATTCTTGCAGGACTACAGGATAAGCCACTTTTATGTTGAAGTGTTAGGGCCGTTTAACGAAAAGTTCTACATAGATGCTGAATATAAAACCCGCGATGGCCCAAATGCGTTTAACATAATAGTTGATGTCGTAAGGGCTTTAAAATACGAAAAAGATAAAGGATCTTACGGCACTATAAATTTGATAAATTCTTTTGGTTTCAAAAGTAACGCGGGAGGTACAAATCTGTTAAAAATATTGGAAGATTTTGAGAAAAATTATCTTATCTGATTTTCATACGAAAAGTTTTTATTTTACAATTTTTAAAATACGGTTGAAAGAAAATGAGCGAGAAATATACTAAAGGACAAACGTGGGGAGCTTTAAAAAAAGCATGGAAAGCTTACAAGATAGCTAAAGTTCAGGGAGACAAACAGAAGATGTTAGAATATGCAAACAGGATTAGAACATTACAAGAAGAGCTCGGTTTACAAAAATCAAAGTTTCCAGATTTAGGACTTCAATGAAAGAAAACAAATAAAGAGTTAAAAATACCATTTTTTATTATTTTTTGATCCCGTAGCTCAGCTTGGACAGAGCGCCGGCCCTCTAAGCCGGAGGTCGCGGGTTCGAATCCCGCCGGGATCGTTAAAAACTTCATTTTTTTATAAGCGAAGGATAAAAATACCTTTTATTGTATATCTTCTTCTTTTCGTCCCATTCTTTAAGTATTTTTACAGCCTCGTTTGAAACCTTAACCATGGTTTCTACCCCAGCATTTGGTACAAATTCTCCAGTTTCCCTGTTTGCTATCGTTGCAAATATCGCACCGGCTCTAACTTTATAAATTGATGCAAGGGTAAAAAGTGTAGAAGATTCCATTTCCATGTTTATAATGTTTAGCTTTTCTAGAGTCTCGATTATTTTTTCTGAAAATTCATTCGTAAAGCCGCCAAAACCTGGCCTGCCTTGTCCAAGATAAAAGCTATCTGTAGAATACGTGATCCCAAGCCAGTATCTCGCTCCAACTGTTTCTGCAGCTTCCACAAGAGCGTTTACAACCTCATAATTTGCTATCGCTGGATAAGGTATCGGTGCGTAGGCCATAGTTGCCCCATCAGCTCTGTAAGCTCCAAGGGATATTATAAGGTCCCCAATGCCTATATCTTTCCATAGCGCTCCTGTCGTGCCTGTTCTTATTAGGGTATCTGCACCCACTCTAAGAAGTTCTTCTACGGCTATTGCTATAGCCCCTGAACCGATTCCCGTTGAAGTGCATGCAAGCTCCACGCCTTTATAAACCCCTTTATATGTAAGGTATTCTCTTTCTTGAGCTACCATCTGGCTCGAATCCCAGCTTTTTGCAAAAACCTTTACTCTATCAGGGTCACCCGGTAAAAAGACAAACCTTGGTATCTGTCCTTTTTTTATGCGTATATGATAAAGCGCGTCACCAACCTTTGGTTCTTCAGATTTTTTTGCTTCACTCATGGACAACAATATATAGTAAATAAATATTAATAAATATATTTTAAATTAAATAAACAAAAACATATTTCCAAGCTTTAAAATAATGATATTTTCTATGAAAAATCGACCTGTTTGCTCAGAAAGAGGTTCATGGTTTCATCTATCTCGATCTTTTTATCAGAAAGTAGAAATAAAATTGCCAGGAAAACCCTTATAACTTCAAGAGGAGTCTTCCCCTTAAGAATATCATAAATCGATGATTTCCCCTTTTCCTTTAAAAGAGAAAGCACAAAATTTTCGTACTTTTTGATTATCTCTATGGCTAGAGTTTCATTTATCACTGGAAGCGAAGACGGCTCTATACCTCTTGGTATCATTTCCTGTCTTTTTGTAAGCGCTTTTATCATTTCTTTAAAGGCTTCAATCAGCTCGTCTAGATCAACAATAGGTATTTCAAGAGGTACGTACGGTTGAAGGCTAACGTTAATGTTCAAAGGGATTTCTTCCTTAACCTGTTCTCTCCTCTTTGGCTCATACAGTATTTTTTTAACTTTCATCTCATAGATTAAGCTAGAAGTAGAGATAGCTATGCCACTCAGCCTAAAATCTGCTGATTTAGCCTCTTCAAGATACTTCTTAAAAAGTTCCAGAAGAACGTAAATCTTAAGCTCCCACGGGTTAAGCCTTTTTACTAAATCTGGGTTTAATAAAACCCTTATGCTGCTTATCTCATTGTTGCTCATTGCTTACTTTACTCATCTCCAGAGGAATAACTTGACTTACGCCTTCCCTTTCATAAACGCCGAAAACTTTGTCAGCTTTTGAAAGCATCGTATCCTTTAGCGATATAAGAATGATTTGAGATGACATTGACCATTTTTTTAAGAAGTTTCCTAGCTTTTCAGCCTTTTCAGCGTCCAAGTTTGCATCTATTTCATCGAAAATATAAAAGTTAGCAGGGTATGAAGATTGGATTGCCATCAAAAACGCAACAGAAAGTACAGCTTTTTCTCCTCCGCTTAGAGAAGCGGATTCTCTTGGCTGTTTATCGCCAAACTGGCCGATAAGGAAAACACCTCCATCGAAAGGATTATCTGGATTTTCTAGCTCCAGCCATGCGTTGCCATCGACTATCTGCTTGAATATTTCCCTTAACCTTTTGTCTATTTGTTCAAAAGATTTTATGAAAGCTTCCTTTTTCTGCTTTTCTATGTCCTCGATGAACTTTAATATGGCATCTCTATCCCTCTCAAGCTCATTTCTCCTGTTTGAAGCTTCTTTGTATGATCTGTAATACTCTGTATAGTCTTTCTCAGCCATCCTGTTAACTCTTGTTTCAAGGTAATCTTTTTCGTCTTTTAGCCCAGATATTAATGTTTCATAATCACCCACAAGTTCATAGGGTTCATATTTTATTGAGTCTATTTCTTCTTTGAGCCTGTTTTCTTCAGAAATAAGGGTGTCAAGTTCTACCTTGAGCTTTTCTACTTTCCGGTTAAAATCCTTTATTTCTTTTAGCAGCTTATCCTTTTCCTTTGAAAGCTGTTCTTTTGATGTTTCAGTTTCGGAGAGCATTTTAACTCTTGGTTCAAGATCTTTGAGATAAAACTCGAGTTCCTTTTTTTCTTTATCAAGAAACTCCTTTCTGTTTGACAATTCGGAGATCTTGTTTTTATAGTATTCAATTTTTTTCTCTAATTCAACTATGCTGTTAGAAGTCGCGTTAATTTTTTCTTTTAAAGAACTTAAGCTCAAGTTCAGCTCGTTAAGTTTATTCTTCTTTTCTAAAATCATGAATTCTAGTTTTTCTTTATTTTTTAAGCTTTCATTTAGCTTCGTTTCCACTTCAGATGTGCTCAAATCTAAACTTTCTGCTTTTTTAAGCTTGTTCTTTATCATTTCTACCTTTTCATTTATTTTGAGTATTGTGTTTTCGTACTTGCTTATCTCTGATGCTTTTTTTTCAAGCATATTTTTTAATTCCTTAAACTCTTGAATGTATTTTTGTAATGCCTCTTCTTCACTTTTTATTGCATCTTCAATTTCTTTTATTATTTGGTTCTCAAAATGTTCATCTTTCTTCATAGCTGTTTTTTGCTTTAATTCGAGTATTTTGTTTGATATCTCAGCGATTGTTTGGGTTCTCCTTGAAAGAACCTCTGTGAGTTTGTTTATGCTTTCTTTTATCCTGTTGAGCTTCTTTTCATAATTATTAAGGTCTAACTTTAAGGCGTTTATTTGTCCTATTTCGTACATTCCGTTATAGATTATTGTGCCATCTTTTAGAACAAATACTTCACAGCAGTCCTCTTTACTAATGCATATCCTGCCAAAAATATATTCAACAAGTTCTTTGTACTTTTCTGGAAATTCAATATATTTAATTATAGATCCCTCGCATGGATGATTTTTTGTAATTTCGCTAATAAATACAGCCCTTTTTCTGCCAGAATTTTTCAGGAAAGCCAGCGTTTTTTCGTTAAAACTTGAAAAAATCAATGGATCTTTAAGAAACTCCAGAACCGATTTAACCAGATGTTCATAGCCCGCTTTTGGTCTTATTATATCGCTAAGCCTCCCGAGGTAACCTTCAAACAAACCGGCATCCAAAATTTCACCTTCATAGTCTTTTTCCTTTATGTTTTTAAGGATCTTGTGAGCCGTCGCATAGCCTATTGCTTTAACCAGAACGTCGTTTGCCTTTATTATTTCGTTAATCATTTCTTGTCTTCTTTTTTTTAGCTCCTCAAGCATTGAAATATATTCAGCAGTTTCTTCAGAATTCATGTTAAAATGAATAGATTCTATTTTGCTTTTCAGTTCCTCGTGGGCTCTTAGTAATGTTTCATAGCTTTCAAGCCTTTGCTTTTCATTCGTAAGCATCTCTTTCAAATATTCAAGGTTTTTTTCGATCCTGATCCTTGCGTTTATCAACCTTTCAATCGCTGAAGATAGTCTCCTCTGATAGTTGTCTTTTTCATTTATCAACTTTATAATACTATCTTTCTTATCTTCCAAGTTCGATATTTCCTCGTTTAGTTGCAAAAGTTCCCTGTTTAATTTATCTAACTCTTTCTGCGTTGAAGCTATCTCTGTTTGTAGTGAAGCTTCGGTGTTGGTAAGACTTTTCATCATTTCTTTCAGCTCAGATAGAGCACTGGAAGCCTTTTTGGCTTCCTCGAGGTAAGAGTTAACGTTGAGGTCTATGTAATGTAGCTCAGATAATATTGAATTTAGTCTGCTCTTTGCATCAGCGTACTCCTCATAGAATTTCCTTGAAGATTCGCCACCTTCAAGCATTTTAATAAGCCCATCAAGCTCCTTCGATAGGGTATCTGACTTTTTCTGCGTTTCATCTATAGATCTGATGAGTTTTTCCTTTTCTTCAGATATTTCCGCTAATCTCTTTAAGAGAACGGCCTTTCTGTACCTTTCGATCTCTACGTTTATAAGGTTTAACCTTAAGAGTTCGTTCATTTCGGTTTCAAGCTTTACCATTACTTCTCTTTTTTCGTCCATCTTTGCAAAAGTTACAGCAAGCTGCTCGTCAGCTTCCTTTAACCTCTGTAAAGCTTCTGCTTTCTTTTCATCATACATTTTAATGCCTATTATTTCCTGTAAAAGTTGCATTCTGTCTGAAGGTGACATGTCAGCTATAGTGTTAAGTGAACCTTGCGGCACTATATTAAGCCCATCAGAAGAGATTGAGGCTGCTGCAAGCAAATCTTCTATAGCGTTTTTAGTTATTCTTTTACCGTTTAAAAAATACCTTTGTGTTCCGTCTTCCATAAGCTCTCTCGTTATAGTAACTTTTTCAGAATTTACCGGAATGGACCCGTTTTCATTAGATAATGTTATGCTGACCCTTGCAAACTTGTTTCTTGAGCCTTCGTTTATAAGCCTGCTCATTCGGCTCTCTCTTAACGATTTCGGGCTGTTGGAACCTAGGGCAAATCTTATTGCATCAAGAATGTTTGATTTGCCGCTTCCGTTTTTCCCAGTTATAGCGTTAAAACCTTTGGTAAACTCTAGAGTAGTATGATCTCTAAACGATTTGAAGCCTTTTAGCTCAAGCTTTAATATATATACCACACCTTTTTTATTAAAGGGCAATAATTAAAAGTTATTTACTAAAAAATTAGTAACGTACCAAAAAATTTAAATTACCAAACTGAAAAGATTTTTTATGAACAAAAAAAACCTTGCTATAACAGCAGTGTTTTCAGCGGCAGCAGTTATATTTGAAGCGCTTCCTTTAAAGGTTCCTTTCCCTTTGCTTTCATACCTTACTTTTGATATAGCTGAGATACCAATTTTCTTTCTTCTTTTTTATAACGGAATAGAATCAGCTCTTGTTGGTTCCATCTTGCTAGCTATCGTCCTGATGGGATTGGGTAGCTTTGTGCCGATAGGCCCTATTTTTAAGTTCCTTGCAGTGGCTTCAGGAATAGCTGGAGCAGCACCAGTGTATAAAAAATCGCTCATAGGGTCTTTTATTACTTCAACACTACTTAGGGTTGTAGTAATGACTTTTGCCAACTATGTTTTGATAGAATTTTATATGCCTGGATTTTTAAGTTATGTAAGCGAATTCTTTGGATTTAATCCACTTGAAAGCGTAATTATCCTTACAGCAATATTTAACATAATTCAAAACAGCTTTTCGATTCTGATTGCTTACGTGCTTTATAAAAAGATCAAAAGCAGGACTGGATAAAAACTGACCTCTACTTGTGCTGAATGGCCTGGAGTGTTCTTTGTCATAAAAAAATGGTTAAAGCTTTTATCTGGCCCTCTTTAAGTTCCTGGTAAGAGCGAGGTTTGTCATCTTTTTGACAACACCTTTATTGTTTTTACAAATTAATGGTATGATTCAACAGGGAAGTTTAATTAAATTCTTAGATCTTTTAAAGTGAGATTTAACCACGTGTTTGAAGATAATCGTTTGAGCATTTTCTTTTTATCTTCCTGATCTGTATCTAAACCTTCTATAACTTCTTGCAGGTATTTTATTGTGGTTTCATAAAGTGCTCGATCAACAGGATAAGGCACACCATCTTTACCTCCATGAGCGAAGGAAAAAACAGCAGGGTCCTTGTACGATGGTTCTGTTCCGTATATAACTGCTGCAGTAAGTGCAAGAGCCCTTACTGCCTTTGCGCCAATACCTTTTGTAAGAAGAAGTTCCTCATAAGTTGAAGGATTAATTTTGCTGATTATTTTCATAAGGCGTTTATCAAAAAACCTCTCAAGGTGCAAGGATTTTACCCCATAAATGTAGCTGTCTAACCCTCTTCCGGCTGTCAACATTTCAAGCGTTGCTTTTCTGTTTTCCTCTGATTCTTTTGTTGCGAGGTTGAGAATCTTCCTGTTAGGATCTAGCGCAGCTATTCCAGAATGAGGATCGTTGAGCATATCTTTTTTATCATCCCCGGTTATGTGGTACCTTCTTGCATATCCTTTTTCCTCGTTAAGCCCCTGTTGTATAACAGCCCAACTTTTATTTTCAGAGATGATAAACCAGTGCTGGTATATTGAGTAACCGTCCTGTACAGCAACACCATCAACCTTTGCGGAAAGCCTGCTAAATTTTACATAAGTTTCTCCGTTAAGGTTGAACGTTTCGCTTATCTTTATAATTTCTGCAGGAATTTTTTCTGCGGAACCTTTCCCACCAGCCACTTTTATGCCTATTTCATTTCTGTTTAGAGCTTCTTTCAGAGCGGCCATCGTAACTGTTGTAAGGCCGCTGCTGTGCCAGTCAAACCCAAGTACAGAACCGAAGGCCTGAAACCAGAAAGGATCTGATATCTTTTTTAAAAATTCGTCTTTACCCTTATCCTCAACTATCAAGTAAGCTATCTGTCCTGCTAGAACGACCATTTTTTTGTAAAGCCATTCTGGAGCCTTGCCCCAGTGGAGGGGAAGATCTGCTGTTCCTTTTATCACTATAATTGATTTAAGCCAACTTATATTTAAATTAATTTTTATAATTTGCTGTGTTGAATAATTCTTTTTATCTTAACCAATAAGCTTTAATTGATCATGCCATTAGCATTGCGTTCTTAGCATAATTGACCATTACATCGTATGCCCAAACTTTTTGCATAGCTTCCGCTAGCAAACCAATTACGCTTCTTGCCTTAAGGTCTTCTCTAAACTTTCTCTTTATAGATGAGAATATCCCTTCTATAGCCCACCTAACGCCATACTTAACTTTCTTTGCCCATTTTTTATAGCCTAGCTTTATATACTCCCTAACCTCTTGTCTTCTCCTCCTTCCTTTACAACGATAAGTTGTAGCGTTCTTCCTTATTTTATAGCTGATTCTGCATCGCCTATTGAATTGAATATTTCATTAGTGTCATATGCACAATCTCCGTAGAACTTCTTCAGCTTTATCCCTTTCTCTTTTAACAGCTCTATGTGTTTCACAGCTACCTTTGGCTCAGATATTTCGCCTATCTTAGCGTCAACAGCAATCAGCTTCTTAGTCCTCACGTCAGCAGTTATTATTACTTTAACGTACTTTCTCATTATTTTTCCGTAAACATAAGTCCTGTACTCGCCAGCGTTGCCAGTCTTAAACCCAGTTCCGTCTGAACCAGCTTCAACATCGTAAGTTGGTAGCCTTATTTCAGGCCTCATGTCATGTACTCTTTGCCATATGGTTGTGTAATCATCATGGTAAGGTATCAAGCATCTTTCAAGTCCCCTTTAACCAACACTGATGCTATAAAGCCTGGATTTTTATAAAAGATTCAGGAAATTCATATGGCCTACCTTTCTTGCCCTCATTTATCTTATCCAATTCTTCATACCAGTTGTCAAACATATCTATCGGCAGCAAAAACTCGCCTCTTATTACAAGCTCTTCATTGTAACTTTCCAGTTCCTTTTGTCTATAAACTTATTACCCCATCTTTTGTTATTATTGCGGCTGTCTTTTGAGTTCATAAGCAAGAAATTGACAGCCGCGCTATAAAATAATTATTCAACACAGCATTTATAATTAGTTTTTCCGCAAGTATAAAATTTCACCCTGCGGAGGAAATTTATTATGAACAATCTGTTTTAACGTTTTTAGCGCATAAACTAATGAGACTAAACATGAAATTGGTGAGCTCTATAAATTCTGCTATAAAACTTTGAAAGATAACCTTGGGATAAACTTTGCAAGCAATTCAAAGATTTTTGAATCTGCTCAAATTTAGTATTTGTTTGAGAAGAACTATATAGTATGGAAACAAAGCGGGTTGGAGTTCAAGATATGACTGCATATTTCAAGCATATTGTTGAAATGAAAATAATAAGCAGACAGGGGCCTCCTGAATAAGAAATTAAATAAGCTAATATAAGGTCCCTATCTTGATTTATTAGCTAGTGACTAAAATTTGACTCAAAACAAAGCTATATGACATTAAGCCAATAGTTAATCAAAAACAAAAAAATCATCAATTACCTCTCTAATTGTTATGGAATGTTATTACCTGCGGGAGTACTGTATAATTTTTAACCGTTGAGCGATTTTTATAGCTCTACTTTTTCCATTAATGTTTTAAGAAAAAGATTTATTTGTCTATAAGCTAACTTTCTAAAGCTTGAATGTACAGTACCTTAGCAAAAAAGATGCAAAAGAGCTGAGAAATAAAGCAAAAGAAATGGGGTTCGATTTTGAACCAGAAAAAATTATCACAATAGATAAGGACTCAAAAGTTTTGATAGGTAACGGTATATTTATACTCACAGGGAACAGACTTCTGCCTTTTATAGCAGACAAAAGGGTTGATCTTTTGCCAGAGATATCAGTAGATGAAGGGGCTGTAAAACATATACTTAATGGTGCTTCAGTAATGAGACCTGGAGTAACAAAAATAGATGAAAGAGTAAAGAAGGATAAGATAGTTAAAGTCACATTTGGGAAACAGGTTATCTGCATCGGATTATCCCTTTATGATAGCAACGAAATAGAAAAGCTTGAGAAAGGCATTGTAGTAAAGAACGTTCATAGAAAGGGCGATAAATTCTGGGTTGCAGTTTCTGAGTATTTGACTACATTAAAGCAAAAGGGATGAACGGCTTTAGGATGATGAGCGATAAATAAACTGTCGCAAAACCTAGAAGAAAAGCTATGACCCAGCTCAAAATAATCCACCTCAGATAATCTGTCTTAAATATCCTTGGCTTTGAAGAAAAACCAACACCTATAAGTCCACCCATGGTCACAGTTGTGAGAGAAGCTGGCAACTTAAGATATGTAAGAACAAGAAGTATTGTTGCGCCACCCAATACAGCACTTATTATTCCTATAGGGCCAACAACTATAAGATCTTCACCAATAGCTTTTGACATGCCGGCAGCCTTGAAGGCCCCTAACGAAGCAAAAACCGCAAGAATGGCTATCTCTGCATAGGTCAAAGAGTAAGCGCCAGCGATGAAACCAACGTTATTGGCTCCAAGAACAAAAGAAGTGTAAAAAACTGTGAGCAGTGCCGAAATTCTGATAAAGAGGCTAAGTGTTGAAATATTTACCTTAAAAAGAAGGCGTCTCAATGCTTTGTGAAGCACAGCTGAAAAAACTAGAGCTATAAAAGGAGAAATTATCCACCATAAAAATAGCCAGCTTACATTTTCTGATATGTGTTTTACGCCCTCAACAATGAGTATAGCAAGCCAGCCTCCAACAAAAGATTGAGTTATGCTCAAAGGTAGATTAACTAAAGTGAAGGCATAAAAAAGAAATATCTGAATTACAAGAAGAAGCAAACCATAGGTTGCATACATTGACCCTAAAGTTTTTGCATAGCTTGCAGTATATTCTCCCTGCAAAATTGTTCCTAGAAGTATTCCAAGACCTACTGTTATGGCAGCCACGCTGTAGTTAAAACCTGCGCTTCCAGCCAGTCCGCCCTCAAAAACGGCTCCGTTGTTCAGGCCAAAAAGGTAGATAAGCACGATAAGAAGCACTATATCCAGCAAGCCTATGAGGTTCATTTATATCCCTTTGCTATAAGCCTTATAATTATATCTGAACTGTCTTCAGCTGAATCTGCTATGTTGTCCATAAGGTTTATAGCTTCCCTTAAAGTTATGATGTCAAGAACATCAAGGCTTCTCCCCTTGTTGTGAAGCTCTATGAGAGTTTTATCCTTTATAAAGTCAGCTTTTTCCTCCATGGTTTCAACTTCTTTTATTTTTAACAAAATTTCATGAGGAGGTGATTTTTTCAACATAGATAATACAACGCCAAATGAATCTACTGTATCTACGATCGCCTGTACAAAATCGTTAAAAAACGTTTCTTTAAATAGAAAATTAAGGGCCTGCCTTGATACGTTGTATTCATAGAACATTTTCGCTACATCTTTTGAGTAATCAGCCATAAAGTCCATTTTCTCAAGAAGATCAAGAAAGTCATCCCTTATGTAAGAAAAAAAGCTCCCTGAAGCTATAGCCTCAGCCAACTTTTCATGAATTTCGTCAGCTTCTGTTTCAGTTTTGTTTATTTTATCATAATAAACCTGCAAGTCGTCGCTGGAACTTACATGAGCCATAAAATCTTTAAAAAGCAGCACCGTTTCTCTTAATTTTGAATAATAGTTACAAATTCCCTGAAGTAGTTCTCTTTCGCCGCTACCTATAAGGGAAGAAAAAGATACCAACCTGTTCACCAAACTGAAAAATAAAAACTAAGAACTATATTAACTTATTATAAAAATTTCAGTACCTTATCAGTCCTTTTTCTTCAAGAATTTCATGAAGCTTTTCAACTGCCCTGTAGACTTCTTCCTCTTTTTTAGCACCCGTACAAACGAGCTTTCCACTAGCAAAAAGAAGTATCACTGTCTTGGGATCATCCATCCTATATATCAAACCAGGGAACTGCTCTGGCTCATACATAGTATGTTCAAGAACCTCAGCAGCCTTTTCAAGGTTTATCTTTCCACCAAGAGATGCAGATGCCACGATGTTCTGTATCTCAATAATGGGTTCGTTCTTTATGTCTATGCCTGCTTTCCTGAGCTTTTGAACGACTGTTTCTACAGCTTTCCTAGCTTGCGCTTCACTTTTAGCGCCAGTACAAACCATTTTACCCGAGCTGAATATTAGGGTTGCTGTTTTTGGAGATTTTAGCCTGAATACGAGACCTGGAAACTGTTCAGGATGATATTCTACGTCAGGAAACAGTCTTGTTATTGTAATAAGGTCTATAGATTGATTTACTGAAGCCGAAGTTACTACATTTTCAATACTTATTGACGCTATAGTTTTAGGCAATTCATTAATATATTTTAAAAAGCTGTATATAAATACTTTTTAAATAAAACTGGTGCCGTTTAAGCTATGACCCCTTTATCTTATGTAATCAAAAAATTACTTAATATATTCAGATAGCTAATAATTTAACAATGGGCTGAACCGATTAATAATAAAAAAAGAACTTAAGGCTTTGAAAAGTTATTTACGTACTAAAATTTTTTGCTTACGTTCTCAAAAGCTCCTATCCTTTTTTACATATTAATTAATCCTTTCAATGAGTTTCTTTAAACTCTTTTCATATACCACATGCTATACCTATTAAACATCATCGTACAAAAAAGCACTGCGTAAACGGTCTTATACCATAATTCTTTGCAAGATTAGGAACTTTTGAGTTAGGGTTCGTATGTTAACCATAGCTTCCCGTTAATGTTTTTCAGTTTCATCAATAAAGATAGATTCAATTTCGTGCTTATTAACGTCAGAGTAGCACGAAATAATACTTTTGAA
>WYER01000031.1 GCA_009903795.1 Nitrososphaerota archaeon | reverse complement strand
AGAAGCTGCTTTTTTAAAATATGCATAAGCTAGATCATAGAAGTCCTGCTCATCTACAAGCGAGCTAACTCCTAAGTAATAAAGGTCAAGGAAAGACTGAAGATCCTTAAACTTATACGCGTTTTTTACGTCTTCTATGCTCTTATAAGGAAGCTTTACACCGTTTTTCTTAGCCTTCTCCAGCATAATCTCAGGCTCAAGAGTCCCTTCAAGGTGCAGGTGAAGCTCAGCCTTTGGAAGCTTTGAGATAAAATCAGACAAATTTTTCATAAAGAATTTATTCCTCGGAGGGTAATAAATCTTTGTATCTTTATCATTTATTTAATTCTGACCTCCTTCTCGCCCTAGAAGGTAGGTTTGTTGTCTTTATTATTAAAGAATTAAATCATTAATTATTTGTTTTAACCTTTTCTACATTCTTTTGAAAGCCTGTCTGGATAGTCCCCTGTTAAATCGTCAACTTCCATTTCACAGAACTTTCTTATATCTTTAATTTCATTTACAGTCCATAACCCTAATTTTATATCATCTTTATGTAATTCTATAACGTCATTCTTACTGTAAACCAAACCATGAAAAGCATGAATCCATTTTGCCTCCAACTTTTTTGCAATATCTACAAACCAGCTAGGTCTTCCTTCTATTATTAAACCTATATTTACATCTCTGTCTAATTCTCGAATCTTTTTTAAAGCATTAAAATCAAAAGAAATTATCTGAACATTTTTCTTTAAACGAAACTTTTCGATATTTTCCAGAACTTTCTCTTCAATACTTGGGTAATATTCGTAACTGTGCTTTATTTCAACTTTGTAAAGAAATTTTTGGCGATACCTTTCAAAAACCTCCGAAAGGGTAGGGACCTTCGTTCCAGCATATTTTGGCGAAAACTTTATGCCAGCATCAAGGCTTTTTATCTGTTCAAGGGTCATTTCCTTAATATAGCCCTTTCCGTTAGTTGTTCTGTCGACCGATTCATCATGCATAACTATTATTTCGCCATCAGCAGATTCATGCACATCGAGTTCGATACCATCCATTCCATATTGCAATGCCAGATCAAATGCAGGCAACGTATTTTCTGGCGCTAAACCCTTAGCTCCTCTGTGACCAAATAAAAGGGTTTTCATGCTGTATAAATTTTACTATCTTTTATATAAGTGTTGTTTCAATAAACAATACGGTTAAAGACAATTAAAATAACTAAATTCTTGCGTTTACGAGTTTTATAGTAAGCCTTCCTTTTCTAGCTTTTGCTTAAGGTCTTGTGCCTCTTGTTCGCTAAGATCTTCTGATCTTTCATATGTGTATCCAAAATTTATGCCGGCCAGCTTTGCAGCATATCTATAGCCAGCGCTAAAGCCATATGATTTTAATATACTTCTTACCCTGTTTACTTTTTTCTGAAGCTCAAGAC
The DNA here is from genome assembly GCA_009903795.1 of Nitrososphaerota archaeon. Lineage (GTDB taxonomy): Archaea > Thermoproteota > Nitrososphaeria > Conexivisphaerales > UBA164 > CAYFFZ01. The sequence goes on along the minus strand of WYER01000031.1, from coordinate 132,207 downwards.
CTTTCTTATAATCTCCTTTTTTCATGCTTTCTGTAAGCTGTACAATAAGGCTGGGAAAGACATTTATGATCAGCGAAACAATTCCAACGCCACCAAGAGTATAAGTTGTATATATAAGAGAATCGCTACCTGCAAGTAGCAAGGATTCTTCAGGCATTTCTTCTGCAACCTCCTGAAGATGCCCGATATCTTTAGTGCTGTCTTTATAGCCTATAAAGCCATCTATTTTCAGAATTGAAACCACTTGAGCTGGCGTTAACAAGTTACCAAGTTGCTTTTCGTTATAAAGTATAAGCGGCAACTGAGATTTTGATGCGATGTTTTTAAAGTATTCTACAGGGTTTTTTAAAGGGTACACTAAAGGCTGTGTTATAACCGCGTAACCAGCCCCCGCATCTTTAGCGTGCTTTATAAGTTCAAGAGTTGTATCAACCGAGTAAGAAGTTACAAGGACTGAGATTTCTTTTTTACTAACATCTAATACGCTTTCCAGAACCTTTTTTCTTTCTTCAATTGATAGAACAAGCGCTTCCCCTCCTATACCATTTACCACAAATCCATCTACGCCTTTTTCTTCCAGAAGCAATATCGCTTCTTTTAGCGCTTTATAATCAACGTTACCTTTTTTATCAAAAGGTACATAAGGTTCAGATATTGCTCCACCAATCACAGTTATTTCTTAATTATCGAAATAAATATAAACGTTTATGGCTTAACCTCTATAAGGTTAAGCTATTAATTAATTTCTCATGCTAGTTATAGCCTTATGCTGAGTTACTGTGTTGAAGCGGTAAGGATTAGCAAGATCTAGGGGTTACGCCCCATTAATTGAGTGCTATTTGCTATGAAACATAAAATATAATAGCGATGAATAAGCTCTGCATCACTGTCAGGTTTTCAGCACAAGCCAGTACAACTTAAGGAGTTAGTGCAAGGGTCAAACTATGACAAGCTTAATTTTATACCGCATTTGTTACCAAAATGACTGCAATAGTTTTTGGTTTATTATATTGAGACTTGTTCTTTTTAACGCTTGTTTATTTTTTGGTTTTCAGCTCTAATTTAAGGTTCTCCAAAAGCTCTATCCCCTGCGTCCCCAAGGCCAGGAACTATATAACCATCTTCATTTATCTCAGGATCAACGGCTACTGTGTATATTTCTGCACTATTATCTTCTTTGTGAACCCTCTCTATACCGTAATTAGTTGCAATAACTGATGCTATGATCTTCCTTTTTGGGGTTCCTTTTGTGGATACATTTCTTAGAATTGTAGCAATAGTAGACCCAGTTGCTAACATAGGATCCGCTATTATAAGAATATCTTCAGGAAAAATTTTAGGAACCCTGACATAGGTGCTCTCTATTTCAAAGCTAAGAGAACCCTTTGTGTGAGATTCTTCAACCCTTCTAGCACTTATAACTCCCATTCTAGCTCTTTCAAATATCTTAACGAGGCCTTCTGCCATCGGCATTGCGGCTCTAAGTATCTGTATTATAACTACGTGTTCAAGGTCAGGTATTTTAACTCCTTTTGCTTTCACTCCAAGAGGAGTTTCTACATATGTTTCTTGAATATCCATCGATCTGACTATTTCATATCCTATTATCCTTCCTAACTCTACGAGCCCTTTCCTGAATTCTATTTGGTGCGTGTTTTTATCGCGCAGGCTGGTTAATATGGCTTGAGCCAGAGGATGATCTATTATATGGACCTTTTTCAATATCGCCCCTAAAAATTATAAAAACCCAAGCTTATAGAGATTTCTAAATGCTTTAAAGGGTTTTTTAGTATTCTACGTCTCCTTTTCTATCCTAAATACAGGTATTACTGAGGCTCTTTTCATATTTTTATTACTTTTCATCAGATTTTTCTAATTTTTAAGTGAATGTACATACTCAAAATAGAGCTGTCTGATTGTTACCTTGATTTACCAATTTCTAGTTCGTAGTTTAAAATTTTTAACCTATTTAGCGGTGAATGGTTTGCGTATTCCTGTGTTTTTTCAATAAGAACTTTTTGAACAAGTCCTTCTCTTTATAACTCAAAAATTCAATGTTTATTAAGGAAACAATTGATTTAAATTCGGGAGTCTTAAAATAATATTATTTGCACTTACAGGCTTACTATAATTGCTTAAAAAGGTTATTGTAATTATAAATTTTTTAGCCCTAAATATAATAGTTATTCTCATCTGTTGTTTTTACTAATTAATAGGTTAAGTTTGTCTGGAATTTTTAGGTCCCATTTTTTAAAAGCATCTATTATGCTAATATACCTGCAGTCTTCTGAACCGTATAAACTCTTTAGCTTTTCAACATTCCTGCAATAATCCGGATGAAGTTTTTGAATGTTTTCCCAAACCCATTTCGATATTATTGGGAAAACATCTATTAGCGATTCATACATAAGCCATGCTACAAGCCTTATTTCGTGGAAAGCTCCTAAGCCTGTCCTAAGAGGGAGAAAGCTCGTATAAAACTCTCTAGAATTCATCTGGACCCAAACACGGCTGGCCATCGCGTTTGGTAAAATATACCTTGCGTCTTCAGGGTTCATGCTTTTTCTTGCTTCAACATAAGCTTTAGATGTCATATCCAAGTAATTGTTTAAAGAGCTATGTTCTTGAGGCAAGACATAACGCAGCTGCCCTTTTAAATAATCTACATACCTCTGACTTTCCTGCCAATAACTTGCTATTCTATGCCTAATTAGCTCATGTGTGAGCGCCCTACTGCCTTCTATAAGCCAGCTGGCCCCCATAAATTCAAGAACGCTGTGATGTCCATCCGTTAAAAAGGATGTTATTCTTCTTGAAACTAGTTCAGGATTTGTTTCTGCCCTTTTTAAAGCTTCTTCAATTTCATAACCTCTATATATTACGTCAGTCATAGCTGCTACAAATTTCTCGCTTCCCCAAGTCTGTAAAATTTTAATTCTTGGCTTGATTATAACAGGCATATAAAAAATTGTCATGAGGGTTAAAAAACTTTTATTTAGACGATTCTAAAAATGAGAATACACCGTAGTTAACCTATATACGTCTGGCTTTTTCTTTTAGGGACATAAGCAAGGAATTGAGAGCCGCGCTATTAATAATTATTTAACACAGCCACGGTTTAGTAAAAAAGTTTAATAATCAAAAATCTCTTTCTTAATTGTGAGAGCAGACATAGTTGTTGGTCTACAATGGGGAGACGAAGGTAAAGGTAAGGTTGTCGATTATTTAGCTTCTCTTTACAATGCTGTAGTAAGGTTCAACGGCGGGCCCAACGCAGGCCATACTGTAATAGCAAATAACACTTCTTTTACTTTTCATCACATACCATCAGGAGCATTAAGAGGTACAAAGTTATTCATAGCGCCAGGAATGCTAGTTAACCCAGAAATTCTTAATGAGGAAATATTGTCTTTAAAGCAGCTTGTTTCTTCATTTTATTTAAAGATTGACAGCAGAACTTCGCTTATAACTCCCGCAGACGTGGTGCTTGATAAAAAGATTGAAGAACTTAAGGGCGCTTCATCAATAGGTACAACTCTAAGAGGCATAGGGCCTGCATATTCATCAAAAGCATTGAGAATTTCACCAAGGGTTGTTGATGTTTTAAACGAAAGCTTCGATTTTAGTATTTATAAAAAACTTTATAACGTAGAATTTGAATCTGAGCTGTGGTTAAAAAACGCGAAAAAAACGTTAAAAGATTACGCGTCTGATGTCAGGGAAGAGCTTCTTGAAATTTTAAGCAAACAAGGAAATGTTTTATTTGAATCGGCGCAGGGAACGCTTCTTGATCCTATCTACGGAACTTATCCATATGTTACCTCATCTAACACTACCGCCTCTTACGCGTTTGTTTCATCAGGAATACCTTACAAATATTCTGGAAAAGTAATAGGCGTGCTTAAAGCCTACTCAACACGGGTCGGAAAAGGCCCTATGCCTACAGAAATGTCTGAGGATTTGGCAATGGTTATAAGGGAAGGAGGGAAAGAGTACGGAGCTACAACCGGCAGAGCCAGAAGGATAGGCTGGCTAGACATTCCGGCTTTGAAGTATGCAACAGAAATAAATGGAACAGATGAGATCTTTATAACAAAACTTGATGTTCTTTCTGGGATAAAAGAATTAAAGGTTGCTGTATCTTATAATATAGACGGAAAAGAAGTTGAAAACTTTTCTCCGCTAGAAAACATTGAGAGCGCTAAAGCCGTCTATCAGAACCTGGATCCTATACCAAAACTTTATGCCAGCGATATTTCATACATAATAAAAAACGGCTGGCGCGCAGCTCCTGTTCAGATGAGAAAATATGTTAGTTTTATTGAAGAAAGTCTCCGAACCAAGATTTCTTATGCATCGCTCGGAGCTGAAAGGGGGATGACCGTTAAGGTTGAATAATCCGCTTTCACCACTAGATGACCGTTATTATGATGAAGTAAAAGGTTTAGCCCAACTTTTTTCTGAAAGATCGCTTTTTTATCACAGGTTAGTTGTCGAGTCTTATTATCTGGCTGAGCTATGCGATAAAGGTATAATAAAAGAAGGTTGCCAAGATTATAACCCAGAGACTGTTTTAAGGAATCTTAAAGAAAACTGGTATGAAGAGATAAAAAACGCAGAAAAAGCTACAGGCCACGACGTAAAAGCCACTGAGCTTTTTCTCAGAAGACACCTTCTTTCTCTTGGGTATAAAAAGCTAGCGCCGCTTGTTCATCTAGCTCTTACAAGCGAAGACGTAAATGCAAACGCTTATGGCATAATGCTTGAGAAAGGCAAAAATGAGATTTTAAAATGCTATATTTCTCTTATTCTTAAGATATCAGAAATTTCAAGAGCGCATGCTGAAAAAGTTATCCTTGGCAGGACTCATGGTGTTCCTGCTGTCCCCACAACGTTTGGTAAAGAACTTTTATATTTTGCTCCTAGGCTTCTAGACGTCTCAGAAAAAATTATGTCTATAAAGCCTTATGGGAAGCTGAGCGGAGCTGTTGGTTCTTTCAACTCATTTTATTTTATCAACAACAACATAGATTGGATCAAGTTTTCTAACAATTTTATAAAAAGGATCGGTTTAGAACCACCTAAAATCACAAAACAGAACCCGCTATGGGATAACACGGCCAGGATTTTACAGGAAATAACCCTAGCAAATTCTATAATGAAAGAAATGGCGCAGGACCTTTGGCTTTATAATTCTCTTGGAATAATTCGCTTTAAGAGAAAAGGCGTCGGTAGTTCCACAATGCCCCACAAAGTAAACCCAGTTGAACTTGAAGATGCAGAAGGGCAGTGCGAGGTTTCAAATTCTATTTTAAACGCTTTGATTTTCGAGCCTTTGGCTTCTAGGCTTCAGAGGGACCTTTCTGACAGCGCCGTTAGAAGGAACGTTGGCGTAGCTTTTGCGCATTCCTATCTTGCGTGTAAAAGGCTTTTAAGGGCCCTTGACTCCTTTGAATTCGTAGGAGAAGATGTAGATTCGCACATAGAAACTCTATCCGAACCTCTACAGATAGCTTTCAAGCTAGCAGGGGATCTTAGAGCTTATGAAAGAGTTTTTGAAAATATAGAATATATAAAGGAGCTTTCTTCTGAACTTCCTGAGAAACTGAGGGAAAAGTTTAACTCACTCAAACCCTCTACTTATACGGGCCTTTCCAAAAAGCTAGCATTAGACATTTCCGAAAAAGTAGAGAAAAGGGCGAAAGAAATCCTTAAAGAGCTAAACGGTGATTAGAATGCACTACATAAAGCCAAGTTATGAAGAACTCAGAAACCTTGCTTTTACTCTTTACACAAAAATAAGGGAATCAAATTACTTACCAGACGTTAACGTTGGGATCGGCAGGGGAGGCCTTTTCGTGCTAAGGTCTTTACAGGATTTTTTCATTGCTGGAAAGGTTAAGATCCCTTATCTCGTCATAGCTGTTGAAAGGTACGTAGGCGTTAACAGGACTTCTTCCATAAAAGTAAAGTACCTTAACAGCAGAGTTATAAAAGGAAAAAGGGTCTTACTTATAGATGACGTTGCAGATCAAGGCATAAGCTTAAAAGTTTCCAAAGAAGAATGTATAAAGAAGGGAGCGAAAGATGTAAAAACCGCAACACTTCACCTCAAACCATCATCACAATTTGTTCCAGATTTTTACGCCATAGTGACCGATGCCTGGATAATTTATCCCTGGGAACTTTACGAAACTATAAGACAAATAATAGAGGCAAACATCGACAAAGATCCAAGAGAAGTCTACTGGGAACTCACGTCTAAAGCGAACGTGCTTCCTGACGAGTTAGAAAAGTTCAGGCGTATACTTCAGCTAGAGAATAAGAAAGAATTGTTATCATTCTTAGAACTTATGTTAAAGGAACATTAATGTGTTAAACTGTTTTCGATTTTGTTTTTAAATGCGTTTATATTTCAATCGTTCGATAGTTCCAACATGCAGATCGAAATATCGAGATTAAAACCAAAAAATTGAAGAAGCTAAGGACATGATGCTCGAAGCACTTTATCTGTCTTTCGCCAGAGAACCTGCTTTAAGGGCAAGGCAGTTTACTACAAAGCTTCTGAGTATCAGACCATAGAAGGCTGGTTGCTAAGGCCAGCAAACTTTAAAAACGGCAAAAAGTATCCAGCTGTTCTTTACATTCACGGAGGCCAGGCTACAACATAATCCGAAAGTTTTCAGCACAAGTTTTATGTCCTTTCAGATGGTTTTTGGCTTTACATTAACCCGCGTCGCAGCGCAGGTTATGGGGAATCCTTTAAGGATTTGCAGCGCGGGTACAGAATCAGAGATTATCAGGACCTCATGGAAGGACCTGATTACTTAATAAAGAATTTTAGTTTGATAGATGAAAAGAGACTTAGGGTTGTTGGAGGAAGCTACGACGGTTTCATGGCAAACCGGATTATAGGACATACATAAAGCTTCAAAGCAGCGATTTCTTAGAGACCTATAAGCAACTGGATCAGCTTTTATGAAACATCCGATATAGGCTATTATTTTGCATAAGATCAGATTGAAGGATAGCTTGGAAAAAATCTCTGGAAGGATGGACTTGTATATTTACTTGGACAGAAGTCCTCTAAAGTGTGCAAACAGGCTCAAGACACCCACACTTTTGCTACACTCAGATGGAGAATACAGATGCTGGACAGATCAGGCCTATCAGATGTTCACGAACTCAAGCTAAATGGTGTACAGACAAAGCTAGTTATATTTCATAAAGAAAACTATGATCTTTCAAGAAAGTGCAGATCAAAAAACAGAATCGAAAGGTTAAACCAGATAATTATCTGGTTTAAGACATATATTTAATGAACGTTTAATTTTTCAAAGCTTTTTATATCAATCCAGCCTGAGGCTATAGCGTTATACCCATGTATGCTCTCAAAGCTTCTTACGTTAGCATAAACACTGCTAACAGCGCTAAAATTCTTAAACCTTGTATAAAGCCCTATAACAGCCGCCCGGTAAATATTTTCTACAAACCTTGTGTTTGTAATAGATGAATATATCAGGAACCCTTCATCAGCCCTTTTAAGAGCACTGTAAACTCTACCGCTCAGAGATGCGTAAGCAACGTCAAGGAGTTCTTCTATGTTTGAAAGATTTTTACCTTCTACCTTAACCGCTACGCTTACCCTGGCCCTTTGCATGTGCGTTGGAGCTATCTCCAAGCTATTTCTCAGTTTAGTTTTCATTAGCTCAGCCCACACGGACAAGCTGAAATACCAGTAACCGTTACGCCTATTATGTTTGTTTGGTTATTTTTATATGCAGCTTTGGACAGTTCGTAGAATTTAAAGCTCTCAATGGATTCAATGCCAGTAACTGGAGATTCGGTATAGATGAAACCTTTTCCTTTAACTCTTACTTTACTTAACTCTGCATACTCGTGAACCATCAGCAATTCTGATGTTATCAAGCTCGCAATTTCTTCAACATCTGAAGCTGAAGAAAGAACTTTTTCTATGCTTGTAGCTGTCCTAGACATGTTTATTCCTCTCATGTTTTCTGGAACGTGTACAGTCGCCTTTATTTTAGCGCTCGAATAAATTTTTTCTTTTGAAAATTTTTTTAATGGAATTGAAAACCCGCTTATACCTACGCTCTTTATTTTGAGCCTTACCTTTGGCTTTTCATACTGCACCTCATTAGATCTTTTTGTTATCTCTTTCCATTCTTCTGATATTAAATGCTATTTACATCTAAAGCTATTAAACAGTTACAAAAAATTTTTAAACAATTAACTGAAGAAATCACAGATAAGTCTGATTGCTGTTGAGCTGAGTTTTATGCATAAACTACCCGTCCTCGTCAGTAGCTCAAAAATTTTTATTGCAAAATTGCTGTTTAACGTTATGTATACTATAAATAGCATCCTGCGATCTAACATTAGTAACAAGTAATTATTATATGTTTATGAGTTGATCATTTATAATATAATATGATAATTTAGGTAAATCAGCACAATTTAATGGCTTGCTTAGCCTTGCCTAAAGCTTTTGGATAAAGATCGAGTTTAAAATCTGGTATAATAGCAAGTCATAAAAATCAACAAAAGTTTTGATCTTCTGGTAAGGACGGGGAGTTAAAAATAAAGTTAAAATATAAAATCTAAGGGATATTTCATGAAAGCAGAAATTAAAATAGCAATGCAACAGCTCATGACTTAACGGGAGGTACGGGCTCGAGATAGGTAAACATACTAAAGATGTGACGTGAAGTCCACTAGGAACCAAGCCCTGTCTAAAGACAGGGTAGTTTATTCAAGATGCTTTATAGCTTGCTTAAGAGATAAAATTATTATTAAAGCATGTAAAATTAAAGTTATATACTAAAAATCAATTTTATTTTTTGATGAAAAAATATCTGCCGCTTATGGTAAACGTTTACAATAAAAACGTTATAATATTTGGCGGTGGTAAAGTAGCGCTAAGGAAAGCTAAGAAGCTATTAGGGTTAGGGGCGAAGGTGTACGTCGCCTCAAACAAATTTACAAAAGAGTTTAATAAAATTAATGTTAAGAAAGTTCCTTTAAAAGGAAAATACGACATAAAGGAACTATTAAACGGTAAAGTTCTGGCAATAGCTGCTACAAACGATAAAAAATTCAACCTTAAAGTAAAAGAACAATCAAAAAAGCTTGGCATAATGTGCAACGTTGTTGATTCCAATGGTTCTGATGTTATTTTTCCAGCTGTATTTAGAAAGGGAGATATAGTTATAGCTGTATCATCTTCAGGGAATTTACCTTACTTTTCTGAATTTTTAGCATGTAAGATAGGGCAAATAATAAAGCCTTACCTTGAGGCTTACCCTGCTTTAAAAAAAGTAAGACAAAAACTGAAAGGGGTAAATTCAAACAGGAAGAAAAAAGTTCAGAAGGAGATGTTAAATAAGGATCTTGAGCTTCTAAGGTCTGGTAAATGGGAACTTATAGAAGAGAAGGTTAATCAGCTTTTAACTGGTAGTAGTTAACGGGCGAAAGTACCTTCCGTGATGGATAACCCCCATAGAAAGTTTTTATTTGAGAGAAATATTACATTGTTAGTGTGCAACTTAGATAAGAATACAAAGAGTAGGGAGAAGAGAAAGCAAACATATCTTAGGAGAAAGGCTAGCACTTATGTTAAGGTTTAATAATACGACAGGAGGTTGTCCTGTTTGCAGAACATACGTTAAGCTTACCTCTATCAGTGTTCACATGCGCTTCCTGCAACTCAACGCTCAATAGGTATGTGACTTCAGCTTTGGTCATTCTAAAGAATGAGCTTTCCCTATGACAGATAGGGTAGCTACAAAGTATTTTCTGCATAAGCGTATCGATGGAGCAGGAAGCCCAGCTCGGAATGGCTGGATAGTTCACAGAATGTTCTATAATCTAGTGTAATATCATTTATAAAAAACTCAGTGAATTTTGAAATGAAATGTATATGCTTTACTATATAATTTTTGCGTTTCTGCCTTATGCCGTCGTTATAGTTTTTTTCGTTGGAATTATATACAGGTGTCTTAGCTGGGTCAATGCAAAAGGTTTAACAGGTCTTTACAACGTGAACTTGGGGCTTTACGAGCACAGTTTCTTTTCGACCAGCGCGGATGTGCTGAAGCGCATCTTCTTATTTTATACTTTGCCCGGAAAAGACAAGGACAATGCGCTTTTTGCAGGAAGTTTTATGTTTCACTGGGGCATCTGGATAGTTCTGTTTGGCCACTTGGGGATTATACTTCCCGAAAACGTGCTTTCAAAATATTTTGGAATAACGCCTGAAGTGCATCGCGTGCTTGCCCTCTATGTAGGAGGGGCTGGAGGCTTGATGGCGCTCACAGGGCTTCTGATTCTGACATACAGAAGGCTTGTAGGGTCTTCAGCAGAACTAAGGATAGTTAACTCTTATAAGATAAAGATCCCCGTTAACAGGTTCAGCTACATAGACGATTTCTTTGCGGATTTTCTCTTACTGGCAATTATAATTCTCGGCCTTTTGCAAACGCTTGGCATCTCTCCATTCTATCCAAGCTATATACAATCTGTTTCTTTGTGGATGTACTCGCTTTTAACTTTTCATCCTCAGATATCATACATCATTTCTGAGCCAATTCTTCAAGCTCATGCAATCTTTGCAATGATACTTGTAGCTTACTTCCCCTGGGGGAAACTCATTCATCCTTTTTCATACCTGTTCATGCCCACGATTTCAAGGCCTTCTCTGAAAGTCGAATACAGAGGTGAGAAACGGTAAAATGTCCTACGAAAGAGTTTTCAAAGAAAGGCCGTTCAGATATGGAGACGTTTCTAACTTTTCTCATTATACTGCAGATGAAACCCTTTTAAATTCTTTGAACGAGAAAGTTGGGATAAAGAAAGCAGAAGACAAAGTTCAGCATTTTAAAAAGAGACTCATTGAAGAGTATAACAATAACTGGAATGTTAAGATGGCTATAGACGTTTGTGTTCACTGCGGAGCTTGTCTGGAGGCTTGTCCAACGTACATAACAAGCGGCGATATACTTAACTCTCCTCTTGGAAGGGCAGAGATGATAAGAGCTGTAATAAAGGGAACAAAGCCATCGGGAAAGATATTTGGCAAAGTGGCTGGCGCTGTAAAGGAAATAGATGAATCCTACATAAAAAAAGTATATACATACTACTGGCTCTGTTTGCTCTGTAGAAGATGTGCATATGTTTGTCCTTTTGGAGTAGACCAGACAGACGTAACCAGGACCGTCAGATCTATACTTTATGAAATTGGAATGGCATCAAGGTTTACGTCTTTAACGATAGATGCTCACTGGAAGAGTGGAAACAACATGAACCTCAACAAAAAAGCGATAGTTCCAATCATTGATTTCGTAAAGAACGAAATAAAAGAAGAAAAAGGCGTTGACGTAAAGGTAAAAATAGACGAAAAGGCTGACGCCCTTCTTTTGCCGTCATCAGCAGATCTATACATGAACCTTGAAACGCTAAAGGGTTATCTGCTTTTCTTAAACGTTTACGGTGTTGATTTCACAATAAGCACCGAAGTTACGGAAACGGCAAACTTCGGGCTTTTTCTTCACCCAAAGCACATGCAAGGACTGGCTCAGAAATACGTCAACGCTGCTACAAAGCTTGGAGTAAAGCTGGTCATAGCTGGTGAGTGTGGGCATGCTTGGAGGGTTCACAAAAATTATACCATGCCCGAACTTGAGAAAAAAGGGATAAAGCTAGTTCACATACATCATCTCGTTTACAGAGCAATAAAGGAGGGAAAGATAAAGCTAGACCCGAGCAAAAATGGAGAAACAGTTTACACTTATCAGGATCCGTGCCAGTACGCAAGAGGAGGAGATTTAACTGAAGAGCCAAGGTTCATAATGAGTCACGTAACAAAAAAATGGGTTGATCCAGAGCATAGGAAGGAATATACGTGGTGCTGCGGAGGACAGGGCGGGAACCTTGCAGATGAAGTTGTACCACTCGCTACACAGTATGCAAGGCTTTGGTATGAAGAGGCTCTGAAAAGCGGTGCAAGCTGGGTCATAAGGCCATGTTCAATATGCAAAGCACAGCTTAGTCACGTTGTTCCTTACCTTAACAAGATGTATAAAAAGGAAATAAAATATTCTGGGCTTATGGATCTGGTTTACAGAGCACTGGTGGTCAACGATGGATAAAGTGGCTTTCCTTTCTACTGTGCCGCCTGCTGATTCAGCAAGGACTGGAATGCTGCTGGACTACGCTTCAGCAGCTGCCGCAATGGGATATAAGGTGTTAGTGTTTCTTGCGCTTGATGGCGTGCTTCTGGTTAAAAAAGAAGTATTTGAAAAGTTGAGCGAAAGCATCAAGAAAAAGTTTGAGAATGCGGTAAAGCTTGGCGTAAAATTTGTTGCATGCTCAGCAGCCGTACAGGGTTATGAAGTTAAGAATTTTTGTAGAGACGATATAGAAGTCTGGGGTATCGGTTCTTTTTATGATTATGCATCAACAGCTAAGTTTGTAATTTCTCTTTAATGAAATTCGTCCTTTTGTATGAAAGGATTTTTGACTTCGTTCATTGCGTTAACTACAAGTTCTGCAAGACCTCCATAATTTATCCTGAACTTATCCCAAAGCTTATAGTGCGAAATAAAATCTCTTATTTCTCCTTTGCAGTTGCTGCACGGCGCACAAACATACTTAAAGCTACCATCGTTTAACTCTTGTCTGAACGCATCAAGTATCTGTTTTACCTTCATTCTTGATGCAACTTTGTTTTTCCACTGATCAAAATTGTATGAGTGTATTATAGCAAACCCAGAACCGCCTCCGCAGCAGTAATTGCACACTCCGTGCGGCTCCATCTCTCTAAAACGCGGGGCTATCTTTTTCAGGATTTTTCTCTGTGGTTCTACAATTCCAGAGAGCCTAACTATGTTGCATGGATCGTGGAGCGTTACAGGAAAATCGTTTTTTAGAGGGTCTAGGTCTAGCTTGCCTTTATCTACTATTTCTGCTAATATGGGAATCACGCTTTCTCTTGGTATGTAGTTTTCTTTGGTAAGTAGCCTTTCTGCAGTAACTACAAGCGCTTTTGTAGCATGCCCGCATTCACCTACTACGATCCTTTTTACGCCTAGTTTGTGAGCTATTTCAACGTGCTTTTTTGCTATTCTTGCTAGCTGAATATCATCGTACCAGACTCCGTAGTTTACTGAATCATAACCTACTGGTTCAGAGCTCAGAGTCCAGCTCAGGCCAGCCTTTTCAAATATTATAGCATAGGCTTCCGGATTTTCTGGCCACGAAAGGAATTCACCGGCGTTGTGTATAAGAAGTATATCCGCTCCTTTTTCATCTACGGGAATCTTGATTCTTAATCCAGTTTTGGATTCTATATCTTCTTCCATCATTTTTACTATTTTTTTAAAGCCTTCAGGGTTCATACCTGTAGTTGAACCAACCTTTAGCTGGAGCACGGTGCCTTTTTCGTGCAGCTCTTTAGGAGCTATACCTAACTCTTGGCTTGCTATTTTTCTTATTTCCCTTGCTATTAGTCCGTTATCTATACCTATTGGACATACCTGCGCACACCTTCTGCATATGTTGCATCTATAAGATAGCTCTATGAGCCTTGTTATTAGCTGCCAGTTCTCATCTATATCACCTGTAACCAAGGTTCCAAAAAGTTTTCCGGCAGTTGTAAAGTGTTTTCTGTATACCCTTCTGAGAATTTCTGAACGGTATAACGGGCTGTAGATGTTCTGCTTACCGCTAGCTGTATAGATAGGGCACGCTTCCTCGCAGGCCCCGCACTTTACGCAGTAATCTAGAGAAAGCTTAAACTGCTGCGCAAAAGTCCAGTTACCTTCATAACTAAGATCTTTTTCAAGCCCTTTAAGGAACTTTTCTACAAGAACTCTTTTTTCTTCTTCATTTTTCGGTATCGGAATTCCAACGGCAGCATGTCCATCAAGGGTGAAGTCATACCTCTGAGTCCATGCTGCAGGAGGATCTTTTATTGGAGGTTCCTCTTTTAAACCTTCTAGCTTTAAAAGATCCTCAAGCTTTATCTTTATCAAGGGTTCTCTGCTTTCTCTTGAAAATTCTTTAGGATCAACGATCTTGCTCATATTTCATTCCACTTTTTCCCTTTTGGGGCGTGCGGTGCGTCCCACGGAACTGTAAATTCGAGGTTCTTTTTGATGAGTTCTGACTTCTTTTCATCGAATCTTCCTGCTACCATGTTAGGCCTTGAGTCCCACTGAACCTTGTGGTAAGTAAAATATTTTCCGAGAAAATGGGTCATTTTTGTAAAAGGTAAATAAAGCAGGAAAAGACATACAAGCAGAATAGTTACATAAGATGTAACGGGCAAAGCCGGTTGTTTAAAGTATATGAGCAAACCGTTTCCGCTTATCAGGTATGCTAGAAAGGATCTTGCATAGTTAAAGTAAGGATCATAAAAGAGTGAAAATACCATAGACAACATGATAAGCGATATTAATGAAAGGTTAAAGTAATCTACTGGAGCAGAAAGGTAGTTGGTCCTTTTATCTGTTGCCCTTAGCGCTATAAGCCCAACAGCCCCTATAAACGTTGCAAAGATCCCCATATAACCAAGAACCAAAGAAGCATAAAAAAATACAGTAAAAATAATACCCGAAGTGATTTTTAGAAGCTCAAAAAGGCTTCCTATAAAAATAGCCACAAACCATATCAGGAGCAAATATATGCCGCCGTGAAAAAGGAAACTAAAATACCATTGGGTTCGTTTGCTGTTATAAAGCCTTTTTATAAATATCATCTCTTTGAGCATATCAATGAGCTCTGAACCTTTTTCTTCTTTGATATCAGTCTTCCACCATTCTGGCCTTTCCAGATAAGAGCCTCCGTGTTTGTGTTCTTCTTCAGAAGGAACAGGGTAAAGCTCCCACCTTAGGTGCATAGGAGCTCTGGCGTATTTGCTGACCTTTAAGATCGTCATGACGACGCAGAAAACAAAAGAAAGATAAGCGGCATAGGCAACGAAATTTGCCAGTATCATAAATTATTTTCTTCGCTAATAATTTTAAATGATTATTACACGATTTTTTATAATATTTTTTATTACACTATAAGGTGTAATAACTGATTTTAAAACGCGATTTAAAGTATTAGTCAAATGACGATTTCAGACATCAAGGAACAGAAACTCTCAGAGGATGATATGAAAGCTCTTGAAAAACTCGAGAAAGGTCCGTGGCCTAGCCACGTTACAGAGTTAAAGAAAACCAAGTATCCAATAGAGTATTATGCATGGGGAGTAATGCACAAGTATTCGCCATGGTACAGCGGCTCATTCAGGGTCAGGTATGTATTCAGTGGGATCCTTGCCAGAAGATCGAGAGACGGGAAAGTATCAGAGGTTCACTTCAGGACTTATTCCCCAGCTGGAAGGTTTCTATCAACTGCTTATTTAAAAAAGATAGCTTACGTTGCAGAACAGTATGGAATAGGGTTGCTGGAGTTCGCAGGAAATACTGGTTCAATAGTGATAAACATACAGCCTGATAAGGCTGACCAGGCCATAGACATAATAAGAAACGTCATGGGTTCTGACGTTGGCGGTTCAGGTGATACTTTCAGGGAATTTTATGCCTGTCCAGGTCCAGCTCTTTGTGAGTTTGCTCTCTATGATACGCTTGCGGCCATGGATTTTTATAGGAGCCACCCTGAGATTTACAAATTCTTTAACACTCAGCTTTTTCCTTACAAGATAAAGGTGAAGTTCAGTGGATGTCCTTTCGATTGTGCCGGCGCAAACGCTAGGTCAGATTTTACCTTTATAGGGACATGGGTTGGCGCTCCAGAAGTTGATCAGGAAAAGCTAAGGGAGATGATAAAGAGCGGTAAGGTTGACCCTAAAGAGCTTGTAAAGAGATGCCCTTCAGGGGCAATCTCATGGGATGATGACAGGCAACAGCTTAAGATAGATGGAGACAAATGTCTTAAGGCAATGAATTGTATAAAGATGGCATTTCCAGCTATAAAGCCAGGAAAGAACAGAAAAATAGCTCTGTTGGTAGGTTCGCACGCTCAGGCCCACTATGGGCCAAGGCTTAGCTGGGGTGTAGCGCTTCTTGATGACTACAAGGAAGCGTTGCCGTTTATACTTAAAGTCATAGATATATACTCGAACAATGCGCCGAGGAGGCATAGGCTTGCAGACCTCATACTCAGAAGAGGTTTCAGGCTCATAAGCGAAGCTGCAAAAGAAACGCTTCCTGACAAACCCAAGGCTACTCCATCTTCTCATTTAAGGTTTACAACAGGTGCTGTTCTTTCAGACGATGAAAGGGTTGCATACACAGAATGGGCTAAGAGCTTGGTCAAAGAGTACTATGGAGGTGAGCAGTAAATGGCTGAAACTTTTGTTCCAGATCCTTCAGAAAGGATAAACAAGAGGATTCCTATGCCCTATGCAGCGCAGTTACCGGACATAATTAAAAGAAATTATGGAAAGTGGGTTGATAGAAAGTTCCACGGAAACGGAATAATAGAACACATATCTGAAAGCGGAGAAAGCATTTTTACAGTAAAGGTTGGGCTTCCACCTAACTCAAGAATAAGCGTTGATACGCTGAAAAAGATAATAGATGTAGCTGATACCTACGGACTAAAAGTAGTTAGAGCAACCAGAGGTATGAACGTTGAATTTATCACAGATTCGCTTGACAAAGCTAAGAAAATAGTAGATATCATGAAAGGTTACGGTTTTCCGGCGGGAGGTTGGGGAAACAGTCTCTGGCACATAACTTCATGTACTGCATACCTTACATGTTCAACCTTCGCTGTAGATGCGCCTTCGATAACAAAGGCTCTTTACGATTACTTTATGCCTTATTTTACAGGGGAGGAAAAGCTACCATCTAAGCTGGATATTTTTGTTTCAGGATGCACTAACATATGTGCTGGCACGTTAGCTGGGGATATAGTTGTTGTTGGTCACTGGGGACAGGCTCCAACGCCAGATCCAGAAAAGATAAAGTTCTGTCTGCCAACTTCAGCAGAAGCTCTGAAAAAGGTAACTCCTGACGTTGCAGCTGTTTGTCCTGTAAACGCCATCAAGCTTTATGCAAAGGAAGACGGTTCAGTTGGTATTGAAGTTGACGATAAAAGGTGTATAGCCTGTGGCAGGTGCAAGAACGTATGTGATTATTTTGATTGGGATCCAGACAAGGTAGGGGTAGCCGTTTTTGTAGGGGGCAAGACGAGCAACACAGGCTCAGGTCCAAGACTGGCTTATAGGATAGTGCCTTGGGTTCCTGTAAATCCTCCGGAATATAGAGAAATAGTGGCTGTCGTAAGGAAAATAGTTGATGTTTGGAAGAAAAATGCCGAATCCGGAGAAAGGATAGGGGACACGATCGACAGAATTGGGCTTGAAGAGTTCATGAGACAGGTAGGAGTCCCAAAATCAAGGCACAATGCATGCATAGAAGTTAGCTGGAACTTTGGAGTAAGGCAATTTATAAAGTACGTCTAAAAATTATTTCCCTTTTTTGTCGAATAACCCTTAATTATAAACAATGAATTAGTTTTTTGGTGAGATGTAAATGGTTGTAAATTACCCGGGAGAATTTGAAGTAAACGGCAAAAAAATTGTGATAGATGAAGATGGTTTTCTTCAGAATCCTGAAGCGTGGGATGAGAAAGTTGCAGAGTGGATAGCTATAAACATAGAAGGGATAGCGCAGCTTACTGAAAGGCACTGGAAGCTTATAAGATATCTTAGAAAATACTGGGAAACCTACGGTGTATGTCCTCCTATAAAAATACTCTTAAAGGAAACCGGTGAAACTCTAGAAAGCATATACGAGCTTTTCCCTGACGGACCGGCTCACGGAGCATGCAAGGTAGCAGGCGCACCAAAGCCAACGGGATGCGTATAAGCTGATGGAATGTGAAACTCCTAGGTTAATTGTTTCATCCTATAAAGGGAAAAACGGTAAAACTTTAGCTTCTATAGCTTTAGCACACTCTTTAATTGCTCGTGGATATAATGTTTCCATGTTCAAAGTTGGTCCTGACTACATAGATCCGAGCTATCATGCAGCGGTTACAGGAAGACCCAGCAGAAATCTAGATAAAATTCTAATGGGAAACAAAGTGGTTGAAAGGTTCTGCATGTATTCTTCAGGTTCGGATATAGCTATCATTGAGGGCGTTGCTGGACTTTATGACAGTCCTGATGGAGAAAGCGAAGAAGGAAGCACCGCGCAGATGGCAAAGCTTCTGAAAGCTCCAGTGATTATTGTAATAAACGGCGAAAGGATTAACAGAACTGCGGGGGCTCTGATAAAAGGATTAAGGGATTTTGACAGTAAAGTAAAGATCGTTGGTGCTATACTCACCAATATAGTGGGAAACCAGGAACAAAAGATCAGAAATGCTGTTAAAAGTGAGGGCGTTGAAGTAATAGGTACTATAAAGAGAGACAGAACTTTAGAAAAAATAATGGCATACAGACACCTTGGGCTTGTGCACGCAAACGAAACTGGAAGAGAAACCATCGCGCTGGCTTCATCCATAGCTTCTCAGAATATAAACGCTGAAATAGCTTTAAAGCTCGCAAAGGAAGGGTCGGATCCTATTAGTTTTAATGGCGCTGAGCGTGAAAAGCCTTTCATGAAGAAAATCAAGGTAGCAATAGCGCTCGGGAGGGCCTTTTCCTTTTACTATCCGGAAACTATCGAACTTGCTTCAGAATTAGGCGACGTTAAATTTGTTGATCCTGAGAAAGATGCTTATGTTGATGCAGACATGCTAATAGTTGGGGGAGGGTTTCCTGAAGTTTATGCGGAGCAGTTAGAAAAGAACAAACCATTTATGAAGTCTGTTAAGGATCATATTGAAAAAGGAAAGCTTTTTTACGGTGAATGCGGGGGGCTTATTTATTTAGCTGATACTATAGCTTACATGGGATACGAGTACAGGATGTCTGGAGTTATAGATGCTTACGCTGTAGTCATGAACGAGCCTGTTGGTCACGGTTATGTAACAGGGGAAGTCATAAAGGATAATATCATAGCCAGTAAGGGAACGATTCTAAAAGGTCATGAATTTCATTATACAAAAATGATAATGAAAGACAGAGAAATTTTCACTTTAAAGTATCTAAAGGGCAAGGGCATTGAGGGATTTGATGGAGTTTACATAAAAAATGCTTATGCAAGCTTCATGCACATACACCCTGAAACTTATAATTTTTTGAACAAAATGTTGTTGCAAAAATTTATGTAATGTTTTATTTCACTTTTTTGTGTATCTTTAGCAACCTTTTTAAGTTACATAAAACACAATAAATTTGGGTAAATTGATGCTTCACTCAGAAAGGGAAACTGTGAAACCAAATTTTCTATCTGAAATGCGTGAGGCTATAAGAAAATCATCACGTTCGTACGACCCTATAGCCTTAGAAATCTTAACTTATATAATTCACTACGAACCAGTATCGCTTTACAGGATAACAAGAATGCTGCCATACGGCATTTCATCGATTTATAAAAAAGCAAAAAGGCTCTCTAAAGACGGCCTTATAAAATCGTTTGAAGTAGAAAAACCAGAAGATAGAAGGAGCAAATCAGTGTACAAAGCTACTGTAAAAGGCATTTTCACTTGCTGGGCTTATGGATGCCTAAAGAATAACGAGCTAACTACAAGGTTGATGTACAGATGGGGAGTTGATGAAAGTGAAATGAAGTGGATTAACACAATTCTTTATTCACTTCCAAAAATAATCAGCCCGAACGACGTAACCCTCTTTGAAAACCCGATGATAATGATTATGGCTGCTATGATTTTTTCTGAAAACAATGACGGGAATAAAACGCTTCAGAAAGATATGGCAAAGTACATAATCGGGAAAATCGGACCTAAAGCTGCCGAGCTTAACGGCGATGATATGATAATCGGGGGTAAAAAATACTTTGTAGGCTTGAACTTTTCAGAAAAGTCCGCACACATTTATACGTGTGTTGGATGTAATAAGTGCTGTTCTATGCTAACAGTTCCTCTGGATGAATTAAAGTGCGAATATCTGTGCAAAGCGATAGAAAAATTCAAGTCATAAACTCCTTGACTACTTTGCCAACTATAATAATTCCAGGCGGGCTTATTTTGTTCTTCTTTATCTCAGAAGGCATGTTAATAAGATCTGTGAGGAGAACCCTCTGATATTTTGTTGTGCCATTAGAGATAACGCAGACTGGAGTTTCAGGATCAAAGCCATTCTTGATGAGCTCTGAAGATATCTTTTCTGAGTTTGAGATACCCATCATTATAACTATCGTTCCGCCAACATTCTTTAAAGCTTCCCAGTTGATTTCTCCCTCTTTTAGAGGGTGCCCGTTTATTATAGTAACTGATGAAGAAATGCCTCTGGATGTAACAGGTAATCCAACATAGGTAGGAACTCCGATGGCGCTCGTTACACCCGGTATAACCCTGAACTTTATTTTGTTTTTCCTTAAGAATTTTATCTCTTCATCCCCCCTTCCAAAAAGAAAAGGGTCACCTATCTGCAGCCTTACTATAACTTTTTTTGTCTTACAGTAATTAAGCACAGCTTCTTCAAATTTTTTCTGGCGCTGCTCAGCTGTTTCTCCTTTTTGGTGAGGAATCTTTATACAATCAGAGGGCGCAATATCAATGATTTCATTGGGGATAAGGTAATCATAAATGAGCACTTCTGCTTTTTTGAGCACTTTATAACCCATTATAGTAAGTAAATCTTTATTTCCGGGACCGCTACCTACAATATAAACTACACAGCTTTTTGCAGGGCTTTTCACAGTTCGTAGTGCGTCTCAAGTTAATTTAATGTTTATTCTTCACAGATAAGAGAATGTTTTATCTGCAAATTATTACACCCCCCTCTCCAGCATATCAAAGAATGATTGATCGATGATCTCCTTTTTGGGAAGCCTCTTGTAGAAGATCATTGCAGGCGTTTCAAGTCTTTCTATGTCAAAAGCTCCGTGTGGCCTTATGAAGTTGTACCAGTTCATGAACTCATCTACAGTGTTGAAGAACTTTACCTTCTTCTCGAATATATCAAAGAACTTCTCAACCTTGCCGTTTGTCTGAGGATGATCAACCCTTCCGACTATCAGCGTTATCTTCTCTTTAATCAAAAACTTTTCAAACTCTGTAATGCCTTTATCCCTTTCATCTGCTTCAACTCCATAGAAGGTTGTGCCGTGATCAAAGAGGATCTGCTCAGGCTTTCCGTACTTTTCTATTGCCTTCTTCAGCACATCAACAGAATACTTAGACGTTGGAGATGGATAAACGCCGTAGCCTGTTATAAATCTTGATGAATCATCTTCATACACGATCAGCCATAATCCCTTCCACCTCTGATCCTTTATCATGTGCCAGTCCACGTGCCATAACGAATTTGAGTATTCTCTCTCATACCTTATCCACTTCTTTCTGTGCCACTTTTTAGGCTCACTCATTGCAAAGCCAGCCTCCTTGAGTACTTGGTTGATTCTGTCATTGTCAATATGTAATCCTTCCTCGCGAAGTATCTTTCCGATGTAACTTGCGCTAAATCTGTATTTTCTGTACAGCTCAACGATTTCATTCCTAACGCTCTCAGGCAAAGGCTGTTTATGCCTTCCAGCTCTTTTCTGAACATGAATAACCCCTGTTCTTTTGTACTCTCTATAAAGCTGTTGCACTCTGCTAATTGATATACCCTGCACATCTGCTATCTCTTTATTGGTAAGCTTGCCATTAACCTTTGCTTTTATTATCCACTCTATCTGTTCTTTGCTAAGTTTGCTCATACTGTATCTCTTAACTATGCTTATCCAAAAATCGCTCAAATAACTTTTATTTTTTAAGTATCTAAGGGCATGTAATAATTTCCAGATAAGAGAAGGAGGAGTTTACAGAGAAAAAGTAAAATTTATGAAATATTTAGATAAGAAATCAGCTGAAAAATAGACTGAGAACGAAGTTTACTCCACTTTATTTTATTTTCAAATAATTTACAGCTCTCATGGGACCAACATTCTTGATCTTGGCATTCAGCCCCTGCTCATTAGTTATTACTATATGTTCTGGCCTTATCCCTAGTATTGTTTCGGTTTCATCATCTAACTTCATTTCAAAAAGATCAAACAAAAATCATCACTTATAAGCTTCAACGAAGATCCTTTTTACCAGCTTCCCTTATAGCAAAATAGATCACATAAAAGATCTTAGATCCGACTGCACAATGTTGCCCGACGATTTTCTATTTGCCTAACATACTTGATCCTTTATATTCTGATTGCTGTGTTGAATAATTGTTTAGCAATTTGGCATGTTAATTTTGATAGCCTAGATCGTTGACAACATTGAATTCCTCCCATAGTTCACCATCTCATCATAAATCCACATTTTCTGCATAGCTTCCGCTATCAGTCCAATAGGGCTTCTTGACCTAAGGTCCTCACCGAACTTCCTCTTTACTGATGAAAATATCCCTTCGATAGCCCATCTCAGCCCATACTTGGTGTCTTTTGCCCATGTCTTGTACCCAAGCTTCATGTACTTCCTAACTTCCTGCCTTCTTCTCCGGCTACCTCTGCAACGATAAGTTGTAGCGTTCTTCCTTATCTTTATAGCTGATTCTGCATCGCCAATTGCATTGAATATTTCGTTCGTGTCATATGCGCCATCACCGTAGAACTTCTTCAGCTTGATTCCGTTTTCTTTTAACAGCTCTATATGCTTTGCAGCTACCTTTGGCTCAGAACCTCCCTCGATTTTTACATCAACAGCGATCAGCTTTTTTGACTTTATATCTGCAGTTATAGTTACCTTTACGTACTTTCTCATTATTTTTCCATACACAAAAGTCCTATATTCTCCAGCGTTGCCAGTCTTAAACCCAGTGCCATCTGAGCCTGCTTCGACTTCATCGTAAGTTGGTAGCCTTATTTCAGGCCTCATGTCATGTACTCTTTGCCATATTGTTGTGTAATCATCATGGTAAGGTATCAAGCGTAACTTTTCCAGTGACCTTGCTATACCCTCAAGTCCCCTTTAACCAACACTGATGCTATAAAGCCTGAATTTTAATGAACGATTCAGGAAATTCGTATGGCCTACCTTATCCAATTCTTCATACCAGTTTTCAAAAATATCTATCGGCAGCAAAAACTCACCCCTTATTACAAGCTCTTCATTATAACTCTTCCAGTTCCTTTTGTCGATAAACTTATTACCCCATCTTTTGCTATTATTATTGCGGCTGTCTTTTTCTTTTGGGCACATAAGCAAGGAATTGACAGCCGCGCTATAAATAATTTATTCAACACAGCATATTCTGATGGAAAATTTAAATATAAAATTTTAAAATAACTTCTTCTTAAAATAATATATTAATATATACTTACTTTATAGTAATTGATTGTTTTTTAGCTAAACATTAAAACACAAAAACTAATAGTAGAACATGGAGAACTCAAAGAATGTACAACGACTTGCAAAGCCATCAAAGACAGACTGGTTTAAGGAAATTTACCTTTTCTATACACAGCTTGCTGCTGGTTCTTTATTGATAATTCCTGCCATAGTACTTCCTCTTTATTATAAGAGTAACATTTTAACTGAAGAGTATATGTTCTTTCTTGAATTCCTTGGTATGCTTGCAGGTTCTTTATGGATTTCAGGAGCATCGGATAGGATAGGGAGAAAACCTGCTTTAGCCTTATCTATAGCGCTTTACTCTGCTGGTTCGTTTATCCCGTTTATAGATCGTTCTTTTTATGCTCTTATTCTTTCCATGCTTATAATGGGCTCAGGTATAGGGGCTAACGTGCCGGTTGCTAACGCGATGATGAACGAGTTCTCTGAACCATCGGTCAGAGGCACCGTAATGTCCATTGGAAACGCAATATTTAATTTTGGTTTTGTAGTCGCGCCCATTTTAATATTTTTCTTTGGTGTAAAATTCATCTTTATTTTTGGGATATTACAGCTAATTACTCTTGCTCCTATCCTCAGGATTCCAGAAACAAAAAAGCCCTCTCACAGCTCTGGCTTTAGGGATCTCTACAGAGGTGAACACCTTAAAAAAACGCTAGTAATATCGTTTGCAACTTTCTTTGTATTCTTTGTTGTTTACGGAATAGTTGACTGGTTCCCTACGCTTTTATCAAGAGGTTTGGTCAAGGTACCAGCAATACTCCAGAAAGACTACATACTTATAACTAACTTTGGAGCTTTCCTGGGAGCTCTCTTTATAGCGCCTTTAGTAGACAGGACAGGCAGAAGGACCCTTGGCATAGCGGTAAGCTCCGTAGCTGGCATTACGGAAGTTTTAACTTTATTATTTTCTAGAATAATACCCGCTCTTGCAGTAGCGCTCACTTTTGTCTCCCTGTTTTTTATGGAAGGCTCTCTGGCAATAGTTACAATAATGGCTTCCGAACTCTACGATAACGACATGAGGGGGAGAGGTCTTGGAAATTCTCTGGCATGGGGTAGGATAGGTGGCATGACGTCTCCCCTAGTTCTTGGCAGCGTTCTTGAAATCTTTCAAAATCCGAGCTTGCCTTTTATTGTTCTCGGCTTGAGCTCGGTTTGTGCTGCGGCGCTTCTTCATATCCTGCCAGAAACCATGCAAATAAAGAAACTTTAGAGTCATAAACCTTTTAAAAGTTTTTAGTAAACCTTTTAAATAAGTAAACATGTATTACAGGTATGACTAAAGATGAAGAATATAAAAATAAAGAAGATGAGAAGACCGTTACAATAAAGGGTGTACGAGCAGATCTATTCAAAAAAATTAAGGATATGGCTTACCAGAGCGGAAAAACTATAGGAGAAATTACAAACAGAGCATATGAAGCATTGCTGAACGGAGCACAGGGGCTTGGGGAGATCTCCAAGTCGTTTCAGAAAGGTATTCAGGAATCCGGGTCTATTCTTATAAGCTCTTTGGACGAGCTTTCAGTAGACTCAAAGGAAATTCTTAACGAAGGAAAAAGAGTAGTTTTCAAAAACATAAAGAAACTCACTCTTACATCTCTTGACGATGTAACGATAGAAAAATACATAGGAGGTATATACGACGTAGAAGAGCTCAACGCAAGCGGTAACTTTTCCAAGATAAAACTTCTTGCCAAATGTGCTAACGTAAAAAAACTTAATATATCACAACAATAAACACTAGACATTAGAAAAATAATTTTTATAATTCTTTGATAAAAGAATTAATCTTTTATTATTGGTTCTCTCATTTCTTTTAGTTCCCCTTTGAGCAATCCTTCAACCGATTCTTGTAGCGTGTGCCCTTTTGGCAAATATATCTTTACACCCATCTGCTTTAAAGCGTTGAAAGCTCCTGGGCCCATTATGTACGTTATAATAACATTGGGCTTCTTATCAAGGATTACCCTTAAAAAAGCGCCTCCATGTCTTCCATGTTCATGATGCCCATGGTGCTCATGTTCTTCATTTTCTTCCTTCGCATGTTGATTCTCATATATTTGGTAACTAACTATTTTATCCACATCAATTTCAACAATAGCATAAAAAGGGGCTCTCCCTGGGTGCCCTGTTACCCTCGAATTAAGCCCATTATTGTCCTTAAGAGGTACAAATATTCTCATATAAAATTTTCCTCAAAATAATTAAAAAGATTATCGGCTTATTTTTACATTTATGTAGTTAGATTTTCAACTTTCAAAAGGTTTTATACCTTAATATTTAAATTAGAGCGTGAAAGCCGCCGTGTTTTTTGTATTATTTTCCTTCTGTTAACAGCAGGAGATGTATGGCTAAGTACCTTCTCTGACATCCTCACCGCCTTAAAGGCGATTGTTACTTTAAGGCGGGTCATGGGTTTGTGGTTTATCGCCTTCATCTTCATGACTTCATAGCTAGTGGTTGCCTCCCGCTCCGCTCGTCCAGCGATAGACCACAGGCTGTGCCTTCAGCCACTTACCCCTATCCTTAACGGATTTGGGGATATGTAGAGCCTTCTTGAAGTATTCCTTACGGGACACGCTTTAATACGCTTTACAACGTTTTTTACTAAAATTTTACCCTAATAGAAGAGGCGAGGCTTTCGTTCATTTTGTAAACTACCTTCTTACGTACAAGGCTTATCAGTTCATTATTACTTTTTACATGAGGAATACTTATAAAGCATTTTATCGTATTTGCCACACTACCCAATGAATGTCTTGCGTGCGTTTCACAGGCAGAGCCCTGTTAATCGCTGGTTTTATTCTATCGAGTGCTAGCCTCCTCCTAAACGTTTGGGAGTTCCTAAAGTTAGCTTACAAGGCTTTTTAGTCAGTATAGTCTGAAAAGATAACGTGCGGAAGGCTTAAACCTTTTTATAGGGATCATCAAAAGCTTGTGAAAGGGTACTTCCCTAACTCTCATAAAAATTTGAAAGGAAACCTATTTCAGACAAAAACACATATTAATTGCATTTGTTTTTCTAACATTTTTAGAAAAGTTAATTTACAGAATCTTTAACCATCTTTATGGTAAAATATCTGATAAAAGATATAGCCGATGGTGTTAAGCTTCTCAGGTTAGACGACGACAGAACAAGATATTTTGAGGCCGCATGGCACATACCTGAGGGCGTAACTTACAACTCTTACCTTATTGAATCTTCTGAAGGCCAAATGCTGATTGATACATGGAAAGGACAATATTCAGAGCTTTTCATGAAAGCTATTAAAGAAATTACTGATATTTCAAAGATAAAATACGTAATAATAAATCATGCCGAACCTGATCATACAGGAAGCCTTCCAGTGCTTCTTAGAGAAGCAAAAGACGCAAAGGTTGTGGTTAACGTTGCAGGCATAAAACTCTTGAAAGCAAAGTACGATATAAAAAATGAAATTGTAAGCATTGAAGGGACAAAAGAAGTTAAGTTGTTGGGAGAAGACTTTATTTTTATACATGTACCATGGGTTCACTGGCCTGAGACCATGCTTTCTTATCAAAAGAGAACAAAGATACTTTACACATGCGACGTTTTTGGTTCTTTCTCAATACCGTCAAGTTACAGGGCAGACCCGCGTGATTCTTTTTACCTTAAAAGCGCTGAAAAATACTTGATTACTGTCATGGGTTATTACAGGAAATATGTTCTTAACGCCATAGAGAAGGTAAAGAGCATGAACCTTGAGATCCTAAAGATAGCACCTTCACACGGAGGCATATGGGATAGAAACGTTGAAGAGCCGATGCAGCTTTTTGAAAAATGGGCCAAAGGAGAACCAGAGAAGAATAAAGTGACGATAGCATACGTGTCTATGTATGGTTCTGTAGAAGAAGCGGTGTCAAGGGTTTATAACGAACTTGCCTCAAAAGATATTAATGTAAAGACTTTTGCAATAAACGATTCTGATTACCCAGATTTTGAAGATTTTCTTACTGAAATAAATAGTTCGTCAGTTGTTTTACTCGCTACTCCAACTTACGATACCAGCGTTCATCCAAGAATGAAAGCGCTTCTTGAGCTTATAAAGGATAAGTTCAGGGGCGTAAGCAAACCGTTTGTGGTGATGGTCTCTTATGGATGGGGCTCAAATGCTATAAAATATATGGAGAACTCGTTAAAAGATGCAGGCTTAGAGGCGATTTTAATGGAAACTTTCAGGGAAAAAATTAGCGACGAACAAGTTAAGAAAATAACATCTGTTATAAAAGATAAAATAAAGACATAAAATTGTTTTCTGCGCTAACGACCTCTTGCCCTTATTAGTAACTCAAAAAATTTTTAGAAAAGATAGCGTTTTAAAGTTTGTGCAGACCATACAAAATACTAATTAATAATAATAAGTACTTATTATATATTAATAATCAATTTATTAATCAATCATTGGAAAAATCATGGATGAAATGCTTCTTTTTGAACATGTACAGATAGACCATAAGGTAAAACCTGAAGCAGCATAATGTATGAGTATAACTAATTCATGCTTATTACAAAAAATGAACGATTCTTACGCGTTCAAAAACCTTTCATCGTTGCGATTGAGTAGCACGAGACAATGCATTGTGATCATAAAGTATATAGTTAATAGAACAGAAAGGGGAATTAGCTTATCAGTTCTCAACTGCATACTAAGCAATAGATGAGAAAACTTAAGTAAATTTTGAAAGTCAGCACGTTTGACTCAGCTCCTTTACCAAAGGAAAGCTGTTCATAAAATTGTTAAGCTCATTATAAAATCAGATAAAAGTTTTGATCTGCTTTACAAAAGACTTTTTGCTACCTTAATTTGGTAAAGTTAAAAATAAAAATGCCTGAATAAATATTTATTTATGCAAAAAATAATTATTTATGGCAAAAAAGATATTAAGACGGCTTCAAAAGACAGGAAATTCTTCCTACGCTATAGTTCTTCCAAAAAACTGGATTAAAGATCTGAAGTTAGAGAAATCAGACCCTTTGACTGTTGAACTAGAGGGTTCAAAGCTGTCTATTTATCCTTCACAAAAAGTTTCTGAAAAAGAAGAACTTGAGTATACTATAAAAGTTTCAGAAGATGAAAGTGTATCTCTAATTATTCGAATGTTCATTTCAGCTTATCTTCTTGGTGCGAGATCAATAAAGGTTGAAGCTAAAGAAAAAAAGCTTCCAGCTACACTTAAAGATGAGCTGAAAAAGTATGCGAAAGATATCATGATAGGAATTGAAGTTGTCGAAGAATCCTTAGAGAGTATAACTTTCCAAGAGCTCGTTTCATGGCCATCTATGAATTTGTTTGGGTTGATAAGGAGAATGCATACCATAGCCCTGAACATGGTTAAGGACTCATATTCTGCTTTAATAAATGATGACGAAGATATAAGAGAATCAGTCATAAGTTCAGACACAGAAGTTGATAAATTTTATTTCTACGGCATTAGAGTTCTTAATGAGGTTGTATACAACAAAGATATGCTTCAAAGTTTTGGATTAACCAAAGACGTTCATATATTAATATCTAAAAGTTTGCTTAAAAATATAGAAAGAATTGCAGATCACGCTGTAAGCATAGCATCTATCAGAGGTTTTAGCATTTCTGAAAGCGATAGGAAAAAACTTCAAAATCTTTATGAAAAGGTTTTGAGCGTTTTTGAAAAGTCCTATGAAGCCCTTGTTTCTCAAGACAAATTTAAAGCTAACGAGATAATAGATTATGTACAGGAAATCAGAAAAGAAATGGAAAACTATGCCTCAATTCCTCAAAATATCATTGAGCACTTTGAGAGAATAGCGGAGTATACTTCAGACATAGCGGAAAACATAATCGATTATTCTGTAAGTAACGAGATATTAAAATACTAAAAAATTTTTGGCAGTTTAAGCTAATACTTGCATTTCGTTAGAAATTATTTCAAGAGGTACTCCTTTTGGTTCTTGAAGGTAAGTGGTAATAACTACACCTGCAAGGCTCAACAACCCAAGGCCTAGAAATATCAGAGGAAGCCCGTAAGTTATTCTCCATACCGGCATATAAAGCGTAGAAATTGCGGCTCCAAGCTTGCCAGCTGCTGCTGAAATTCCGTGCCCGGTTGACCTTTTGTTTGTAGGATAGATTTCCGAAGGTATTATAAAAGTTGTTGTGTTAGGCCCCAAGTTTATTGCGTAGAAACTCATTGCAAAAAGAGAGAACGCTATTAGGGGATCTGAAAGTTTCTGAAGCGTAAAGCTCGTTAAAAAGTATATAACTGCCATAAAAACGAATCCTGCGATCTGAAGCGCCTTTCTGCCTACTCTATCTATAAGCGCAACAGCCGAAAAATAACCTGGCAATCCGACTATGTAAGGCAGACCGCTAATTAATATAGCTTTGCTAAGAGTTCCTTCCATAAGCTTAGGCACAATAGTGCTCGTTATAAATGAAGAATAAACGCCAGTTCCATAAAGAGCTATGTCCATGATGAACCAAGTAGATGTTGTTATCAAAAGGGGTTTCCAGTAATTTTTTATGAATCTTGAAAAACTGGACGTTTTTTTCTGAGCCATATCGATGCCTTTCTGGGATATCTCATAGTTTGATTGTATTCCAAAGTACTCAGCTGCTTTTTTAAGTTCGTTAAGATCTTTTTTTACATGGTATGAATATCTAGGAGTCTCTGGCATCTTTCTTCTAAAGTATATTACTGCCAGAGCAGGTATTGCGGCTACTCCTAGAACTGTTCTCCATGCTATTGAAGGAGGTATAAAAAGTGCTGAAAGTATTCCAACAAGCACCGCCGCTATGATTCCTAACCCTTGGTTTGAAAATACTAGAGCAACCATTTTTCCTCTGTCCTTAGCATTTCCGTATTCTGATGCTATGACCGATGACACTGGATAGTCGCCTCCTATACCAACTCCAAGCAAGGCTCTGCTAGCTATTAACCAGTATATATTTGGAGAAAAAGCTGAAAGTATAGCACCCAGCGCTAGCAATGCGGCCTCAAGCCCGTAAACTTTTTTCCTACCTAGTTTGTCAGATATTATCCCGAAAAGCAGCTGACCAACTATTGCAAATAATATGGCTGAAGTTGCAAGATATGCAGAGAGGGGAAGAGATAGAATTTTTAAGTTAAGAGGAAACGAATGTTCAGGATAAACGCTAAGAATGTAAAGCACTATTGTTATGCTGAAAAGATCATAGGCATCTGTGAAGAATCCCATACCTGCTATAAGAGAAACTTTAATGTGTTTTAAAGAAAGTTTTAGTGAATCGAAATGGTTCAACGTATTTATGCTCATTTATTTTTTTTTGTATTTAATTATATTAAATTTAAATTTAATCTATTTATAAAATAAAATATAAGTAATCTATAAAAAAATAATTATTTTTACAAAAATTATATATATTAATCCAGATTTAAATTTATTGTTTGATAATGCTGTGTTGAATAATTATTAATAGCGTGGCTGTCAATTCCTTGCTTATGAACCCAAAAGATAGTCGCAATAATAAAATGATGGGTAATAAGTTTATCGACAAAAAGAACTGGAAAAGTTACAATGAAGAGCTGGTAAGAGTTTTTGCTGCCGATAGATATGTTTGAAAACTGGTATGAAGAATTGGATAAGATGAATGAGGGCAAGAAAGGTAGGCCTTATGAATTCCCTGAATCATTCATTAAAATTCAGGCTTTATGGCATCAGTGTTGGTTAAAGGGGACTTGAAAGATGCTTGATACCTTACCATGATGATTACACAATCATATTTGAGTGCAAGATATGATACCTTAAATAAAGCTACAAACGTACGATCTTGAAGCAGGCTCTGACGGAAGTTTTATGGATATGTACATATCCCACAAACGAAATTTTTAACATAATTGTTAATGTAGAATAAGCTATAAAGATAAGAACGCTACAACTTATCGTTGTAGAAGAAGGAGGAGAAAACAAGAGGTTAGGGAGTACATAAAGCTCGGGTACAAGACATGGGCAAAGAAAGTTAAGTATGGCCTTAGGTGGGCTATAGAAGGGATATTCTCATCTATAAAGAGAAAGTTCAGAGAAGACCTTAGTGCAAGAAGCGTAATTGGTTTGCTAGCGGAAGCTATGCAAAAAGTTTGGGCATATGATGCAATGATCAATTATGCTAAGAACGCAATGCTGATGACATGATCAATTAAAGCCTATTGGTTAAGATAGTAAATTATTCAAAAAAGCATTTTGATAAGTTTTTAAAATTAGATGAAACCTTGTGGCAAATAGTTATTCTGTTTTAGCCAGTCGACGTGCGCCACTGTATAACGCCACAAAATATCGCATTTTGTGTCGTCAAAAGGCCAAGGTGCTACGAGGACTACATCCCCTTCCCTTATCCATATTTTTCTCTTTAATTTCCCCCTAATCCTTCCAAGCCTAACCTTTTCGTCAGTACACCTTATCATAGCGTGATCGCTGCCTAGCAGTTTCTCAACTACCCCAAGCAGTTCTCCTTGTTCTGGAAGGACTAAATCTTTAAGTTCAGCCTCGCTTAGCACCTTTCGCTTTCCCATAGACTTCCCCTCATTTAATTAGATGCACATATTATAACGCTTTTGCTTAAATCAACGTTATATCAACTAAAGAACCTTTGGGGATTTTTCCAGAAGCAAATAGTAATGCGTCTGCTTCTAAAATAAACCTCAATGTGTGAGGTTTTACGTTTAAAATCTCAGCAGTTTCACAACCATTAACGTTTAAGGCCTTTACAAATAGCACTTTTGTCCAAGTGTCGTCTAAATCTAAATTATCGTTCAAAACGGCTCTCCTTTTTCTTAGATATGGCGCGAACCCCATACTTTGAAGCGTTATAGGCAAAAGCGCAAAAAGGGCAGCTACAGCAGCTTGCGCGTTTCCTGGTAAAGTTATTAAAGGGGTTTCATGTAAGGTAAAAAACCCAGCAGTTTTACCAGGTTGAAGCTTTAAATTTTTAAAAATTAACTTTGCATTAGCATTTAGCGCAGCTTCTGTAGTTAAATCCCTATCGCTTATGCCGGTTCCTCCTATTGTTATCAAAACATCGTATTTTCCTATAGAGTTTAATAAGGACGTTGATATTTCATTCACAGAATCTGGCAGAGGTTTCATCAAATCAACTTTAGCCAACATTGATCTTACAAATTCCTGTACTAGGAAACCAGTTAAATCGGGACCTCTTCGGTGGACAAGTTCTGACCCTATAGGCAGGATGCCAACCTTAGGCATTTCATACACTTTAACTTTTTTTATGCCCGCCATGCTTAGAAATATTGCAGCTTTTACGCTCAAGATTTCGTCTTTTTTTACTATTACCTCTCCGCTTTTGCAGTCTTCGCCAGCGTCTATAAAGTTTTTTTCAAAAGCTGCCTCGCTGATCGGAAGCAACATTCCTTGATTTATAGAAGCCATCTCTTTTTTTATAACATACAAAGAATTAACAGGTAAAAAAGATCCAGTATAAACTTGATAAGTATCTTCCGCTTTTAAATAATGGGGAGGTCTAACCTTTAATGGTATTTCCCCCTTTATAACGTACTTTTCTCTTTTTGAAGAAACTACAAAACCATCCATCGTGCTCTTGGGCAGAACCGGAAAATTCTTCGTGCAGAGTACATCCTCAGCTATTATATGGTTTATACCTTTAAGAGGCGACATTTGTTTTATTTTAGGGCTTTCTTTAAGCTCTGAACCTATAATCCTCTTAGCTTCAATAAGAGTAAGCGCTTCTTTGCCCACGATTTATTCTTGTATACATATGTATGAAATGCTTTTCGTATTTTTAATACATTTAGCAAAATATGTTTCCCCGGTAAAAGTTATTATCTGGAGCTGTAAAATAAGGCATATGTCTGGATGGACCGTTGAGGATGGTAAATACCTCATTGATGTTGCAAGAGAAGCAATAAAATACTATGGAAGAACAAAAAAGTATCTTCAAGTGATTAACCCTCCTGAAAAGTACATGGTCAAAGCCGGGGCTTTTGTAACTATAAAGAACAGACAAAAAGAGCTCTTGGGATGTATAGGTAGGCCTTATCCTTCGGGAACTCTGATAAACAATGTCATAGAATCCGCAGTAGACGCTGCTTACTTTGATCCGAGGTTTCCTCCTCTTGATCCAAAAGAAGCTGATAACGTGCTTATAGAAATAAGCATTCTTACAACGCCCGAAGAAGTAGTTGTGAAAAGACCTGAAGATTACCTAAAGGAAATAAAAGTTGGAAGGGACGGGATAATAGTAGAGTGGGCTTTAGGAAGCGGCCTTCTTCTTCCTCAAGTTCCTGTTGAAGAAGGGTGGGACGTTGAAGAGTTCCTATCTTACGGCTGTCTAAAAGCTGGAGCTGATAGAAACTTGTGGAGAAGAGGAGGGATAAGGCTTTACAGGTTCAGGGCTTACGTTTTTGGAGAAAAGGAGCCAAAAGGAGAAGTAGAACAAGTTAACCTTGAGTTATAAATGGTACTTTTCAGTTTACGGGACGGGGCTTGGGCACATAGCAAGAAGCCTCTGGCTTGCTAGACACCTTAATGGCGATAAATACTTCTCTAGCTGGGGAGAGGCGTTAAAAATAGCCTCTTTAAGCTATACGTCTTTTGAGGCTACTCCTCTTGACGTTGTCTGGACAGAGGAAGGAAGGATGTCTTTTAAGAAAACGTTAAAGGGTTTCTACAAACCTTTCAGTACTTTTGCGTTACAGATAAGAGAAGAAAAAAAACGAATAAACTGGATCAACCCTTCTTTGGTTATATCAGATTCAAGGCTTTCCCCGCTAATAGCTTCTAAGCTATCTAGAAAAAAGAGCGTTCTTATAATAAATCAAGCAAAAATTCTCTTTCCTCTTAGAAAAAACGTTTACATTTTCCTAGAAAGGCTATTTGGAGAAACGCTTGGCGTCCTGTGGGATCTTGCAGATGTAATAATTTCCCCAGATCTACCACCACCATATAACATATCTAAGTTCAGCATGGAACTTAAAACAATAGAAAAAAAAGTTGTCTACACCGGGTTCTTTGCAGACATACCAAACAAAAAAGTTGAGTGTAAAAATGACGGAAAATACAAGATATATGCCCCAATAAGTGGGCCAGCACCTACAAAGAAGCTTATTGTAGACCTTTTAATAAAAACCGCAAGGTTGCTTCCGGAAAATTATCAGGTAACTATAAGCATGGGAGATTTAAGCAAAAAAGGCTATAGATTTGATGACGGAAAGCTAAGCATAATCGGCTGGGATGAAAACAGAGAGATAAACATGACGTGCTCTGATGCCTTGATCGTTAGAGGGGGTCTGACCACTATAGGAGAAGGCATAATTTACGGAAAACCTATGGTGGTTTTTCCCATAGCCCTCCATGGGGAACAAGAACAAAACGCACGCAGGGTCCAAGAGCTAGGGATTGGTCTTTATATGGATCAGTACAAAACAAAACCCGGCGATCTTCAATATAGTTTAACACTTCTTTTGAACGATGATCAATTTAAGAAAAAAGTAGAAAAACTTTCTAAGTTTGCCAGATCTATAAATACTTCAGAAAGGGTAAAAACTATCATGGAGGATCTTGTTTATGGCAAATATCCCTGAAAGTGGCATCTATGAAAAAGGTAAGCTAGATTTAATCAATGTTCTATCTGAAGCTTTAAAAAGAGATCCGGGGAAGGATGGTATAATACTTTATTATGTAGGAACTGTGAAAGATCTAAGCAAAGATGGGAAGAAAGTCAAGCAGCTTTACATAGAGGCTTACGAAGAGCTTGCTAATAAAAAGCTAAAAGAAATATGCTATGATACAGTAAATAAGTTTTTGGTTAATGAATGTAGGATCTATCACTTTACTGGTTATTTTTTGCCTGGAGAACCGCTTGTGCTTGCTATAATATGGAGTAGAGATAGATCGCAGGGGCTTTCTGCTCTTCCTTATGTTATAGAAAGGTATAAGAAAGAACCAACTATATGGAAAAAGGAAATTTATGAAGACGGGACGACAAAGTGGTTAGAGGAATGATAGGGCTAGGAATAGAAAGCACTGCGCATACTTTTGGAGCTTCCGTAGTCAACAGTGAAGGAAATATACTTTCAAACTTAAAAGACGTTTACAAACCTCCTCAGGGTTCTGGGATTCATCCTCGTGAAGCATCGCGTCATCACTCTGACGTTGCCCCCAAGATCCTTAAGGGCGCGCTCAAACAGGCAAAAGTAACTTACCAAGACCTTGATTTTATAGCGTATTCAGCTGGACCTGGACTTGGACCTTGCTTGAGGGTAGGAGCAACCCTTGCAAGGTTCATTTCCGCCTACTATAATAAGCCTCTTATCCCTGTGCATCACGGCGTAGGCCATATAGAGCTTGGGGCCCTTCTTACAGGCGCAAAAGACCCGCTTGTGTTATTGCTTTCTGGAGGTCATACGATGATACTTTCAGCTCAAAGGAAAAAGTGGAGAGTTTTCGGAGAAACTCTGGACATAACTTTAGGACAACTTATAGATCAGTTCGGAAGAAGCATAGGCCTTGCCTCTCCCTCAGGGCCACAGGTAGAGGCGCTTGCCTTAAAGGGGAAAAAATTTGTTCATCTTCCGTATGTCGTAAAGGGTAACGACCTTTCGTTTTCAGGAATCTTGAGCGCAGCCAAAAAAGCTTTAAAAAGCGTTAGCGTTGAAGACGTTGCGTATTCTTTGCAGGAAGTCGCTTTTTCTATGCTCGCAGAAACAGCAGAAAGAGCGCTGGCTCTAACAAAAAAATCTGAAATAATGATTGTGGGTGGTGTAGCCGCTAACAAAAGGTTAAAGGAGGTTTTTGAGAACGTAGCCGAAAGACACAAAAGCAGGCTTTTGATAGTTCCTCCAGAGTATGCAGGTGACAACGGCGCTCAAATAGCTTGGCCCGGCTTGCTTTATCATAAGCTAGGCTACAGCGTTGAACCCGAAAATGCAACTATAGATCAGTCATGGAGGATCGATGAGGTAGAAGTGCCTTGGAGAAACTGATAAGTCGGGGAGCTGAAGCAGATATATATCTCGGAAAATGGGGGTTTTTGGACGCTGTTTACAAGGTGAGAGTTAAAAAACCATATATGGTCGAAGACCTTGATGCTTTCCTTAGAAAAAGCAGGACCATAAGGGAAGCAAAGATGTTAAGGGCTGCAAGAAGCTTTATTCCAACTCCTTACGTTTTTTACGTCGGATTAAAGACTTACACTATAGTAATGCAGTTTATCGAAGGGCAAGCAATGAAGGACATAATAAAAAACAAACCTGAACTTTCTTATGTTGCTGGGCAGTACTTGGCAAAGCTTCATAACAACGGTATAGCCCATGGCGACCCTAACACTTCTAACATATTGTTTGACATAAAAAACAACACGTGGTTAATGATAGATTTTGGACTTTCATACTATACAGAAAGAATAGAAGATTATGCTGTTGACTTTCATCTTTTCAAAGAGATCCTAAACGTACAGCATGTCGAGGTTTATGATCAGGCGCTCAACGCTTTTTCTGAAGGTTATTTTTCAACCAGTAAGATAACAAAGGATAAATTTCTGAACAAGGTAGAAGAAATAGAAAAAAGGGGAAGGTACGCAAGAAGAATAAACTTTTAGTTTTAGCTTCTGTAAATAAGCAGTGGTACAAGCTGTTCTTCTTCTGTTAATCCTCCATGATGACCTTTAAAAGCTATATAATCTTTGTCCCCTTCAGGTCCTCTGTAGGAATATATTAGCGATTCAGGAACCTTTGGTACGGCCAAAATGTCTCCAAGTCTGTCCTGAAACCTTGGGTCAACGTACTCGCCGAGTAATTCTTCCTTAAGGTATTCTTCCCTCGTAAATAGTTCAAAACCTTTCAGGTTTTTTTCAAAATATTCCCTTACTTTTTCTTCATTCTTTACCTTCATAAATGCAGCTCTTGAGTCTCCCCACGGTGGCATTTCGAGCATCTCCATTAGGGAATCATCCACTACATGGCTTACTAGATTATCTGTCTGCCCGTGATCTGCGGTAAGCAAAAGCGTTAAACCTTTGATGCCTTCTAACGATTTTAAAAGCATTTTTAGAAGGTCTGATGCTGAAGATAAAGTTTCAGGAGAGAATGGACCGTAATGGTGCGATAGAGTATCAACAGTAGGTATGTAAAGGTTCAGGAAAACGCTTTCGTTTTCCTGGAGTATCTTTCTCATTGCTTGAAAAGCGTCCCATGAATAGTAGTACTTTATCCTTTCAAGGCCCCTGTGATAGAATTGATTAGTTGGCGTGTCATATATGTTAGCTGGAATTACAGAATATCCTTTTATTCCTTTTTCTGCAAGCCTGTCCCCTATTGGAACTGCTTTTTCTGAAATGTATTTAGTAAAGTTCTGATATATAAGCGGTAACGGAACTTCCTGAGAAGGGTGAGAAAGGTTTAACATGTTGACTATAGTGCCGAGTTCTTTTACGTATGTTGTAAATCCCATTACGCCGTGTTCCCCTGGCGTCAATCCTGTATAAAAGCTGAGCATTGCGCATGCTGTTGTTGATGGAAATATGCTTGTAATCGTTTCATGTTCAAAATTTTCAATCAATTGTTTATCAATAAAACCTTTTTCTATCCCTTTCTCAAGCGTTTTTTCTCCAAAAGCGTCGAAAATAACGAGAACAAATTTTTGGCTTTTTTCAAAGCTTTTCCTTAGAGGTTTCCTCTCGCTGTTCAAGTCAAAGTTTTTCAGTATGCTTCCATAAATGTTGGAAATGCTTCCTCCATTATAATCGGGTTTTAAAAAGTTCATTTTAGAAAATTAAATTGGCGCCCTAAAGAATTTAAACGTTACTCTGACATCTTCCCGCCTTATAAGGCGATAGTTCATTCAAGGCGGATCATAGGTTTGTGGTTTACCGCGATCATTCTCATGACTTCATAGCTAATGGTTACCTACCCCGCTCCGTTTATCCAGCGGTAGACCACCGGCTGTTCCTTCAGCCACTTACCCTATCCTCATTGGACTCCAGAATATGTAGAGCCTTCTTGAAGTATTCCCTTACGGGACACGCTTTAATACGCTTTACAACGTTTTAGTAATTTAAATTTTACCCCGCCTCTAGAAGAGGCGAGGCTTTCGTTCGTTTTGTAAACTTTAGAATAGCCTATAAACAGCATTCATAAATATATTTGAGATGCCTGAAATATGGTTACCATACGGGGAGCAAGAAGTATCATTAAAGCTTAAAAGGGAGGATATTGATGAAGTTGTTTCTATCAAGCCTCCTGAAAGCATTTCTGAAAAAACAGAAGTTAAATATTACATTACTGATGGGTCTGAATTTTCTGAAAATTTAATAAAAGAAAGGATGCCAGAGCTTAAGCCTTTGGAGGTAACAAACTTTAAAAAAGAGGAAATAGTAGATGGTTATCTTTTCAGTTATCCCGAAGCTCTTAAAGAAACTCTTGTAGTCTGTTCCGTCAGGCTGGATCCTGTTTACTGGTTTAAAGGTCCTCACAGCGTTATCGCTGAGGCTTTTGGAGCAAGGGAAGAGGTTATCAAAAGAAAAGAGAAACAAGGAGCATGCGAAGAGGACGAAGCCGTTTGGTTTTCTAAAAGGCTTTTGGAAACCAGCGGCGCAAAAGCTTTTTGTTATTTTGGTAACAAAGGGAATTTTATCATGGGAGATGGCGTAACTGTCTATGAAAGGTTAAAAGAATTTTTTACAAACCACGTACAAAAGCACAGACAAAAGGATTTTGTCATAGCTTCTGCTGGAGGCTTCCCTTACGATATTAACCTAAAAGAGTCTTTGCTTTCTTTTTATGGCATTTTTGGCGTCCTAGAAGAAGGTTCAGACGTTTTGCTTCTTGCAAAATGTAATAATGGGTTGGGTGATGAGGGGCTAAGGTCTGCTATTCTAGGGATTAACGGTGAAAGTCAGGCGTTAAAGGTTTTAAAAGAGTTGCAAAGTAAAGCCAAGGTTCATATGGTGACTTCTCTTCCTTTTGCTTATTTAAGAAAGCTAGGAATAGAAGGGTACAACAGCCTTACCGAAGCTTATGAAAAGATAAGAAAAGAAAAGAAAAAGGTCTTTTTGGTTGAAAACGCTTACCTTTTCTGTAAAAGATAAAAGCTCAGTATGGTCCTTTTTCTCCTTTGCAGTAAACAACACCCTTATACCTTCTTATAAAAGAAGGACAGAGGTAACATACTATAAAAGGGACCTGTTGTTTTACTACTGGGCAATCAACATACTCTTTTTTCATTGACGATATAAGTCTGTTCCCTATTCCTCTTAGTTCGTTTAACTTTTCCTCAGGAACTTTAAGTGATTTTGTAGCCTTTTTGACCTCTACTTGCAACGCTTTTTCCATACATCTATCTGAAACCTATAGAGCCTTAAAGCTTTCGCTCCACTTCAAGTAAGCCATGATCATTTCTGAACTTACGCTTGGTTTTCTTTGTTTTATCACCATTTTGAAGTCGTTCATGTTTATCGGTCTTGGCTTGCTGTTGGGCTTTAAGGCTTCACCTGATTCAAAAAGCTCCCTCACGACGTTAAGCTGAACCGCCTGCACTATATCCTTTATGTCGCTGCCAGTATAACCTTCAGTAAGCTTTGCAAGTTCGTCAAGCTTTACATCAGGCGCTAAAGAAAGCGGCTGGGTGTAAAGCTCAAACATTTTCTTCCTTGCAGCCATAGTAGGCAAACCTACGTATATTCTCTTTTCAAACCTTCTTAAAAACGGAGGATCAAGCGACCAGGGCTTGTTTGTTGCTGCAAGTATGTAAACCGGCGTTTTCTTTCCTTTTTCACTTATTCCGTCCGTTTCTTTAAGGAACTGGTTTCTAACTCTTATCTCTCCTCCTACTTCTTGAGATCTCGTGCCGAATAGCGAATCAACTTCATCTATGAATATTATTACAGGTTTTCCCTCCTGTTGCGATATTTCTCTTGCTTGCTGGAAAAGCCTTGCAACGTTCTTTTCGGCTTCACCAAGCCACTTGCTCATTATGCTTGCTGCATCTACTGAAAGAAAAACAGCGTCTATTTCAGCTGCAGTAGCTGCGGCCAGCATAGTTTTACCACATCCCGGGGGACCATACAAGAGTATCCCTCTGGGCCATCCCAAAGGAAATAGGTCTGGTCTTTTGTTTGGATATATTATGGCGTCCTGAAGTGCCCTCTTCGCTTCATCAAGACCTATAACCTGGTCGAACTTAACTTCTGGCTTTTCTTTTATTACAAGGTCATCAAAGTTTGCCCTGAGCGTTTCAACACGCCCTCCGCTTGTGGATAGCGTTCCTTCTGCTTCTCCATCGTTAAGACCCCTTATCCTTTGAATCTCGGCTATCCTGCGTTTGTATGCCTGCGCTCTTTCCATATATATCTGGTTTAGTTGATAGTTGGGGTAAAGGTTTATCAGTTTCATCAGCATTTCGATAGCCTTCTGGTACATCAAAATAGCCTGTGGATAGCTACCTTGGGAATCAAGCTTTATGGCTTCGCTTGCGTACTTAGCCGCAAGACTTTCTAGTTCTTGAGCAGCTTGGTAGCTCATTTTATATCATCTCTGCGTACTCTCCTTCTTTTGCTGCTTTAATAAGGAAGCTTCTTAATTCTTCCTGCTCATTGTTGATCTCCAAAGACCTTTCTATGGCTTCTTCAAGTATATTTTCTGCGCCCATACCTGAAAACAGCTGTAAAGATTGCCCCTGTATAGTTATTGTACCAAAGTACTGAGCTGCTTCGCTTAGTTGTTCAAAAAGAACAGAATAAGCTTCAGAAAGTGCCTCAAGATCCGGCTTAAGCTTAGAAATAGCCTGGTTAGTTTCCTTAAAAGATTCTATTACAGAATTTAAATCGCTGTAGCTATCAAGCCTTAGCATAACCTTCAAGAGTAAGGCGTCCAGCTTGTCCACCACTTCATATATTTGACTAAGAATCTTGGCTTCTCTAGCATATATTTCTCTTTCTTCCTGGCTCATACTCTTTTCAGCTCTTATGCTAAATGCGTCGATTTTAACTTTAATCCTCCACTTGACGGTAAGGAGGTTGTTCCTGTACTTTGATAGCTCAAGGTAAGCATCCCTAAAAGCTGGCTCCTTTTTCTTAAAAGGATTTATACTAAACTTCATAATAATACACCAGTTTTTAATAAAAGATCAATTTATCAGAAAAGGTCATAAAAAATTAACAAAAAGAAAAAATAGAATTATTCAAGTTATGCTTAAATTTGGTGCTTTTCTCCTTCGGGTAGGCCGATTGACCCGAGGTCTGGTAGTTTTTCTTTCATCTTCGCTTCTGCTAGAGTGCTTGCTTCTGCAAGTATCCTCTCTGCATCTTCGTTTGCAGCTTCGAAGTTAAGCGTGGATCCTGTAAGCTGTCCAGCATCCACGAGTATGCTGCTGAGCAACGAAGATATCTCTGATATTTCTTGTTCTGCTGATGGCATTACCTGCATCAGCCCTGCCCTTACGCTCTTTATTACGGCCATTGCTGGAGCAAGAGTTACCACTACATCTCCTAGGTCTGTTACCGTAGTTAGCCTTGTTACGATCTGCTCGAGAGCTAGCTTTGCCTGGTTTATCATCTTGTACATTTTTCTGATCTCGGCCAGTTCATTAGCGTATACAGTTGCGTGGTCAGAGTCGTGTTTCTGGAGGTAGTTTACGATTTTCTGGAATAGCTGTGAGTCCTTTTCCTTAAGCCTGTTTGCGGCGTTATCGAGCTTTGTTATCTGTATCTGGAGCTGCCTAATGGCCTGTTCTATCCTTGGCTTTAATGGTCCCTCGGGCCTTACGGCTCCTTTTATTCTGTCGCCTAGACTTTCTCCTTCAGGTTGATTCCATTTTTTTACAAATTCGCTCATTGTATCCTTTAATTAAAGGAAAGGAAATATGAGGTTGATGTAACCGAACTTTACTGTCACTTAAGGTACATGCTTTACTAGTGACAAAAATTTGAGGATTTTGTAAAAAGGTTTTATCATTTTATAATAAAACTTTATCCTTAGAATGCTTCTATATGTCTGAATACTTTAAGCTTATTCTTAAGCTTATGGAGCTTGGTTTTACCGAATATGAGTCTAAGGTTTACTTAACGCTCCTTACAAAAGGGCCTCTCTACGCTAGCGAGCTCGCTCTTTATTCTGGCGTCCCAAGGACAAAGATATATGAAGCCATCAAGGGGTTAATAAAAAAACAGTTAGTTGAAGCGTATGGCAGCCCAAAAAAGTTCTCAGCAACGGCTAACCCAGAACCGTTTGAAATGATTCTGGCAGAAGAAGAAAGAAAGTATAAGGAGGTTAAAAGCCTGATAAACGAAGTAAAGGATCTAAGCCAGAAGAACGGCATAACACAGCTTAAAGGAAACCTTCAAATTCTTGGAGAGGACGCTCTAGATAATGTATTTAATGATTTTCTTAAACGTGTTAGGTACAGCCTTTATATAGTATCTGATCAGCAAATATTTCAACTTTTAAAAAAGCGTGAAAAACAGCTTATGTCACTCATGCTTTCAGAAGTTAACCTAAACATCTTAATACCATACACCGATGAGGACATGATAAACGAAGCGGTTTCACTGGATCTCCCAGTGAGGGTTGGCAAGCTTTTTGACCAAAAGGGTATGGTGGCCGTTGATGAAGAAGTTTTTCTGATCCACAACCCCGAGACTGGAGCTTCTACAGTAATAATTCAACCATATATAGTTAAACTCATAATAGAAAACTCGCTTAAAAAAAGCTTTGATAGCTCCCTTGCGCTTAAAGAATACATAAAGTTCCTGCATACTGGCCTATCGGAGGACATTATAAACTTAAAAGTAGAAAGCGACGCTTACAGAATCTTTTTTTACAGCGCTCTTAAGACGCTGAAAGAGGATGAACTCAAGAAAATTTCTTACAAAATGTTAGAAATCTACAAGGGCAAAACAAACATTTTTGAAGCAGAAGCAAGATCAGCCCTGCCTGCTTTTGTAGAGCTTATTAAAACTGACATAAAGAATGGAGAAATCAAATATGATGAAACAACAAAGATGATTACTGTTGAGCTAGAAGATTCACAAGAACTGCCACCTTCCCCTTGGTTTTTTATGATGAAAGCATACCTTAACTCTCAGGGTAAAGATCTTGAAAAAGTAGCCAGCATAAAAGGAGAAAAGAAGACGATTTTACAGTTTAAAGTACCATGGGAGATAGAGGATATATTATTCTAAGATTTTACCTATTCTTTTTTTGACTTTAACTCTTGAAGATAAGCGTCGTATACTTGTTTTACTTTTTCTGCTGAAGGTCCCGTACCCTCAACAACTCCGCTTTTGGTAACCTTTATTTTATCCATAACTATTATGGCCCCTATGTCTTCCCTTAGCTTTACCATGTTGGGAAAAACCTTGTTAAGCCTGTCGGCAAGCCCTTTAAGATCAAAAAGCTCTTCAAGTAATGTTATTTTCTTGACAACTTTAGAAGAATAAACAATCCTTATTGTTGTTTCTGCCTTTATTTCAATTATTAAATTCAGTAAAGGGTCTACAGCTATAAGGGTTCCCTCTACCTCTCCTTCTTCAGTATCAACTCTAACCCTTTTACCAACAATTGACGAAAGCTCCTCAATATACTTTTTTTCAACTAATGACGACAATCTAACTTATTATGATTCGCACTTTATATAAAGCTTTTACTGACACTTCGAGTTTTTATAAAATCTGACCTCCTAACCGCCTTAAAAGGCGAAGGTTCCCGAGGTCTTGATGGTTAAACCCCTTTAACGGGTGCTACTCCGCTGTGAAACACAAGATATGAAAGCAGCTTTGCAGCGCCCAGAATCAGCATTCCGGTTGCTTTTTTCGATATGTTTAGAGCCCCGTTTGAGGTCTGAATGAATCTTATGACCTAAAGGGCAATTTATCACTCCTCTCAGACTGTGTGTTGCTTTTACACCATGATAAGCGCACAGCCTTGATGTGTTGTATTAAATCGCTTCATACGCTTTCATTCCGTATTCCTGGGCTTCAAGCCCTATGGCACTCATCAACTCGTAGCTTAGCTTTCTTTAAGCGCTTCCTTTTGGCAGAAGCCTTATCTTGATAGTCCTTCTGTTGCTCGGTTTTATACTAACAGCTTTTTCGGCGCGAACCGGTATAGCCTGAGAAGTCGGCTCAGGCACCCCACCAGCTATAATTTGATCAACCAACCAATAAAAAACAGAAATCGAAGTGCTTATAAAATGTTTTTTCTCTATTAATGATTGAAGCTTTAATCTCTAACATATACATTACGATCTTCAGATAGCTTTTACTTTAAACACAATGAAATAACTTCACTAGCTTAAACCATGCTTTATTTTGGCTTAAAGCACTATTTTTATAGCATAATAAGGTTAATCAGCACGATAGCTTGTTTAGCCTTGCCTAAAGTTTTAGGGCAAAGATCGCA
Organism: Nitrososphaerota archaeon; assembly: GCA_009903795.1. Classification (GTDB taxonomy): domain Archaea; phylum Thermoproteota; class Nitrososphaeria; order Conexivisphaerales; family UBA164; genus CAYFFZ01. Next base: position 87,363 of record WYER01000031.1, on the reverse strand, counting down.
TTTAAAATCTGGTATAATAGCAAAAACATCATAAAAATTAACAAAAGTTTTGATCTACTTTTACGGACGGGCATCCCACCTTACGGATGAGGACTTAACCACCATTATTTGTTAAAACTTGTATTACAAAATTTTTTATACCATTTTAAACGTTATTGTATAAACATGTTTGTTTAATAAAAACAAAATTTAAAAACTATAGATTATAAACAAAAAGCATGGAGTTTAAAGAACTTGATGACATGCCTCTGAACAGTTTCTTGATATTTATGACGCTCCTTGTAGGATTAGGATCTTTTTTGGATGGATACGACCTTCTTAACGTAAGCATAGCATTGCCTTTTTTGATAAAAACCATGAATATGACTGCTCCTGTTCAGGGATTGCTCGGCACGGCCACATATTTGGGTGGAGTTTTTGGCGCTTTTCTTTTCGGAATATTCAGCGATCTTAGAGGAAGAAGGAGCGCTCTAATAGTTGATCTGTTTTTCTTTTTTATAGCCTCTATTCTATCAGCCTTTATACATACCCCTTTTCAGTTGCTAGTTCTTAGATTTGCTATTGGGTTTGGAATAGGCGCGGACATAGTTTCGGGACCAGCTCTTTTATCTGAGATGCTTCCAAAGAGTAAAAGAGGGGAAATGCTAGGTATATCCCTTCTTATGATGCCCTTCGGTGGGCTTGTAAGCGTGCTTGTAGCTTATGCTCTTTATGCTTCTGGAGTTTCTGCTTTTATAATATGGAGGTTAATCTTTGCTTTTGGTGCTGTTCCCGCCTTGCTTGTAATATTGCTCAGAAGTTGGCTTACCGAATCTCCCAGATGGCTCGCAATGTTTGGAGATCCTAAAAAACATGCTAAAGAGTTCAGTATATTTAGTATAAAAGTGCAGAGCAGCGCTAAAGAAAGCTATTCTGAACTTTTTAGTAAGTATAAACGAGGGTTTGTGTATTCGTCTTTAGCCTGGTTCACTGCTGGCACTACGTCTATGCTTACCATATTTACCCCGCTTATACTTGAAAAATTTGCAACAAAGAGTTACGTGCAGATGATAGATTTAACGCTTATAGTTTGGTTGTTCGCTCTTTCTGGAGCCGTCGTTGCGGCACTGTTGCACGATTATGCAGGCAGAAAAAGGCTTGTTGTTATTTCTGTTGCGCTCTTGGGAGTTTTTTACGTACTTCTTGGTGCTTCGTTATCGAAAAATGCTTACGTTCTTGAGCTTTTTCTTTCACTCGCCATGTTCTTTTCTTTTATAAATGTAAGCGGCGCTTATACCATCCAGACTGAAGTATTTCCTACGGAATTAAAAGGTTTTGCCGACGGCCTAACGTTTTCCATAAACAGAATCACTAACTTCGTTTTTGGAAGTTTGATTCCAATCCTCCTTGTTTCAGAATTGCTAAAAAAATTTATGTGGTTCTCGGGATTGCTTGTAATCATCATAGCTGCGATTCTAGCTACAATAGGCATTGAAACGAAAAATAAATCGCTCGAAAGAATACAGGAAGAGCTTGTTCAGCACAATTCGGTTAATTGGCAATCTTAAAACTCTAACGTATTAATAAACTAAAAATATGTAGTACATTAATGCAATAAAAAATACATAGAGTAACATTTTTATACCTTAAGGTTAATTTTTTTGCGATGATAGAATTTATCCCGCGTTATTGGTATAATATAGTACCAGACCTTCCAAGGCCTCTTCCTCCTCCTCGTGATCCTGAAGATTCTAACTTCTCAAGAATTGAACTTTTAAACAGCATAATTCCTAAAGAAGTTCTCAGACAGCAGTTTACCGCTGAAAGGTATGTTAAGATCCCTGATGATGTAATAGAACTGTATTCGCTTGCGGGTAGACCCACGCCCCTTATGAGGGCTAAAAACTTTGAAGAAGTCCTTGATACGCCTGCAAAGATTTACTTTAAATATGAAGGCGCAACTCATTCTGGTTCTCATAAGATAAACACAGCTATACCTCAGGCGTATTTTGCCAAAGAAGAAGGGGTTGAAGGAGTTGTAACAGAAACCGGTGCAGGGCAGTGGGGTACAGCTGTCGCGCTTGCAGCCTCTTTAATGAAAATCAAGTCCACAGTTTTTATGGTTAGGGTTAGCTATGAACAGAAACCTGGCAGGAGAACTATGATGAACCTTTATGGCGCTGAAGTGTATGCTAGCCCTTCTGAAGTTACTGAGTACGGCAGAAAAGAGCTAGAAAAGAATCCTTCTAACCCTGGATCTTTAGGGATAGCTATGAGCGAGGCTATAGAATACGCCATAAAAAAAAGGTTACAAGTACCTAGTTGGAAGCGTTATGGAAGTAGTTTTGTTACAAAACGAACGAAAGCCTCGCCTTTAGAAGAGGCGGGGATGCTGAACTATTCCGTCCTTGCTAACGTGTTTTCTTATAAAAAAGGCTAAAGTATTTATATTCTTTAATTAGGATAAAATAACGAAAGCATGCGCCGATCGAACACAGTACGCATCATTGCTGGGAAAGAAACAAAAGCTAAACTAACGGTTCTCGGAAAGGCATTCGTTAATTGCTGGAACGAAGTTAATAAGTTGAGGCTTGAGCAGTACAAAAATCACGAGCCTGTAGATTTTAATAAAACAGAAAAAGTCGTTTATGAAAAGTTCAAAGCTATATTACACGGGGCAAACGTTCAGCAAGTAACGCGAAAGAACATGGGAGCATGGAAATCTTTTTTCGAGCTAAGCAAAAAGAAGAAAGAAGGTGAATTGCCTAAGTGGATGAAGCCTAAGCCTCCTCACAAAAAGAAAGATAACCTGTTTTTGCTAATTAGACACGACAGGTACAAGATTGAAGGAAACGAAATATTCCTCATGGATTTCAACCTGAGACTAAAGTTCATTGGAAAGCTCAAGTGGGTTGGCAAACAGGGAACCCTTGAAATATTCTTCGATAATGCAAGGAAGAAGTGGTACGCAAGGATTCCTATGGTTGTAAAAGTAAATAATAAACCAAAAGGCAAAATGAAAGCGGGCATCGACCTAGGCGTTGTAAACCTTGCAACCGTAGCTGTTGAAGACGGCTCGTGGATGATCTTTAAAGGTGGTTCAGTGCTTTCAGAATTTAAGAAGATAACAAAGCGCATCTTAATAGAAGAAAAGAGGCTTTCAAGGCATGGCTTGAAAACTAGCAGGAAGCTTGAAATGTTATACAAAAAGCGTTCTCTTTTGCTCAAGAATGCAAGAGAAGGACTAGCAAGGGAAATCGTAGAATCTCTTTACGATAAAGGAGTAGGAGAAATATACGTCGGCTACCCAAAGGGAATAGCTCAGGATAAAGGAAACGAAAGAAATACAAACTTTTGGAGCTATTCTGCAATAATAAAGCGAATCAAGGAAGTAGCAGAGGAATACGGGATAAAGGTTAAGCTTGTGGATGAAGAAAATACATCTAAGACGTGTTCTCTGTGTGGGGAAATTCACGAAAACGGAAGGATTAAAAGAGGCTTGTTTAAGTGTCCTCGCACAGGGAAGGTAATAAACGCTGATTTGAACGGGGCAATTAACATTCTACATATCCCCGAGTCCGTTGAGGATAGGGGTAAGTGGCTGAAGGAACAGCCCTTGGTCTATCGCTGGACGAACGGAGCGGGGTGGGTAACCACTAGCTATGAAGCGATGAAGATGAAGGCGGTAAACCACGAACCTGTGATCCGCCTTGAAGGAACCATCGCCTTTTAAGGCGGGGAGGATGCCAGCCATTTATAGGATCTAAAAGAGGTTCGAGGTACATTGCCGTTAGTTCTTCTGAAATTAAAAAGTTCAGCAAAGGCGTTTATGAATACGACTTCCCGGATTCTGCAGGTCTACTACCAATGCTTAAGATGATAACACTAGGAAAAGACTACGTACCTCCTCCTATATATTCTGGAGGCCTTAGATACCATGGACTTGCTCCTACATTAAGCCTTTTGGTTCGGGATAAGACTGTTGAATGGATGGAATTCAGTGAAACTGAGGTTTATGAAGCTGCAAAGCTGTTTGCAAGAACACAGGGTATAGTACCAGCCCCTGAAAGCGCACATGCAATAATGGCAGCTATAAAGGTAGCTCAAGAAGCCAAAGAAAAAAGGGAAAAGCTCGTTATAGCTTTTAACCTAAGCGGGCATGGGCTTCTTGATCTTTCTTATTATCAGAAGATGGAGGCTAAATAAAACATGAAAAAGCTTTTGGTTAGTTACATGACGATTGGATATCCAAACGAAGAAGACTATCTAAATTTTATAAAGAAGGCAGACGAATTGGGAACCGATGTTTTTGAACTTGGTTATCCACCTGATTTTGCAAAGTATGATGGGCCTCTAATAAGGAAGTCATACTTAAAGGTAAAATCAACTTTTAAAAATTTCTTAGAGCTAATATCAAAATCAAGAAAAGTTACAGAAAAGAAAATAATTGTGCTTACTTACCTTGAAAGCGTTCAGAATAGCCTTGACGAATTTCTTGAAAATGTCAGGTCGTATGGGGCTGATGGTGTTTTGTTTCCTGATCTTCTTATAGACTTTCCTGAAGGTTATTCTGGCTACATTAAACAAATTTATGAAAAAAGGCTCGAACCTGTAATTTTTGTATCTCCTTTTGTTCCAGACAGAGTTATATCTCAAGTGTCAGCTCTTTCAAGACCTTTTCTTTACTATGGGATAAGACCTACTACCGGAATTGTTACCCCCGTTGGTGTCGGACCTCTTGTAAAGAGAGTTAGAAATCTTATAGATAACAGGTTAATCGTTGGGTTCGGGCTAAAAGGTGATGATGATATAAAAGAAGCGCTGAGTGCCGGTGCTGATGGTGTTGCCGTGGGGACAGCTTATATTGAAGCTTTTGAAGCTGTAGGCCTAAAAGGTGCTCTTGACGTCGTGAAAAAGGTGAGAAATATACTTGATGAATTTGAGTGAAATGCTTGAAATGCTTCTTAAAGGGAAGGACTTGAGCATAACAGAATCTTCAGAAATAGCTTCAGCCATAATTAAGGGAGAACTAACAGAAGCCCAAACCTCAGCCATACTGGTAGCTTTAAGAGCAAAAGGAGAATCACCTGACGAAATAGCTGGCTTCGCTATTTCTATGAGAAATTCTTCTATAAGGGTAGGCCCGTGGTATGATGCCGTTGATACCGCTGGCACAGGAGGAGACGGCTTCGGAACATTTAACGCGAGCACCGCTTCAGCAATAATAATAAGCAAAGTTATCAACGTTGCAAAACACGGTAATAGAGGAGTAAGTAGCAGGAGCGGTTCGGCTGATTTTCTTGAAGCACTTGGTTACAACATAATAGTAAGACCAGAAGAAGCCGAAAATCTTTTGCGGAATTCCGGTTTTGTCTTTCTTTTTGCCCAGCTTTATCATCCTTCTATGAAAAACGTTGCGCCAGTTAGAAAAGCTCTAGGCATAAGGACGATTTTTAACATGCTAGGACCGCTAACTAACCCTGCAGGAGTCAAAAGACAGGTAGTGGGAGTATTTTCAACCAAATTTATGGTGCCTATTGCAGAAGCTTTAGTGAAACTTGGAGCTGAAAACATATACCTTGTTCACGGTCATCCTGGTATTGATGAGGTATCAGTATCAGGTAAAACATCAGTAATAAAAGTCAAAAGAAAAGGCTATGAAAGTTTTAACATTACGATTGAAGATTTAAGGCTCAGGGAGCCTATAAGACTTGATATGTTAAAAGTTAATAGCCCTGAAGAATCTGCGTTAAGATTTGTTAAAGCGTTAAAAGGAAAAGATATCGCAATAAGAAAGTTTGTATCTGTAAACGCTGCGATAGCCCTTTTAGCTTCAGAAAGAGTTAAGAGCGTTTCAGATGGTCTGGACCTTGCAGATCAACTCATGGAAAACGGCTTAGAAACGCTAAAAGGCGTCATATCTTCACATGGCATAACCGACAAACTTCAAAAGTTTGAGGAGATGGTGTAATGAAAGTGAAGTTCTGCGGCATCACTAACTTAGAAGATGCAATAAAAGCGGAGACTCTTGGTGCAGACATGCTTGGCTTTATAGCTCAACCAGGACAAATACGGTATGTTGCGCCATATATTATTGCTAAAGCTAAGAGCGTGGTGAAAGTTCCCGTTGTGGCTGTTAAGCTTGAAATGAATTTTATTGACGTTCTTGACATTGCTGATTATATACAGATCCACAAAGTTCTTGAAAATAATGAGCTTGAAGAGTTAAATTCTTATTCAGCAAAATTTATACTCTATGTCCCCTCATCAAAAGAAGGGCTAAACTATATCAGGCTGATCGATAAAGTTCATAACGCGGTTCCACTTATAGATTCAGCAAAAAAGGGCACTAAGGTTGATCTTGAAATAGCAAAAGAGCTACTTAATATTAGGCCTGATGCAGGACTTGGAGGCGGCATTACGCCGGATAACGTTCAAGATTATCTTAAGTTAAATCCAGCCTGGATAGACGTTTCAAGCGGGATTGAATCTACACCAGGAAAAAAAGATGAACAAAAAATGAAACGAATAATAGAGGTTGTTAAACATGAGTCTAATTGAAAAGAAGATCTCTCAAATGCCTGAACCTTACAAACTTTTTTCATACATAGAAAAAGAGAATGAAACTGCAGCGCTTCTAGAAAGCGTTAAAGGGCCTGAACACCTTACCAGGTATTCAATAATAGCTTGGGGTGCAAAAGAAAGAATAAGTGGGAAAAAAGGAAAGACCTTCGGAACTTTTTCAATGGATTTTTATGATCCTGTAGAAGTTTTTAATGAACTCATTGCTAGATCTCAGGAAATACCTTTTCCGGGCAGGTACAAAGGGGGACCTATAGGTTACGTGAGTTACGATGCTGTAAGATATTGGGAAAGTTTAAGGGACGATAAGCCTGAAGCAGAGCCGTGGCCTGATTTTGAGTTCTTTATTCCTAAGAATATAATAATATATGATAATTATCAAGAAAACGTTTACATTTATGGTGAAGAGCCAAACGCTAAAAGCGAAGAAGATGAAGATTTTAAGGCAAAGCTAGAACTGGAATCGATTAAAAAGAGTGAATTCGAAAAAACTGTAAAGTATGTTCACGAAAAAATTGTTTCTGGTTATGTTTTCCAGGCAGTTATTTCTAGATTCTATTCTTATACTTTTAGTGGGATCCTTTTGTGTTTTATAAGAAGTTAAGGGCTATAAATCCTTCTCCTTATATGTACTACCTTAAGTTTGGAGAAAGAAAGCTAGCAGGAGCCAGTCCAGAAACGCTTTTCAGCCTTCAGGATGGAGTCATTGAAGTCTATCCTATAGCTGGTTCAAGACCTCGTGGAAAAAATTTAGAAGAAGATTTTAGGTTTGAAAAAGAGCTGGTAAAATCAGAAAAAGAAAGGGCGGAACATTTAATGCTAGTAGACCTTGCAAGAAACGATGTGGGTAAGGTTTCTTATTATGGATCTGTAAAAGTGCCAGACCTTATGTACGTAGAAAAGTACAGCCATGTGCAGCATATGGTAAGCAGAGTAATCGGTACGATAAGAAAAAACATAAACGCGCCTGATGTTTTAAAAGCCACTTTTCCGGCTGGAACAGTTAGTGGCGCTCCAAAGCCATACGCCATGAACGTTATAGAAGATGTAGAACCTTATAAACGTGGACCATATGCTGGGGCTGTTGGCTTCTTTTCATCTAATGGAGATGCAGAATTTGCTATTTCGATCAGGAGCGCCTTCTTTAACAAAGACGTGATGAGGATTCAAGCAGGAGCTGGTATAGTTTACGATTCGGTTCCTGAGAACGAATACTGGGAGACGGAATTCAAAATGAAAGCTTTAAGAATTGCAGCAGGTGATAACGAATGAGCGACATAACTCTTATAATCGATAATTACGACAGCTTTGTTTATAATATAGCGCAGTATGTAGGAGAACTTGGAAGCGTTCCAATAGTGGTCAGAAATGATGAAATATCAGTTAAAGCCGTTGATAGAATCAACCCTGACAGAATTATAATATCCCCTGGACCGGGTTCGCCGGACAAAAAAGAAGACGCTGGAATAGTTATAGATCTTATAAAAGTTGTTGGAAGAAGAATTCCATTGCTTGGGGTTTGTTTTGGTCATCAAGCCATAGGAATAGCTTATGGGGCAAACATAAGAAAAGCAAATAAAATAATGCATGGAAAGATAAGCAGGATAAGGCATTTTTCTAATTCCCCTCTATATTATGGAATAAATTCAGAGTTTCTTGCAACAAGATACCACAGCCTTGTTGTTGAAAATGTAAAACAGCCTCTAGAAGTAGATGCTGTAAGCTTGGAAGATGGTGAAGTGATGGGCATTCATCATCAAGAATACAGGATTTACGGAACCCAGTTTCATCCTGAAAGCATAGGAACCCCAGTAGGAAAGAAAATCCTCTATAACTTTTTCAATAAGGTGTAAAGAAATGCCAAAAGAGCTTAATGGTTGGCTTGCTGAAGTAGTTAAAGCCGCTAAAAAAAGGAAAGCTGTAATAAAAGACAGAGAAAGGAACCTTTACGATATTAAGCGCAGCATACTAAAAAAGAAAGAGGAAAAACTTAACCCTATAATAGCAGAGTTTAAAAGAAGTTCCCCTTCAGGATTTAGACAAGACAGAGATCCTTTAGAGTATGCAAAATTAATGGAAAGATTTGGAGCTGCAGCTCTTAGCATACTGACAGAACCTCTTTACTTTTCAGGAAGCTATGAGACTTTTGAAGCTATTTCAAGAAATGTAAAATTGCCTTTGCTTTTCAAAGATTTTGTAGTTACAGAGGCTCAGGTAGATACTGCTTACCGCATAGGTGCTGATGCCGTCCTGCTGATAGTCAAGATATTGGAATATGATGAGCTTTGCTTTCTTTATGATTATATAAAAAGTTACGGTATGGTGCCGCTTGTAGAAGTGGAGAATGAGAAAGATCTAAATGTTGCAAACGAGTGTTGCGCTGAAATGATAGGAATAAACGCAAGAGATCTTAATTCTTTGACTGTTAATGTTGACAGAGTTGCTGAGCTTTTGAAAATTGCTCCCGTTAAATCTATAAAGGTTGCTGAAAGTGGCATACAAGAAAGATCTCAAATAATAAGGCTTCGTGAAAGCGGAGCTGATGCGTTTTTGATAGGTACAGCTCTTATGAAAGATCCAGAACAGATAAAGCTATTTATATAATAAAAAATTTGAATAAAGCACCAGAAAAGATAAAATAAAAATAAATAAAATGTATCTGGCAAACTCTTTTACTCCCAACAAGTTTATATCTTCGTATTTGCTGATTTTAGTGTTTTTAAAGACGTTTGCTGATAGCTTTATTAAGGGTTCAAATAGTGGCACTATAAAATAAAAAGGAAGAAAAATAATAGCTAGAAAGCTGGTCAAAAAAATGATTAACGGGTACACAGGATTCACATGTCTAAAGTTCAACTTGCTTTCTACATAAAGGACTTGCGCAGCATTATAAATAAAAAATATAAAGCCTATTAGAATTCTTTCTAAAGTAAGCGTTCCAAAGATCGAAGAAAAATAATAATATAATCCTGAAATTATAGATGAACCTACGACAATAGCTTTTATAGACCTGCCTTCTCTTTTAAAAGCATAATTGAAGTATAAGCCGATACACACCAGAGATGGCAAAAGGCCTAAAATGACTTTTATACCAATTAACAAAAAAGCTAAAAACACTGGTAAGGCATCTAAAAAAAGCACGAACATGTAATTGGTCTTAAATGGGTTTGATGAATTTTTAAAAAGGTAGTCAAATGTTAATAAGAACATAAAGTATGAAAATAACGCTATAAAAAAATTCATCAATTTAAAATTTAAAGAAGATACAATAGCTAGCAAAAAAGAAAAAGTTAGAATTTCTGCAGAGCTTTTTTCTTGAGGAATTTTAAAAATAGCTTTAAATTTCATATTAATGTTGGTTTTTATTTGTGTTTTTTTAATTTATCTGGGTTTTATACAGAAATTTTATTTCAATATAAATAAAATTAAAGAGATAAAACTGCTTTGTTGTACAATACACGGTTTTATTCTCTTTTTGCTGTACAGCGTATCTAACTATCTCTATTTTTTACAATGAGCTTGCTGAATCATTAAGTATCAACTATGTTGTAAACGTCGATAAAACGTATAGTGTTGTTATAGTCTTTATAAAAAGTGCCGTTAACTTAAAATTTATTTTTAGCGGCGCCCTTTTTCTAGCAAAGCAAATTATTTGAAAACTGGAAAAAGGACCCCAACAGAACTTTATCTCATTTATTTAGTTTAAGCTTGCGGGCATCTTACGTCATTGGGTTCATAATCAAGAGAAGCCGTTTAGAGATATAGAAATGAATTCAGAAGTATACTTTTGTATTAGATTACTTTCATGTTGATAAGCACCATGTTGAATCTATCTTTATTAATAAAACTGAAATAAAAAGTTAGATAAGCTTGGCTAATGTTAGCATATGAATCTCAACTAAAAGCGTTACTAAATTACATTTAAATTAGCATCATAACTTCATCATGCTTTTTCATAAGAAAGTGTGTATGGTAAGAAGACTTTTTTACACAGAAGGAGCCTTTGGTATGATGTTTGCAAGGGTAAATCAATGTGGTATATGAACAGAGCCTGAAGAACCTTAAAAAGATTAATGAACATATAAAGTACAGGATAGAAGCTTTTAAGAACGCGCAGAAAGCCAAAATTTGAGCACCTAAAGAACTGGTTCAAAGCGTCAGGTTCTTATATAATTATGTTTTTTAGGAATTTGGTTCAGTTCCAATCTCCAATGATCAGCTTTTAGAATGAAGCCAATTTTGTTGATTGCATGAGTGAAGCGAACAAGTTATATGATTAAGTCAATGGTACAGTAAAATATCTTTATCTTTATATTTACATAATAATAAATATAATAATAAATTAAAGGTTTTTCGTATTTATTCAAAATCGTATTCAGGTTTGTTTTAACGAAGTTAATTTTTAACGGTTTAATGTTAAACATTAACCGCTATATTAGTTAAGGATTTAAACTTAAATAAAACAAATGAGCGTGAGGGGCCGTCGTCTAGCCTGGTCTAGGATGCCAGCCTGGGGCGCTGGCGGTCGTGGGTTCAAATCCCACCGGCCCCATTTTGAGTGCTAGGTTTTTATTCTTCCCTTATAAAATATTAATTTATTGAATAAAAAACAAATAAGCCTCTGGCAAGCGACTGCTATAGGACTTGGTAACATAATAGGAGCCGGAATATTTGTACTAGCTGGGACAGTGATAAATCAAGCAGGTCCAGGAGCAGTTTTATCTTTTTTGTTAACCGCAATACTTGCAATAACGGTTGCACTAAACAGCGCAGAGCTTTCATCGAAAATAGTTTCTCATGACGGGATATTATCTTTCAAGTACCTTTTCCCTCTCATTGTTCTTTAATCGCACAAAGCAAAATAAAAAGCTTTATGAAAGATTGCGTAGTAGCTTTCAAAATCTAAACCAAAAAAATATTATTTCGCTTTTATTTTAAAGATCTCGGCTTTACTCCTTTCTCTTTCAGGATTTTATAGAACTCAGGAAGCGCAAAAACAAAGCCCACGTGCATGCAGTCGTTTCGCTCGTCAAATTCGCAGAACAAATCAAACTGCCCGTTCTCTTTAATCACGACCCTTACTGGAACTACCCTGTCGTTCTTTGCGTCCTTGATGAATATTGTGTTCTCATTGTTGCTGACAAAGGACATGTATGGACCGTATTGTCGCATCACTTCGTCCTTTTCAATGTAATCGATTACAACTTTCGAAATGAATGTTGAAATCGGAGGCGGGAATTCTGGGTATTTTGATTTGAGATACTCTTCAATCCTCTTTTTATTCTCATTTGAAATAACAATTGATGTATAACCTCTTGCCATTGTATTCTATTAAATATTGCACTTTATAAACTTTATTATAAAAAATATACAAAAAGTCAAAAAATGCTATAGCGAAAATGTTATATAAAGTGAATAATATATGATTTATATGCAATATAATATTTATAATATTTCTTTGGCATGCGATTATTACCTTGACGGGGGTTTAAAAAGCCCTTTTGCATTATTAAGCATGTCGTACGAAGATCATTCCCCATCACCTCCCGTGCTAAATTACCGAGAGTACGAGCTTATACACAAGAGAAGACCTTATTACAATCCTAACATTTTATCGAGCGGGAACGACGGAGAGCTTTGGAGGGAGCTTAATTCTTTCTTCACGGACATTTCTGAGGTAGAAAAGGAAGTAATTGTGAGGGACGCGAAGAAAGTTTACGGGGCGCTTCCTTTGAAGTTAGCAGTTTCTCTTTACGCTCACGGATATCCTGTCGAGAAGGTCTTGCAATATTTAAGACAAAAAGGAATTGAAATGACGGCTCACAAGCTTTATTCCTTATGTTATCAAAACGGTTTAAGAAAAGCTAGGCGCTCAAAGATCGTTCCCTTTGAAAAAGTTTTGCCAGATGACCTTCTCGAAAGCTCAAAAGATATACAGGACGCGTTGAAAAAAGAGTATTATCAAGAATATGCGAAAGCGCTTCAAGATCCTTCTTTTATGGGAAAGAAAAGCCTTACGATCGCTCGGTTGGTTATGAAAAAAGTATTAAGGAGGTGGAAGATGGCATGAACGAAAACTTAGAGCCTTTTGAATATAAAGAGCTCCCGATTGAAAGCGTAGAAGAAGACGAAGAAGCGCAAATCAGAGTTTATTACGACGTTTCTGACTTGGTTGAAAGCATTCGCGAAGTAGGACAGTTAATGCCCGGTTACGCTTACAAGGACGGGAATAAATACAAAGTTTTTGTAGGCATAAGAAGGCTTCGTGCAGTGAAAGAGCTTTATGAAAAAGAAGGAAAGCCGAGAACATTCAAAGCTTTTGTTTTCGAGAAAAAGCCTAAAAACTTTTATGAACTGATTCGCGAGGAAAACGTAAAGCGTTCAGACTTAACAGCGCTTGATAAATTTCACATAATACTGAAGTTTCCGTTTGCTGATAAATTATTGCCTGCGCGTGACGTTCATCTTATCAGATCTGTTATTAGGAGTCTTAGTGAAAGTGTTGAAAATGATCTCAAAGAACTTGCTGAAGAAGAACAAAGGGCAAAAGCACAAGGATTTAATAACCATCTTTCGCTTGAGGAACTTATATTTCTTTTCAGAGACCTGCAATCTTTAGAAGAACGGAAATTCTTCGCAATTTTCTTCTTAGTCTACCGCATTAATGTGAAACGCGTTACAGCAGAAAGCTTTAAAGAGTTTGCGATAAAAAACGTGTCTATACTCAAGCCTCGAGACCTTGAGATCGCGGGACTTAGCAAGGAGGACGTAGAAAAAATTATTGCCATGTATCAAGCGCCACCTTATCATGTCGAAATAATCAAAGAAGAGTTTGAAGAAAAGAAAGAAGAACCTGAAGAAAAGCTTGAAAAAACAGAAGAAACTCTCTTATCTGAAGGCGCAGAAGAACAACCACTTGAAATAGAAAAAACAGAAGAAAAGCCAGAAGAAGTTGAAAAGCTTGAAAGAGAAGAAATGTCTTTTGAAACAAAAGAAGAAGTTCCTTCTGAAATTAGCGAAGAAGAAACAATTATACTCATGCAACATGACGTGGAATACGAAATCATAAATGGAAAAAAATACATGTTTGTGAAAAAAGTGAGTGGCATTCAACCAATTATCGTAGAAGATGGAGAAGAACTACAACTAGAAGGAAAAAAGGTAAGAATAAAGTTCGTATGAGAAAAAATGCACGCGAAAAACCTCTCTAAAACCGAAATAGACGCAATAAAAATTGTGTTAGCCATTTTAGAAGGGCATGACACTTTAAACTACATTTCGCGATATACTAATTTGTCTAAACGGCACGTTCAATACTTACTTGTGTCGCTTGAAAAAGCAGGGTTGATATACAAAAAAGAGGGGACAAAGCAATGGAGGGTTCGCGTAGACTATTATCGTGTATGGATAAACGCAGAACATGTTTATTATAACGAAAAAGAAAAAGTTACGAACGAGCTTGAGCCTATAAAAGAATTAAAAGAATTGGAAAAGAAACTAGCACACAGACCCTGAAGTTTTTAAATCTCCCACGTGAACACTTGATTATTCCCGATTACGCTTACATTGAAAAGAGAAGGAATTGAACCCGTGTAAGGCACGGTAAAACTTAATTCAACGTTTTCACCAGGGCTTATTTGCGAAACTGAAGCGCCTGTGCTCACGTCTTGCATCGTGAAGCTCGTAATAGTCCAACTTCCCGCAGTAGGCATGTTCACTACAATAGTGTTAGGCGTGAAAGGATACTGCCCGTAATTGTATAGATATAGAGTGATTTGAGTGCCTCGTGAGTTCTGCGAAACAGTGTAATAAACCAGCTGAATCATTGTTGAAGCGCTTATTTGCGCTTGCTGGTTCTGTTTTAATGCACCTTGAGATGCTGAGTATTCACGAACGAGAAGAGGATAAACTAAGAAAGAGAATCCTGCAATGACAATTACAATCAGAATTATCGCGCCTAACACGTCGCTTATTGCCTTCTTCATGCGCGCTTCACCTCTACTTTTGTTCTAGTAATCGTTTCATTCCCGAGCCGTATTTCGATTTAGTGAACGCCTCCTTCGTTCTTTTCGGGAATGTAATAGATGCGGTATTTCTGGTTTGAAGGCGAAACGAAAACGCTCCCCCTTTCGCGACCGTCCACGAAAAGAGTAATTTGTTCTTGCTTTTCCACGCTAACTTCTCCAGTGAAGGCAATCGGGACGCTAGGTATTGTCGCGAGCATTTCTTCCTGTTTTGCAACTTTCGGAGTTTGAACAGGGACAGGCTTTCGTTCTTTTCCTAAAAAGAAGAAGCGATAAACTAGAGTAAGTTCCCACGGGACGGTATTTGCAGGCGTTCTTGAAAGCATGAAACCTACTGCAAAAAATATGAAGAAAATTAGAAGTTTGAAAGGCATTAAAGGAACGAAGATCGCAATCAAAGACCCTATCAGAACGAAAGTAAGAATGAAAGTAAGTTCTCTAACTGAAAAAAGGAAGTCGCCTATGGGTATAGATTTTGTTTCCCACGTGCTTTCAACCCTCCACCACAAAATTTCCTGAGCGTCCATGCTCTTTAATGCAAACCTGATTTTTAAAGCAAAAACTCATTCAAAAGACATGAAGCTAGCAGAAGGAAACATGCTGGGGGCTTTGATTCTAATACTTATAGTGATAATAGCGAGCGGTGTCGTTGCAGGTTACCTTTTTTTGCGCGGTTCTCAAGTTGAAAACGGGGCTTCAATTTCGATTACTTCGGCTCAAGCTACACCTCTCGCGAACGGGCAAACTTATCTAACAGTTTCGCTCGTGAACACAGGCTCTCCTGGTTACGTTTCGATAAGCGTTTATTCGGGAGGTTCTCAAGTGTTTTCAGGAGCTTCTAACCCTGTTTTTCTTAACACGGGACAATCGATTACGCTCTCTTACACGATGCCTGTTACTCTCACTGCAGGACAACAAATTACGGTCGTCGCAGTAATTACAACGCCTTCGGGTTCTGCGTCTTCGTCTTTAGAGGTGGTTGTTACGTGAAGATGAAAGCTGTCTCTTCGGTCTTTATTGCTTTGTTCCTCGTGATCCTTACTTTCGGGACTTTATTCTCTCTCCTTTATTTAATGCAATACCCGTCGATCCCGCAAACACAACCTCCTCTCGCTTTGAAAGTTTCTTACAACGTTACGACGGGTTACTTCAACATAACGAACGTAGGAGGCTCTATAATTCACGTGCAGAACATTTTCATAAGAGAACCAGACGGCAATGCTTACGTTTCAACGTTTCAAGCTTCTATTCCTCAAGGTCAAACAATCCCTATTTTCTTAGGCAAATACTTAGAGCACGGAAGCGTGGTTTCGATTGAAACGAGCGAAGGGGTGAAGACGGTTGTTGTTTCTTAAGCGCGAGAAAGAAAAGGGCGTGGCGGACGTTGTAGGAGCGCTCTTCTTCATAATAATTGTCTTTCTCTCCGCGTTTTCGATACTGCTCGCGACGGGTTCTTATTTCGCAAACTCTTTCGCTTATCACGAAGCGTTAGAATACGAAAGTCAGTTTAATAAACAAAACATTTCAGTGAGTTACGTTGAAGCTTTGCCTCCTTCTGGCAAGAGCGGGATTATTGTTTTCAACTACGGGATCCCTGTAATCATTGAAGACGTCGTTATAGAGCAGAACGGGTCTTTGAGTTTTCAGCACGTAGGCATTACGTTAGGGACGGGGCAGTATGTTACTTTTCCGACGGGGACTTCTGATTCAGGCGTTCTTACGAACTACGGGAGTCTTTTCATGGCTAACGTATCGACGCAATTGGTTCCCGTAAGCACTATCGGGTTAGGCGTAGAACTCTCGAAACCTGGAGGCGTTTATTACGTTCCAGCAGGCTCGGGTCCTTGGATTGTTTATGCTTCTAAGAGCGCGAGGTGGTACGTGAACGGGAGCGATTGGGGAGTCGGGAAATATTTAATAATTCAACAGATAGACGGTCCCACTACAATTTCGGCAATAAGAACTCCAGGCTACGGAAACTTCCCCTAAAAATGTTCTTTTTTAAATTTCACCTTTTTCATAACAGGACACATCCATAAGGGCGAAGTAATTTACAAACTCAAAACGTGATAAGGTGAACAACAAACCTCGACATTTAAGGTAGGAGGGAGGTCAGCATCGCTTCGTACACCTATAATTTGATGCGAAGACGTACATCCTCAAGTATGCCAAGATCCCGTGGTTCGAGCCAGAGAATCCCAACCATGTGATTATTGCTGAACTTTTCAAGAGGGTGCACGAGCTTGCGCGCAAGGCCCACTGCTCCGCGGAGCCCAGCTCCCAAGGTCGAAAAGGAGCTGAGGAAGGTCAAGGAAATACTGAGTGGCTGAAAGAACGCGAGTTTTGAACCGCGTGGTCATAGGCAGGCTCACAAAGGTGGGGATTGGATAAGAAAGGTGTGGAAGGTGAAGAAGGGCTATCTAAAAATACACCTCGCCGTCAACTCCAAGACAAAGCAGATCGTATCCATGCATGGAACATCTTAGAAAGTTCATGATGGTAAGGTGTTGAGAAGGCTTGTTAGAGGTGCGATGAAGAGCGTGAATGTGAGAAGGGTGCTTGCGGATGGTGCTTATGATTCGAGGGAGAATTTTAACTTCTTGTCTCAGAGTGGTATAAAGCCTGTGATTAGGGTGAGGATTAATTCTGTTGCGAGGAGTATGGGGTGTCCGTATAGAAGGGATGCTGTGTTGGAGCAGAGGGCGCTTGGGCCTAGGGCTTGGAGCAAGGTGCATCGTTTTGGTTTTAGTGGTTGTTGAAGGCGTTTTCTCTGTTGTTAAGCATGTGTTTGGTGAGTTTGGCGAGGAAATTTGTTAATATGGTAAAGGAGGTGCTTATGAAGGCGTATTTGTACAATATTTTTGTGGTGTTGACCTCAAGCTAGTGCCAGAAAAATACCTAGTACTAGCCATGGGAGTGCACATCAAAAAATCATGCAACACAGCAGAAAAAAAGAAATACTTATATGTACTATTCCTGGTAGATATAGTTGACCGAACATGTGTTCGGTAATTTATTTAATGAGACCTCCTCTCAAAGATTTTGCCTATAGAAAATTAAAATATAAAAAAGCTCTAAAGATAATTCCAAACCTCAAAAGGCTTATCGAGGAGTTTAGAAGATCAGGCCTACCCGTAGTATATGTTAACGACTCTCATCTTCCAGTAGATCCTTTCCTTAAAAAATATGAGGATGATGAGGTTTGCAGACAGGGAGCCTAATTAATGAAATACTTAAGTTGAAAAGAGAGTATGGAGCCATTATTCTTGTATATAACTACCAGTCTCCCGAGATTCAGGACATGGTGCCTAGGGAGATAATCGAGAAGGTGAAGAGAGCTATAGAGAACACGTTTAGGGTTCTCGGGAGGGAGCCTCTATGGTTGAGGAGATAATCTTTAGAAAGTTCTTAAAGTTTCTAGAGGAGGACATACCATTCTGGGACACAACAACAGATGCTGTAATACCTAAAAACATTACTATAAGAGCTCAGATAATAGCTAAACAGAGCGGTGTTGTTGCTTGTGTAGAGGATGTTGCCTACTTCCTTAAGAGGCTTGGCCTAGAGGTTAAGGAGCTTGTTAAAGATGGAGACACAGTAAATAGGGGCGTACAAGTGCTTGAAATAGTTGGTGATGCTAGGACCGTGTTAGTTATTGAGAGAACAATCCTTAACATATTAATGTATTGCAGTGGTGTTGCTACGGAGGTTAGGAAACTTGTTGATATTGTTAAGAAGGTTAACCCAAGGGTTAAGGTAGCGGCAACAAGAAAGACGTTACCTGGTATTAGATACTTTGAGAAGAAAGCTGTTGCTGTAGGTGGTGGAGACACTCACAGGCTTTCGCTCTCAGATGCTATCCTTATTAAGGATAACCATGTAATGATTGTTGGAAGTGTTGAAGAAGCTGTTAAGCTGGCTAAGGAAAGGGCAAGCTTTACTCATAAGGTGGAGGTCGAAGTATCAACAATTGAAGATGCTATCAAGGCTGCTGAAGCTGGTGCAGACATAGTAATGCCCGATAATATGCCACCTCAAGAGGTTGCTAAGGTTGTTGAGGAGCTTAAGAAAAGAGGCTTAAGGGATAGGGTAGTTATAGAGGTCTCTGGAGGCATAACAGCTGAGAATATAGCTGAGTATGCAAAGCTTGATATAGATGTCATTAGCTGTGGATACATAACCTTATCAGCTAGAGCTCTCGACATGAGCCTTGAGATTGTTGAGGTGATTAGGAGATAATGGAATCAATAGTCGTTTCCAGAAAATATACAGTATTAGCAATAGTCTTTCAGTTCATAATAAGAATACTGGAATCTTATGATATCTCAATAATTGGCGTTATGCTTCCCATTTTATCAGTAGTTTTTCTACCGTCAAAAATTCCACCGCTGATTGCATCGCTTTCAATGCTTGTTGCTCTCACAGTGACCCTCGTATTTAGGCCTGTTGGTGGAATGGTTTTGGGGCATTTTGCTGATAAAGTTGGTAGGAAGAGGATGATGATCGTTTCAATAATTTCTCTTGCTGCACTTTCATTACTGCCGGCTTTTCTGCCATCTTATTCGCAAGTAGGTCTAATTTCATTTTATGTATTTTTAATAGTGAGGATGCTTACTGGTTTTTTTATAGGAGGGGAGTATGCATCAGGTGATCCATTTGCTATAGAATGGACTCCTGCAAAATGGAGGGGAATTGTTAGTGGGATGCTGGACAGCGCGTTTGCATTTGGAATGGTGACTGTAACTGCTACCACCTTGGCGTTTGATAAATATTTTGGGCTAGTTGCAATGAAATCGTGGGCATGGAGATACGTTTTCCTGACAGCGCTTGTGCCGTTTATAATAGGATTCCTTGCCCTGTATCTGCTAAAAGAATCTCCTGCATATACAGATGTAAAAAAGAAGGGCAAAGTGGAAAAAACGCCTTTCTTTTCACTTTTTAAAAGGCCAACAGTTTACACAACCTTACAGGTGTTCTTGGTGAGTGTAGGGATGTTTTTGATGTATTACCCTTTTGCCAGTCTTGAAACCACAATTCTAGTTAGCCCTCCTGCACTTTTGAAATACAGTGTGGCTCTGTCCATAGTGACTCTGGTCACCCTTGTTTCCGCATTGTTTGACCTAGTATCTGGTATAATTTCTCAGCTTGTTGGCAGGAGAAGGTGGGGACTAATTTTAGCCTTCATGACTGTTTTAACAATAATTCCAGCTATGTATGGCTTTGCGTATATATCTAAAATTAACCTGTTCCTTGGAACGCTTATCGGAGTTTATATCGCAAGCTTCACAATAATGCAGTTCGGCTTTATACACGCGTACTTTTCAGAAAGGTTCAAGACGTCTCACAGGTCTTCTGGCTACGCATTTGGACAGCTATTTGGTCTGTTTATAGCTGGATTTTTTACATATTATGTTGATCTTCTGCATGAGTTTATGGTTCCTTTTGAAGGGAATAATGTATGGCTTTCGGTTTCGATTGTAATTCTTATAGGTGCTGTATTATTTGGAACAGGCATGTTTTTAGGTCCTGAAACAAAGGATGTAAATATATTCGATGAAGGACTGGCATAAAATGCAACGCGTAACTGTAAGCATTTGTTTTGTATATAAAATGTGTTTCCGGTTGATGATGTATTGACGAAACTTAGTGAGCCTCAATGATCTTGTGGCAGATTATAAAGCGCTTTGCTAAACTGCTTTTAAAACGGGCCAGCCGCTTACAGCCCTAAGACAGATAATGACGTATTAATGATCATGAACATTTTGAAAACCCTGTTAAGCTCCACCACGGACGGTCATATTAATATTGTACCAGTACTCCCGCAGGTAATGATATTCTTAGCAATTAGAGATATAATTGATGATTTTTGGTTTTTAAAGCAAATTCCTATCTTCTAGTGCAATGATAGAAAAAGATGTAAAGGAAAAGGAGCACAGTGAAGAAATCGATCCGAAATTGAAGGAACTAATTGAAATCATGAAACTTATCCAGAAAGAAATGCCGAACGCAGAAAAAGAAGAAAGAATTACTGTATTCCTAGAATTTTGCCGTGAGAAAGAAAATCATTTTAGAACGGAAAAACAAAACACGAATAACGCGAACCCCGTTAACATCGAAAGCCTTTTGAACACTCTTTCATTCAAACTTGCGAAGAACGGGAAGAGTGAATTTGCTACAATTGACCCAGAGATCGCGCAAAAACTACCGCGAGAATTCCAAATAAAAGATAATACGTTCTTTGTAAAGAAAGACAGCAAAACCCCCGTAATAATAAAATTAAAGAAAAAAACACCGCAGTAAGCGTTCGCAAACTTCGTAAAATTTTTTCTTTATTTTTTTGGTTTTTCGTTTCGCTTAAATTAGAGCATGCTTTTTTCGGTGAAAGGAGAGAGAACCGACATGGAAAGAGGGGTTCTTCTCTCTAAGCATTTTTGAGGAAAAGATAGATCCCTGAGGTAAAAAAGTGCTAGGAAAAAGGGTTTCAAACGTTGAACATTTTCCAGTTCCTTCTTTTTTTCAGTTCCTCTTTCCGTGGGTCTCTTTCGTAGAGCAGAACGAACGCCGTGAGAAAGATGGGAAGAATCGCTGAAACTACTGAAAACCCGAACGTCGTGTATTCGCCGAAGTGAAGCAAAAGCAAAAGATCGTGCGCAAAGTCCGCATTCACAACTCCTAACAGAATCGAAAGTCCTAATTTACGATAAGGGTCGAGCAGAAAGAAAAGCGCGAAAATAATAAGAGTTATAAGAGCGAGACCTGAAAGCGCGTTTTTAGGGCTTTGCATGAAAGGGTTCGCTTCACGAAACCCGACCGAAAGCGCAAAACCCGTGAGAACTTTTGCTCCTGATTCGACGAAAGCGATGAGAACTCCGATGAACGCGTCCCACTTGTCTAATTTCAAGCGCCTCGCCTCTCACGACGTCGAAAGCACTATCACTTCATAGTTTCCCTCGCCTAAAATTTCGCGAATTCTCTTTGCGTTCTCTTCGTTCTCCACGACAAATACAACGCGATAACCTTTGCTCAAGTTTTTGTATAGGTTCTTCTTTATTTGTTCTGAAGAGTTCGAAAGCGTTTCTATCTCATAAGCGACAGGTATTCCCCACTCTTCCAAACTGCGAATGTTCTTCACGAGACCTCCGCGTTCTACACTCGTGTTTTCCATAGGCATGAAAACCAGAAGGTCAGGCTTTTCTTCAAAGCTATTCCCGTCGTCAACTTCAACCCAGTAGCCATTCTCGATAGACCTTCTGTAAATTTCGCCGACCATCGCGTTATGCAATGCCCCTCCCGCTCTTTTCGAAAACACGTCGCGAGGCTTGAAATACGTAAGACCGTGAGGCGTGACTTCGTAAAATACCCCGTCCGCTGTTCTTACGGCTTTTATCAGCCCTTTGTCTTGTAAATAATTCAAAGCAGAGAGAGTTAGGCTTTCGTCCCACGCGTACTTGCGGAACATTTCGTTCTTCACGCGCTCGTAAGAAACCTGAGGACCGTTAGTATAAATAAACGAAAGTACAGTCCACCTCAAAGGCGTAAAAGGAGGCGCAGGGTATTTTGATTTTGTAACGTAATACACGGGGATCCTGTCTTCGTTGAGTTCTACTTTTTTCGATAGCTTTTTCAAGATTTCAGGGTTACCTTGAGGAACGTCCTTTGTTTTCATTATGTAGTGCTTGTCGATGTATTTAACTAAAGCCGTGTAGTTCGGAAGGTTCGTGAGCGTTTCTTTCAAATTCAAATTACCCATAGCCTTCGCGAGCTTTTCCGCGTCTTCGGGTCCTAAACGAAAAGCGATAATGAGCCTTGAATTGCTTAGAATAGAATGCAAAAGCGTATCGTTAACTTGAAGGAGGTGCTGATGCGCTATTACTAGAAACAAACCGAATTTCCTTGCTTCTGAAAAAATAACGTCTAAAATGTCTAAGTCAGCAACGTTCTGAAATTCATCGATTACTAAGTATACAGGCGTGATAGGTTTCCCGTCGTTCTTCCTCTTCTCGATTGCAAAAAACAAGTCCATCACGATTGTCGAAGTTAAGATCTTACGAAAGTCATCGGGGAGCGCGTAACGAGGGATGCGAAAGATCGTTACTTGTGTAGGCTCCAGCATTTTATTCCACTCCACGCTCGTTTTCCTCGTGTTGAAAGTTTTCGAAGTTAGAGAGCCTGCGGGCATTACAAAGCCTGAGATCCTGTTAAGCACAGCCGTGAAAGCCTCAGGAGGCAAAGATGAAATCGCTTCGATCGTGTTTTTAATTATTTCATCGTCCAAGCCCGAGGATTTCATTAAAGTCCGGATTTCGTTCGGGTCTTTCAAAAGGTCTGAAAGGAGCGTGTAAAGGTCTAAAAAGGTAGGAGTGTCCGTAATCGAGTATAAGTAGTAAAGCAAGCCCCTGAAGATCCACAAAAGCCTAGGTGCTCTGCTCTGTTCTACCCCGAAAAGCTCGTTCAACATATTAACGAGCTCCGAAACGCGCCTTTGAACTAAGTACGTTCTTTCGCTTTCGTCTTTGTAAGAGCCTAGATCCATCGGGTTAAGAGCGAAAGGTGAGTAGATAGGATCGTAGAGCGTTGGGTTTTCGACGAGCGAAGCGATTTGAATAGAAGCGTCGCCGTGTGGGTCTATGAAAATAACAGAAGCATCTTTCATGTTCTCGTGAATGTATTTCATGAGAAAGACTAAGAGTGTGGACTTTCCCGAACCCGTCGCCCCTACCACAAAAATATGTCCCTTTAAACTTTCAACATCAAGCGAAGCCATGAAAGAGAGTGCAAAAGAGAAATAAAAACCGAAAGTTTGCTTTGCCGATCTTCGCCGCGCCTTTGAAGAGGCTTTCGTTCGTTTTGTTAGAATGCTTCAAAGAACGCTTTTCAGTTTCAGAGCGAAACAAAGTTTCGGTGTGGAACTTTGAAACATTCTAACCTTTCGCGAAAGGAGGAGAACCGCTCGGGGAAAGGGGGTTTGAAAAGAACGTAGTTCCGCACTGAAACATTGTTCCGCACCGAAACTATACAACAGGCTTGCGCACTTTTAAAAAGAGAAACACATTTTTCCTAGCACTTTTTTTGCGTCAGGAATCTAACTCTTTTGCTCAAAAACGCTCAGAGAGAAAGGGTCTTTTCCCGCGCGTCTTTTAAAAACGTCTCAAGCTTGTTCTTCAAAGCCCCGACGTCGTAACCGAAAGCTTCAGGCTCCTTTTCTAAAGCCTCTAAAAAAAGCTCCGCAACCTTCTTACGTCCTTCTAAATTCAAGCGCCTCGGGTTTCCGTTCTCGTCTATAATTCTATTCTCGCGCTTTGAAGAAATTTCCTTAAGACCTACTCGCACCTTCTTCAATGTTTCGCTTACAGGCATCTTTTCCTGATTAACCAAAGTGCAAACCCAACAACCGAAGCGCACGTCAGAAGTCCCGCAAGGAACGTCAGGGTTGAAACCGCATTCTTCAACGTAAAGCTCGAACACGTAATCGAAACTTTCTCCATCCCACCTTTTCGTGTTTAGCAAGTATTCAAAAACGTCGAATTTTGTCCACTTAATCAAAGGTCGCACGTCTATTTCGTTCCTTTTCACTATCAAAGGCTCCGTTCCTATTGTTGCTTTCCTTCTCGCGCTTTCGTCAGAACGAACGCCCAAAACCATTACGCGCTTTCCTATCTGTCTAAGAAACCTGCGAACGGGATAAATTTTCAAACGCGCCATGCACCACCTATTGAAGATCGAAGGCGCAGGATATCCTTTGTCAACCATCATTGAAATGAAGTCCTCTCCTTCCCTCGCTTTCACTACAACAGCCTTGAGCCATTCAAACGCTTTCAAGCTTTCGAGCGCTTCTAAAGACTTTTTTCTAAGAAAAGGGTGTTCGAGCATCGTGTCCGCATAAATAACGTAAAGCTTTGAAATTTCCGCGCCTTCTTCTTTTGCTTTCAGAGTGAGAGAAAGAGCCGTTGTTGAATCCTTTCCACCTGAAAAGCCTAAAGCCCACGGTAAAGAGTAGGAACGAGATGCGTCCTTCAAAATTTTAATGCTTTCACGAACCCTGCTTTCTAACACGAAACGAAATGAAAAATTGCTTTAAAAGTCAGGAAAGCACGCGTTCTCGGAAAGCAATTTTTGGTTTTTAAAGGGTGTTCTTATTTTAGGTTACAATGACACAGGCAGAAATAATTTCAAACAGTATGCATTTTGAAGTGACAGAGGTTGAAAGAAATTGGGAAAAATACGGGATAATGCAATATTACGGGAGTTTTGAAGGAAAGCCGAAGCGGTATCAAATCGTTTCTTTGCCTACCCCAAAAGGAGTGCAAAACGTCGTGAAAAGCTGGTCTTTTATCCCCGTCCCGACTGAAGTTGCAAAAAATATAACGCACGAGGCCGCGAAAGAATTAAACATGGAGATAAAGGAAGAAAGCAACGACGGAATAAAATACATGGCAACCCTTATCTCATCGCAAATAAAAGGAGAGGTAGAAGTCGGGGACTTAGTCGCGTGGGGAATTGGAGTCCGCCACAATGTTCTCGGTAATTTTAGGATAGACGTTTCACTGCTTCGTTTAGTTTGCTCAAACGGGCTTATGCGTGCAGAAGACAGTAAAATTGCAACCGTCGAAAAGTCCTACATTGTTGAAATGATGAAAGAATCATTCTTAGAAAAAGCAAAACTTTTACAGGACACGTTTGAACAAAAGCTTGAGCTCTTCAGACAATTCAAACAATACAAAGTCAACCAGCAATTAGCCGAGATCTTAGCAAGAACATTCCCTGCGCCTATCATTAAGGACGTAGTAGCTCTCGGAAAAAAGAAGGTCGTTCAAAACTTTGTCCCGAAGAATTTGTGGGAAGCGTACAATGACATAACCTATCAAATATCACACAGGAAACTCAAGACAAGCACGAGGTTTGACTGGTCACTAAAAGCAACTAAAATCTTCGAAGAATTCATAAGAGAACAAGAAGCACAAACTTCTTGAATTTCGCGATTTTTTCTTTATTATTTTTTTGATTTTTTTATTTTCACTTAGCTTGGAGGTTCGCTTTTGCGTTTTTCTAAAGGGAATGTTGATTCTCTTTTTTGACAATTTTTCAAAATTTTGACTTATTTTCACAATTCTGACCTAATTCAAAAACAAAATTTTCAAAAACGCTTCGCACGAGGTTTTTAAAGGAAAAGCGCACGTTCTTTTGCAATGGTTCAGATAGAGGAAGAAAAGGAAGCACAGAACGTTCTGCGGGAAATTTCGTGTTTCAAATGTTCTCATTTTCCTGTCTGTGAATATTTTAGAGCCGTTCAGCAAATCGTCACATTGCCCGAAAATGCACAAAAGTTTCAGCCCTTCAAACCTGAAAACCTCGCGAAAATCTGCAAGTTTTACCTACCTGATCCATTCACTTAGGCGAAAATATGCGCGAATTTTTTATTTATTTTTTATTTTTTTAGATCTTCACGCGCGCTAGCTTGAGTTATGAATTTTTTATAAAATAGGAAAAATAAGAAACCTTACCTAACAATTGTGAACTGTTAAAAAAATGACATGAATGTAATAAAACATACATTCAAAGAAAAAATCCATCCATCCTTTAAACTAAGGAAAAGAAATCAAAAAACCGATGAAAAAAGAAAAAGAATTTTTCGGGTCGACGGGGGCTTTAGAGGATCCCCCTAGGGCGGGCGCTCACCTCTCATTACAGCATCGAGATCGAAGATTCCGTAGAGCCTCGAGTACGCGAACCACTTCCAGAAGGCTTCCATAATGCGTTGCAGAGGAGCAGTTATTTTTCCTATTATTTTCCAATTCCTATACTTTCCCAAAAACTTTGTCCACTTATAAGTCTGCCTTCCGTGAAAAGGATCGAAGCCTCGAACCCCTGAGCCATTAGTCGCGAGCCTCACTGCTTTCAACACAGTCTTCGTCGAAATAGGAATACCGTTTTCCCTAAAAGCTTGCGCAATTATATGAGAAGGAATGCCTTTTTCTCTATAAAGTCGGACAGCTAAGGCTCTTGATTTTGCTTTTAGATCGAGTTCAAGGCTTGTTGCCCTCACGCTGGATGATGTAAAAGTTATTTAAAAACCCCGAGAGGCTTTGAACCTTCTAAACCCTAAGCAAAGCCCTGTTCTTTTTGAATCGGGTCGAAAATCTGAAATTGCGTCTAATTTGTGAAAAATCGTCAGAAAAGAGAATTCACTTTTTTATCATAAAACTAACAAATGCATACTTTCATTTGCAATATAACATTCATATTCCTTAAAGACAGAATATTCAAGCATCACTTTTATAACGACCACAATAATGCAATGCTTGAAAAACAATACTCTAAGCTAAGGAAAGAATAAAATAAAAACCAAAAAAAAATAAGGGAAAAATTCGCGAAATTCTAAGCAATTTCTTTTTTAATTACCTTTCTGTTCAGTCTTTTCTTTTAGGTGCAATCACTCCTATGGCGGTCTCTCCATAACGTCCTCTGACTTCTACCCATACTGGTTGATCTTTGCAACAGTACATTATTTTTACTTTTACAAAGCGCTTAGGATGAATGTCTTTAGTTAGATATTCTAATAACCTTTTGAAATGATCTGCACCTAATGTAACTGTTGGAATGAATCCGTTTACTTTAAAGACTAAACCGTCGATTTCAAGCTCACCTGCTATTATGTCGTAATTTTTTCCTTCTATGCGTCCTATTTGAAGCTCATGAAGAACTAGATATTGTTTAAGCATATTGTATTCTTTTTCTATTGTTTTGTATGGAAGCACATCTAGGGTTTTTTGTTTAATCTCTTCTGCTCGTTTCTTATCCTCTTCAGTCTCAATTGCCAACCAAATATGGGCTGGATCTAACATTTTTTCTCACCTACGTTTGTCTCAGTCATTGTAACCTGTAATACAAAGATCTCTTAAAAAACGAAGAAACGATACTCTAAACTAAGCGTTTTGAAAAACCAAAAAAATAAATAAAAAATCGCGAAAAATCGTTCAGTAATACGTTGACGGCAAAATAATTCCGATGCGCTTTTCTTCATTCCCGTTTTCATCGAATTGCGAAACTTCAAACCAGACAGGCTCGTTTTGATAATAATGTATTGTTATGTCGGTTTTAGAATGAATTTTGAAATTTTTTGTTAACTGTTTCCAGAAAGGCTTAAAGTACATCATATTAATTGTCGTTTCAGGCTTGAAATTGCATAACTGATACTTATCTCCATTAATGTACTTGAAGCCAGAAAGCATTGCATCTTCATTGTTCCCGAGATATCCTATTTGCAAATAATTAAATGTTAAAAACGGCTTAAGGTGTTTGAATTTTATTTTCAAAGACTTGTACGGATGGATGTCTAACGTTTTTTTCTTTACGTCTTCCATCCATTTTTTGTCCTGTTCATTTTCAACTACTAACCACATTCGAAATGCTCTGTCTAACATTGTACCCATTAATGCAAAGTTTCTTTAAAAACTCGAATTTTGCCTTTGAATCGAGCCATAAATCTGAAATAATGTCAAAATTTTGAAAAATAATCAAAAAATAGACGCCACTCACTCCGAAACAAGCACAGGCAAAGAAAAATTCAAAACACTCCGATCCAAAACCTTCACAGCATCCGAAACCAAAATTCCAAAAGCAGTAAAAAACAAATGATTAAACTTTGCACGCCTATCGTTTTCAGGATACAAAGGCTTCAAAACTAAATTAAAAGCCTCCTTCTCGCCTACATCCTCAATCTTTTTAATATGCTCACGAACTAAACCCAAAGCTGAATGCCTGTGCCAGTTTTTTGAGATGGATAAACTTAATTCATAAAAAAGCTTGCCAGCGGGACTTTTTGTAAAACGTCCATTATGTAAATGAATATCATATCCTAAAGTTTTTGAAAGAAAAATGAGATCATTATAAAGACGGTAGTTCGTTGTAATTCCGACTTGAAATAAATCCGCATTCTTATGAAAACTTCCATCGCCTGCTAAGAAGCCGTCTAATATTCCTTCTAAAAATTTCCACGATCGATTGTACACTTCATTCTTTACGTGTTTGTTATGAGAAGTTTCTCCTTCCGTATAATTTTTAATCATATGAATTAAAGACAAATCAGATGAGAAAATCTCGTAACCGTTTTCACTAACTTTGCGAAATGTCGTAAACTTGAAATGCTTTTTTAGTATACCCACATACCCGCGTTCAAAATCTGACCGCCCGATTGCTAGAGACACCCGTTGTATATCTGTCATGTAATTCAAGTATTCCTCGAGTGTCATTCCTTTTTTTCTTGCTAAACCGTTTAAAGTTGCTAAAGATTGTTTCGTATTTTTGTGCTTTCTGTATTCTAAATTTCCTTCACTTAAAAAGAATCCAAGCGTAAAACCATACTCCCAATCAGTTTGATCCCCTTCAGGCAAATTTAAAGGAAAACGCATTGTAAGCAAGAAAGTATCGTTGTATCTGTGGTCTTGTGTGACGTTCAACTCGTTCACAGATTTTAACCTCATTTTTATTTGTTCTTCTATTCCTGAAAAAAGATTAGGGCTGTATGCGGGAATTGTTGTATTTTCAGAAGCTTCTGTATAAAGCCTCGATCTAGAAAGCGTTATTCGTTTCAAAGGTTGCATTCCGAAACTTACCACGCCTTCGACTTCGACCCAAGTTTTCTCTCCTCTTTCATTCAAAAGAGTCGGCACTCTAATTTTATGCACTTGATTATGCAGTTCATACAGTTCTTTCAATGTGAAGACTCCATATTTCCCGTCTATTTCAGCAAAAAGGTAAGTGTCGCCTCCTAAAGCGTTCACGGTTTTTCATGTGAAAGAGCTTTAAAAGCCCGAAAGCGAGCGAGCAAAAGATTTTTGCGAGAGAACGTCGTGCTTATATATAAGCGTTCTATAATTTATTCGTATGAACAAAGGTCTAGCGTTAGCGGGCATCGGGATACTCGCACTAATAATACTCTCAGCAGGCATCATAGCCTTCATAGCAAATCCAGCAAGCTTTTTAGCCCTTGAAACTCAAGCAGGACAAGAAGCATACAAACTGACAGGAGGGTTAGTAGGCGTGCCTCCTCCACCCAAACCGCCTGTCTCCTTTAATGTAGGAGAAGAAGTTTTGTTCAACGGAAACACGCACTATATTACAGGAAATGACACTGGTGCGTGGGGAACGTTGGGCGTGGGATGGAATGCGACGCAACCTATGGGTTCAGGCGTGTTCACGTGGTACGGTTCATGCAAAGCTTTCACAGAATTGTATGCCCTTAACGTGACTAATAATGCGAACGTGCCTATCGTGAAGATCGTAATTTATTTACCTCAAGGAAGAGATACTCCAGCGCCTTTACCTGCTCCTTGGACTACCAATGAAACGCATTATTCACAGGCGTGGCAAGGCAACGCAACTTCGTTTGAAATAGCATACGTTAATATACCTCCACATTCAACGGTTATTGTTTGGAACGCGTCAACAATAGGACAGGGGCTTCCAATTTGGTTTTATTTTTCAAATGGAAGCGCGTACGAAACTCAAATTCCTTGGACACCGAACTATCCCCTATAAGGCGAATAAAAAATGATTAAACCATTGACAACTTATTACGACATAATCCCTCCTAAAGAACAAATTCCAGGTCTCATAGGTTTTGTACAGAATCAAGTTTATACATTGCCGAAGATAACGTATGGTTTTATCGTAGTTTATTCAGGCGTGCTTTTCAAGCCCGAGTATAAAGACTTCATGTTTGAAACAAAACAATGGAACGAACATTTCTGGTATGATATGAACGAATTTGGACGCTACGTAGAGCAGTATTTTGGGCAAATTTATAGGAAATATAAAGACAAAGCTAGAGAAAAAGGAGGCTTGATTACTGAATTTTCACACGCGATTTTTTCTTTGGGTTACGATAGGAAAAGGAAAGCGCCTCTGTTTCTCTATGTCAAGAACGGCGCGTTAGTTCTTGACAAATATGTGAAAAAGAATTTCCCGCAACACGAACAAGACTTGCAAAATATGAGAGATGAAACAATTTTTAAACTAATCCTACTTTTGTTCTTATTAGCATTACCTTTATTACTCATGATCGCATGGTTTTAAGAACAATCCAGAAAACGGTTTGGCATAACAAATTTGGTTTTTAAATCAAACACTTTATTTTTGTTTGAATGCAAAAAATCGCTTTACTAAAAGTTTTGGTTCTAATAGCTTTTATCTTACTTAGCATTATCGCGGTTTCAAATGTTTCTTTCGCGCATCCTTTGGCTACGAAATACGTTACGGTTACAGCAAAGAACGACCCTGGAGGCATTGTTGAAATCACATACACTTATGGGGGCGTTACGTATGGTCCTTTCAATACGTCTACGATAGAAACGATTAAGATACCAGAAGGAGCGTCTGTCACGTTTACCGCGATTCCTGACAACGGCTTCGGATTCTATGGGTGGAATTACACGTTTGAGCCTTATTCAATGATCACGTCTTCAACAAAATTCACTTTTTCAACTTCGCAAACTTTAACCTTTAACGACGTCACTACTTCTATTACTGCGATTGCGTTTTTCCCTGTGAAATTGACTATTATAGATCCTGCGATCTGGGATTATATCACAACTTCACATGAATATTACATTTCATTTGTCGGAGGGGTTGCTTTTGCAAACAATAACTCGCTAGTCCCACCTTCGCTCGTTTCACAAAATAGTTTTACGCTTAATGTAGAAGTACAACCCGTAGGAAGTTCTACTGTCGTGAGCGGTTCTGTTTCTTTAAAATATTCGGGTTCAGTTCTTTATTATGCTAATAAAGAATTATTTACAGTTTACGATCCTAACGGGCTTGAAATGAAATACGCGTATATCACGTGGCAATCTCCGAAGCCATGGCTCTACGAATCAGGAACAATTTGGAGCGCGAACGATTGGGCTTGGGGAATATCTGTAACTATCGAACCAGGCGAATCAAAAGTGTCGTGGACATTACCTTTTCAGAACCTAAACTTTCAGCTTCAAGGTGTTGTTGAATCGCCTCCTTCTTCAACATCTGTCTACTTCCCCGCAGGAAGTTCTCCGTCTTTCTATGATACCCCTCTCTCGGGTTACGTGTTTACTGAATGGTATATGCTAGAAATAAGTAATGTGCGTTCGAATGTGGAATATACTTCGTCTTCAAACCCGTGGACTTTTAATTTGCCATCAAATAGTTTTGCGCAAGCATATAACGGTCCATGGTTTAAGCTTTATCCGATTGTCGTGCAAACTTCTGTGACGTTTGACGTTTCGGCTCCTATATGGGCTGATGGTGAGACTGTTTCTTTAACTTTAACTTTCCCGAATGGTACCAAGCAAACGCAAACTCAAACTCTTACGTCTGCCAATATTCTATTTTCTTATGCTGTTGCTACGTTCAAGTGGAAAGGAATACCTGTTGGTTCTTATTCATGGAACATTACTCCTGTGCTAACATATACCTCGCTTTACGGGACTGCTAATGCATCGGCAAACCCATCTTCAGGCTACTTCACGTTATCTTCGGGCAACAATGGGACGTTTGAGCAAGGCATTACTTATTTAGGACATACGTATACTGTGACTTTTACAGAAACAGGGCTTCCAAATGGAATTACGTGGTGGGCAAAGTTAGGAAGCGTGACAGAACAGGCGACTACTCCTAACCCGATAGTATTCACAGGAATTCCTCAAGACACGACCTTATCCTACTCTGTAATGCCGTCTTACACGTCAGGTGGAACAAAGTATCAGACTTCACAAGCGAGCGGTACTATTTCAGTCGGTACTCAAAACGTAACCCAACAAATTTCATATTCAACATATTACGAAGTGAACGTGTTTTTCATCCCTAATTACGGTTTTTCAAACCCACAGACAGTATGGGTTCCAGCTGGGGGTTATCAAACATTCGAACTTACACCTGAAGAAGATTATTACATTGCTCAACCTTACAGTTCTTCAATCACTGCACCGTCGGGCATTTCAATCAATTACAATTCAATCACAAAGACTACATCGGGCAACACATACGTTTATAATGTTCTTACGCAAGTGAACGCGCCTGGAAATATTACTGTCTATCTCACGTGGTTTAACTTTATCGATTACATTAGTGAACGCGGGTTACCGAGCGGGCAATCGTGGAGCTTTGTGATTTATCAGAACGGGCAAAAGCAAAGCACGAACATTGTTTACGGCTCTCCTGTTTCGATCAAAGAACCAGGCTTTGATTACACGACAAACTCGTATTACATTTATAACATTACTTTCCCTGTTATACAAGCAGGGAGCATATATTACGTTCCTTCTTCAATCTCCACGAGCGCAATAGACGTGCTTTCAAAGACGAGCAATTCGGTAACCTTTGAAATCACGGGCAATACTGAGAATAATACAAACATTATTACCGTCAATTACGTGCCTTATTATGCCGTAACAATTAACGCTGGGCAAGGTGGGTCTGTTTCGTGGTCTTTAGTTTCAGGGTATGTTTACGGTAGTTCTTCGGGAACAGTAAGCGCGGGGCAAAATCAGACCGTGTATGTAACGTGGGGAACGAAGCTTCAACTGACTGACAACCCGAATTCAGGCTATGCATTTACTTCGTGGAGCTTCACGGGATTTGTTCAGCCTGCACGAGGGTATTCTGCAAACAACAACCCGATAGATATTGTTGATACAGGAGGCACGGGTTCTGTTACTGCTAACTATAAATACACAACCTACTTGAAGTTTACAGTAAGCACAAACGCTCTTTCTGTTATCGGCTTTACTATTACGTTAAGCAACGGGCAATCTCAATCAGGAAACACTCTTACTCAACCGACAGTAACGTTCTACTTGCCTCCAGGAACTTACAATTGGCAAATTTCACCTACGAGCGTCACGTTTTACAATCGCGTCGTTAAATATGTTTACGTTGCTGTACCTTCTTCAGGTTCAGTGACAACAAACGCGACCGTGAGTATTAATTACGTTCCTTCAAGCTCGACGTTTAACTACACGTGGACAGAAAGCGGGCTTCCGAGCGGGACTCAGTGGGGAGTTTCGGTAAACGGTAATAACTATTACACTACAAGTTCGAGCTTGACAGAAACGTTCAGCGCGGGACAGACTTATTCGTGGAGCGTGATTAATCCGACAGACTATTCAGGTTCGCCTGCTTCAGGATCTTTCTCAGGTCCTGGTTCTCAGACAATAACGTTTACTCAAACGAGCTTCCAGTACACGTGGTATGAAAGCGGATTACCTAGCGGAACGAAATGGGGCGTAACAGTAAACGGGCAATCATACTATACAACAGGCACGAGCCTTACCGAAACTTTCGCGACAGGACAAACATACACATGGGGCGTGATTAATCCTTCGGGCTATTCGGGAACACCTTCGACAGGCTCGTTCTCAAACACGGGTTCTCAGACAATAACGTTCTATAAAGGTTTGAGTGTTACGGCTTCTGCAAACCCGACTTCAGGCACTCAACCTCTTACGGTTACCTACTCGGCTTCAGGTTCTGGCGGTTCAGGAAGCTATTATTTCACACTATACGTTGACGGTAATCCCGTAGGAAATACAGTAGGACCGAGCGCTAGCGCGACCATTCAATACACTTTTTCGCAAGCAGGAACGTATAGCACGTATATTGAAATCCAAGACGCGAAAACAGGAAACACGGCTAATTCACAAACAATAACAATAACCGTTCAAGCTCCACCTAATACGTATTCATTAACCTTCACTGAATCAGGTCTGCCTTCCACAAACCCAGTTACAGGACAACCAGTAACGTGGACAGTAACAGTAAACGGACAATCACAAACGGCTCAAGCAGGGCAAAGCATTACGTTCACAGGCTTATCGGGAACAGTAAGCTGGAGCGTTCAAAGTCCGATAACTGTACCCGTGAACAAATACTATTCCAACAAGTATTACGCTAACCCGAGCTCAGGAACGGCATCAAGCAGTGAGACAATAAGCATTACATACTCTACTTGAACTTTCAATAAAAAGAACCAAAACTTTGGATTCAAAACTAAGACAAACTCGTTTGAAATGCCTGTTGCTGTAACTTCGGAATTATAGTGTATCGTGTTAGTTCCAGGATGCGCGGTTCCTGAGCTAGGCGACGGATAATATACAACCCCGTTCGTGCTCGTATTGTATGCAGTCCATGAAAGCGAAGAAGACGTTGAAACAATCTTCAAAGTCTGCGTCGGGGTAAGAGTGTAAGTTTGCCCGTTCACGTTCAAAGTCCAATCGGGACCGTTCGAAGGAATGCCCGTCTGATTGAAGTAATAAAAGTATTCGCTTTCATAGTTTCCAATAACACTTCCTGCTTGATGAGGCGTGAAAGTGTCTGACTGCTTATTGTCTAAGCCCGAAGTTGAAACCCAAACGAATTGCAAGTCCGAAAGCGAGGTTGAGACAGGCGAAGAGAACGAATAGCTTACTGATTGCCCATAATTCACTGCGATTGTCACGGGTAATTGTGAATACGTGTAAGTGTTTCCGTCGAGCGTGAGAACTGTCCCTTGAGCGCTTGAATTCATGCCCGAAACCCCGAACGTAATGTAATACCCGAATTCTGCAGTTTCGCTCGTAGGCGAAGTAATTATAACAGTCAAAGTCGCGCTTGAACTTTGAACTGTCCCTGTCCACATATCAAAGAAATAGCCTTGATCCGCGGACGCTGTAAAGGTTACTTGAGAACCGTAAGTAACAAAGAACGATGTGTTTGAATAATACGTCTGCCCGTTATAAGATGCTGTTGCAATCCCTCCGAACGTATTTTGAATAGTTACCTGAATGCCAAAGTTAGCCGTTTCGTTAATAGGACTATTCATTGTTACAGTAGCAGGATTATTCGTTCCTGAGTATGAAATTGTTCCGACCCCACTCCATGACGCAAACATATAACCCGCGTTAGGCGTTGCTGAAATTTGCACATTCGTTCCTGCGTTATACCATGTTGTTCCGCTTGGGTTCGTTGTTCCTGCGCCTGATGGATACACACTCATGATAAGTTCATATTGTGACGCATAATTTCCTATAACGTCCCCAGATTGATGCGGTATAAAATTATCCGTTTGTTTATTATCCAAACCTGAAGTTGAAACCCACACGTACCTTACTCCATTTGTTGAAGCATAAACAGGCGAATAAAATGAATAACTAACAGATTGTCCGTAATTCACGGCAATAGTTACAGGTAATTGCGAGTAAGTATAGCCTTGTCCGTCAACCGAAAGAACTGTTCCTTCTGCATTAGAACCCAAACCTGTGGTACTGAAAGTAATATAGAAACCGAATTCTGCCGTTTCATTCGTGGGTTGAGTAATTGTTAAATTCAAAGGATTGTTCGTGCTTGATTGCGTTCCAACCCATTTGTCAAAAAAGTAGCCTTGATTCGGAGATGCAGTGAATGTAACTTGCGAATTAGGAGCCACGTAAAATGAAGTATTAGATTGATATGTCTGCCCGTTATACGATGCCGAAGCTGATCCTCCGAACGTGTTTTGAATAATTACCTCAATATTAAAGATTGCAGTTTCATTCACAGGCGAATTCATTGTAATTGTCACAGGATTGCTCGTTCCTGAATAAGAGCTAGACCCTGAACCGCTCCACGAAGCAAACTGATAA
Organism: Nitrososphaerota archaeon; assembly: GCA_009903795.1. Classification (GTDB taxonomy): domain Archaea; phylum Thermoproteota; class Nitrososphaeria; order Conexivisphaerales; family UBA164; genus CAYFFZ01. The sequence continues at coordinate 51,149 of WYER01000031.1, read as the reverse complement.
CCCGAATTCGCGGTTGCCGAAATCTTAACGTTTGACCCAGCATTATACCACGAAGAACCGCTCGGAGTAGTAGAACCCGCGCCCGAAGGATACACGCTCATAATAAGTTCATATTGAGTTTCGTAATTCCCTATAATGCTTCCTGACTGCGTAGGCGTGAATGTGTCTGATTGCTTATTATCTAAGCCAGTTGTCGAAACCCAAACGTACCTTTTACCGTTTATTGTTGAATAAACAGGCGAATAGAAAGAATAACTCACGGATTGACCTCCTGGAACGTCTACTGTAACGGGCAATTGCGAATAAGAATAAGAGTTTCCGTTCACGACCAATACCGTTCCTTCAGCATCAGAACCCAAGCCTGTTGCATTAAACGTGATCTTATAGCCATAGTAAGCCGTTTCAGTAATATTGCCCCAAATGTAGATCGTTGCATTTTGCGAAGTCCCCGAATAACTCTGATAACCCGAACCGACCCAGTATAAGAACAAATTATTCCCGACAGGCGTTTCGCTAATATGCACGACCGTCCCATAAGGCAAAACGTAAGTGCCTACCGCAGGAGTTGTTTGACCCGCGCCTGAAGGATAAACGGACATCGTAAGCGTATACATTTCACTCGCAGGATTTATCATTCCGTAAGGCGCCCAGAACTCGTTCCCGTAAAACGTGAGAACAGCATACTTCCATCCTGATTGCAAAAGATTAACAAACGTGTAATTTTGTCTAGGTAAAATTTCAACGCTCACGGGAACAGTATGCAAATTGTTCGACGGGTCTATTTCAAGCAAATCAACAATCTTCGAAGGATGCGCCCACTCGTTAATTACAGTTAAATTAGAACCCGAAACGACAAGCGCGAGGCGTTCTTGAGCCTTATATTCGAGAAAAAGCGTTTGCTGGTTTGTTCGCGAAACAAAAAGCAAGCCGTTTAGGTAAAGAGCGTAGATCGTAAAAATCGAAGCTAAGGCAATACCTATAACAATCAAACCCGCGAGAGTGCTAGAAACCGCTTTTCTCACAAAAGATAAGGCGATTTTGATTTTTAAACCCTTCAATTATATTATTCCAATGAGCGAGGAATTCAAAGCGTTGAAAGTGGATGAAATTGCTGTCGTGAGCGAAATCGACAAAGTGAACGAGCTTTTGAAACAGGGCTTTAGAATCATTAGAATCGAAAAAATGACAAGAACAGAACAATTAGAAGGAGGCAAAACCGCGACCTATGATTTTCTAACTTTCGTTCTCGGAAAGAGAACGCCTAAACCCTTCTCACTTTGGAACCCTCTGAAATCAGGAGGCGAGTGGGCTTTCGCTGACTCAAAAGAACTCAAAGAGCTTGTTGAAAAAATAAAAAGCACAGGCGGAATCTGGAAGGACGATCGCTATGTATACACGCTCTCGAAAGACGGACGCTTCATAAGGAGGGTTGAGATAAATGCAATTAGATAAGAAAAAAGTCGCCCAAGCGTTTCGCGACGCTTTTGCAGAAGAGGGAGAGACTGTCGCGCAAGTAATAGAATTTCACTTAAAGAACGCTTACGGGATCGATCCTGAAGACATTCTTGAAGAACCCGAAAAAGTAAGCAAAGCGCTTGCAGACATTTACGGAGCGTATGCAGGGCAAGTTGAAAGCAGGCTCTGTTTCTACCTCAGTGAATATTTGAACTTAGGATACGACGGGAACAGCTTGAAAAAACTCGTGAAATACATTGAAAGAAAGCAAACGTTTGAAAGCGTGAAGTGAAACGAAACTCATAACACACTACATATTTGCGATAGGACTTCTAGCTTTCCTATTCCCTACTTATCTTTTTTCAGCACTCGTTTTAGGCTTTCTTGTTTCGTTCGTAATGGATCACGCGGGACATGAGAGAAAAGGGTTCGGGACACGAAGAACGTGGGTAACGCATTCGATCTTTACAGGTTCTGCTTTAGGCATCGTTCTAGGAATTTTGCTCGCTTTCGGGTTTCAATACGTGAACTTGCCCTTCTCTTTCGTTATTTTCGCGCTTCAAGGTTTCATTTCAGCACTTTCACACCTATTTTTAGATTCAATTACAGAAGGAGGAATTTTTATCTTCACGAAACGTTTCGCACTCGCACACTTTCGATACAACAATCCTTTTTTGAACACAGGCTTTGCTCTTTTGGGAATATTTTTGCTCGCTCTTTCGCTTTATCCTCAAATTAAAATTTTGTGACGACTGTATTACCCCTGATACCTTGTAGCACCCCTGATATTTTCTTTCATTTTGCACGCTTTTTTACTTTTTAAAGTATTTTTTCATCAAAAAACATGCAAAAGGCTAACAATACGTTCATGAGCGAAGATTACAAAGAACAAAACACACCTTTTTATTTCTCCAAAAAAATAAACGAAGAACATTACAAACTTTTTTGTGAACATAAAGAACTTGTAGACACGTATGAAGGATACTTTTTAATAACATTGCATAGCGCATTGTTTTCATCAAGTGAGTATGCCGACTGTTTAATGAATGTAGCGCGCGAAAAATCAGATAGTATTAGAGATAAGATACAACTCAAGTTTTTTGAAGACGTTTATGTGTTTTTGAAAAAAGACAAAAAACAGCAAAGAAAAGAAATTTGCCAACTTTATGAAAAGTATAAACATTTGTGGCATTCTTCAATATCGCATGACACTGGCATACAAGCAATAAAGGTTTCGATTGCATACCTCTTTGTTTTATTAGGTGTTGAATTACCCGAACCGTTGTACGACTTTATAGAATTTCAAGGAAAAGTTTATGTTGACTTTGATAAAGTTGATACCCCGTCTCTAGAAGAGGCAGTAAAATATCTCGGTTATATTCCAATTGACTCCAGTTCTCCAAGCGTGATTATAAAATATTATGAACATTTTTCTGGTAAGATTTATTCACAAAAAGACGCAATTAAAAAAAGCATTTTTGAACGCTTACGGAAACACAAATGCGAAACAAAATTGAACACTAAGTAATTATTATGTTCTGAAAGGTTTGCCTTTGACTTTTAAATTTCTTTTGCATCAAAAAACATGCAAGGGCTTAGAATTGCGTTCTCGGGAAAAATGCAGGTTGGAAAAACAACCTCAGCAACCTACCTAGTTCTCAAATACGGTTTTGTTAAGCTCGCATTCGCGGACAAACTCAAAGAAATAGCACGCGATCTGTTTCCCGAGCAATTTGAGTCAGGAGAGAAACCGCGAAAATTACTTCAAGACCTAGGCATCAAAATGCGAGAAATAGATGAAGACGTTTGGGTAAAATACGTTCTGCGAGAAATCAAAAGCCTCCCGAAAGAAACAAACATTACAATAGACGACTTACGCTTCTTAAACGAATACAAAGCTTTGAAGAACGAAGGATTTTTCGTAGTCCGCATTATAAGAAACGTTCCACCTTCACCTTTCTCAAATCATCAAAGTGAACTCGAAGTAGACAAAATGCCCTACGACTGGATAATTTATAACACGAGCACCTTTGAGAACCTTTACGCGGAACTTGACAAAATCGTGGAGATGCTGAGTAAAAATGATTGAAAGTGAACTTTCTTTAGAAGAAGCGATACAGTACATGAAAGAAGCGTCCGAACACGAAAAGAACAAACAGTTTCGCAAATTCGTTGAAGGAGCAATCCTTATCTTACAGCACTTTGCAGAAACAGGTGCAGACCTTGGACTCGACCTCTTAATCGACATTTTGCTAGACACAACGGACGAATACTTACAAACAAAGAACCTGCAATTATTGAGCGAAGCGTTGCACTTTTTGAACCTTGACGAAGACTGACTTTACGTTTTTAAAGCGCTTTCACATTGAAAAACATGTACGGGCTCCGGATCGCATTCGCAGGAAAATCGCGTTCTGGAAAGACAACTTCGGCAAACTACCTCTTGAGAACTTACGGGTTTGTTAAAATTTCTTTCACGGGAAAGCTAATTGAATTTGCGCACGAATTCTTCCCCGAGCGCTTTGAAAAAGGAGAAAAGCCTCAAGACCTTATTCAAGCCTTGCACGAAAAATTGCGCGAAATAGACCCCAACGTTTGGATAAAATACGTTACGCGAAAAATTGAAATGCTTCCGAAAGATGCTGACATTGTGATAGATGATTTACGGTGGCGTAATGATTACGGCGCCGTAAAATCGCTCGGGTTTCTCGTAGTGCGCCTCGACCCCTCAAACGAAGACGATTTGCCTTACGACGTTCTTTTGCAAAACGAAGGGACAGTAGAAGACCTTTACCACAAGCTTGATGCCTTAATCAAATTATTAATCGCGCAAAAACGTTCAAAAACGTAAAATAAGGTTTCTCTTTTTCTTCACGCGTTTCTGAAAGGCTTAGTATGAGTATCTTGTTTGTGCTGAAGCTAATGCGACAATGAGTTCAAAGCCTTCGAAGATAGCGCCTCCTATTGCGATCACATAGAGCAGACCGTTTATTATCGTTATTGCTACAGAAGGAAACGCAGGGCTTGAAGAGATTCCACCGTTTGAAGGAGAGGCAATCCAAAGGTATGCAACGCCTTGAGGAATAGTATAATTAGGAGCTGAAGTAATAGGCTTAATCCCGTAGAACACACCAGGCGCTACACCTCCACCCATTGCAAAAGCGCTACCTACTATCCAAATAATGAAACTCACGAAAAGAGGAACGAGCAAAAGAATAATAAGTATTGTAAGATGGTGCTTTATTCTTTCCATCACTACCCCAGTAGTTGGAGCACTCATGCCAAATTATACAAATCCCATTTAAAAACCCAAAAAAAGCAAAAGTTACTACCCAGGGGTAGTTACTACCCGGGGGTAGTTCAACTAAAAGGAACGTGGAAAATATGTGGGACTAAAGCTGGAGCAAACGTTGTAAGAACGAAGATAGTTGCCGACGCAAGAATAAGAGTGAGCGCGACTCTCCACACGTTCTTTACAGTAAAGTCCACAGCCACAGTCGAAGAGAGAGCCATAAAGAACCCTGCTTCAACAACCATCACGTAAGAAGCCGTGAACAACTGAGGAGGCAAAGTAGTATAAGACCCTAAACTCGTGCTTGAAACAGAAACCATCGAACCCGAAAACGAGAAAGAAGGAAACTTAAGAAACGTGAACATAGCTGACATTATAAAGATCAAGAGCGCGAGACCCACAGGCGTGAACAAAGTAAGCATTTCGTAAATCCTCATCCTGCTCCTAACAGTTCTTTTCGCAAAAGTATAACGCTCAGCAAAACGATAAACAGCTTCAAACTCTCGAGGATTGCCTCCACCCGTGTCCTCAATCTGCCCTAACAAGAAAAAGATCTGCCTGCCGATCCAAGACCTCCCAGCTTTGAAATCAGAAAGCCTGAAACCCAAACTAAGCTTTGCGTGAATGCTCTTCAAAGTTGACTTGAAACTCTCCGCGTAGTTACCTTCGTTCGCGAGCTTTTCTATCGCTCTAGGCAAAGTATATCCAGATTTCCTGTATTCAGTAATGTCCCTCAAGAAAGGAGCTATCGAATGTTCTTCTTCATCAGCAAGCCTCTTTTGAACGAAGACTTGAATAGAATAAGCTAAAGACCCTGAAACAAGACCTGCAGATAACAAAGCCCACAAAGGAGCGTGAGCAATAAAAAGAACCACGACAGTTACAGCACCAGCAATTATCCCGAGCGTAAGGTTTCCTGTATAAAGATCAGCAGTCCTAGGTTGCATCCCACGAATCTGAAAAACCATCACGACCCCTAACATAGGTATCACGAGAGCGTTCATAAGCCACACAGTAGTCATCGAAGTGTTAGGAGAAATGAAAGCCGTCGCAAGGATCATTGCGGGCAAAATGAAGAACAAAGCCGTCATCATTTCCCCAATGTCCGAAACGCTATCCCCGTACTTTTCAAACCTAAACTCAAGCCACCTCAAAAGTTCTTCAGACTTATCCTGAAGATAACGCGCGACATCTCCTCCTGACCTCAATTCAGAAGTGTAACCGAAAATAAGCTCACGTTCTTCTTTTGAAGGATGATCGTGAGCGAGCGAATCCAAAGCAGTAAGAGGATCTAAGCCTAAAAACTTCACTGCCCTAACCAAATAAATCGCGTCCTTCTCAATCCACTTGAATACCCCTTGACCTATGAGCCTCCTGAATGCTTCGTACAAAGAAATGCCAGCATCAGCAAGAACGGTCGCGTAAATTGCAAAGAAAGGAAGCTCGTCCTCAAGCCCTCTCCTCCTTTCTGAAGAAGCGTTCTTAACCTGAAATGAAGGTGCAAAAAATAGTATCAGAAAGGGAAAAGCGATAACTAACAAAGGCAATGGAGATTTCATAATAAAAGCGAGCAAAAAGCTTGCAGGAACCGAAGCAATAATAGAATACACGAAGTATTGCGTCCACTTATAATAGAAATTCGCGGGCGTTTCGCTTATTCCCGCTTTCAAAAGTTCTGTTTCTTTCCCGTGAAACAGCTTTCTTGAAAGCTTTTCTATGCGCGGGTTCTTCGCTTTCGGCTTTACTGTCTTAACCTTTACTTTCGGAAGCCTTATCGTTTGTCCTTTCATTTCTTCATAGTAGTAACCAAAGCCTCCTATCAGAAGCCCGATTGCAGAACCCGTAATGAAAGCGCCTAAAAGACCTTCAAAAGTATTATTAAGAGCTAAACCGTTTCGTATCACAATCAAACCGAAAAATGCAACCGCAACTAAAGGTCCCACTAATGCAAAGTAAATCCTCCAGCCAAGCGAAAGTTTCATGCTTTTAAATATAAAGAGCTTTTAAAAACTCAAGACTGAATTGTTACCGTTCCCGAATAAGTTTTGTTCACGCCGTTAGAGAACAAAACACTCGCAGTATAAGTGAAAGACAAACCAGGCGAAATATACGAAACATTAAGAACCAAATTTTCTTCCTGCCCTGGAGCAATAGGATAGGAAAAAGCGCTCGTTGAAATAGGCGAAGGCGTGTTCACGACAAAATGCACCTTAACGATTGAAGCAGTCCCGACGTCTTTTACCGTGAAAGTGAAGAACGTTCGGGTAGACTGAGGAGGCGTTAATCCTTCAACCGAAACAAACGCTTCATCCACAGGCGCGAGCTGAGTGAACATTGAAGAAACGTAGGCGTAAAACAACGCTCCGACAACCATTGAAATAACAACTAAGATTAAAACTGCTAAAACTTCTGAAATCGCTTTTTGTTTCATGCTTTCAAATAACAAAGCGCTTTAAAAACAAAAAAATAGAGCGGTTCACGGATCCCCGCTTTAAAAAGCCCCAGCACAAAGCTGGGGACAATTCGAGACGGTTCTAGTAGGACTCAGCAGTTACAGCCCCTGTGTATGTCTTCTGTACGCCGTTAGCGAATGTTATAATTATCTGATAAGTGTATGAAGAACCTGCAATCACATTACTTGAGGAAATGCCCATTACAGAACCAGAAGCAGTTTGTCCTGGAGAAACTGGGAGAGCCTGGAATGAACCTGTAGGAACGCTTGAAGATGATGAAGATGAAGAAGAGCTTGCAGAACCTCCTGAAATCTGAGCTATGGCACTACCTGAAGAACTATACAAAGTAGCCTGTATGCCAGTTATTGCCACAGTTCCTGTGTCCTTTACGCTAACAGTCCACGTCGCATAACTAGATCCTGGAGGTATTGTAAGAGTAGTCTGAATGTTCACGTCTTCGGAAGTGCTCATGCTACCGAACATCCCAGAAGCGTAGGCGTACAGAAGACCTCCAATCGCGACAGTAATTACAATAAGAATTATTGTCGCGATTATGGGGCTTATCGCTTTCCTAGTATGCCCGTGAGTTCCTTTTGAAACAAGAGTTGCGTGCGCCATCGTGAATAAATACTAAACCCCTTTAAAAACCAAAAACAACGTTCTAAATCCAAAAAAATTCAAAAAGCTTTCGAGAAATTTCAGGACAAAGGCGCGAGAAGACTTACCTGATCCCCGCGAATGATTAACACACCGAAATGCTCTGAGTCAGATCCATCAGCATTTTTTAAATCAGCATCGTTCAGCAAAACATTCATTGTTGGAGGATCAATCATTACAGCTTTCCCGCGCGCTTCAAGACCGTTCCTTAGTCTAATTAAAACGCTTTTTCCCTCAAGCCCCTTTAACACATCAAAAAATTTGCTCATGAATCTTAATTCAAAAAGCATTTATAAACCGAAAACTTCTCACGTTCGCAGAATAGTTTTTGCAAAGAACAAGCCAGCTGGTCGTGTGTTTTTAAATTCCCTTGGTATAAAAAATCATGCAAACAAAGTTTATGACTAAAAAGAAAAGAGGGATTGGAGAACTACTTTCCGCACTCATCATAATAGGCATCACAATCATAGCAGGCATTGTAGTTTACAACGTCCTCTTCACTAGAATGAACACGATAGGATACACGGCTGGAATTTCTATACAATACTCGACAATAGCGAATGATCAGGCATTTATAACAGTAAAGAACACAGGAACATATACTCTAACAAGCATTTCAGTGACAATATATTACAACGGGCAATCGGTCGGGACAGGAAGCTATTCAGGAAACATAAACCCAGGACAAACAGTAGCAATATCTCCTATTTCACTCAGCGCTTCAGGATACACTTATCAGCCAGGACAAACCTTTACAGTTTACGTGACAGCAACATATAGCGGAGGACAAGTTTCAACATCCGTAACCGTAATCGGAGTATAAACCCACTAACACTTTCAAGCACTTTCCCGAAAGCGTTCCATAAAATAAATTATTTTTTGAAAAAAACCTAAAACAAACACAAATCGCGTTTTTTAATGCTTTTCCTATAACAAACGCGAGGTGAAGAAAAACGGTTTCATTCAATATTGAAGGAGCAGACATGCAATACCTAAAAGTCGCGCTTGCTTCAGGCGAAAAAATCTATGCTGACTCAGGACATCTCATTTCAAAGGAAAAAAACGTTGGGTTCAACACAATCTTGCAGGGAGGCTTTCTTTCAGGATTGAAAAGAGCATTGACAGGTTCAACGTTCTTTGTATCAGAGCTAACAAAACGAACGAAAGCCTCGCCTCTTCTAGAGGCGGGGATGCTGAAATACTTTGCTAACGTGTTTCTCATGAAAAAGGCTAAAGTATTTATATACTTTAATTAGGATAAAATAACAGAAGCTTGCGTCGATCAAACACGGTGCGCATCATTGCAGGAAAAGAAACAAAAGCTAAACTAAAGGCTCTCGGAAAGGCATTCGTTGATTGCTGGAACGAAGTGAATAAGTTAAGGCTTGAACAATACAAAAAGCACAAGCCTGTAGATTTTAATAAAACAGAAAAAGTCGTTTATGAAAAATATAAGGCTGTATTGCACGGGGCAAACGTAGCGCAAGTAACGCGAAAGAACGCTTCTGCATGGAAATCTTTTTTCGAGCTAAGCAAAAAGAAGAAAGAAGGTGAATTACCTAAGTGGATGAAGCCAAAGCCTCCACATAAAAAGAAAGATGATTTGTTTCTTTTGATTAGAAACGACAGGTACAAGATTGAAGGAAACGAAATATTCCTCATGGATTTCAACCTGAGGCTCAAGTTCAATGGCAAGCTTAAGTGGGTAGGCAAGCAAGGGACCCTTGAGATATTTTACGATAATGCAAGGAAAAAGTGGTACGCAAGGATTCCTGTGAGTGTAAAAATAAATAATAAACCAAAAGGTAAAATGAAGGTGGGCATAGACCTAGGCGTTGTAAACCTTGCAACCGTTGCCGTTCAAGATGGCTCGTGGATGATCTTCAAAGGAGGTTCAGTGCTTTCAGAATTCAAGAAGTTGAGCAAGCGCATTGCTAAGGAAAAGAAGAGGCTTGCAAGGCACGGCTTGAAAACTAGCAGGAAGCTTGAAATGTTATACAAAAAGCGTTCTCTTTTGCTGAAGAACGCTAGAGAAGGACTAGCAAGGGAAATCGTAGAATCCCTCTACGATAAAGGTGTAGGGGAAATATACATCGGCTATCCAAAGGGAATAGCTCGTAATAAAGGAAACGAAAGAAATACAAACTTTTGGAGCTATCTTGCAATAATAAAGCGAATCAAGTATGTTGCACAAGAATACAAAATAAAGGTTAAGCTTGTGGATGAGGAAAATACATCTAAGACGTGTTCCCTGTGTGGGGAAATTCACGAAAAAGGAAGGATTAAAAGAGGCTTGTTTAAGTGTCCTCACACAGGGAAGGTAATAAACGCTGATCTGAACGGAGCAATAAACATTCTACATATCCCCGAGTCCGTTAAGGATAGGGGTAAGTGGCTGAAGGCACAGCCCGTGGTCTACCGCTGGACGAACAGAGCGGGGTGGGTGCGATTCGCACCTGCTAGCTATGAAGCAATGAAGATGAAGGCGGTAAACCACAAACCTATGATTCGCCTTGAAGGAACGCTAGCCCTTTAAGGCGGGGAGGATGTCAGCAGGAAAGATCTTTCCTGTCGAACTAAACGGAACATCTTCGCTCCTTGCCGAGTCGCATTCTTTTCTCGCAATGGAGTCTAGCGTGAAGTACGATTCACAAATGGCAAAACTCGGTGCAGGAATACTAGCAGGAGAAGGTCTTTTCCTCGCAAAATTTTCAGGATACGGTAAGGTCTTTCTCCATGCTTACGGAGGGCTCATAGTGAAAGATCTTAAGCCAGGCGAAAGGATACAGGTTGAAGCAGGACACCTGCTTGCATTTGATGGAAACATGAATTACGGAATTTCAAAAGTCGGAGGAATAAAGTCGATGCTTTTTGCTCACGAAGGATGGTTCTTCGTTGAAATAGAGGGACCAGGACGCGTTTATTTGCACACGACAACCGCACAACAACTCGCAAGAGTCGTTGAACCCTTCATACCGCGAGAAGGAAGCTCAGGCGTTTCCATAAGGTTCTGAAATAATTCACTTCAAACCGTGCGCTTTTTTGAAATGTTCTACTGCACTTTCTAAAGAAGAAAAACAAAGCCTGCAAACAGAACAAACAAAAGCCAAAGCCCCGTTCTTGCAATAATACAAGTAAAGCATGTTATAACGGTTAAGCACAGGGTCTTGCAAAGTTTCAGCATCCACCCCAGTGCATCCACCGTGAGCGTCCGAAAACTTCACAAAGTCTATTTTCTCTCCATTCTTACAAGGAGAAAACTTTTTCCTCATCCTTTCGCGAATTTCTTCCTCAACCGTTTTCATGAAGAAAAATACAAAAAGAAAATAAAAACAAACGCCGTTAAAAATGAGAACAAATCGTAGCTAATTTTTCCACATTATGCGGAAAATTTAGCTTCAGTTTGTTCTCATTATGCGGAAAAATCAAAGCTAAATTGTTCTCATCTTTAACGCCGTTAAAAATGAGAACAAATCGTAGCTAATTTTTCCACATTATGCGGAAAATTTAGCTTCAGTTTGTTCTCATCTTTTGGGTACCCTCAAAAAACAAAACCGTTGCCGACCACCTCCCTCCGCCCTTATAAACATCGTGTATATTATTTACCGTGCAAAACGTCTTCTTCAACCTTGAAGACGAATGGATAAAGAAAACGAAACACTACATTGCATTCTACAATTTTAAGCACGTTGACGAAAAACCTCTCAGCTTTTCCGCGCTTGTCCGTAAAGCATTGCGCGAATACATGAAAGACGGTTTGAACATTTCAGACATTTTAGAGAACAACAAATTGCAATCGAGCTATCGGGTTTGCAGGGTAGGGCTTACAGAAGAAGACACGAAAGAGTTAGAAATTGCAAAACAAAAATTTCGCGCTAAAGGTTTGAACATTTCTTCAAGTGCAATAATTCGCGCGAGCTTGAAAAACTTTCTCGAAAAAAGAACGCTCGAAAAGTGACTATTTTGGTTTTAAAGGGTCTTGTTATAATAGGTCGTGAGAACAATAACTTTTATCCAAAAAAATAGGTTTGAGGTAGACGGTCAGCCCGCAGTAAATTACGACATTAACTTACCCCTTGAACTCATCGAAGCACTCAAACAACGCAAATTCCTACCACAAACACCTTACCTACACTGGAGACGCATTTCACGGCTTTACTATGTAGTCACGCTCGGAGACAAACGCGGAATATACATGCATCTATGGAAATTTAACGAAACAAGCTTACCGAACGAGGTCGTGCAGGAAGTCGAAAGAGAAGAACAACGCTCAGGCTTAGAGGCAAACGCTATAATTTGGACAATCACACGTTGGCACGGAAGAACTGTTGCGCTCGCAAGAATACTCTTAGGATACGGCACAAACATATATGTAGAAAGCAATAACGAAGAAATCACACTCACGCCCCAGATAAGGTATTACATGCAATTAAAAGGAAGAACGATCCTTTATTGGAAACAATTAGGCGAAGATACTTGGCTTATTACAAAAAGCGCGAAAGACTATGATGCAAAAAGCTGGCTCACATGCGAAACGTTGAAAATTCCAAAGAAATTCCGAACCTTCAATTATTACATGTTTTTAGAAACTACTATTAACCTCACGGAAAAAGACGGCAAACCTGCACTTGTCTTAAAGAGAACAGTCTTTAGATCATCCTTCGACGAATTCCTTGACAACACAATAAAAAAAGGTAAAGGAAAAATTGAAATTCACGACCTTTATAACCTATACCTTGAATACATCAAAAAGAACAAACCCGAAGAAGAACCCCTCTCCTTTATCGGCTTTCTAGATAAACTCAATCCCAGAATTATTCCAACAAAACCATACAAAGTTCTCCGCGAACACCCTGAAGAAACATACTACATTCACGGCTTCTCCCTCAAAACACAAACAAACGAAAGAGGTGATGACGGATGAACAAAGAAGCAGTAGAAATATACCTCGCAATGATAGGAAAACGCGACAAATACTTCATTACAGCAAGAAAATTCGGGACAAAAGAGGTAATCACAGGATGGTTCAAGAAAGAAGAATTACTTGAAAAACTACCACAATGGGAAGCACAAGGATACACGGTCTGGGCTTCAATAAACGAACTCGAAGAGGGCAACGCGACAATAGACGGAGTAAAACGCTACTGCGACCTCTGGTTTGACATCGATTCAAAAAGAGCGGACAAATCACAACCCGCGAAACCCGAAGAAGTATTAGAGGCTCGCGAACGTGCTATCAGATTACGCACTTTCTTACAAGAACGCTTTCACGCAAAATGCTTCATAGCAATGTCAGGAAACGGGATACACATTCATTGCCCCTTTGAATGCGCCGAAGTTCCAAAAGACAAAAGAAAACAACTCAATGCAAACCTTCAAGCCTTTGCGAAAGCCGTTTCAAAAATTGCCGAAGCCGAAATAGATCATACTTACGACACGCGCCGTGTGACAACAATAATCGGAATGAAAAATCAAAAAATCCCCGAGCACCCCTTAGACACAGGATGGGAAAAAGAACTTTATAACCCCGAAGAAGGCAAAGACGTGAATTACGCACTTCAAGAAATCGAAAACGCAAGAAAACAAAACACGTTCCTCCGCGACATAATAATGAACTACGACACGCTTTCTGAAGCACTCAGATTTGAAAAGCGCGAAACACCTGAAACACAATCCGCCACACCTCAGCCCGACGCAAAATTCACTCCAGAAACGCTTGAAAAACTAAACAAGCTAAGAGAAAAAGACGCAAAACTAGACAAGCTCTTAAACGGAGAAATGAGCGGCTACAAATCACGTTCAGAAGCAGAAATGGCGCTTGTAACAAAGCTAGTGTTTTACGGCTTCACGAAATCACAAATCTATTACATAATGAGCAAAATTGCGAGAACAGGAAAGTGGAATGAGAAAGATGACAGGTACTGGAACTTAACTTTCGAAAAAGCAGTTAAATTCAATGAAGAACACAAAGCTGAACTTCAAGCAGAATACGAAGCAATGAACAAAACACAACCTGCACAAAAAATAGAAACGCAAACAACCGAAACAAAAGAAAAAGAACCGCTCGCGCAAGAAACGTGGAAAACAGAATTCGGACTCGCAGACAGTTTTCTTTATGAGAAAATCGAAACCCCCTCGCTAACAATGAAGATCCACAAAGGAAAAATCAAGTTCTCGCGCGAAAATAATGAAGTTGAAACAGACTTCAAAGCGGACTTTTCAAAAATCGAAGAAGACCTTAGAGCAAAAGGAATACCCGAAGAAGACATCGCGCTTTACAAACAAGTTTTTGAAGAAGGCGTCCGCAGGAATCTAATATTCACGAAAGAAGAAGGCGAAAAGCTTCCTGAATTCGCTTCAAAAGTTGCAAAAGCACTCCTCGGACTTTTCCGCATCGTAACGCTCGAAGAAACGGACGACATTCTATTTTACTCAAAAGGAGTGTACAGACCAAAAGCCGAAAGCCTGCTTACAAAACAAATCGAAAGCATTGTCCCTTCAGATGTTGTTACAACAGACTTCGTGAAAGAAGTGCTAGGGCATATAAGACGTTCTACTTACGTTTCGCGAGAACGTTTCAATTCAGACCCGAACATTTTGAACCTGAAAAACGGGCTTCTCGACTTACGCACTTTCGAACTCAAAAAGCACACTCCTAAATTCCTCTCGACAATCCAGCTTCCTGTCGAATACGATCCTAACGCGAAAAGCGAATTGTGGGAAAAAGTTGTGAGCGAAGATCTTTATCCAGAAGACGTCCCTCTTTTGCAAGAAGCTTTCGGTTACGTGCTTTACTCTGAGAACGTCGCGCAAAAAATGTTCATATTTTTAGGCGAGGGTGCGAACGGAAAATCGTTAGTCTTGCGCGTCCTTGAAGCTCTCATAGGGAAAGATCACGTGGCTAATGTTTCCCCTCAAGATCTTGAGAACAACCGTTTTGCAGTTTCACAGCTCTTCGGGAAACTCGTGAACATTTACCCTGACCTTCCTTCTTTCGCGTTGCAAAGCACGGGAAAATTGAAAGCGCTCGTTTCGGGCGATTCTCTAACGATCGAAGAAAAATTCAAAAAACCGTTCTCTTTTAGAAACCGCGCGAAATTCTTTTTTTCAGCAAACGTTCTACCGAAAGTTTCAGATAATACGCGCGCGTTTTACAGGCGTCTCGTAATTGTAAACTTTCCGAGGACGTTCGACGAAAACACGGCAGACCCGACGCTCCCCGAAAAGCTCACGAACGAAAAGGAGCTTTCAGGCATTTTGAACTGGGCGCTTGAAGGCTTGAAAAGGCTTATGCAGAACGGCTTTCGCTTTTCTTACAATAAATCCGTGGAGGAAATAGAAGAACTATACACGCGCGCTTCGGATCCCGTGAAAGCATTTCTAGAAGAAGAAACAGTCGAAGACCCAAACGCGTGGATAGTGAAGCAGGATCTTTACCAAGCATACGTGGACTATGTGAAAAAGCACAAGCTCATGAGCCCGCTTTCCCCGACCACTTTCTTCAGAAACTTATTAAAATACAGAAAACTCGCGACAGAACATAAGAACATTAAAGGTGAAAGAAAATGGGTATACGTGGGAATTCGCCTCAAGACTGAAGAAGAAAAAGAAGAATCGAAAGAAGAAGATCTGCGCTTCTTTACGGACAACGAAGACAAACCTTAGCCAAGGTACACCTTCAAGCCTGTTTTTTGCATGAAACGGATGGTGTACATGGTGTACCTTCATGAAACGCAAAAAGGTACAGGATCCGCGCCCTATCTTCTTTCTAGAGCCATACCCCTACATGCACCCACATGCACCTACACCCATCGCTCTTCACTAAAAGTATAGCAAATATCCTGTACCTTTTTTAATTTTTGATTTTCTTGAAATAAACAGGTACATTTAAAGTACAGGATATTTTAAACATTCTTGAAATAAATCAAAAAATAATATCGGAAAACCGATAAGGTGTACCATGGTGTACCTAACATGAAATTATTTAGATATATCTAAAACGTTTTCGCGCCTTCTTGTTTTGTGTTTTTTTTGCACGAGCGAACTAAACAACTTTGTTTAGTCGAACAACATGCCGATCTAAACGGCTTTGTTTATTCGCACCTTCTCGCTTTGTGTTTTTAAATAGAATTTGTATAACAAAGCATGAAACGGGTTGAGGTTTACCTAAGCGATGAACAATACGAAAAGTGGAAGCAGAAGGCTGAAAGTGAAGGTATGAGCGTTTCATCTTTTGTGAAGAAAGCAGTTGAAAGCGCTTTCTCAAACGGTTTTGTGGGTAAAAAGGATGAAATGATTGCGAAGTTAGAAGAGCGCGTGAGCGATTTGGAGTATGAGTTAGATTTAGTTATGTTTGCACTAGACAAAGTTGATAATGCTTTGAAAAAATTGAACCGCGGGGAAAAGCTTGAACTAAACGACTTTGTTTATTCAACTGATGAGGGAAAATGAACGCTAAGCTAACGCCTTTAGAGTTTGAGGTTATACAAAAAGCATGAGTTTGAGGATTTTGCGAAAACAAAACTGCTCGTTTTTGAAAGGTGCAAGAATGTGCTTGGAGAGAATGTGGAGGTAGTTGTGCTGAAGAACATGAAGGCGTGGATGTCGTTTTTTATGTTTCGAAAAAAGAAGAAAGAAGGAGAATTACCTAAGTGGATGAATCCTAAACCCCCGCGTGAGAAAAAGGAAGATTTTTTGTTAATGGGATGTGGGGCAAGGCTGGCATTAAAAGTAAATTTAGAAGAATGAGGTTATTGGTACTGAGTCGCCACCCCTTTTACGCCTTCCATGCCTCCCACCCTCATTGGGCTTCTCCTCAGTCATCGGCTTAGCACCTGGCCTAGCTTCCCTCTCTGCTCCTTTAACCCTCCTCTCCATCATCTCCCAGGCCTGGTCCCACAACTTGCTAACATCAACCTCAATGCCCAGCACCTCCGCAATCTTTGCATCAATTTTCCCGAAAATAGGCCTCAACTGCCTAAACATCTCAAGCTTAGGACCACCAACCTCCTCTTCCTCCTCCTCTTTACTCTCTTCATCACCAGGCGGATCATTAGTCACAGGATTAAGCTCCATCAACCTCCTAGCCTCAGCCTCAAGCTCATCAAAGAGACTAGCCAACTCCTCTACTCTATCCCTATCAATAGCTTTGACATTGAGTATCGGCATTATCCCAGCAATATTAACCTCTAGTCCCAGGGGACCTTTAGCAATGTACCTGGCATTCTGCTCAAGCCACAGCCAATTAAATGTTGAGTTCAAGTAAGCCAACAAAGCCTTAACCTCAACCTCATCAAGCTCCACATTATTATTAACCTCATCAATAATACTCTTATACTCATCTGGGTCGAAAACCCAATTGCCAACATTGACCCTTACCTTGGGTATAAACGTTATTATAGCGTCATAAGTAACTAGTGGCATTTTAACCAGGAAGAATTGCGAGTGATACCTAGCTTGGCGTATTGCCATTATTGGTGTTGGTATAAATCCTCCTAGATCGTACCAGCCGTAGAACCACTTACGAGCCTTCCCTTCTTCCCTAGCCCTACATGCAACTGCCTCACTACACCTCCTACCACCACCCCTCGTACCCTTAATACTGGTTCTACACTCATCAGACTCGCCCCACCTAACGTACTCAGCAACCTCACTTGGCAATTCATCCCTGGGCTTATGGCAGATGAAGAGGTAAACGTCCTTACCACCTATCCTAAGCTCTTCCCAATCACCCCGCGTGCAAACAAAGGTCTTAACCCACTGAGACCGCGTAATCGCCGGAATTAGACAATTCATGATCTTATTCCTGAACTGGCCATGCACCTTCTGCCACTCATCAATCTTCCCCTCACTAAAGTAGAAGAACTCCTTAGCACCTAGGTCAGGCCTCCTTCCGTGCCTAATAGCCCATATTGACCACACGCTATTACCCCTGCTAGGCTCAAACCAATTGTTTGCCCTAATCATTAATTTGCCTTCGTTAGCCAATTCCTCAAGCCTGCCTATTACATCCCCACCACCAAAGAATAACCCAATCCACTTCTTATCCCTGGGCATTTGTCCCTGCTCGATGAAGCGGTACCTAACACCTAACTTACCACCCTCCCTCAACATATCCTCCCTAAACTCATAGGTGCCCTCATCAATAGCCTTCACAAGGTAGTCGAAAACCTCCTCAAGCCTCCTCTCAACATCCGCATCGCCTAGTCTACTGTCAATTGGTGGCACCTTAACTAGCAGTACCTTATTCTGAGCCCTCTCCACTTCACTGCTTGATTTCTCGGCAAGTATTATCACTGTGCTTATTAACGCTGTGAATAACCTATATGACACATCAATCAAAGCCTTGATCTTATAATTATCGAGGAGGAACTTCCCGAACTCAATACCGTAATCCGTCTGCATCCACATGTCGCTTATGATCATTCCCAACCTACCGCCTTCATTGAGGAACTTTGTGGCATGCATGATCCAGTAAACGTAAATACCCGGCTCCTTACCTAAATTAGGGGCGGGCTTGAGGTTATAATTAGTGAACTGTTGTGATAAACTCCATAATATCGCCCTTTGCGTATCAACAGGTATCTCTACCCACCTAGTATATGGTGGGTTCCCAATCACTGCATCAAAGCTCTTAGGAATCGTGATTTGTCTGTGCTCCATCCCACTGGCGGTCACTGTCACATAGGATGATACTATTGGTTGTTGATTAAACTTAGGCGTTATTGTGAAGTAGTCTTTGCATATTAGGTTCATGTTTGAGCTTGGGTTCCTAACATTCCTCATCGCCAAGTTCATGGCCGATAACTGCAGAGGGAATGGGTTGATGTCTACGCCATACAGTTGTTTCAGTATTACCTCGTTGATTTCCTTACTTGGCCTATCCTTCAATATAGTCTTGCCAGTCTTCAACTCGTATAACCTTGAGTAGGCCTCTAGGAGGAATGTGCCTGAGCCGCACCCTGGGTCTAGAACCACATCTGTGGGTTTCCTCACGCTCCACTTCACTATCAGCTTGGCCACTGCTGGCGGTGTGTAGAATTGACCGAATTCATGCCTCTTCTCGGGCGGAATTAACTGCTCGTAAATGTAGCCAATCACATCCCCAATACCCACTGCACCGACTTCATCAATTAAGCTAACTAAATCATCAATAACTTTACAAATCTCTGGATCATCAGGCAACCTCAACTCATCGAAAAGCCCGGTGTTGAATATTGGGTCAAAGTCTTGAGTAACGCTAACAGCCTTTCTAAAATAATTATTATTTAAAACCTCCAAATATTTACTCGTTGAATAGTTAACATCCTTACAGAATGGCTTTAATTGGTTTAGGTCCCTGTATTGGTTCTCGAGGACCTTGTAGAATATTATCTTGTTCATGAGGACATAGAGCATCATCCTAGCCAGGTCATCAACCCTATCAAGATTCTGGCCAACAATATCCACCAACCCATTCTTGTAACCATAATTCTTAGCCCGCCCATCAAGCAGGCTCCGGTAATTGGAGTCGCGACTAAGCTCATTCCTAAGGTAATCACCCACACCATACGGGTTCAGTAGAGTCTCTATGAAGCCTGAGCTCAACTGTTCAATAAACCAGTTACCGAGGTTAATTCTACGTTGAGGGATAGCAAACGTATTTGCCCATAAGTTGGCGATATCTTCAATCATATTTTGCACCTCGGATTCCGTGAGCCTATAGAACCGGAAGCGGTACTTATTCGACAGCTCACCGTACCTGCCAGGCTTTATTACGTCCTCATACCTCCCATCCCTACACGCATCTATGTCGACAAACGCGCCCAGGTCGTCTATTGGCGAGAATACGAATACCCCGTCATTGTTGGCTGTGGCGAAGAACGGAGTCCTGTCAAGCCCAAGGCTCTCCTTAACCAGTGCAGCATAACACAGCGCCTGCCCAATCACAGCTCTACTGAATGGAGTTATCCTTGGATCCGTCTTATACGTACCCCTCTCAACATACTTCCTCTTAGTCTCAATAATGAGTATTGGAATGCGCTCCTTGAGCAGTACTACAATATCAGCCCTCTTATTATCAATAGGGTACTCACGCTCGACAGTTAGCTCAACCCCACTCACCTTATATTTGTCGACGAAGTCCCGGATAATCACGTATAAATTATCTTGTACAACAACCTCACGCCTAGACGCCATAATAGTAGTTAATAATGGTTAACCATTATTTAACTTTTATAACTTATGTCAGGGTGCCGTTAACTTAAGCTTATTCTAATTACCTAATGCCTGCAATTAACAAATTGGCTTAACCCATTCAGACAGCTGATCATTGAAGATTGACGATGAAGCAATTTCTTCGTGAGCAAATAGCAAAAGAACCTGAAGGCTTAAGTTGATGGCACCCCCATATCAGCTAAATCTTTAAATAGCACTATCTCATTACTTAACTATAAATTGTCATCGACCTATTCCCTTAAGGACCTGAAGCAGCTCTATGGTGAACTGAAGGATGGAGAGGAAAGTCAGGAGAAGTTCAGGGCTTTCATCTCACAGGAAAAATGGAAATTGGACGACTATAAACGCTGGCTTGACGAGGCCGTTCAAGAGAAGCTCTCTAAGGAATTCCAGGACATAGTCACGGTACTGGGAGAACGGCTGGGCTTCAAGAAGAAATTCGGATATTACTCTTCAGTAAAAGACGAAATTTCCTACGATGGGCTGTGGGAGAACGACGATCTGCGCATAGTAATTGAGGCGAAGCTTGGAGCGTGGATACGCAATGACGTCAACCAGTTGGGCAAGTATCTGGATAAGATGTCGTCGGAAAAGAAAGATAATAAGAAGACCTATGGCATGTACGTTGTCGGGAGTACCGAGGAAAATCAGTTAAGATCCTTCAGCGAACAGATTCGGGGCAGCGACTATGCCAAAAAAATCAGGCTCATTTCGTATGTCGATCTGTTGAAGCTCGTCGATATCAAGGAGAAGAACGATCTGAGTAATGATCAGGTTTCCAAGATCCTCATTCCGTTCGATGATGTAAACGTGGGGAAGCTTGTTGAGATAATCAATATTATAATGGAGGAGAAAGGGGTGGCATCCGTGACCCCGCCTCTCAGCGGGGGCGATGGAGAGCGCCCACCCTCAATCGAAGTACCCGTGGTTTCCAGAGCTTCCCTCTCAAACCTGGAGAAGGGAGACGTAGTCGTCTGTCCATCCAAACCCAGCGGCACGGACTTCCTCAGACGGTATCAGGCCTGGCCCGCAAGGATCGGGAGTGAAAGGAAACCCAGATACTTCGCTCTGTACATATCCAGCCCCGTGCGCGCCATCAAGTACTTTGCGGAGGTGGAGGACGTGGTCGAGGCCGATGGTTTCCAAGTAGAGAACTCTGAAGATAAGAAATACCTGGCTGGGAAGAGGATGATCCAGCTTAAGAAAGGATCCATAAGGGAACTCAGCGATCCCATTAAAAAGGGGACGCAGTACGTGCCTCAGGGAATCTGGTACACGTCGCTTTCGAAGTTTCTTCACGCAAAAACACTCGATGATCTGTGACGACCCTTCTGGATTCCATAGTTTTGAGGCTTCGATGGGGCATTTTAGAGTTGGCTGTATTTGAGCTTGAAAACATGCTCAATTTCTATTAATCAAAAATATCTGCTTATGTGATTTATCTCTAACATCTTTCGGAGTATCTTTTTTCAAGGATCTTGACTTTTTCTTCTCCAAGCTTTGAATTCAACAGCTTGAGAAATTCTTTGCTATGAAGTTCAGTGCCAAGCTTGAAGTGAGCTAATTCGTGGTATATTAAATAATTGATGAATTCCTGGTCGCAGTCAAGTTCCTTGTTTATTCTTATAATTCTCGTTTTAAATGAAATAGAGGCCGCCTTCATCTTTTTCATTATTATTTTAAAATCGTCGTTTATCCCGAAATCTTTTCTTTCCTCTTCCAGAATCGCTTTATACTTATTCAATACTTTTCGCCCTTATTTTATTTATAGCAAATTCGGCCATTTCTTCTGCCAACTCATTCGTTATATCGGCGTTTTTTATCTCCTTAAACAGGTCCTTCAGCAACTCAGTTCTGATCCTTTTTCTTTCGCCATCCCCAATTATCCTTTTTCCAGCGATCACCTGAAGCACTGCCTTAAAATTCTTGAGCTCCAGATTCTGTCCTTCCAGCATTAGGCTAGCTGTAACGTTCTTCGCGACCGTCTTCGCTATGTACTCCCGGGGGCAACGGCCCTCCGGAATTGATATGGTTGGGTCAATGGCCCGGCGTGCGTGGGAGGAGGTGTTCACGAGCTCGTGCTTGGTGTTCGTTAAAACACACCCCTTTGCATACGTGTTCCATGCCCCGCGCGCGATCTTTGGTAATAGTTTGACCCGCGGAGACTACCTTTTGAGCTGTAGATCGCGGGTTAAAATCCGCCTGAGGCAAATTTTCCTAAAAAAATAAGGTAGTTGGCAGGGTTGATCACCCTCAGACAAACGGAAAGGTTGAGAAGTTCTTTGACATATTTAGAAGAAGGTAAAATTCTTCAATTCTATTGGTGAATTTATGAATTGGTACAACTTCATAAGGCCATACGGAGCCTTTGGCATTGAAAGGCTTTAAACTCCAGCAGTTACATTACCAAAGGTTACCAAAGAGGGAAGCGATCGTAAATAATTCATTTAATACATTAAATGTTCTCAGTAAAAACATACCTTGCGCTTTATCTTTCATCAAATTTTTGTTAGATCTATAAGCAGTTTAAACTCCTAAAGTTAATTTTATAGAGTATATGTCATCCAAAAATCTTCCTGAATATGATACCTGGACTATGTCTGCAATAGGCGCTAAAATATTAAGAACGCCTTTAGCTTTTTCTTTATCTTTTATTCTGAAATCAGAAAATATAATCAGCATAGGCCTAGACATCTGAGGCAAAGGCATTCTCAGCCTATATTTTTCTATTAACTGCTTTAATGCAGGGGCTAGCTCCTTATCATCTTTTTCTTCGATAACTTTTAATTCATTAAGGTTTTTAGTTATGTCTTTTATTGACTGAGCCTTAGGATCCCATAGAATTATGATTGTGCTTAATTTTGGCTGCATCACGCTGGAAAAGGATACTATCTTTGGAATTTCGGCAATTACTTTTCTTAGCTCGTCTTCTGATATCGGGCCGGATGGGTCTACTAGCACATATACGTTCCCCCAGCCAACATAAGCTGTGGAAGGAAGCATAGGATATCTTCTATTATACCTTTTAGGATTCTGCATTATACTTTTCTGAGACCACAACCTTATTGCTAGAGACAGGCTGTTCAATGAGAACCTTGACGGTGCAGGCTTTATTGCGTTTATGAAAGATTCTCCTATTGCTCTACCGCGCGTTGCATCTTGCTTCTCCACTTCGTATTTTATCCTATTTGCAATATTGTAGTATACATTCTGCTTCTCATCAGGCGTTGCAGCATTTTTGATTTCATTAGAATAAGTTCCTCTTATCATTAAAGTTCCTCTCGTTACTCTCCCTTCTTTTACGGCCTCCCCGTCCTTTATATCCTTGATTTTCAGCGTCTCGCTTATTTTGCTTCTAGCTAGCAAACCTGAGGGATTGTCCTCAGGCATAACGCTTGTACCTTTGCTGATCCCTTTAACACTCCTCATTATCTTATAGTATATTTCTATTTCATTTGCATTTTTCAGATAATCTAACGCTATTTGGAACTCGCTTGCTATGACTTCGTCCGTTGCCATTCCTATATTTTCAAGTTCTTTTAACACATCGTAACCGAAATCTAAGCCTATATACCTGTTAACAACAGCATCTGCAGCATAATTCCATATTATAGGGTTTTTATTCATCCCATTTCTAATGTGCATGAGCGTGGCATGCATGACTTCGTGAAGCAATATCAGCTTGCTTTGGTGTACAGAATATTTTAAAAGATCGTTTGTTATGTATAGCTCGCCCGTTTCGTCGTTTGCTGTAGCCGGTGAACCGTTAGGCAACTCCTTAACATAAACTACATCAAAGCTCTTTAGCAGGCTAACGTAATAAAACTGCCTTTCTATGGAAAGCTTGCTGATAACAAAATCTATATCTTGATAAAGCATATCTAAATAATGATTTTCAGACATATAACAAATTATAAATTGCACAGCGATATAAAAAACTTAATTCAGCAAAAGCTCTAATGTAATGCTCTAAAATGGATGATTAATCTTCCTATAGCTTTATTTAAAATATCTCATCTGAGTTTATTTTAAGATTATATGGGTCAATTTCCATGGCTTTAGTATAACAGTTTGATTAGCGAAACGATCTTTATACTTTTCCCAAATCCTAAACTCCCAAATGCTAGCCCAGAAGATTATGTACTTTACGTTTTTGCATTTGCTACAAAAATCAATAGCAGATTCAATCCTCTTTTTTAATCTCATTTCAGGATGATATTCATCGCCTTGCAATGTTAAGAAAGATGGTTGTATAAATATAAGCAAGGTATCAGTACATTTTCCCGGTCCACCGAGTATACGCGGTATAACGTTTATTTCCACTTCTGATCGCTTATATATGTCATTAAATACATCACGAAAAGTGCGCCTATAAACCCACCACGGCTCGTCATATGGAAACAAATCATCATCTGGAAACCATTCGTCAAAAGACCGTTCAGCCCTATTTAATTCTTTAAAGAGTCCAATTATTTTATCAGGTAATTCGTTATTTTCCATAACGAACGCCTATTTAAAAAATTAGAATTTTTATTATAAATACTTTACTATACGTGGTTTTGACAATAAATTTCCAAGTGCCTTATCCTAAAAATATTATACCACAAGCACTCTTAACGCTTAAAGAGAACAAGATACGTTGGATAATACAACAAAAGGTTTATGGAAAGTTACACAATCGGGCCGTTGCTGCTATATATCTAACATCTGAGATAAGAGTTAAGTAGCTGTGGAGTAAATACAGGCGCAATCTTACTTAATATTCGTTCGTATCGTTTCATATGTATCCTTACCTACCAAGGCAATAAATAACTCTTTAGCGGTTGTACCATAGGGTGAAATTATTTCATCCTCAAAGCTAAATTTATTAAGTATTATACTTGTAATAAATTCAAAATAACCGTCACCACTGTATAACGGGACTGCGTTTGATTTTCCTAATTTTATTACATTATCATGGTAATAAGTATTATTAAATGGTTTTTTGTTTATAACAAGCGCATAATTAACCTTATTTCTACTTAAGATAGTAGAGTATGTAATCAATTTATTTACATCCATATATGAAAGAGTTGAATCTAAATTTTTACCAAAATAATCATCATATCGCACGAACTTATAAAATACAGGCGATATCTTATTTAATATTTTTTCGTACTGTGTCATACATATTTCTATTCTTTAAACTAATAAATAAATCTTTAGCAGTATCTTTATCTGACAGCTTGCATTTTCATAATTAAAATTATTAAATATCATATGTTTTATACCCAAAAACAAATTCTTATCTTGCTTTCATTTTTTAGCTATAATGATATATTGTGATAATAGATATATTTATCTTCACCAATCTTAAATTAAACAACACGCAATTCTAACAGCAAATAATACGGCTTGTTCATAATGTATTTTATACCAAATTTTAGTAGGTACTCAATAAATATACCATTCTTTATCAGGATAATCTCTATATTTTACAAACTTAAATTAATATAGGTAATACTTTATTTAATGTTTGCTCATATTTGTTCAAGGAGGCACTTGTCCTGTTTGCTTGAAGTATTCTAGCCTATCTTTAAACGTATCCAAAGCCATTAAAGCCCACATCAGTCTATCAAATAATTTATCGAATAGTTTGTCTAGTTCGTCTAATTCTCTAAGAAATTGCGCTCCGTATTTTCTGTTCCATTCGTCAATGCCTCCCCTAAGGTGCTCATTGCCGTTTTTGTTATAAATATCGTACAGAGAGCCGTGTGCAGTAACAAGAACGTAGAAAGAGGGAAGCTCTATTGCAAAGTCTGCATTATCAGCTTTTGGGATTATTTTTTCATTTGGACTTCTTACTAGCAATAATATAGAATAAAAAATGTTAGATTTAAATTTAAAGTTTTATGTTAGTGGACAGGTTGTCGTTAAACTAAAAAACTGATTTTTAGAGGGCCCTTTTCTAACTAACAAGAGCAGAAACCAGAAAAAGGACTTGAAAAAATCACATTCTATGCCCTATATCTTTATTTCTCAAGTTTGAGCTTGAGGAGGGCTTCCCATGTACTCGAGCCAATAATTAAGAGAAGCCACGTTTTAATATGGAAATGGATTCAGAAGTATTATTTAGTATTAAATTCCTTTGACGTTGAAAAGCACAATGTCAATTTTATTGATGAAACTAAAATAAACGTTAGAGAAGCTTGGCTATGGGTAGCGTATGAACCTCAACTCAAAGCGTTCCTAATGAAGCTTATATGGTAGGAAGACTACACAGACGGAGCTCTTTGGTATGATGCTTGCAGGGGTAGATTATGTGGCATATTAGAGCCTAAAAAACCTCATGGAAATGATGAATGAACATATAAAGGACAGGACTGAAGCTTTTGACGACCTTTTCCCGTGCAAAAAGCCAAAATTTGACCATGTAAAGAACTGGTTCAAAGCATTCAGGTTCTTCTATGTATTCACAAACGAGGAAATTGGTATAGCTCCACTTTCAAATGAACAGCTTCCAGAATGGATTAAGACAATTTTGTTGATTGCAAGCATGAGGTGATCAGAACGAGCTTAAGTTAACGGCACCAACGCAAGACAGAAAAAGGAAGAATCGTGAACTTCTCTTTCTCGAAAATCCTCTAAGGACATCGGCAAAAACAAAAGAGCGATAAAAAGAAAAGAAGTTTTGGAAAGGTCATTGCGCTTTCACGCTTTCAGACCCCCTCTTTCCGTAGCGGTTCTCTCCCCCTTTCACTCGTATTCGCAGTGAAGTCTTGCGAAAGCGTTGAGCGATGGAAATTCACGTGCGAGCGTTTTGTTTAGTTCGATTATTATTTCGTTTGAAATAGAGTCGGCGCAAATTTCCACTGCTATGCTCCTGTGGATATATTTGTTTTCTTTTATGTCGTAAAGCGTGAACCGAACGTATTTTATCTTGCTTGCTTCGTTCTTTTCGATGAAAACGTTTGAATCGCGTACATTAGGTCTTCTGGGAACACGTCTCTTGAACGAATAGCCTTTTCAACCTTTTTTGTCGTATAAAACGCGAGCGACATTTTTCTCACCTTTTCAAAAATGCAAAGTTCATTTTTAAAGCGCGAACGGGTTAGCCCTCGCGAACAGGGTAGTTAACAGAGAATAGGTTTTAAAGGGGCTCTGTATTATATGTTACATTGAGAGAAAAAAAATTAAAAAATAAACGCGTTATTATCTTTTACGACTCCGACTTAGACGGTATTACTTCAGCATCACTTGTACGTCGAGCGCAAGGCAATGCTACGTACAAGTATGTTTTGCAAAAGCAAAGCGAACCTTTCCCCAAAGTTGTAGGGGATAAAGCATATATTGTAGATGTTCCATTGAACCAAAAGACTATAGGTTCTTTACAAAACATTCACGTCTCAAAAATCGTTTGGATCGACCACCACGAGCCAGAGGTCGACGTACAAAGCCTTCCTGCGAATCTTGAATTAAGATTAAACTCTTCAAGTCCATCAGCTGTTCTTTTGGTTCAAAAATACTTCGGATTAAACGACGAAATTTCGAAGAAAATAACAGAACTAGGAACGAAAGCAGATACTTGGAAAATTGATTCAGAAGTGCAAGAGTGGATAGACTTGCTGGACATGTATCTTTATAATTACAAATCGAATAGCTGGAGGTGGAGATTTATTAGAAAATTAGCAGAGGGGCACTTTGAAATAAAAGGAAGTTTAAAAAGAAAATTAGAAGAGTTCAAAAAGATAAAAGAGAACGAAATACATTTTCTTTTAGAACACACTGTCGTTCGAGAAGTTAAAGGGCATCTCGTTGCTATAGGGCTTGCTCATCCTATTCCCAATGCGTCAGAAAGCGCTGACGTTCTTCTGAAGAACACAAATTCGGAGATTCAGATAGTTATAAAGACAGGTGGATTTATCTCTTTTAGAAGATCCCCGACTTCACAAGTGAACTTGCGTCAACTTGCACAGTTATTCGGAGGAGGCGGGCATGAAAAGTCTGCAGGAGGGAGGCTCGGTCGGGAAGTTTCTCCAGAAGATTTCATGAAGGTCGCGGAAGAAATTTTTAAAAAAATTTCAGGGGTTCTCCCATAAATGTTTTTGATTTTTTATTCGTCGCTTAGTTTAAAGTATACTTTTTTTGTTCAGCTTTTAAGTAAATCCAAAGGCAAATAGCCCCATGGACA
Source organism: Nitrososphaerota archaeon (assembly GCA_009903795.1). Classification (GTDB taxonomy): domain Archaea; phylum Thermoproteota; class Nitrososphaeria; order Conexivisphaerales; family UBA164; genus CAYFFZ01. The sequence goes on along the minus strand of WYER01000031.1, from coordinate 22,906 downwards.
AAAAGACACGCGCTCAAAACCTGAAGATTTATTGTTTGTGGGGTTAAAAGTCAGTAGTGTAAAAAAGCTTCACAATCCTAAAACTCAACTCTTCTAAACCCAAACTCTAAAAGGCGCCTTGGAACGACTACAGTAACAGCAACTTTAATAACAATCAAATGCGGTATACTTGAGCGCCTCGCTTATAGTCTACAAAATAGTCTTTACACATTCAAATAAATATTTCTTACGTTAACGGCACTGTATATTTTTTCCATAGTTTATAAACGCAAAATAATCGCACATTTTTTGTATTTTATGAATTAGTGGAAGACTTTGATGCCCTTAATTTTAATCTTAAATAGGGTTCGAAGGCTTAACAGGAAGTTTTTGTAAAGCTTTTAAAATTTTTTCAAGCGCTAAAATGTCAGCTTTATTAGCCTCCGAGAGGGTTTTACGGGGGGCGTCTTCATTAGGATATTCTAATATTTTATTACAAAGAGCGGCTTTTATCAATCCATCCATAGAGTAAAAGTACTTATTCCACCACTCATCATTATTATGTCCGTTTAGTGTATCGTAAACTTCTTCCAAAGCAAAAGTATTTACTGGTGCTACTAAAGATGTTTGGCAAAAATATAGAAGATTAAAAGTTTGTGCATCAATTCCAAGCTCTTCGCGTAATAGTTTTCTGTCCGCGCCTCCCCAATGAACAAAAACGTAACCTTGCTGAGCTTTTGAACGAACATATTCAAAAGCGGCTGGTTTTTCATTTAGCCAAAATTGTTTAATCTCATTTTCAGATGTATCAAGAAATCCGTAAAGCACACCTTTCCCTTTATCAGGACTATATTCAGTGTCAAATATTATTGCTTTATCAGTGTTTATAGGCAATTGGTTCATTAAATATACTTCGTTAGACCTTTCTCTTTTAAATTTTGCATAAGCCCTTTTCCAATGCATACGATAAAGGGGAGGAATATATTGGTACATATCGGTAAATGTTTTCTCTTGAATTTGCGAAATTTCTTTTATTCCTTTTTCATAAAGTGACAAGGTAACTTGCCAAGGTATGCCTAAATTAATTTTAATGCTTTCTAAATTTGGGAGATCTTCGAAAAATTCTGTCCCTTTGGTCTTAGCAAAATTTAAAAACCACTCGGCTTCTGATTCACTTAAATTAACCTTATTTATTAAGTTCTCCTTGATGGTTCGTCTATCCTCCTTGAATATTTGCTCTATTAATGAAGGTAACTTTTCTATTTTTACATGAACTTTTTTATCTTCATCTATAGTGATCCACGCTACATTCGCTTTGTCAAATGGAGTATCTTGTGAACTCACATTCACAACGGTTGTGTTGTTTAATACCTCAAACGTTCCTCCTTGATTATGTACATGACCGCAGATTACGAGTCCAACACGAGGGTCTTCCTCTATGTAGTCCCTTAATGCCACACTTCCAATAGACCTTTCCCCAAATCTTATAGCTCTATCAAGTATACCTTTCGGAGGAGGATGTGAGACAATTATTATAAATTCATCTTTTGCAACATACTTTTGTATAAATTCTAACCTTAATTTATAATCAGATTCTAAATACTCCAAACGCGTTCCTACACCAATATCAGACGGTTCTCCTTCGATGCCTATAATTAAAATTGGGCCTATTTTAATTAATGTAGAGAATGCATCGAATACCTTTTTCCCATTAATCAGCGTTTTTGAGCTTATAAAATCATTATTACCGAGCACTGCAACTACCCCGTATCGAGAATTTTCTCCCAGTTCTTCGAATACGTTTTTCCCAGGAAGTTCAGGATTTGGTATAAAATAATAAATGTATTTTTTATCAGATTTTAATTTGTTTATTGGTATTTTATAAAAATCAACGTTTTTATATATTTCATAAAAATCATCATATATCGAAGGCGAATAAAATAGCTCTTCCCCCTTCATATTAATCGAATAAATTTTTAGTTGGGTTTGAGTATCAACCAGATTAATTATTCTCGATAAAGAATTTTCTGAGGCATGTATTTCTTGCAGTTTTGTTTCTTCTATCCTGACCTGTAAATCTCGAATTAGACTTTTAAAGGTTTGAAATGATTTAGAAATATTTTTAAAATTTTGAATTTTTGAATATATATTTATTATTTGATTTAATTTCTCTTTCACGTTAATCTTAAGTTTTTTTGGCATTCGCAAAATAAAGCCATGTCGCTCCGAACATCTGCGCTCTAATACTCCCGAATCTTCGTGCACTTCTTCATAGAAAAAACACGCAACATCGAGCATCGATGGATAAAGTTCGCCTTCGTCACTTTTCAAATTTAACATTTTTAAGGGTAAAGAACCGAATCTATCTACAGCGTCCCCAGCATAAACGATTATGTCTGGTTTTTCTTTTAGATTTTTAACATACTCGAGTAATGGTTTAAAATCTTGTACGTGATAATCAGAAAAAGCTAGGATCTTTAAGGGCAATTTATGTGTAACGTTTATGATTCTTTTAGGTAATAAATTTAATAGAGACAAACTCTTCTTTCTAATTTCTCTTTCTCCATAGTAATGTACAAGTTCTTCTTTACGTTTTTCTAATTTTTTTAAAATTCTACCATTGACGTATATATCGGAAATTTTATATTTCATATCCACCATAATTTATTCACGAGCTTGCCTTAATTTTTTATATTAATCATATTATTTTAATTTTTTTATCGGTACTACTACGTTGAATAATTTTATTTATAGCTTAGCTACCAATCAAATGCAAACAGCGGAAGCTATGCAAAAATTTGGATTTATGATAAAATAGTAAACTATTGAAGTAATTCAATGCTCTAAACGATCTATTTTATCAATATTAATATGTTAAACTGCTAAATAATTAAACAATTATTCAACGCATCAGTATATCGTAACGTTTTAATATAAAATTAATTTAATAATAAAGATGTGAAAGGTAATCCTTTTAAACTTGTAGCAAGAAAAGACGGGTCTATTTCTATTTATAACAAGTCGAGTAATTTTCAAGGTATAGAAAAGCCTATAAAAGAAAAATATTTTAAAGAGAATGGGATTCTAAACCTTGATGAATTAAGGCCAGATGGGTACAAAGATAATGTTTGGTATGAGGTTAAAATAGGGTCTGACTTTCCAATAGAAGGATGGGGAAAAGCGTCAAAGTATTTTTCTAACATTTATTTTCCTCCTTATTCTATAAACATTGATGAACAAATAGAAAAATATGTCAAAAATGGCTATAGACCTTTAGTAGTGAAAGTTTTTTCACCAGAAGGTATACCGCTTGCGGAACGTATATTTGGGAGTGTAGATGATCTATGATAAGTAACATAAACAAAGAGCTTTTTAGATATATTGGGTACCAATATATTGCAGAAAAGCTGAGGGGTAATCCTAACTATATTAACAACTTGTTGAATGGAATTTATTTCAATTCGGATGATATCATGAGGCTAGAACTCGAGAAAAGGAAAAGCCAAGCTTTTTGTCAAAAGAGTTGGTATCATGGCGATTTATTCAAAAGAATTTATGGGCCAGTAAAAACATTAATTGCAGAAAAAACATTAAAAGATCTTATAGCAAGAAGCGGCGGAATACAAGGGCTTTATCTCATTTTTGAACAATCTATAAAGAAAGAATTAGAGTTTGACTCATTAAATTTTAAAAATTTATTAGAGAATAATTTTAATGCTCTAATATATTTTTACCAAATATATCACGGGCGAGACGGCATATTAGAAAAAATAAAAGATGATGCGTTTGGAAAAATTTTAGAAACAAATGCCGTCTTACCATCACCACCTGTAGGACTTTTGGTAAGTCAGCAAGCTATTGATATATTTAAAGATGTTATTAAAAATAAAGAACAGTTAATAAGACAAAAATTTAAAAACATTTCAAACATTGAAGTCATACCCTTCTTATATGAATATGATAATTCGAAAAACTTAACAAATAAAATTATTATGACTTTTTACGCAGAAGAAAGGGATTTTGAAAAATATGGTAAAGACTCAAACTTGAAAGAATGGGGGCAACCATTTAGTTCCGGTACAGAATATGATATAGATGAGAATATTTTATTAAACGATAACATTGTTTTGTTATTATCACCAGCTGAATTAGGTTATAATATCGATAATTGCAAATTTGAAGAATATAATTGTCAAATCTCTAGTGTTAGTAAGAGTGGACGTACTGAGTGGTGGGATATAATAAAAATTAAACCACTTATTGATTGTAATGTAAATGTAGAGTTTAATGTAAACAATAACTTAAAGCTTCCAACCGAAGTTAAAAATAATTTAATAAAAAAGATACGCGAAATGCCAACTGATGATTATAAACCACTAGAGAACGCTTACTACAAGATTAAAAACAGATAATTAATTTCTGTATAACACTTAAATTCCAAAAATGTTTTCCCTTATCTGGAAATTATTTAATGGTCTTAAAAATATAGCTGATAAAAGCAAATTAAGCAGATTTTGGTTAAACCTAATGAAGATATATTGGCTTGCATGCTTAGCGAAGATCAGATTAATGCATCGCTAATGTAAAGCTTGAAGGAAAACTTACTAGCAGGGAAATTTCAAGCGTGCAAGGGATATCAACCAGAAGGGTACAAAAGCTTTACAGCGAATACAAAAGTACAGGGGTTATTCATGTTTAGAAAAAGGACCCCGGTAGCACTTATATTCTATGCCTTATATCTTTATTTCTCCAGTTTGAGCATGAGGAGGGCTTCTCACTCAGAAAAATCCCTGGCGGTTTGCGCACCAAAAGCCTCCTTCGCTAAAGTGCTATAGAACCGCCTGTAGTGTTGGTCTATAACCCTAACAGCCTCTAGGTCAGCTTTTAAGTGCTTAATTATCTTATCATATTCCTTATTTTCAAACCACTTAACCACATCCTTTCCACTACCATACCTCTCCTCAATATTCAAACCAATAGCCTTAGCCTTACCAATTAGAGTCTCTAACCTTAGATCCTTGAACCTCATGTCATAAAATGGTGATGATGCCTGCTCATAATCAATCACAATCATGTCATGCCAAAACTTGTTAAGTCCACTCAAGGAGTCTACTTTATATTCAAAGCCCTTCTGTATTAGAAGTGGCATATCGAAACGAAGTATGTTAAAACCAACTATAACAACGGTCTTGTCTTGTTTTTTAGCATGTTTTCTAACATTGCCGAGATATTTATAGAACTCTCTAACCAATTTACCCTCATTATTATTGATTTCTGTATCCCATAATGGAAAGAACTTGAACCTTTTAGTTTGCTCATCAAGGTCCTCAATAACCCCTACGACTATTATTTCCTCTTCAATGAAGTCACTATCCTCATGTGGTCTATTGGTTTCAATATCAAGGTATAATTTCATTCTTAAGCCTAATATTAATCCTATATATTATATTATAATATAAATGTACCTGTTTTGTTCTGCTGCGTTGAATAATTATTTATAGCGCGGCTGTAATCCCTTGTTTATGTACCCAAAAGGAAAAGACAGACGCAAAAATGATACTGACATCCTCACCGCCTTGAAGGAACCATCGTCTTAATATGTTTTACAAAGGCTCAGTATTTAAATTTTACCTCGCCTCTAGAAGAGGCGAGGCTTTCGTTCATTTTGTAAAAGATGAGTAATAGATTTGTCGACAAAAGGATTCGGTAAGCTTGAATGAGGAGCTTGTAATAAGAGACGAACTTCTGTTTCTTATCAAGACAATAATGTTAATAATTTTCTCCATTATAAGATCGGTGCCTGCAAGATACCACGGATTCATTAACGTAGGACGTTCCACTAAGTTAAATTGCTTAAATTAGGGTTAGTGCTTCCTATTGACCACGCGCCAGAGGGGGCGACATATAAGTGTCTTGGCGCTACAAATTAAACAGAATCATAAGAATTTTCTGGAATTGGTAGAGTCGACAAAAATGATTCTCCTGTATTAAAGATTTTTATATATCAATTAGCGCATTAAATTAGCGATAAGAAAAGTGCGGCTGGGATTATTGTACCATCTTGAGTCTTGATGATTGAATCAGCATCGTGAACTGCCGCTATAGCGTAATAATTTTCACGCATTGTTTGACCTTGTTGCTGTTCCTCTGTTCTCAATGATTCAATTACTTCTGAAGCGTTCGTAAGATCCTTATTTATCTCCCTATCGGACATTTTTACTTGGACTAAAAGCTTATTTCCTTTAAGCTCAAATATGCAATCTATGTCCTTTTCGCCATCATTATAGAATTCTAATTGGAAATTTTGGCCTAAACGGGATATATGAGAACAAACTATATGTTCCAATAATAAACCTTGTTCAACTCTAGTAACCTTTTTGATTCGCTTTTTGTAATACAGTCCCCAAAATAACGCTGGATCGTTTAGGAATAATTTAACGATTGTCGGCTTCGTGTACGAGTTAGCCTTAACGAGTATGTGAGAATCCACGAAAAAGCTCATTAAATCTGTTAATAAATTTTTTGGGGTCTTATTCTCAGATAAGTTGAGCTGTATTTTAAGTTCACGCTCTAGTTTCGTAATATCAACCATTGCACTCATATTCGCTGTTCTAGCGTAAGCTTCTAAAAACTTTTCAGTATGCGCCTTTTCGTATTCGTCTCCTATGAGAGGTGCATCTTTATGTATACTATTTAGAATATCCTGGGCTATTTTTGATACATCTTCAAGCGGATCTTCACTTGGGGACGTAATAATATTTAAAATTTGAGGAAAACCTCCAAATTGCATGTAATGATCAAGACGATCCTTTAGAATCTTAGAAAAAGTTCCATAGTTAATTGAATTAAGCACAAAAGAACGAAGCACTTCATTCAATTTTCTTATTATTTTTTCATCTCCTTGCGCAAGTTTGATTAAATATTCAATACGTTCATCTGTTTTTAATGGAAGAATACCTCGCCTATAAAAACTATACGGAATTATTTCAGCAAACTTTTTCGGTAATACTATCAATGGGTTAGTCAATATATGATTGCCACTTTTACAATACCCACTCCTTCCTGCAATTACGCTATAATTATTAGAGAGCAGAATCCCCACACTCCCTGTTATTATGAGAAAAATTTTTATTGAATTTTTCTCCATATAATCCCATAGTTCTTTAACTGCGTCGGCCCACTCATTTTTTAACTTCGTTATCTCGTCAAGTAGAAAAATGTTCCGCTTGGTTTCCTTATATAAAGTTATTACGAGGTCTTTTAGAGAATATCCGGTGTTAAATAAATTACGGACATTACTATCCTCTATATTTATATAACAAGAGCTATCCTTAAATTCATCTAAAATTCTAAATAGAATAGTACTCTTCCCTACTCTTCTTGGCCCAGTTAATACTAACAGTTCTTTTTCACATTTTCCTTCATTGAAGCTATATATTGTATTTCTAATCATTTTAAACCAACGTATATGGTAAAAAAACAGAATAGTTTTGTCCACGTTTTTTACATTCATCAGAAATTTTCTTGATTAGCTCTTTATTACGCAACTATATCATCTCCATAATCCCCTCTTTCTCAAAATTCCTTCAATCAATTCCTGTCTTCTTGCTATTTTGTCCATTTCGCCTATTACGAAGCTTAACTTCTGCTCTATTTCGAATAACTTTTCTTCCCTCTCTTTCTCTTTGTCAAAATAATCAATCAATACTTTCTTAGCTACTTGTGAGGGCTTTCCTAAGCTTTCGAGTTTTTTGTATGTCTCTTCATCTACTCTAAATGCAATCAGCTTTCCAGCCATTGTTATCACCCTGTTAACTTTTGTTAGCAGGAAATTTATAACTTTATCGTGAGCTTTTGATTTATGTTGGGCAAGTTCATAATATATGTGTTATCATTTGTTATCAATTGTTAGCAGATTAAGTTGACTAGTTATCATTTGTTATCAATTGTTAACATTATTGTTACTTCAAAGATAAGCATAATTGCCTTTTGATTTTTAAGTTTTAACCGTACTCTTTTTCATGCAATTCCCTATATTTGTTCTCATTATTGCTGGAGGTTATTTCTTACTCTATCGTTTTGACCTTTCGCGTCCTTTTCACCTCTGCAAGCGAACGTCGTGGAATGAAATATTTCGCGCGTTAGGAATGAATTACGTTCTCTCTAAGAACGAGCCTTCTAACCGCGCGTGGCTTTTTATTACTCTTTCAGGCTTAGTGCTTAGCATTATTGCGCTCTTTTTCGGGCTTTACGAAAGTCTTATCTTACAGTTAGTCGGTTCTCTTGCGGTTGTCCTTTCTTTGCCCGCGTTCTTAGGAATTCCCGCTTCGTCTTCACGTCTTTACGTTTTGCCTTATCCACGCAAAGGTCACGCGTGTATTCCTCCTCAGTCCGTTTCGCAAACACCTTCAGAGCAAACGAATGCATCTCCGACCCCCGTGGAGCCTACTTTTAGAATGTTTTATTTCGGCTTGAAAGATGTTCACATTATGTCTTTGCCCGAGACAAAAACGCCTTTTATAGATCAGCTCATTTCTTTTGCTGAGTCTTCAAATGAGCGTATGTTTGTGCAAATTTTCTTTCAGGAGGTTCATCCGCAACAGTATCTCGAGTTTTTAAAGTGGAAGCTTTTGAACGAAAAGGGTATGCTTCAGTATAAGCCTTTGCCTCTCGTTTGGGCTTCGACTTTGGATGATCGTATTAAGAAAGTGAACGAGCTTTTGTCTTCGAACGTGTTTGCGATTTCAATATTCGGGATTGTTGAAGGAGACCCTTATGAAATTCACGCGACGGCTTCGGATGAGTTAGATCACTTAGTAGTTTTTGAAACTCAAAACCCCGCGCTTTTCTATTGGCTTGTGCAACACGAAAGACCTGCGTTCGCTTATCCTAACTATTTCGGAACGCGTGTCGAGCCTCCGTTCTTTTTTGCAACTCCGCGCACGCTTCCTTCTTTCTTGTCCCTTCCTTCGACAGGCAGGACTTTGAATTTCTTAGGCGAAAGGGTTGAAGCGATACAGCCGTGGGGTATTCAAGAAGAAGCGTCTAATGAGATTCTTGAAGCTGTTTCATTTCCAAAACTTTCGCAACAGAGCCTTCTTGCTTTTCCTAAAAGAGGTGCTGTTGATGTTTATTTCGACGGTTCTCGGATAAGGATTTTTGTAAGTGACGACGCTACGAAGTATTTTAGGCAGAACGGGGTTATTCTTGAAAATAATAAGCCTGAATTCGAGAGCTGGTTTGTTTCAATTCGCGAAAAAACTGTGCTGTCTTGAAGATCGTGCAAAATTGTTCACGGGCACTCATATATAAAATGTGCAGGGACGTCTGGAAGCGAAATATATAGTAGTTTGTTCAGCTTGAAAATAATGTCTACCTTTTCATCCGTAGATACACCTTGAATGCAAACTGCGATGCTGATGCTTCTCAAAGGTTCTTTTTCTCCTTCATAATATTCAAACAGATCTATGTTCGCGTTCGTTATGACAAAATGAACTACAAGCCTCGTCCCTTCTAGGGCGGGGCAAAAGCTTTTAAATTAAAACTGCTATTTTTGTTTTGAAATGCTCTCCTCTGGTCAACTCTTAGGACATGAGGAGCGGGAGCCGAATTCTTCCGCAATGCCAGAGGAGGGCATCTACGAAGTTACGTATTCAAATAAGAGGACAAACGTTGTGCGTCTTCTCCCGAACGGTTTTCAAGAAAGAAAGCTTAAGAAGTTAGCGAACATATCAGCAAAACTCTTTAATGAAATTAACTACGAAAGGAGGCAACAATTCTTCCAGCAACATCACGTGGACTTCGATACAACGCAGGACAAATACTATGAAAAGTATAAGGATAAATTAGGTAGCGCTAATGCTCAAGCAGTCATGAAAAAGAACAACGAAGCTTGGCACTCATTCTTTTCCTTGCTAAAGCTGAAGAAAGAAGGAAAGTTACCGCCATTCATGAAACGCGTTAGCCCACCTTCATATTGGAAAGACAGGGAAACAAAGAAGAGAAAGCTAATGCTCGTGATAAGACAAGACAGGTACGTTGTGGACGAGCAGAACCATAAGTTAATCCTCAAGGACTTTGAGCTTGAAATTTATTTCGTAGGCAGGTTAAAGTGGTACGGAAAGCAAGGTAGGCTTGAGATATACTACGACGAAACTAAGAACGCATGGTACGCTTCAATCCCTGTTGATGTAGGAGTTGAAATAACTAAAAAGGGAAATAAAAGCAAATATATCGTTCACGGTGAAAGGAAAAGCGTTCAAGTTGAATCGCCTAAAGGAAACAAAATGGCTTCAATAGACTTAGGCATTAACGTTTTGGCAAGCGTAATAGTAGAAGACGGAACTTGGTTGCTGTACAAAGGCGTTAGGACTAAGGAGGATTATTTCTACTTTGAAAAGAAGATAGCAGAAGTACAATCGTTAGCTGACAAAACGAAAAACATGGGCGAACTTGAAGCATATGAAGAGCTATTAAAAGAGAAGAGGAGGTTGCACGGGAAATTAAGGAGAAGGCTTCGTCACTTATACAGGAACTTAGCTTCACACTTAATAAAAGAGTTGCATGGGCTAGGCGTTTCAACTATATACTTAGGCTACCCTTTTGAGATAGCTCAGGAGAAGGGCAATAAGTACACAGTAAATGTGTGGTCTTATCGCAAGTTAATGGATGCAATAGAACTTAAGGCTCAAGAATATGGCATGAAAGTGTTTGAAGTAGTTGAGTATAATACTTCAAAGTACTGTGCTTATCATGATAATGTAGAAGTCGAAAGAAGACCTAGGGGAATAGTTATTTGCCCTAAAGGACACAGGCTTCATTCAGACCTCAACGGCGCTTTGAACATTCTCAAAAAAGCAGTGAACGTAATCGTTTCAAAAATAAAGAAGCCTATATCTTTCATAGTAGATCACAACAGAGTAGCACCCATTAAAGGGGTGTAACCCTTGAGACCTCAGGGAACCCTCGCCTTTTAAGGCGGGGAGGAGGTCAGTTTGAATTCCCGAAGCGCTGGATTCTAGATGTGGACTTTTCTAAATACATTCAAGACCCGAAAGTGAAAGCGCTCTTTCAAGACCGCGCGGACGCTGACTTATTGCGGGGTGATGCTTTGATAGACATTAAGACGGTTCACGAGTGCGAAATCACGAAGTATTATTGGGGACAGATTGTGGGTTACTTAGTGCTTGCTCAGATTTCGCGCGAACACGGTTCTTTTCCTGAAGTGAGGGAAGCTGGGTTTTATTTTGCGAGGCACGGGTACGTGTGGACTTTTCCTGCAGAATACGTCTACAAGCACAAGAACTATCCTGAAGTGAGAAATTTGCTCGTGACTAAGTTTTTCGAAGCGCTTTTGGGTGAGAAACGTTGAAGTGTCCTCTTTGTGGTTCTTCTAAAATTTTGCAGGTAGACTGGGAATTCGTTTGTGCTTCGTGCGGTTACGTTTTTCCTGAAGAGCCCGAAGAAAGTCCCGTCGTGAGAAAGGAGGATCTTTTGGGTTCCGTTCCTGCTTATGGTTTCAAATTTTCTGAAAGAATTGCAAAACACGAATCGGTTGATTTTTACGCTCGTTATGGGGCGCGGGTTCAACAAATTTGTGAGGTTCTGCATCTTCCAGAAATCGTTCGTGAAGAGGCATTAACGCTTGAAAAGAAGGTTCTTGAAACAGGTTATCGGTTTGGTGATTTAGAAGCTTTTTCGCTTGCGCTCGTTCTCGTTGCTTCAAGGATTCACGGTTTTACGATTTCTTACGATACGCTTTCGAGAACGTTCAAAGTCTCAAAGCACGACATTTACAAATACGTGAAAGAACTCAGTTTGGCATTAGGCATTAAGGTTCCGAAGAAAACTGCAAAAGATTACATTCTTTTGTTTGCTCCGAAATTAGGCGTTTCAGAAGGCATCGTTCGTGAAGCTTTGAAAATTTCAGAAAGCTTGCCTCAAGGGATTAACCCGATAGTAGGCGCGGGGGCTTCTCTTTATCTCGCATCTCAGAAGAACGGGCATAAACTGAGGCAGTTTGAAATTGCAGAAGTCTTAGGGATTTCTGAAGTGGACATGCGTTTGGCTATCAAAAGAATGAAGGAAAACAAAATAATGAACGGGCTTTTGTTACGCGCGGAAGAATTTGAGAAGTGACCTTTGTGAGCTATCCATATTTTCGTGAAAAGAAAAAAGAACGCTCGTGGTTCTGGATTTTGCTTGAAATTATAATCACGCTCATGCTCGGCATTTTGCTTTACGCTTTCGTGATGGAATATATAAAACACATGGAAATTCCTGCTTCGCCTTTTCTATTTTTGCTTTTTAAAGCAACTTTACATCTGAACTTGAGATAAAATGAGCGAATTTGAAGTAATCGTTTACACAGGGGACGGAAAGGTATTTTTTGCCTTACAAAGCAATAAATTTGACATTGAAATTCTAGATAACATAATAACAGTGAAGGACAAAAAGGACAAGCACGTTTTGTTAGAGCTTCACGGTTTTCCTTTTATGATCAAGCCTGAAGGGAGCGAGAATGGTTGATTTCTACGAGCTTAAGCCTGTGAATTTTTTCAATCTAAGAGAAGAAGAACAGCAAGCCGTTATTTCGGACTTCGTTCGCCTCGTGAACTCGCTTACGGCTCCTGCTTCGTTCTTTATCACGACCGCAATAAACGAGGTTCCCGTGCGTGATCTTATTATTCGGCAACCTTACAAAAGATATTTCATTGCGAGCGAAGAGAACATCGACAGTGTTCTTGCGTCTTCTGACTTTCGTTTCGTGAAAGTTAGCGAAATCCCTAGATTAGAGATCAAAGGCGTCGTGCGTAACTTCATGATTCTAAAGGACGGGTTTGCGAGATCTTTCAATGCATACGCGCTCCCAAAAGTGTTGCCCTACGGCTTTCTTACGCGCGTTTACGACGTTTCTCACGAAATACGCTTGGACATTCAACCTACTTCAAACGCGCGAATAATTGAAAAGCAGTATCACTCTCTAAACGAAAAGGTTAAAATGCTCGGGGACAGGGCAGATCCTTCGCTTCAGCTTTACTTACAATCTTTGGAAAAAGCAAGGTATAACATCGCTTCGGGGCTTGAAAAGTTGTTCAAAATTCGCCTTGTCATTACGGTAAAAGGTGCAAACATGAAAGAACTTCACGATAAGTCAATAGAACTTTTGAAAGCGATGGATTTTTTAGAGGGACCTAATTACGTTCAGGACGCGCTTTATTATTTGAAACCTCCTTCGTGGGCTCAAGGAAGGTGGCTTTACGTAACTTCTTCAGGCATCGCTCCTTTCTTCCCTTTCGCAGGAATGGATTTAATAGACCCAGAAGGCGTGTTCTTAGGCACAAACCTTTTCACAGGGAACGCAGTTATTTTTGACGTGTTTGAAAGAGAGAACTACAACGTTTCAATCTTAGGTTTAACAGGCTACGGAAAATCTCTTTTGCTCAAGGTATGGCTTTCAAGACTCGCACAGAAGGACGACCGCGCTATCATGTATATTTTTGACTCGATAGTAAAGCCAGAATACGCTCTAGGCTCGGACGGTACTTTTGAAACTTCGCTCGCAAAAGATATAGGTGCTCAGGTTTTTAGGTTTGAAGAAGGCGAATTTCCTTTAGACCCGTTTCTCGTTTTTGAAAGCAAAAGGGACGCAGGCGAATTCATAAGAACGATAGCAAAAATCGAAGAAGGCTCTGAAGAAGCGATAGAACTTTTTGCACTTTCAAAGGAGGCAAAAACCGTTCGTGATTTGATTTCTAAGGCTGACGGAAATTTGAGGAAAAGGCTTGAAACTGAATTAGAGCCTTTTATGAGGTTCTTTACTGGAAAAGAACTTGAACTTTATGATAGAGCAGTTTTCGTTCTTTCGGACATACCTTCTAATTTCGTGAGGGATGGGGTCGCGTTCTTATTGCTTGCTCTCGTTTGGAGCACTGTAAAACAAGAAAAAATACGTTCTCGGAGGAAATTCATTGTGGTAGATGAAGGATGGGCTTTTGTGGAAACAAACCCGAGGACTGGCAAACCTTTCTTTCCGATGGCTGTCGAATACATTCCTGAAATCGCGAGGACTGGGAGGCACTACGGGGTTTCTTTCATTCTTGCATCACAGCTCGTTTCGGATTTTGCTAACGGTCCTGGAAGAATTTTGATAGAGAACTCGGCTACTAAGATCATTCTGAGGCAGGATTCCGCGTCGCTTGAAAAGTTGAACACGATGCTGAACCTTTCGGAGGACGAGTCGAAATTCATCCTTTCCTCGAAACCGGGCTATGGTATCATAAGCACTCCTGAAGGGAAAGTTCCTTTCTATAACTACGTGCTTGAAGAGGAGCTTGCGAGGTACACGACAAAACCGCGCTGATTTTTGCAAAGAACGGGGGTTTTGGGTTTTTAAAGGGAGTTCTTATTATAAGGTACAATGAATGCTAAAGCAGACATACAAGTAGAAAAGTGGATGACAGAAAACAAAAAATACTTTGCAATTGTTTTTCAGGAAAAGAGACAAATCTTCGTGTACGATTTTTTTGGTGAAAAATCGTTCAGTTCGTTAACAGAAGCAGAAAAGTTTCTTGAGATGCATGGATACAAAAAAGTACTTGTGTATTGATTTTTTGTTTTTCTTTTTTTCTTTTTCTTTTTTCTTTTTTTGTTTTATTTTTTCAAATGTTAGTTTAGATTATAGATTTTTTGTTATGGGTTTTTAAAGCGGATTTCGTATGTTGTTTTGTGGTGAAAAATGATTTTTGAGGTTGATGAGTTAGTGAAGGCGGATTATGAGGTGGTGTGGATGAAAAAGGCTATTTTATTCTGGTTTGGGGTGCTTTTTGTATCGGGGTTGTTTGTTCTTCATTCGCTTTCGTTCGCGCCTTTATTTGTTACCATTGCCGTCCCTGGATTTTTTGGAACAATTTTTATCGGGAGTATACTAGGTGGATACGTTTTCTTTAGAGAACGCAAAAGCCTTTCAAGGACAAAAGCTTTGAAAGAAACATTCAAAACACTGTTTTAAGTTTTCGTTATTTTTTTTTCAATTAGATAAAGCCATGCATTTTTGCACAGAACGGGTTTTTGAGTTTTTAAAGGGAGTTCTCATTATAGGGTACAATAGAAGAGGTAGAGAGAGATTGGATACACTAGAATTTGGGTCGTGGGGGAATTTTGCCAAATTGGTCGGAAGGAAAGGGAATGTTCTTATAATTTCGACCGAAAAAATTTTAGAAGACAGATACGGAAATCTACTTTTTGAATCTGAGAGGAATGCTTTTATGAAAACAAAAAATATTTCTGAAAAAGAAAATGGATATTGGGTTTTTACGGTAAGAAGAAAAGAGGAGCTAGAAGAAATTTTCCGAAAACTGGCAAAGCGTGGAATTTCTTTTAGCCCGAATCCAGAACTTTTCACTGCTTCTAAAAAAGCAAGGGATATTGTTTCGATTGCGAATATCGTCCCCGCGTGAAATGTTTTTTTCTTTTTTATTTTTTTTTCCATTTTTAGTTTTGTGTTAGTTTGCATTATAGATTTTTGCAAAAGAACGAGCTTTTTGGTTTTTAAAGGGGTTTTTTATTAAAGTTCGTGAACGTGAAAAGTTTGCTTGCTTTATTGATTGTCGGGCTTATTGTATTAGGAGGTATAGTAGGTTATTTTATGCTAACGCTTCAACCTGCTAAAGCTCCTTCTTCGTCTTCAACCTCGGTTTCGACTACTTCAACAAGCACTTCAACGCGCGCTTCTTTATCTCCTTTTGCTGTTGCGCTTACTGACCCTCCGTCCGTTCCCGCAGGCACTTCAGCTTTGTTTTTGAATTATTCACGCGTCGAGCTGATAACTAATTCTTCGCCTTATTTCGCGAACATAAGCGGTTCTGTAAATTTGCTTTCGCTCGTAAACGTTTCAAAGATTATTGCGACGTTCTCGCTTCCGAAGAACGTTAGCGTGAATCAGATAAGGCTTTTTGTTTCAAGCGTCTCGATTGAAATAAACGGTTCTAAGTATTCTGTTTTTGTTCCCAGCTCTGTTTTGAAGATTCCCGTCGCGAACGTTTCTCTCGTGAACGGGACAATAGGCGCGTTGATTGATTTGCGACCTCACGTTGTTGTTACTTATGCGGGACAGAGTTTGCGTTTTATTCTTACACCTGTTGTTTTTGCGATGCCTTTCACAGCGAAAGAAGTGAACGGTTCGCAAAAAATGAGCGTGGGTCAGGTATTCGTGATTCCGAAGCATCTTTCAAAAGAACTTGAAAGAGAAAGCGCGAATCTTACCCTTGAAGCCGTGAGCCTTTACTCGCGGGGGAACGAGACGGTCTTTTATATTTCACTGAAAAACGTGGGGAACGAGCCTGTGACAGTTTATGCAATTTCAGTGCAAACTTTGTGGAACGTAACTCTTAGGAGTGTTTTACACTTTTCATTAAACAAATCGCAAAATTATTTTAGCGTGAAGTGGAATGTTCATAAGAGCTTCAATGTTTCGTTGCCAGTTCTTTTCTTTGTGAACGGGACACAGCTTGTTGCATTTCCAAGCCCGCGCCATGTTCTTTCGTTTGTTTCACAATTCGCGTCTTCGAACGCTTCGAGTGAGAGCGTTTTTAATAATTCCTTAAACTCGTATGTCATTTATCCAGGCGAGCGTGTGACGTTCGAGTATGAAGGTGTGCTTGCGTTAGTGAACGGTAAGAATGTTTCGTTAATTCTTACTGTCCCTCCGAATGAAGTTTTCTCGTTCCGTGTTCTTTCGATGCCTCCGTATTATGAAAACTATTCTTTCACTACTGGTTGAAAGCGATTTTGGGTTTTTAAATAGCCTTTTCATTTAAAAGCATGAGCGCTCGTTATGGTTTGTTAAAAAGTGCGATTGTTCTCGTATTATTCGGGTTATTGTTTGTTAGTTCGACGGCTTTCGCACAACCTTTAGGGAATCATGCGAAGGTCGTTCTTTTGAATCCTAAGACACATTCTAATGGTTTGTTTAATGTTGGACTTTTCAACACGAGCTTACCTATTGCACCTGTTGGAAAGCTTCATAAAAAGTCGTTTGAAATTGTGATAGGAACGATTGGGGTTTATGATGGAGTGACATATTTGAACCTTTCAATCCCGTTTCATGTTATCAAAATAGGAAATCAAACGTTTGTAGCAAAAAATGAAACGTCTGTTCCTTTGTTCGTTTCGCATGAGCACGTGTTGAAAAATTCTTCTTTCTTAGTAGGTGTTATAGAGGACAAGAATATTACGTCTTTCGTTTTGAGTCACAATGGGTCTTTCATCACAATCTTTCCTCCTTCGGGCAATTCAACTTTCAAGTTTGTTGTTAAGGATGTTGGGAGATTGAATTCGCAACCTCAGAGTGCGCGCGAAATTATTTTCGTTCCTGTTTCTGTGGGCAATTTCAGAATAACGCCTATGTCTTTCGCGAGAGTGTTTGAAATTCCAGACAAGCATCTTGGTCGTTGAAAAAAACAAAAAATAAGAAATAAAAAACTTTTTATCGTATGCAGAGTTCCAAGAAAGGACATTTTTCGCATTCCCAAAATCTGCCTTTGAGTATTGCTTCAGGCTCTGGTGGGACATTTTTTGAAACATAATAATCCAGCTTTTTGACCCTTTCAAAAACGTTTTTTAGAACTTCTTCATTTTTTTGAACCTTGAAAACTTTGATTTCTCCTGTAACCTTATTCCAATACAAAATGAACCCTTCTTCATAATTCAAAGCATGCATATATACTTGCAATTGTAAAACGTGTTCTTCGAAAGGTGTGTCGGGAGTTTTGCTCGTGCTTTTCGCTTCAATCAAGTACTTCTTTCCGTCATAGTCGGCAATCAAAAGGTCGATTCTTCCTTTGAGTTTTATTGCAGGTGAAATTTCAAGTGAAATGTTTTCTTCTTCTTTTTCTATTGTCGCAACCTCGCCGAACGCTCTCGCTATTGTTTCGTGAACACCTTTTCCTGTTGCGAAAATAACTAGTTCTTCAGGAGAAACGCGTTCTCCGAGTGTGTAAGTGTAATATTGCTTTCTCAAGCAAGAACCTAGCGCGGAAGGATAATACACGCCTTTTTCCGTTTTGTGACTGTTCTTTTCTTTTTCGTGCAAAGAAACTAGTCCTTGCTTCAATAATTCTTCAAGCTTCTTTTCTTCTTCGCTCATGTAAAGCAATCAAATTTTTGCTTTTAAACCACGATCGCATTTAAAAGCATGAAACTTAAACTTCCTCAAATTAATTTGTCCTTAGGAGGAAAGAAAAAGAAGCCCGCAGAAAGACCCCTCGAATTCCGCGTGAGAACGATCCCGCACGCAGTCGTAGGGGACATTGTTACGGAATACGACGTGGGGCTTGTTCACGTTGTCATTTCGCGAACGGAATCTAAATATTACTACACGGCATTCGAACCCGAGCTTACCGACCGCGAAAAAGTTTTATACTCAGAGCTGATGGAAGCAGTTTATTACGCTTTCAGACCTGCAGAAGGGGATCAGCTTGCCCTTTTGGAACAGTTTTTGTGGAAAGCTTCTGAAGACTTGGGCGTCTTTGAAGAGTTCAAAGCTTCTTACGACAAGCTGAAGTATTACCTCGTGCGCGACTCTTTAGGCTATGGCATTGTGGACGTTCTCATGAAGGACGATGATGTAGAAGAGATTTCTTGCGAAGCTTGGGACAAACCTGTGGCAATAATACACAGGCAGTTCCCAGGGGCGGATTGGATGGACACGAACATAAAGTTTGAAAGCGAAGACGAGCTTTCTCGTTTTGTTCAAAAGATCGTGATGCGTTCTGGGAAATCAATTTCGACAGCAATACCTTACGTTGACGCGACGATGCCCGACGGTTCAAGGCTTGCTTCTACTTTCGGCTCTGAGATATCGCTCCCGGGATCTTCTTTTGACGTTAGGAAGTTCCCGAAGAACCCTTTCACTATTTTGCACTTGATCAAAAGCGGGACTGTCACGCCTTTGCTCGCTTCTTATTATTGGCTTATCGTAGAGGCTAAGGGGTTTGTGTTCATAATAGGGGCAACGGGTTCTGGAAAAACTACTACGCTTAACGCATTCCTTCAGCTCATTAATCCAAACCTGAAAATTGCAACCGTAGAAGAAACGCCAGAACTTTCTCTTCCTCACGAGCACTGGGAAAGGTTGAAAACTAGGTACACGTTCGGTGGCTCTGAAGTTACTGACATCGACATTTTCGACTTAACGAAGCTGACTTTGAGGATCCGTCCTGACTACGTTATTGTAGGGGAAGCTAGGGGTCAAGAAATACAGTTCTTGTTTCAGGCTTCTGCATCGGGGCACGGTTCTTTCACAACTTTCCACGGGGACTCTGTCGAAAGCGCGATTGCGAGAATGACAACGGAGCCTTTGAACGTTGGAAAATCACAACTGATGCTCGTTTGGTCTTTTTTGCAAGTGAACAGGGTTAGGCTTCAAAGCGGTGAAGTCGTTAGGAGGGCAATCGTTTCAAAAGAAGTTAACCCATTGACAGGTGAGCTTGCGGAAATCTTTAGGTGGAACGCGAAAGAGGATAAGATTTACCCAGAAAGCGTTGATGAGGTTATTTCTCGTTCTGTCAGGTTGAAGACGCTCGAAAACCTGTGGGGATGGGACGAAGCGAGATTGAAGAGTGAAATGGAAGAAAGGATGGAATTTTTGAAGAAGCAGATGTCAGAGAACAGGTATGACTTGCATTCTCTTTTCGAAGCTTTGAAGAAGTTCTACGCGAAGAAATACTACGGCGGGAAATAAGGTCTGGGAGTTCGCGTTTTGGGTTTTAAAGGTGTCACTATACTTAAGTTTGATGAGGAGCTTTAATTCTGCAAAAGGTTTGTTCTTGAAGTTTTCTTACTTAGCAGTTTTGTTTCTTTTGATCTTCGGTCTTATTGTGCCTTTGCCTACTCACGCTTATCTTTCGGGTCCTTTCGGAGAAGTTTTGCTTTCGATGTATAAGATAAACACGCAGGCTGTGAATCCGAGAGTCCCTGCATCTTACGCTTACGGTTCTGTTTTTATAGGAGGCTCGTGGTATTACGTGAACAATTCCGCAATAGTTTCAAAGACAACTACTTCTAAAACATCTTCAACGGGAGGAGGGGTTAGGGCAACGAACGTGAGCGCTTCTGCTTCGGCTTCCGCTTCTGCGTCTGCGACTTCAAACACGACAATCACGGCTACTACATCTTCTGAAATTCCCGCACCCTTGAAACTTGTCGGTTCTGTAACTTTCTATTATCCAGGTGGGTCAAACGAAACGGTTCCTATGGAATTTTCTAAGCAATATTATTACGTCGGACAGCTTGCGAACTTCACAACCCCGAGCGTGAAGGATGGTTTCACGTATTACGTTTACGAGGTGATACCCGAAAGCACGAACGGAACGCCGATCGGACCTGAAATTACGGGCATAGGAGGAAATGAATGGGCTCCTATTGATCTGTTTAACACTATCATCGCTTTGCCTCAATTCAACGACACAATGCTTTACGCTTATGCTACTTCTCCTTCTCAGGAGTATCCTGCTTTGCCTTTAGGTCCTTACTACAACCTTCTCATGATCGTTGCTATAATTGTGTTAATTCCGATTGCTTTTTTTGACCTTCTCACTCCTGACAGGCGCAAAACTACATCATTGCTAGGAGTGTTTGAAAAAATAGCAGGAGGCATTTTTATTATGCTGATCTTCCCGTACGTTTACGATAAGATTGCTTATTTAATGAACACTTTGAACGTTGAAATTCTCGCTTACCCGAGCGTGGCGAATCAACAAGGCGCGTGGATAATTGCTCAAGGAAACCTTGCATTGTTAGAAGCTTACATGATATTTCCAAGCACTCTTACGCCTGTCACAATTCTTGAAACTACCCTTCTCGGTGTTGGGTACTTCGTTGTCACGGTAATTGTTTGGATAATGTCTTACATGTTGGGGACTGTGAGAATTCTACTCTTAGCGGGCATGATTGTAATGTTCCCGCTTTCTATTGCTCTTAGGGACTTTTACTACACTCAAAAATTAGGAAGGATCATTGAAGACACGTTGTTCGGTTTAATGCTAGCTACGATCTTGTCTTCCGTAATGCTCTCTGTGGCAACTTATCTTTTGAATAATTGGAATTCAAGCGCTAACATGTTCAGGCTCGCAGGAATTCAGCCTCAGTGGGTAGCAATTACGGCAGTTCTCACATCGTTGGTTGCTGTGACTATTCTCGCTCCTTACACGAGCGCTACTTATCAGATCGTTTCTGAAACTGGCATGATTGCTGGGGGTGTAGCTTCGGCAGTGTGGTTAGGTGCTTTTTCAGGCGGTGTTCAGGGATTTATGGGCAACGCGTCTAGCTTTTTACATAAAAGATTATGGACAGGGTTTACTGGGGCTTTAGGTGGAGGGTTAGCTCACGGGATTACTGCGGGTGTTTCAGCAATTTCGGGCAAATCAACAGGATACGCGGTTTCTCATTTACACGAAGTAATGAGGAAACTTACAAACACTGATTGAAACTTTATAAAACAAACGAAAACCTCGCCTCTTCAAGGGCGGGGAGGAGGTCAGTTTAGAAATTTCTTGTATTCTTTCGCAATTTTTGGGTACATTTTTCTTAGTTCAGGGAAGCGTTTCAAAGCGTCTATTATAACAATTTTTGGAACGAAAGTTGCGCCTATACTTTTTGCAACAATGACAATATTTCCCTCATGCAAATCGAAGCGTGAAGGGTCATTGTATATCGCAAAATAGTAGTGTGAAACGTGATAAATTAAGAATTCAAAGAGTTCCCGAAAGTATTCTTCTAGCGTGTCGTCTAAAACCTTTTTTACTTCAGGAGGAGCGTTTGTGTAGTTTATATAATAAAAGCCGTTTTCTTTTTTTGCTTTCACGCCCTTCACTCCTGCTTTTGCAAAATTTTCGATCTTTCTGAAAACAGGCTCTAATACATCCGCAAGAACGTTTTTAAAAACAAAATCCCTTTGTTCAGACGGGTAATACACTGTTTTTTGTCCCAGCATTTCATAAATCTTTGGGTGGAGTTTTTTCAATTCGGGAAACATTTCAAGCAAGTCTTCTATAACAGAGTCGGGAATAATAGCAAATCCGTTTTCCTTTTTGGTGAGCAAAAATTCGGCAAGCGAAGGGTCTATCGGCAAATTGTTTTCTTTTGTGTAATAATATTCTGCTAGGTGCCACAATATTTCTTCACGT
Organism: Nitrososphaerota archaeon; assembly: GCA_009903795.1. Taxonomy (GTDB): domain Archaea; phylum Thermoproteota; class Nitrososphaeria; order Conexivisphaerales; family UBA164; genus CAYFFZ01. The sequence goes on along the minus strand of WYER01000031.1, from coordinate 743 downwards.
TCAGTATCAGCCATGTCTTCAAGGTTTTTTTCTATTTCTGCTTTAACTTCTGGAGGTGCTTGTGAATAATCATAAACCCCGTCTTTTAGAATGATTTCAGGGTGCTCTTTTCTAATTTCGTTCAACCTTTTCAAAATTACTTCTAAACGTGAACTAAAGTAATCGTCCATATTCTTAACACCTTTATCTTGTGCTATATTATTGTCCTGCATAATATTATTGTGAAAAAAGAAAAATATAAATATAACGTTCTCACAAAAGAACGGCAAGCTTGTTTTGGTTTTTAAATGGGTCTTGCATTAAAGTGCATGGGAAAGAAAATAGAAGTTGATGAGGATGTTTTAGAAGAAATATTAAAAGAGCTTGAAGAAATCAAGAGCGTTGTTTCTCGTTTAGGAGCTTCGAAATGATTTCCGTGAGCTTATCGATTCTATACTTTAACTCTTCAATCGAGACTGACTTTTGAGCTATCTCTTGTAGGTTCAAAGGAGCTCCGCAGTTAGAACAGTAGTTTTGCGATGGATGATTCAAAGCGTGACACTTAGGGCATTCTATTGTTTGCGGTTTTGGAGGTTCTAATGGCTTTCCCCCGTAGATGTTTCTCACGACTTCGCGAAGGTCTTTTGCTGAAAGGTGCAAATAAACTGCAGGGACGCGCGATCCTATCTTCCAGCCGTATTTCAAGCAAAGTTGCGCTTCTGTAAAGCCTAGCTTCGCGTCCCTTGTCGCGCTCGTGTGCCTGA
>WYER01000028.1 GCA_009903795.1 Nitrososphaerota archaeon | reverse complement strand
TCAGGCACACGAGCGCGACAAGGGACGCGAAGCTAGGCTTTACAGAAGCGCAACTTTGCTTGAAATACGGCTGGAAGATAGGATCGCGCGTCCCTGCAGTTTATTTGCACCTTTCAGCAAAGGATCTTCGCGAAGTCGTGAAAAATATCTACGGAGGAAAGCCATTAGAACCTCCAAAACCGCAAACGATCGAATGTCCCAAGTGCCACGCTCTTAACCATCCTTCGCAACACTACTGCTCTAACTGCGGAGCTCCTTTAAACCTACAAGAGATAGCTCAGAAGTCAGTCTCGATTGAAGAGTTAAAGTATAGAATCGATAAGCTCACTGACATCATTTCGAAGCTCCTAAACGAGAAACAACGCTCTTGATTTCTTCAAGCTCTTTCAATATTTCTTTTAAAACATCCTCATCAACTTCGATTTTCTTTCCCATGCACTCTAATGCAAGACCCATTTAAAAACCAAGACAAGCTTTCGTTCTTTGTGAGAACGTTATATTTATATTTTTCTTTGTTCACAGCTGTGTTGAATAAGGATGGTGAACTGCTTGAAGAAAAAAGGGTGCCAACCTGCAGCCTGACAAAGTATGTGTCTTCCATCAATGGAAGGAAACATGTTGCAATGGAGGCTGTTGGTTTTGTATATCCAATATATGACAAGCTGAAGATGCTGAATGATTGCACAGTATCCGTTGCTTCTCCCTCCAGGCTGCAACTCATTGCAAAATCCAAGCTAAAAAATGACAGGGTTGATGCAATTGCTCTGGGCGAGTTATTAAGGACCAATTACTTACCTGTATCCCATATGATAGATGAGCAGGCAAGGGAAAAGAAGCTGCTTGCCATGGAGAGGGCAAGGTATGCAAGGAGAAAAGCAAGGGTTGTTGTTGAGATAAAGTGGTTATTGAAAAGAAGGGGGATAAAGGTAAAGGTGCATGATGACCTTAAGGAACTGCACCTTCCTGAAATAGACAGAAGGTTAAGGGAGCTGGAACTGTTGAACTCAATTATTGATGAGCTGGAAAGTGCCATCAGGGAAACAGCGGCAAACAATGGGAGGGTGAAATTGCTGGACACCATTCCAGGCATTGCACCTTATTCTGCTCTTTACCTGTCAACTATGCTTGACGACGTTGGAAGAAAGATTCCAAGCAGGCAGCTGCATATCTTGGCCTAGTTCCACCCTTGCACCAATATGGCGATGTGTCCTATACGGGCCATATAACAAAGGCTGGTGACCCAGTATTGAGGAGCATACTCATACAGTGCGCAAGGGCAGGTATAAAATCTGATAAAAGACTGAAGGAATTTTACCTGAGAATAAAGCGCAAAAGGGGGGAAAAGAAGGCAATAATAGCTGTAGCAAGGAAGATCGTCGTTTATGCATAATGGATTCTCAAGAAGAATATAACCTACAAAGAGCTTATCCTTGGCCGAAATTAGGGGGACCATCCCCGGGTAATGAGCAGGGAAGCCATTTGTAGGGGTGAATGAGGAAAGTGGGAGAGATACCCGAATGGTTGATTACTGGCTTCTCGAGGTGGTGATAAAGATAAATTAATAAAGCTCATCATGGTTAATTTCGGGATAAGATACTTAATTTAGGTTATCCGAAAAATTTTTTAAATATTTTATGTATTCTTCAGATCAATGGAAGAGAGTGAAAGGATTGAGGAATATCTTGAAATTCTTTATAGAATGGAGCTAAACGGTGAAAAAGCCACAACTGTAAATATTGCCAAAAAGCTTCATGTGGCTCCATCAAGCGTTACAGAGATGATACAGAAGCTTGCAGAAAAGGGTTATCTTGTTTACAACTTATACAGGGGTGTAGAACTCACAGAGCAGGGTAGAGAAATAGGAAAAAAGATTCTTGGAAGACACAGGTTGATAGAGGAATTTCTAAAATTCATAAATGTTGATGAAAGGAGGATTCATGATTTAGCTTGCAAGATGGAACATGTTATTGATGATGATGTATTTAATGGAATCTCCAACCTACTTTATAAGTTCAGGGAGAATGGAAATCTGAAACTGCTTTCTGAACTATCTGAAGGTGATAGTGGTTATGTGGTAACAGTTCATGCTGATGATAGGAACGTTAAGAATCTGATGAATATTGGTTTTGCTATAAAGGCTTCTGTGAAGGTAAAAAGATCACTGATAAAAAGAGGAACAATGATAGTATCAGTAAATGGGAATGATATTGCAATTGATGAGGAAATGGCAAAATTCATAGTGTTGAGAAAGGAATGATATTCTTGAATTTTAAAAGGTATAGAAATGTGATCAAATTTAAGAGGGTTTTCATTTCATGAAGACCATAAAATATGCTCTTGTGGGCCCACCCAATGTGGGTAAGTCGATGATCTTCTATCGCCTTGTTGGCAGGCGTGTAAAGATTGCGAATTATCCGGGCAAGACTTTGGATAAGGATATTGGATCATTTAGGATGGGAGAGACAGTTATTGAGATTTCCGATTTGCCAGGAATATTTAATGCTGAAAACCCAAAGGATGAGGACGAATACCTTGCGCTCTCAGATGCCTTTAAAGGAAATTATCAAGGTATCGTTGTGGTCGGTGCACCCCATGTTATAAAGGAATCATTGAACATTCTAAGGATCATGGCAAAGAAAAAGAAGGTGATCTTTGTACTTAATATGGTGGATCTTGCCAAACCCGCCATTGATGAGAAAACACTATCCTCTATGCTGGGTGTTCCCGTTGTTTACACGTCGGCTGCTAAGAATATTGGCATTCAAAAGTTAAAGGAATTACTAGCAGGTGATATGAGCATAAGGACAGATGTTCCAGAGATTAATGTGAAATTCAAGAGTGATATATGGAGGGCAAAGTTGCTGAGCAAACCTTCAGTAGCAATCCCAACACTTCTAGGGATCCTTCTATTAACACTAATGAGTTTACTCATCTTAGTAGATGGAGAAACACCTTTCGGTGATAGCCCCATTGCCCTTATTCCAGTTATAGAACCCGCCCTGGATCGGGTAGCAGGTCTACTTGTAATACCTGGAAATCCATTACTCACACTCTTTCTAACAGACGGAATATGGTCGGGAGTTTCCGTGGTAATATTGTTTATACCTTATGTTGCTGCCGTAGCCTTTTTCATGGCACTTTATGAACAAACAGGTCTTATAGGCGCCTTGAGCTCAGGTGTTGAAAAAATTTCTGCGAGATTTGGCTTTTCACCACGCAGTATAGTGATAGCTTTCATGGGTGCTTCATGCAACGTACCTTCCATGACAGCAACAAAGGTACTTTGGGGGAAGAGGAGCAGGATATTGACTGCCCTTCTTATTCCATATATACCATGCGCACCAAGGATGGCGCTATTCATAATGATAGCCTCTGTAGTACTTCCCTCATACCTTGTGCCGATAGCATTCTTAGTCCCGTACTTTGCAACGATAATTGCAATCTTGATAAGTTTCATTATTTATCATTTCATAGTGGGCCACCCTCAAGAGGTGGAAAAACTTCCACCTACGCCTATAATGATGCCAAATTGGCGTATTGTAGGTCTTAGGACTTGGGATTACCTAGCTGATTTTCTAAAAAAATTATCATTGTTGATCATTGCAACCTCAATATTAGTTTGGTTACCCTCTGTCCTTGGACCCAGTGGTATCACATATGATGTTACAAACTCTTGGCTAGGATTGGCAGGAAAATTCCTGGAGCCTGCATTTGCTCCCATAGGCATACCCTGGCAGGTATCAGTTTCCCTGATGGGAGGATGGATATTCAAAGAAGTTGTGATTGGAATACTCGCAGAGTTCGGAGGTGTTGCATTGCTTAAATCATTGAGTGTTGCCTCTGCTTTAGCCTTGATGGTTTTTCTTGCATTCTACTCATCTTGTATAGCCACCTTGACGGCAATGACTAAGAGGGTTGGATTGATCCTAACACTCGTCAGCGTTGCTGTGCAACTTATTTTAGCATTTATTTTTTCCTACGTAACATTCGTTTTAGTATCAATCTTATAATTTTTATTATTCAATCTTTTTATTTTTAATAATTTTACTGAATAGAATCTATTCAGTATATGGAAGACCATCATATTCTATATGATGTATTCACACCCATTTTTCTGAGTAACATATAATACAGGATAATCTTACTTATACCCTGAACTTTTCCTTGATGAAATTATAGCCATCGGAATAAATATTAATCCAAGAAGGAAGAATAAAAGACCAACTATAACGATAATACCATACATTATGAGTGTATCTATTGGAACGTAGGAGATGGATGCATGGGGAGTATAATTTGATTTAACAAAAATGGTATATGTTCCAGGTTCAAGATCGTATATAGCCTCCTTATCTGTTGTCTCTATGGGTGGAATGCTCGAATTTATAATTATTGAGAAATTTACATTATATGCATATGATGAATTTACTAAATAATATTCAATTTTTCCGTGGGATAGTATTAAAAGTGATTCATCGTATTCCTGTGTTGAATAAATCTGACTAATGTCCTATTTTTGTCATTTGTTTTTTATGGTTTTGACCATAAATTGTCACATACAAAAGCTATAACATAACAACATTGGCCTTGACTTCTCTCTCTTAACGCTTATATTTGTCTCAATAAAATAAATCTCTGCTGAAACAGAGTCATGCTATCCGTTCTCTCTCTTTTCAATGGTAGCTGACCCTGTGTAAGCGGAGGCTGGTGATGTTGAGCAAAAACCATGGAAAGAGGTCAATGCCAAGGGACTGGAAGAAGTACGATGAATTCAGAAGGTTAGATGATATGCTTGTCCTTAATATAATATCAAAGTCAGTGAATGCCCTTGATCCTCCATACAAGGTCAGGGAGAAGGGCAGCGTCGGTAGGCCCGACGCTGATCCAAGAGCGATAGCGAAGCTTTTGATCTTCAGGGCCTTCTTGGGCACCTCATACCGCTCCACCTTCTCCAAGCTCCACGACAACGTGGAGTACAGGAAGGCGCTCGGTGTTGAACACCTACCTGCACCCAGTACTATGCAGGCCCACAATAAAGACATTTCTGAGGCCTACTTTCAGAGGGTCATTGCGCTGATGATAATGAACCCGCAGGACACCGTTAACGCTGCAGCTGACAGCCTTCCAACTAACATGTACGGCAGGTGGCACACTGTTAAGTACGGTGAAAGTGACAGTAGTACATCAAGCTGCACGCAATCGTTACAGCTGACACTGACATGCCTTTCTTCATTTATGCAAAAGTTACTGATGGTACAGCTTCAGACGCAGCAGAGCTAGAAGAGATGATCTCTAACGTTGATGTCAATGTTGGTGAAATGTACCTTGATAAAGGATACCTATCAAGGGCAAATGCTCAGCTTATAGCAGACATTGGGGCCGTTCCTTACATAGCAATAAAAAGTAATGTGAGGTCAAAATCTTATGGCTATCCTGCATGGAACAGGATGGTTAATATGTACAGAGAAAGCCCTGATGATTATGCCAAGCATTACAACAGGAGAAGCATAATAGAGGGAGTATTTTTCAGCAATGAAGAGAAGGATGCAATCTTCAGTAAGGTCAAGGATATTTCATAATCAGGTGGTGGAGGCATTATGCAGGGCAGCAGTTTGGAATGCAATATCCCTGGCATACCATATGGTATGAATGAAAAACAAAGAAGATGGCTGCTAGCTAATGCCATGGTTGTTGCTCATAAAAAGGCAAATAAAAGGGGCAGCATTGCAGCAGATTAATTGGTGCAGCGCAAACAAGCATCACGGAAAGCCGTTGCGTAGCTTATATAATGATTAAATTTGGGAATTTATGGTCAAAACCTGATTGTAGAGAAAGTTTTTATACAGCCAAAAGGTCAAAAAAGTTAGGAAATGATAACATTTCTGTATCCAAAAGATGACTGGACAGCCGCTGAAGCAGTTATGAAAATCCAGGCTTTGGCGGCATCACAAGGTTATAATGTATATTCTACTCTGAAAAATACGAGAAGAAACATCAACGAGATAAACATGAAACTGGCAAAAACAAAGTATGCTATTTTTATAGCAATTGATGCTAAGAAAATTGATGCCGACACACAACAAGAATTAAAAACCTTATCGGAATCCTCTGCGGAAATCTATTATGTGATTCCAGAAAAATTTGAAGAGAAACTCAGCATTAAAGAAAATGCTCATGTATATAAATATATACGCTCTGATCCTAATTCTTTATTTAATTCTGTTAATCAAGTTCTGGGAGATATTGAGAAAAAACAAAAAGCATTACAGGGACAAAAAAACCGATGCCGGAGATTTAATTGCGCTATTAGCAATGATTGGATTTTTATTATTTCTTTTATTGCTTATATCTAAAAAAGAGTGATAATATGATCATAGCAGTCTTTGACAACGATGTTTTGGTTGATATTTTTGATAGAGTATATTATTTAGATAGAAGAAAGTTCAAGGAGGTTATAAATTACTTAAGTTTATCGTATTCTAAAATATGGATTCCAAAAAGCGTCAAGGGAGAATTCTTACAGGGCAAAAAACGAAAGAAGATGTACTATCGGCTTCTAAAAAGATATAATAATCTAATAAAAGATTGCCCAATAACTATATCAAAAAATGAAATTAATTTATTACTATCACCTGAAATACACTTGGGAGAAGCTGATGGAATTTCTCAAATAAGAAAAGCAGAAACTCTACCTTCATATAAATATCTTAAAAAGTTCGAACTAATTTTCGTTTCAAATGATAAGAAGGCAATAAATTTTGCTGAAAAAAGGATGAATGTAAAGGTAAAAACATATAATGAAATAAAGGATTCATTACGTGAAGAAGGAATAATTATTTGAATGAATGCAAACAGTAATCCTGTGATTATAAAGGTGTGCACAAAGTAGGACAAGATATGTATAATGCACTACGAGCAAGTATTAAGTAAGATAGTGCCGACATTTTATAAGTTTGTACAGTATAAAGGTTATTTTGATAACAGTACTCCCGCAGGTAATGACATCTCATAACAATTAAGATATAATTGATGATTTTTTGTTTTTGATTACCTTTGGTTTAATCTTATGTTGCTTTTTTCAGACCAGATTTTAGCCCCTTGTTTATACCCATGTGAGCTGCTTATCAATTTATCGGCAATGCGGCTTCAAAGCCTTTATGTCTTAAAGTCAAAAAAGTCCCTGCAACACTTAATGAAATATCCAGCAGTAATAAAGATCACTACTTTGAAGAAGATTGTTCATAACCAGAAAATTAATCAATTCATTAGCGAACTATCCACTCCTTAACAATAGATTAAAAAAATTTTGTTAACTGTTTTGTGCTTTTGTTATCTCATTGTATTTTTAAACGCGATTTTGACCAAAAGTTTTTTATTTTGCTTTTTGCAATTAAAGAACAAATGGTACGGAAAAGATACTTGAAAGGTAATGGCTTGCCCCCGGCGAGTTTTTAAAAATTAAACTTTTGCCTACAAAAGCTGAAAGCTTTGCTGCTTACAGCCGATCAAAACTTTTGTCCGATTTTATAATAAAATTATCAGCTTAATAGTTTTATGAGTTGTTTTTCCTTTAAAAAATAGCTCTATAACCGTCAAGCGGCTACTCAAATGTGCTGATTTTCCAAATTCGCTTAATTTTATCATTGATTACAACAGATGCTGTTGCGAACTGCTACGCCAGGCTGTACCATTTTTTGATTTTGTTCCATTAACACCTTCGGGTTTATGATCGCAATACATTATGTCGTGCCAGTACATGGCAACGATTACAGGCTTTCTAAAAGTGTCATCACCTTTTATTTTCTTTATAATGTATTAATTGTACTCTAATACGTTATCGGGGCCTTGAAGCTTCATGTTTTCCTGACAGTTTGTTTGCACTGGTTTAAAAAGAAGCTGTGCCATTTACGTATGAATTCATCAAAGAAGCTAGAGTTATAACTTTACAGACTCTTTATGCAATGAACGTATTTCCATGGATCTGTTCAGTGATTCATTAATGCATAATGTGATTTACCTCTATTAGATCGCAGGTTGTTGTTTATTGCTCGCATAAACATTAAAAAGCTATGTGCTAAAAAGTTTTGAACTGCTGTAAACTGCGATAAGAAACTCAGATAAAAACGGTTAACATTTAGCGTGCAACGTAAAAAGTAAAGTAAATTTGTCTCATTTTAGCGTAATGTTATATTATTAAGTAAATCTAATTATACCTTTTTGTATAATTATGTTTATCGTATTGTAAAAAGCTTATAAACAAACATCTCTAGAAAGCATGCATGGAAAAAAATGAAAATATACATATTAGCTTGACATTAGGACTTAAAAATTATCAAAACATTGACAAAGCTAGTGCGCTTAAACTGTTTGAGGGTGACGCCCAAAGCTTGCTTTCAGCAGCGGCTGCTATAAGGGATTTTGCAAAAGGGAAAGTTATCACATACTCAAGAAAAGTATTTTTACCCGTATCAAACTTGTGCAGTGACAGGTGTTCCTACTGCGGTTACAGAAAGGAGCCTGAGGATGGTGGAGGCTACATAAAAGAGAAAGAAGCATTAGAGCTAATCAGGGCTGGTGCTTCACTAGGTTGTACAGAAGCGTTAATAATGGCAGGTGAAAGGCCTGAAAAGAGGTACAGCGAAGCTCGATCTTTTTTGAACAAAAACGGATTCAGCTCAACAGCTGAGTATGTCATGCATCTAGCTGAAATTGCTTTGGAGCATGGCCTTCTCCCTCACATAAACATTGGATTGCTTGAAGAAAACGAAATGGTCAAGCTAAAAAAGGTTTCTGCCAGCATGGGTCTTATGCTAGAATCCACATCTTTAAAGCTGTTTGCAAAAGGGGGGCCACATCATTTTTCTCCGAGTAAAAATCCTTACCTGAGGTTGAAGATGATGGAGGTAGCTGGAAAGCTCAGGATACCATTTACTACGGGCCTGCTTCTTGGAATAGGCGAAGAACCGGAGGATATAATAGATTCTCTGTTTGCAATCAGGGAGCTCAATGAAAAATACGGACATATCCAAGAGGTCATAATACAGCCTTTCAGGCCTGAGAAGGGAACTCCAATGGAGAACGTGAAAGGACCTTCGCTTGAAATTGTCGAGAAAACTATAGCTTTGGCAAGGCTTGTGCTGGGACCTGAAATGAACATTCAGGCTCCTCCAAACTTGGTTCCATGCTGGAGCGTGATAAAAGCAGGGGGAAATGATTTGGGCGGAATTTCGCCGCTGACGATTGATTACGTAAACTCCTCGTATCCTTGGCCTGACATCAAAAACCTGGAAAAAGAATGTGAAAGCCACGGTTATATACTTAAGAAAAGGTTGCCCGTTTACAGGGAATTCATAAATAAACAGGGATTTATCGAGGAACGCGTTGCTGACGTTATCAGGAGGTTGAGTTTATAATGGACGCTGATATTGCTGATATTCTAGGGCTATTCTCTGATGAAGAGAGGGCTAGAGTCGTTGAAAAGGCCATGGCTGGCCATGACCTGAACGTTGATGAAATAGAACTGCTCTTAAAGTCCCGTAATCAGGATCTGCTTGCCCTTGGCATTGCGGCGAATTATCTGAGAAAAAAAACTGTGGGGGACATAGTAACCTATGTTGTAAACAGAAACATAAACTACACCAACGTCTGCATACTTAACTGCAGCTTCTGCGCCTTCAGCAGAGATTACAGGAGCCCAGAAGCATATTTTATACCTGTTGAAGAGATAGTGAAAATGGCCGAAGAAGCCTGGAATCTAGGCGCTACAGAAGTATGTATCCAGGGAGGGCTTCCACCCAAGATGGACTGGAAATTTTATCCTAAAGTGCTGAAAGCCATAAAGTCCAGAGTGCCGGAAATTCATCTGCACGCTTTTTCGCCAGAAGAAATATGGTATGGCTCAAAGCTTTCTGGCATGAGTTATAGCGAGTTCATCGGAACGCTAAAAGACGCTGGGCTAGATAGCGTTCCGGGCACGTCTGCAGAAATCCTTGATGACACTGTAAGGAAAAAAATTTCGCCCGGAAGGATTAGTTCTAGCGAATGGATCAGCATCATCAGAGAGGTTCACAGACAAGGAATTCCTTCGACAGCTACAATAATGTACGGACACATTGAAAGCGATGCACAGAGGGCTAAGCATCTTGTATTGATAAGGGAATTGCAGAAAGAAACACACGGGTTTACCGAGTTTGTGCCGCTCAGCTTTATACCTTACAGAACTAAACTAGCGGAAGTTGTTGGCGGGCCACCCAGCGCATCTGAAGTTATGGCTCTGTACGCAACATCGAGGCTGGTACTCAACAAATACATAAAGAACATACAGGTGTCCTGGGTCAAGGAAGGCCCAAGGTTTGCACAGATGCTACTTGACTTTGGGGCAAACGACTTTGGAGGTACGCTTATCAATGAAAATATTTCATCAATGGCAGGTGCCGCGCACGGTCAGTTCATGTCACCAGTTGAAATAAGGAGGCTGATTGTGGAAGCGGGAAGAATTCCCGCTCAGAGGGACACCGTTTACAGAACGCTAAAAGTGTTCGATGGTATACAAAGCAGTACACCTATTCCGCTTGAAACAATAAAATACGATGAGACAAAATTCGGTAATTACTGGGAAATGGTCAGGAAGTGGAGGTACAAGGCATGAAGGTAACTGTAATTGAACTTCTTAACTATGAAGAATGGATATCTGGGCTAGGGACTGACAGAGAATGGAAGGTACAGACAGTTCAGCACCGATTGTACTCAGAGCTGCAAAAAGCTGTATCCGAACACGGTGGCTTTCTTGTTCCGATGACGTTTCATCATATGCTCATAATAGCGAACGGAATCAATCAGGAGGCTCATAACAAAATATACGATACAATGAAAAGCATATCACCAGTTCCTTTCAGGGCTTCAAGTGCAACAGGGAAAACGCTTGTTAACGCTGAAAGGGAAGCGTTCAGAAGGTTAAAAACCCTTAATGCTTGGCAGACATCGTTCATTGAGGATGATGGAAGCAGGCTCGTAGCGGCACACTTTGATATAGATTCGTACCTGAGAAGGCTTGAATCGGGGACCATTGTTGAAGCGATGGCGCAGGTGAACGAACTGATAAAATCGGTCAACATGGTTTCTAAAGAAGTTGAGGGGGTATCAGCGTACTTGGGGGGAGATAACGTTGTTCTTTTTGCGGGCGAAGATTCGCTGGAAAAACTGGAAAATCTTGAACTTGAATCAGTAAAAATAGGGATTGGCGTAGCGGTAAACGCAAGGGAAAGCCTGAAACTTGCAGCTGAAGCGCTTGCATTTATAAGAAAGTTCAGGGGAAAACACGTTAAGGTAATAAAAGCGCCATGACCACCCTCAAACTAGAAGGCGCTTTTATAGGTAAAGAACTAGAATTTGTAAAGAACGTTAACATAGAAATTGATGAGTCAGGCAGAATAGCTGACATCTATGAGAGGAGAAGTGGAAAAGGAGATTACATAGCAATGCCTCCCCTTATCAACTCTCACGTTCATACAGCGGATTATGCATTCCCCGAAGCTGAAAACTGGTTAACCCTTGAAGAACTTGTGGCTCCTCCTGATGGTTTAAAACACAGGCTTTTAAGACAAACTAATCCTGAAACTATTAAGAATGCCAGAATTGAAGTCATTAAGTTCAGCCGCAGATCAGGGGTGGTCGCTTTGGCTGACTTTGTAGAAAGTGACCCAGATCAGGCCAGGGTAAGTAAAGAAATAAAGCATATAGTTCTAGGAAGGCCTGACAGCAAGGGCGAAATTCACGGTCATATTGATGGTCTAGGTCTGCCAGATGTAATTTCATATACAAAGGAGGAACTTGTAGAGTTTGGCAACAAATATAGGGGTTTGCCAATACTTGTGCACATATCTGAAACCAGAAATCTTCATGAAATGAACGATTTAAAAAAAGCTCTTGAGCTGCTCAGGCCTACTGCTATAGTACACGGCACACATCTGAACAGAGAAGAAATAAAAGAGCTTGCAAATAGCGGCGTGAGCGCAGTGCTGTGTCCGAGGTCAAATTTGTGGTTTTCAGCTGGGACGCCCGATATATTGAGCATGCTCGATGAGGGCGTCTTGCTTGCGCTTGGTACTGACAATGCTGGATGGATAAAACCTGATGTCTGGAGAGAAATGGAAACGACAGCATTACTGCTGCGGCATCAAAACCCAAAATTTAACAGGCCTTTAGAGGTTATCAAGATGGCTACTTTAAACCCGCTAAAAATTTTTGGGCTTGAAGATACATCCATTAGCAAAGGAAATGTGGCGTCTTTTATTTTACTGAATTCAAAAATGCTTGCAATTGAAAGATCTAGAGATGTCGCATGGTCAATTATCAAGAGGGGAGGACCTGAAGCTGTAGTGGGGGTCGGCGTTGTTTGAGACCTCGTATTATAATATTTTCGACAATGACGGTCGATGGTAGGATAGCAAGCAAAACAGGTTATTCAAACCTGAGCTGCAAGTATGACCTGATAAGGTTGCACACGTTAAGGGCGGAAAGCGATGCTGTTATGGTTGGCGCCGGAACTGTAATCGTTGATAACCCTTCACTTAAGCTGAAATATGTAAAAGGAAGCAACCCTGACAGAATAATCGTTGACGGATTGCTTCGGTCTCCGCTCGATTCGAGGGTTTTCACAGAAAACCCGGAAAAAACGGTGGTTATAACGACTCTTGCAACACAGAAAACGTTGATAGATACGCTTAAGGCAAAAGGTGTAAAGGTTGTAATAGCTGGTGAAGGTCCTGTAGTGAATATGAAAGACGCGACAGAAATGTTATGGGAAATGGGATACAGGAAAATTATGGTTGAAGGTGGGGGTAAACTTAACTGGTCATTAATAAGCTCACGTGTTGTTGATGAAATTAGAGTTACTGTATCGCCTTACGTTTTTGGCGCCGGTAGAAGTATATTTGAAGGCGAAGGATTCACTACAACGTCAGAAGGACCATTACTTAAGCTAAAAAGTGCGCAAGTATGTGAATGCGGAAACGAAGTGCATTTGATATACTCTGTTGATTAAGCCAAAAATTTTTAACGAGAAATTTTAATTAGTTGGATGGATTTTCCATCCAACATGGAAACAACCATATCCAATTTCGAAAAAATATTTTCATTAGTTGAAAATTATTTAGCAAAAGATGATTTGAGCAGGCATAATGCAAATTTAATTTATGGTCTACCTGCGATGGCAGGCATAATATCTGCATACGTTCAAAAGGAATATTATCTTAATAAAATATTGAATGAAGAAGAAAGGCTTCTTCACGAAGAAGGCTGGTGGTACCATCATCAAATGAGTATGTTGAGCCCTTACTGTGCTGGTTTTTCGGCAGTAGATATAATGAAACACGGATTGCAGTCCCTTAACAGTTTTTCCGTAAAGTCAAAACCGCCAAAACACCTTAAATCGTTCCTTGATCAGAGCGCAAATTTCATACTAAAGGTAAGTCAGGAAATTTCTGGTGCAGTTGCATTAAACGATCTCACAACCGTTGCAGCTGCTTATGTTTGGTATGAAAGACAGAAAAAGGATCTAACGTACGATGAAATAAAGAATGCTTTCCAGTCTTTTGTTTATAACGTAAACTTAGATTTCAGGAGTGGCAATTCACCTTTCACCAACGTTACCGTTACTATCGGAGGTCCAGCTCCAGCACTTGCAGAAGAGCCAATAATCATTGGTGGAAAATACAGCTTAAGTACTGTAACATTTAGTGATATTCCTAAAGAAATATATGATGAGGTTAACATGGCATTCTTTGAAGTAATGGCTCAGGGGGATTCTGAAGGCAAACCATGGACTTTCCCGCTAATCACGGTCTACATTACTGATGATTTTGACTGAAATTCACCTGTATTTAACGCGTTGCTTGACCTTATGGATAACTTTGGCGGAGTATACCTAGAAAATTACGTAAGTAAACCTTTTATGGACAAAAGATGGCGTGAAAAAGTTGAAAACCTTGAAGCCAGAAACCCAAAGTTGCAGAGGTCTTTCTGTTGTCGCTTTCAGGTGGACCTGCAGGAGCTAACTAAAGTGCCTCATACCGGATCGATTTTTGGAAATGTTTCAGGAGTAGGTTCCATAGGCGTCATCACAATCAACTTTAACAGGCTGGGTTATTTACATAAAGGCGATGTTAATGGGCTTATGGATCATCAGGACTTCCTTCTTGAAAAAGCGAGAACAGTGCTGAACAAAAAGAGAAAGTTCATTTTAGAGCAGGAAGATCTTTACCCTACATTCTTTTACTATGTCGACAGGTCGCTCAACACATACTTTAACACGATTTCACTTGGAGGAGGACATGAAGGTCTGATCAATTTTGGGATAAAGGATGGAATACTGAGTGATGAAGGGCTACAGTTAGCAAAGATCGTAGCGGGCCACATTCTTGAAAAAATAAGGGAATTCCAGGAAGAAGACGGCATTGCTTGGAACTTTGAGTACGCCCCGATGGAGACAGCAGCTGGCTATTTTGCAAAAAAGCGTATGATCATTTCTTACAATGAGTTTGACCTCAGCAAAGCTTATAGTACACTCAGCTCGGCAATATACCCTGTTGGTTTTTTTTAAATATAAGAAAACTCTTGAGCATAACGGTGCCAGAAGATTACAGCAACCCTGATCCCATAGCAGAAATAAAGGTTCATAAAGCTCTAGATGTCTCGACGCTTGTATTC
>WYER01000017.1 GCA_009903795.1 Nitrososphaerota archaeon | reverse complement strand
CTGAGCTTGCAATGAACTGTACGTTCGGTGGTGGCTGGTTTGTAGTTCCAGAAAGCGTCCCCAAGTACCCAGATACAAAGCTGTAAAGGAATATTCCGGCAATTACAGTTATGACTATGAGTATGAGCGTAGCTATTATGGGCGAAATTGCCTTCCTTTTTTGTTTCATTCTTATTTTTAAATACTAAAAATATAGATATAAAAATGTTATGCTATTCACGTTTACCTATTTGTTAAAAAAATATGATCTTATCAAAAAGGTTCAATGAACTCTTTTGGTATCCTTTCAGCGTTCTGCCTTTCTATCATCCAGTTTGGATACATGCTCCTGAGCTTAGTTAGTTCGTCCAGCTCCTTTATCTGAGATGGTTTTAAATTTACGTTTACCGCTTCAATGTTTTCTTCCAGCTGTTCAACTGTCCTTGCACCTATAAGAACTACTGCACCTTTGCTCAGTATCCAGGCTATTGCAACCTGAGCCGGCGTTGCTCCTGCTTCTTTCCCTATTTCGTTTAGCTTTTCCAGAATAGGCGGCAGCTGTTCCTTTTCAAAATATGGGAAGAGCCTCCCTCTCCTAGCCAGTCTTGTATCAGGCGGAGGTTTTTCAAGGTCAGTATACTTTCCTGAAAGAACGCCTCCGTGGAGTGGGCTCCATACCAGAAGCGTCATCTTTGAGTGTTTTAAAAACGGCACAACTTCATATTCAATATCCCTGTTGAGCAGAGAATAGTTCATCTGGGCCGAAACATAAGGCGTATAGCCTTTAGCCCTGACCATCCCCTGCAGGTAAGCCATCTGCCAGGCAGCGAAGTTAGAAACCCCCGGGTATATTACTTTACCATCTCTTACCAGCTGTTCCATGGCTTCCATGCTTTCCTCAATAGGCGTAAATGTGTCCCATCCGTGGAACTGATAAAGATCCACGTAGTCGGTTCCAAGCCTTCTGAGGCTTGCTTTTATCGAGTTAAATATGTGGACCCTTGAAAGTCCAACATCGTTCAGACCAGAGCCTGTTTTTCCTCTGACCTTTGTTGCTATGATTACCTGATTTCTGAAAGGCCTTACAGCCTCTCCAAGTATTTCTTCTGCCCTTCCTTCTTCGTAAACATCAGCTGTATCGTAAAGGTTTATCCCGGCATCGTAAGCTTTTTTAACAAGCCTGTTTGCGATTTCCATTGGCACAGTCCCAAGCTTTGATATGTCTTTTTCACCGAAGGTCATGGTGCCAAGCCCCAGTACAGAAATTATTGTTCCAGTGTTACCTAACCTTGTGTACTTCACAATATATTTTATGAACAGCTTATATTTATATTATGTTATATTACTTGCCGAAACAACATAAGACAGAATTGTAACAGTTTTATCTAATTATTTTAGCTGTATATTTTACCCTCTCTAGAAGCTATCTTTACAGCAGCGCTCATATCTTTTCTGTAAGTTGCTTTTCCTTTTGGTGTAGTTCTTCTTTCGCTTACAACCATTAAAACATCACCTTTCCTGAGGATCTTTGAAATACTATCCAATATTCTGGAAGCAATTTCAGGGTTTCCATCCCCTACTTTTATCGTTATGCTCTTGAACTCATCCATGACTTTAACTATAAAATTTATTATGTCTTCAAGGTCATAGTACACGTTAACAATGAGCGGATAGTTATCAAGCGTTAGTGCAACCCCTATCGCCTTACCCGGATCTATTCCAAGATTAACGTTCCTGAACCTTCCAAGCGCCTTTATTACTCTAATTGTATCAACCGTTTTGTCAAGGGTCATGTCCTCAAAGAATACCTTTTCTTTAATGAGGCTTCCAGCTTCTTTTTTTGTTGTGAATACCACTCCGTCTATTTTTTCTGCGTTTTCAGGTAAAGTTATCTTAAAGGGTATTCCAGCTGATCTTAGCAGCTTTAAGTAATAGTAAAAAGCCTTTCCGTTTACCGTTGATATGTAAGCCTTCTTAAGCCTCATTCCACTTTCTTTATCTCTACAGTAAAAGCATTGGATTCGCTCTGGAGCTTGAAAAGCAGTTCTGCAAGCAGATTCCCCAGAAATATGTCGTCTACCCAGTTCTCTTTAGGCTTGAATGTCACAATGAATTTATATTCTTTTTCTCTCACATTCTGAAAGTGAAAATCCGAAGATAAAAAGGTTTCGTGATGTCTTTTTTGTTTTCCCAAAATCTATAACAAATAACAATACATACCTTAGCTTGAGTTTAACTGACAACAGGATTAAATGATAGTTGAAAAGCAGAGGCAGACTCAGCACGAGTGAGATTGTTCTGTTGCGGCATATAAGCGAATCAAAGTTAGACGGTTCTAGTCAGAATACAGAAAAAAGGAAGCGAGCCAACTTTGAAGAAAACTGGCAGGTCAAGAAGCCTTTTTACTGAAAGCAGAGAGATCAAAAGCTTTTATATGAAGTACCATGCTAACGCAGATGCCGGCTCAGGTTGCAATAGCCTGGATACTGAGCAAAGGTGCAGTAGTTCTTATAGGTGCAAGGACAGTTGAACAGCTGGAGGAAAACATTGAAGCGGTAAACGTCAATTTAAAACCATCTCAGATAAAGGAGCTGGACGAACTAACTAAGCTCAGGAGCATGTATCCAAACTGGATGATAGAAAGGCAGAACGCTGAAAGGATACC
>WYER01000032.1 GCA_009903795.1 Nitrososphaerota archaeon | reverse complement strand
TTGCCATATTGTTGTGTAATCATCATGGTAAGGTATCAAGCGTAACTTTTCCAGTGACCTTGCTATACCCTCAAGTCCCCTTTAACCAACACTGATGCTATAAAGCCTGAATTTTAATGAAAGATTAAGGAAATTCATAAGGCCTACCTTATCCAATTCTTCATACCAGTTTTCAAACATATCTATCGGCAGCAAAAACTCACCCCTTATTACAAGCTCTTCATTATAACTCTTCCAGTTCCTTTTGTCGATAAACTTATTACCCCATCTTTTGTTATTATTATTGCGGCTGTCTTTTTCTTTTGGGCACATAAGCAAGGAATTGACAGCCGCGCTATAAATAATTGTTCAACAAAGCAATTTTGTTCAAAAAGAATATATATAACTCATTTTATGGTTATGTGAGTGAGAAAACATGTCATCACAACCATCTGAAAAACAACAGGGCGAATCAGCTGAACAAAAAAAGGCTTATCCACCAAACAACATATTTATCGGAAAAAAGCCTCTTATGGTCTATGCACTTTCAGCACAGCTTCAGCTTTCCACCTACCCTGAGGTAGTACTCAGGGCAAGGGGCAGGGCTATATCAAGAGCTGTAGATGTAGCTGAGGTTCTAGTGAACAGGATCGGTAAGGAGCTTTACAAGATCGACAGAATATCTATAGGAACTGAAGAAGTAGGCGAAGGAGACCAGAAGAGAAACGTTTCAACAATAGAAATCGTCATAAAGAAAAAGTAAATAACATTTTTTCATTTTTTATTTTTATTCGTTCCAGTTTTCTAGTTCGCTGAATATACCCCTGAGCTCATCTTCAAGATCTTCCTGTGTGTAGTTCATGTATTCTCTGATTACTGTGTAATCTTTGTGACCAAGAAGCCTCCTTACCATTTCTAGATCCTTTGTCTTTTTCATTATAAAAGTTGCATACGCATGCCTTATCGCATGAGGTCTGTACCTCTTTTTTAAGAGCTTCTTTGTAACTTTGTAAACTATATAACGACCATTCCTTTCAGTAAAGCTGAAAGGCTTGTTGCCTAGTTTTTTCTCTTTCAGCTTTCTGAAAACGTCCCAGAAGAAATCGTTTGGAACAGGGATCTTTCTTACAAAGCTTTCCCTTTTCTTCTCCTGCTTTATTATTACGGTCCTGTTTTTAAAATCAAGATCGTTCCAAGTCAAATTAAGCGCTTCACCTATTCTCGCACCTGTAAATGTCAAAAATGAAACAAAAGCGAGATCTTTGAGCTTTATCTTTGATCTGTTCTTGATCAAAGCAGAAACAAGCTCGCCGTAATCAGGAACATCTTCAAGCCTTAACTTTCTCATAAGCTGATCATGCTAGATTTAAAGATAAAATAAGTTGTCTATAATTTTTTCCTAAAAGTCATAAATTATTGACATTTAGGAAAATTTTAAGCCTTAATGTGTTTCTTTATTAGAAGGCTTGAAAACAATCCTAAAATCAGCGCTACAAGTAGCGATCCTGTGTAAAAACTAAAGAGATTGTTCCGACCAAGGTAAGCCACTAGCAGTGGGCCTGCCCCTCCAATAAGCCTTCCAACAAAAAGCGAAGCGTTTATCCCTGTTGCCCTTGCGCTTTCAGGAAAGAATTCACCAACCCAGATCCCAACGTATGAAAAAAATGAAGACGCTAGATAAAGCCCAAAAAATGCATAGCTTAGCTCAAATACTTTAGTAAGCATTGCGACTATAAAAAATATTCCTAAAACTTGTAAGAAAACTGAAACCATAGATCTGTTAAATAAATCTGATATATAGCTAAACACTATAAAACCTATAAAACCTGTGAGCGAATAAAAAGTAACAAGGTATTCCTTTATAAAAAAAGGTACAAATGTAACCAGCACGATCGTGTAAAAGAAAGCAGAAAAAGAGATCAGCGATCCGAGGACAAGACTTTTTGAATATTTTTTTAATCGCTCTGAGGACTTTCTTTTATCTAACCTTGATTCAGGCAAGATCAAAAAAAGAACAGCAGAAAAAGCTCCAGTTAAACTTACAGTAAAAAAGTAAACGTAAACGCCTTTTAAGAAAAGCGCCAGCAAACTGTCGATTGACATTCCTATGAAATAAAGCCCTTGCAAAAAACCTCCAAACGCGCCCCTGGAAGTTTCAAAAATCTTCACAACTATCGCATAAGTAATCCCATTCTCAGCGTTAACTCCAAACCCTACTATGGCCCACAAAAATGAAAGTAACAGCAGCGATTTGATGAATGGAACAACAATAGATGCTGCTGAATATATTGCTGCTGAAACAAGCATTGCTAACCTGTTGCCGAACTTGTCAGCTACGTACCCTAGAGCTAAACCTCCAACCGCTCCACCGTAAAAAGAATAAGACATCGTTGCTTCTACGTAACTTGCAGGAACTTTCAGAATTTGCGATAAAAAAACGGCTTTGTATAAAAGAGAATACACTACCATTGAGCTTGTAAGGAAAGGAATCGTTATTGCGAGAAAGTATTTTGGTTTTGAGTCACACATAAAAGGTTTAATGGTTTATCTCGTTAAAAGCATCTTCTATCTTTTTTAACGTATTATATAGCAATTCTTTGGTAGTCGATCCCATATAACCAACCCTTATAACCCTTGAGCTAAGAGCTCCTAACCCTTTGGCTACAAGTATTCCTTGTTTGTAAAGGCTTTTGGCAACTTCATTGGCTACAGGTTTCCCAAGGTCAAAAGCTATTACTGAAGGAGAAGGCCTTTTTGATAGTGGCTTCCATCCGCGTTTAACTACAAAATCATAAGCTATCTCCCCGAGTTCTTTGTGCCTCCTGATTTTGTTTTGCAAGCCTTCTTCAAAGACTTCGTTAAGAGCAACCCTAAATGCTCTTATGACAGCAATGTTTGGCGTGGATAAGTATATACTTGGATCTCTCATGATAGGTAACCACCTTTTAAGGTCAAAATAGTATGACCTTCCCTTAACAGATCCTCTTTTTTCAAGCAATTCTTTCGAGAAAGCGACCATTACTGCACCAGGAGGCGCTCCTACACATTTTTGCGAAGCTGAAAAAGCATAATCTACAGGTTCTGTTTCAAAATTAAATTCTGTGCACCCAAGGCTTGAAACCATATCTACTACAAAAAAGGCACCGTGTTCCTTCACAACTTTTCCTACTCCACGAATATCGTTCATGATCCCGGTGCTGGTATCGATGTGAGTTAAAGTAACAAAATCGTAGCTCTCAGAAGAAAGCTCATTCTCTAAGAGCTCGAAATCTACGTCTTCAGGGGGTTCAAACTTTAATGTTTTTACGTTAAGGCCATATATCGATCCAATTTCAGCAAACCTGTCCCCAAAATACCCATTAACTATCGATAAAACCTTATCCCCGGGCTTTGCAAAGCTAGAAAAAAGGGCTTCCATACCGAAAGTCCCAGAACCGCTAAAAAGAACTGTCCTTTCTGGGTCTGAACCAAAAAGCTTAGACGTTAAAAGATGAGCTTCTTTAAATTCTTCATAGAACTCTTGACTAGTGTGTCCTATCATAGGTTGGCATAGTGCCTTTAGTACGTCATCACTTAGGTTTGTTGGACCCGGTATCATCAGTATTGGGTGAACCATTTTCATTAGAACTTTTTTGTATGTTTAAAACTTTTTCTACGTATGATTTGTTTATGATGCCTGCAGTTATCAAATTTACGAGCGAATTACCTGATGCTTCGCCGTTCAACTTGCCAAACTTGTCCCTTATCTGTCTCCATTTAAGCTTTGTATTGCCGCTCTTAGATTCGTATATAACGCCAAGAACGTTTACTGCTTTAACAAAAGATATCTCACCTATTTTTTTAACAGTTACTTTGTCCTCAGCTTCAACGTATATAGGTCCCACGCCTGTTTCTCTTTCTGGGAAAACGTCTTTGTCCCTATAAAGCTCATCAGGTATAAAAGATCTGCAAGTAGCAAGTATTATAAATTCCCTGAACTTATCTAGGTGAGTTTCAACTTCTATCTTGACCAAACCTGTTCATAATGAATGCCTTCCGTTTATATAAACATTCTTTTATATTTAAGCTTAACAAAACACAACGTAAGATAAATTTATAATCAAAGCTATACATTCCATAAAGGTATAATGGACAAAGAAAGCTTAAGAAAAGAATTTTCAGAAAAACATCCAGAACTTTATCAAGTGGAACTTTTCAAAGAAAAAGGATTCATAAGAAAAAAGTGCAAACGATGTGGTAGGTATTTTTGGACCCTTGACAAAAATAGAGAATACTGCCCAAACCAGCCATGTTCAAGGTATGAGTTCATCAAAAATCCATCAGGGAAAAAGCTCGATTACGTAAATATGTGGGATAAGATAAAGAACTTTTTTGTTGAGAATGGGCATCAGTACGTTAGAAGGTACCCGGTTGTCGCAAGGTGGAGGGACGATTTATACTTTACAGTAGCTTCGATAATCGACTTTCAGAGGGTTGAAGAGGGCAAGATAATATTTGACTTTCCTGCAAACCCCCTTATAGTTCCTCAGATGAGCCTTAGGTTTAACGATATAGCAAACGTAGGGCTTACCGGCAGGCATTATACTTCTTTTTGCATGATAGGACAGCACGCTCTGGCAAATGAAAAAGGCTATTGGAAAGATAGAACTATCCAGCTAGACTTTGATCTCTTAACAAAGAGGCTAGGAATTCCTGAGGAAGAAATCGTGTTTGTGGAAGATGTATGGTTAGGTTATGGGGCTTTTGGCTACTCCCTTGAGTATTTTGTTAAGAACCTTGAGCTAGGAAACGCTGTTTTTACAGAGTTTGAAGGATCGCCATCCAGCTACACAAGGTTCTCGCCGCCAGTTGTTGATATGGGTGCAGGACTTGAAAGGTTTGTCTGGCTTTCATACGGGACGCCTACAAGCTATGAGGCTGTTTTTGGAAGCATTCTTGAAAATCTCAGAAAAGAGATTCAAATAGCCATTGATGAAGATTTTGCATCTTCTTTCTATGAAATTGCTGGGGAGATGGATTTTTCGGAAGGTGCCACGTTAGAAAGCTTGTATTCGAAGATGAATGTTCCTGAAGATAAAATAGAAGAGATAATGAAACTTAAGGATCTTTTTATACTTCTTGATCATTCAAGAACTTTGCTTTTCGCTATGAGCGACGGACAACTTCCCAGCAACGTTGGCGGGGGATATAACCTCAGGGTTGTCCTTAGAAGGATGCTTGACATCCTTAAAAAAAGGAAATGGAATGTTACTATTTTTGACCTGATGAAGCTGCACGCTGAATACCTTAAGCCCATGTACCCTGAGCTTTCAGAAAACATAGACAGGCTTAAGGAAGTTGTTGAGGTTGAACAGCAGAAGTATGAAAAAACGCTCCAAACAGCTGAAAAAATTCTGAGTTCTTACAAAACCAAAAAGCTTGACATAAGTGAAGCGGCAAAACTTTACGAATCAAACGGAATTTCGCCAGAGGTGCTTAAAGAAAATGGGTTTATAGACTTTGATCCATCTGAAGTTTACAACTATGTAGCCGGTAAGCACATAAATCCGAAAACAGAAAGCGTAAAGCCAGCTTTTAATCCTCAGGGGCTGCCAAAGACAGAACAGCTTTACTATGATAGGAGCGTTACAGAATTTGAAGCAAAAGTGCTAAAAGTTGAGAACGGATACATAATACTTGACAGGACAGCATTTTATCCAAGATCAGGAGGTCAGGAACCAGATCATGGATTTCTCAACGGCGTTAAAGTATTGGACGTTATAAAGATATCTGACGTAATAGGACATAAGGTTGAGAACGTTTCAGGATTTAAAGAAGGAGAAACTGTCATAGGAAAAATAGACAAAAAAAGAAGGGAAGCTTTGATGAGACACCATACAGCAACTCATATAATTAACGCAGCGGCAAGAGCGGTTTTAGGACCTTGGGTTTGGCAGCACTCTGCTTTTAAAGAAGAAGACTACGCGAGAATAGACATAACGCATCATTCCCCAATAACTGAGGAGCAGCTTAAAGCAATAGAGCTTTATGCTAACAACATAGTGCAGAAAAACGTTAGAGTAGAAAAGCTGCTCATGCCGAGAACTGTAGCGGAAAGCCAGTTCGGCTTTAGGATATATCAGGGAGGTGCAGTGCCTGGGAATACGTTAAGGATAATCAAAATAGGCGATTACGATGTAGAAGCTTGTGGTGGAACCCACTGTGACTGGACAGGAGAAATCGGGCTTATAAAGATAACCAACGTTGACAGGATTCAGGACGGTGTTGACAGAATAGAATTCGTTGCCGGAGAAGCAGCTTTAAAATACATGCAGAGAATGTATTCAGCTTTTCAAAATCTAAGAAAAACTCTTAACGCGCCAGACCTAGACTCTATTCAGATCTCTGTTGCAGAGAAGATAAAGGAAACAGAAAACCTAAAGAATAAGTATGAAGAGCTTCTAAGGAAGTACGCTATAGCAATAGGAAGTCATGAAAAAAAGAACCTAGTAGTGCTTGAGGACAGAACTATCAAAAAAGACGATGCTGTAATAATAGGGGATACAGTAGCAAACAATCTAGGCAAGAACTTCTTGTGGCTCAACTGTGACCAGAACGGCTGCTTTTTCCTCATAATGGTTCCAAAAAACATGTCTAAAGATGTTCAGGAAGCGATCAAGGTTCTAACAGAAAAATGTAAAGGCAGCGGAGGGGCAAAGAACAACGTAGGCCAGGGCTTTGCTAGGTGTGATAAAGAATCTATGAAGAACATACTATCGAGCTTGTTGGAGAAAGATAGTAACGTTTAAAGCAAATTACAAAAAACAAAATAATGGCGGCGGGTAGGGCCGGGGGGTTAGCCGTCCCCCAACTCCCGAAACCGGCTATATGCGGGGGCCAGATAAGGCAGGTTAAAACCAGAACCTGAACAGGGTTAACGTAGGCTGAAGGGATGAAATGGCGCCGGCGTGGGCCACCTTGGCGCTATCCTGATCCGAAGGGATCGGGTAAGCGCCAATCGCCGAAACGGGTCAGGCCCGGGAGGGAGCAGCCCTAAGGCGAGAAAGGGGCGCCACGCCGTCACCGCCTAGACCGTAAGCCTGCGGACATCCTGTTCAGGTTCTGGGGATACCTGCCGGCCGCCGCCATTAAAATTTTTAACTTTATTATGATAAATTTGTCACATTAACAGCTTTATTAGCGGGCTTAAATCAGCTTAAGAAATGTCAAGCAGGTTCCAAATATGCTTTCTAAATACACAGTTGCTAACTGATAAACTAACCTTTTTTTTGTTTTCTGACATCCTCTCCGCCTTAAAAGGCGAGGCTTTCTTTCGTTTTGTAATTTTTGCATTGATTATAAAGCTAGAATCATATAAGTATATGGTTAGTTCGTGAAAAAGCTTGAGTCGACATATTTATAAATATCAGCTGCTTAAATCGGAAAGATGAATGATAGCGTAGAGGATGCTTGGGTTAAAAAGTGGGAAGCTCTTGGTATATTTAAGGCTGAAGTTGATAAATATAAGGATAAGGTGTTTGTAACTTTTCCTATACCTTATATGAATGGTCCACTTCATCTTGGACATGCGTTTACAGCGTCTAGAGTTGATAGTTACGCTAAGTACAAGAAACTTAACGGTTTTAACGTGCTTTACCCTCAGGGCTGGCACTGGACAGGCCAGCCAATTGTTTCTGCTGCTGAAAGACTCGCGAAAGGCGACGAAAAAATGGTTAAAGAGTTCAAGGAAATTGACAAAGTGCCTGACGAAATACTCGAAAAATTTAAAGACCCTGTGTTCATGGCAAAGTACTACACAGAAAGGAACAGGGAAGCTATGAAAAAACTTGGGCTCGGAATAGACTGGAGAAGGGAATTCGTCACCACTAGTTACGATGAAAGGTTTTCAAGTTTTATAGAATGGCAGTTTTTAACGCTTAGAGAAAAGGGCTATGTAACAAAAGGTTCACATCCAGTTGTATGGTGTCCAAGAGATAAATCTCCAGTAGGAGATCATGACAGGCTTCAAGGAGAAGGAGTTTTTCCAGTTGAGTTCAGGCTTATATTTTTTAAGTTAAAGGATGAAGAATCTTATCTGGTTGCTTCGACCCTCAGGCCAGAGACTATTTTTGGTGTTACAAACATCTGGGTAAGCCCTACGTTAACGTACGTAAAAGCTAAGATAAATGACAAAGTTTGGATAATCGGCAAAAGCGCTGTCGAAAGGTTAAAGGACCAACTCTTTGAAGTCGAAGTAATTTCAGAAATTAAGGGAAATGAGCTTATAGGTAAAAAAGCTATTGCACCTTTGGTTAATAAAGAAATTCCGATCCTCCCTGCAAGCTTTATAGATCCCGATATAGGAACGGCTGTTGTTTACAGCGTTCCCGCACACGCGCCCTACGATTATCTTGCGCTCAGAGACCTTCAGAAAAGCGGTTATAAAGATGCCCAAGGAATAAGCCCGATAAGCATAATTGAGGTTGAAGGTTACGGTGAGTTTCCAGCTGTTGAAGAGGTAGAAAAACTCAAAATAAAAGACCAAAACGATCCAAATGCAGACGTTGCTACCAAGAACATTTATTCTGCTGAATTCAGAAAAGGAGTTTTAAAACAAAATTGCGGAAGCTACGCTGGACTTTCTGTTAATGCTGCAAGAAAAGTAGTTTATGAAAAGCTTGAAGAATTGGGATTGGCAACTTCTATGTGGGAGCTTCCAGAACCAATAATATGCAGATGTACAACAAGGTGTCACGTTAAAATACTTCAGGACCAGTGGTTCTTGAAATATTCGGATGAAAGATGGAAAGAAGCTGCTAGAGAATGCGTAAGAACAATGAAAATTTACCCCGAAGAAGCCAGGCAGTGGTTCCTTGACGTCATAGACTGGCTTAACGATTACCCATGTGCGAGACAGAGCGGGCTTGGAACTCCTCTGCCGTGGGATAAAAACTGGCTTGTAGAAACTTTGAGCGATTCAACTGTATATATGGCCTATTACACTATTGCGCACAGGCTTAAAAAATACAATCGTGAACAGTTAAAAAAAGAACTATATGACTACGTTTTCTTTGGAAAAGGTGACCCATCAATTATAGCATCTATAACTGGGATACCTGAAAATGAGGTTCGCGAAATGAGAGAGGAATTTCTTTATTGGTACCCTGTGGACCTAAGGGTATCGGCCAAAGAGCTCGTTCCAAATCACCTTACGTTCTTCATATTTCATCATGTTGCGCTTTTTGAGAAAAACCACTGGCCAAAAGCAATAGCTGTAAACGGCATGCTTAGAGTCGAAGGAGAAAAAATGTCAAAGTCTAAGGGTAACGTGATAACTATTGAAGAAGGCATTAAAGAATTTGGAGCTGATGCATTAAGGATCGCTCTGCTTAGCAGCTCCGAATACATGGACGATGCCAACTTTAAGAGAGAGTACGCAAGGGCCATAAAAGAGCGGATTGCAAAGATTCTACAAGAGATAGACCAGGACCTTAAATCTTCAACAAATAGAGATAAAAACGATTATGATACCTGGCTTTTGAACATGGTTTCAAAGGTTTCAAAAGATATACAAGAGAACATGGAGAAAATGAACATAAAGCTTTCTGTAACTGAAGCGTTCTTTATTATGGATAATGCTTACAAAGATTATAAAAAATTCGTAAATTCTAACATAAACCATACAGTTTTAAAAGATTTCATAAAATACTGGGCAATAATTCTTGCTCCATTTGCTCCGTTCACAGCTGAAGAAATGTATCAAAAGGTTGGTGAAAAGGATAGCGTGTTCCTTGAAAACTGGCCTTCTGGAATACAATATGAAGAAGTCAAAGATGTTGAAATAGAACTCGTTAACAGGTTGGTAGAGGACATAAAAGAAGTAATTAAAATCGTAAAGAAAAAGCCAACACAGATAACAGTGTTTGTGTTGTCAAAAGATGATTCGATAAATTTTGTTAACGGAAAAGCAGAAAAAGACGTGTTGAACAAATTCATGAAGATTAAGGTCTCTATGCCGGACCTGTTAAAAAATTATATTGGAAAGATTGAAGAAAAGGAAGTCTACGAGAAGCATTTGGATTATATTATGAGGCAAGTTGGAGTGCCGGTAAACATAAAGTCTGTTTCCGATGCAAGTAACGAAGAAGCTCAAAGAGCTAAAAATGCTCTTCCTTTCAAACCAGCTTTTGTCTTCAAATGATTTTTAATTGAAATGTGTCAAAGGAACTCATTCCACAAGGTTGAATAGTTAAGTATAAATATAGGGCATATTTAACTTCAATGTCATGTCGGAATACAATAGAGACATAACAATAAAAGTGCTTTCAGACAGTTTGCATAAAAAAGTCCTTATCAGATTAAAAGGGGGAAAGAGAATAAGGGGTAATTTAGAAGGTTTTGATCAACATATGAACTTACTTCTTAACAACGGCGAGGAACTGCTTGATGATGGATCGTTCAAATCCTTGGGATCCGTTATAATTAGAGGAGATAACGTTATATTCATATCTCCATTGACGTCCTAAAAAATTAGAATAAAAATTCAAAAACTTCTTAAATGTAAGGTAGTTTATTTAATGTTTAATTTGCATTTTAGCCAAAATTTTACAATCAGGAAAGTTAAGAATAAACTAATATAATCTAGCTAAATGAAATTTTGATTCATTAACCAATACAAGGTTAAATTATTAAGGATCTAAATGTAAATGGTTGTTCGATGAAGAAATTATCACATTATTTTGAGGACTTTAGGTTTTTGAACATTTTTGCTAACGTTTACTTTGCTATATTTGAGTTTGCTCTTGGCCTTTATGTGCTTTATCTAGGGGGAAACTCGTTGGATGTAGGTCTTGCCTATGCTACATACAATTTTTCATGGATAGTGTTCATGCCTTTTTCAGGAATTTTAAAAAACTCAAGCGATGTGAAAAGATCCCTTTTAACAGGTTTTATATTGCTCTTTTTTGGACTTTTTTCTTTTTCTTTCTTTGGGATGCCATTAATCTACACTTCAGTATTTCTAATAGGTTTTTCGTCCAGCATAATAAGCGCTTCAATGCTTTACCTTGTTAGTTTTTTTGGTGGCTACAGAGATGCCAATGCTTATGCTCAGCTAATGTACTTTGGAATAGTAGGCTCTGGTTTAGGCGCTTTTATAGGTTTTTTGTTTTTTCTTTATTCTCAGTTTACTGGTAAATATCTTTTTTCTTTGAGAATTACGTTTTTTATATACAGCTTATTAGCTTTGTTAGCTATCCTCTTTACCATAAATATAAAGTTGGGCTCAGCTGGGGTTGAAATAATTAGCGTAAAAAAGAGTAAAACAAAAAGCAAGCTCGTAAATCTTGTGATCCTCCTTTCAACTTCTTTTTTGGGCATAGGTCAAGGAATAGTCTACCCTATGATAGTACCTTTTATAGTAGCAAAATACAGAACAACTCCATTGATTTTAATGCTTGCTTATGCACCTGCAGGAATCGGGTGGTTTATATCAACTAAAATTGCCGGACCCATAATAAACAGGTTTTCAGAATCTAGAGCAATAACTTTTATAACGCTTACGAGCGCTTTGATTGCTTTTTTGTTACCCCTTTCTCCAAACCTAATAGTGCTAAGCCTTTTATGGGGGGTAGAAGCTGTAGGATTGAGTGTTTGGACTATTTATATGCAACATATGGTCGCCAAATTTATGCCTTCAGAAAAGTGGGGATCCAGCTTTGGTTCTCTAAATGGCGTATACTATTTGTCTTATGCTATAGGTTCAATAGGTGGCAGTTCACTTTATTTCTTCAGAAATCCATTCTTCTCTTTCTGGACCGGAGGGCTTTTTTTCCTTTTAATACCTATACCTATATTAATTTTAAACACACTTAAAAAATAAGTTTGCAATATTTTTCTAAGCTAACATAATTATGTATCTATATATAAAACGTAAAATTTTTGTTCTGATATATTTCAACTGATAGAGTTTAAGGATAAAAAGTTTTCTTACGTAAGAATAGACAACTCTTTACAAAATGTTTTCATAATAAGGAATTTTATGCTATTTATTCCCAAACTAAAGAAGAAGGATGGCTTTCCCTGTAAAACGCATACTAGAGCCCGCGATGAAAACTTTGCGATGGTTTAATTTAAAATTTCCATAAGAGTATCAATGAATATGGAAACCCAGCCAGTAACCCCAGGGTAGTTCACAAAATTTTATCTTAAAAGATAAAAATTTTTTAAAACATCGGATAATATGCAAATAAAATATATAACAAAACAGGAAGCTCAGGAGATGCTCAAATCTGGCAGTATAATAATGGTAGATGTTAGAGAACCAGAAGAGTTCGAGCTTTACAGAGTTGAAGGTAATAATATTGTCAACATTCCCTTGAATAGAATAACTGAAAGTTTAACATATTTGGCAGGGTTTAGCAAAATTATATGCATTTGTAGAACTAACAGAAGAGCCACTGAAGCTGCAAGCATACTTGCAAGAGCCGATATAAAAAAGGTTTACGTAGTTAAGGAGGGTGTTACTGGATGGCTTTTTGGCAATTACAGCAATGAACAAAAGGAATTATGAAGTAATAAAAAATCTAAGTAAAACCTGTCAATTAGGGTATTAAAATAAATAATAATCTAACGATTGAAGAACTCAACAAAATCCTTACATGGAATAAATCTGAAAAATTAACCGCGTTAATAATAAAATAAAATAAGGTTTTGAGACAAATTTAATCTTATAAAATTAATAATAAGTAATAAAAAATAGACATACTTGTCCACAATAAATAGTAAGTATTTAAAGGTATTGCTGTAAATGCAGGAAAAGATTAGAAATATCTTCAATGGGTCGAGTTGTGCAGATTCAGAAAGCCAGAATCAAGTTGGCAATGAGAGACTTTAAGCGATTACATGGCATCCTTGTAATCATGACTCTTCATGAAGGATTTGATAAACAACTGTATAAAAACGCCGAAAGAGCCAATAGGTTAATCAGTTTTATAATATTGGCAGCAAAAACTCACTCTAACAAGCTCTTCATTGTAACTCTTCCAGTTCCTTTTGTCGATAAACTTATTACCCCATCTTTTGTTATTATTATTGCGACTGTCTTTTTCCTTTTGAGTTCATAAGCAAGGAATTGACAGCCACGCTATAAATAATTATTCAACACAGCAGATTTTGTCCAAAATTTTAAATATACTAACATTATTTTTCATTTATAAAATTTGTAAAAAGTAACGTTTATAAATCCATAATGTTATACCTATAACGGTGTTATTAATATGATAAGTGGAAATAATTCAAAAGAAAAAGGAATCGTTGAGGAAGGTAAGCTTACGATAGCTGAGATTGAAGTTCAATCAATAGTTCCTTCACTAGTTAGGCATATAATTAAAAGGTATTTAAAAAAGGTTGGGTTTAACAACATTAATGTTACGCATAAAGTAGGAAATACGCCTTTTACTCTTAAACTGGTCATTGAAGCAGAAACCAACAAACCACTATCAAGGGAACAGAAGAATCGGGTTAATTACCTTGTTTCAACCTTAGAATATCTTATATACAAAGTAAACGGAAACGGATCAAAACTTGACCCTGAAGAGCTAAGAACTGCTCTCGCTAAAGTAGAGCCATCACTAAGAAAGGTTTATTATAAGTTAAACTAAACAATTATACAATTTTTATTTTTTTCTTTGTTCTTTTCCTCTTAATAGAGAGAAGACTATAGCTATATACATAATTATGACTGAAAATTTAAATGAAGTTTCTATTCCTTTTGTAAATACATAAGCGAATTTGGAACTCAAAACGCTGGTGCCCAAGAAGATTTCTTCTGCTAGATATGATGGCATTGTGAGCGAAGCAACATAAATAGAAAGAGCAAAGCTGACTACCATTCCTATGTTTGCAAACATCCTTAAAGTTCCAGAAGCCGCACCATAATGTTCACGCGGAGCGTTTGCCATCACGGCGCTGTTGTTGGCAGGATAAAACATTCCTGCGCCTATGCCGTTGATTGAAGCCGCAAGAGTTACTAACCAAAGAGGAGAATTTACGTTCAGCAAAGAATAAACATATATTCCTATTGATTGTGCGAAAAGCCCAATTGAGGCAGGTATCCTAGCGCCTATCCTGTCTGATATTCTTCCCATGAACGGGCCTAAAACTCCCCCTAAAATATATCCTGGTACCACAAGAAGGCTTGCGTTAAAAGGGGTAAGACCCCTAACGCCCTGAAGGTACATTATTACAAGAAAAAGAACTGAATAGTTTGCAAGTGCTTGAAGAAGTGCAGCAAGTATCGAGCCTGAAAGAACCCTGTTTTTGAGCATTGTTATATTTATGATCGGATCGCTGAATTTTGCTTCGTGATATACAAAAAGCGCCAGCAGTGTTATCCCTGTTATTATCAAGGTCTGAGTAAACGTATTGATCCTCGATCCAACTGCTGTAGTTAGCCCAATGAGAAGTAATGTAAGAGAAGCGCCAAGGAGAGCTGAACCTCTTATGTCGAGCTTTTTTACAAGCTTTGGTGATCCTTCCCTTAAGTACCTGAATCCTATGTAAGTTGCCAAAAACCCTATAGGTACGTTTATAAGAAATATGTAACGCCACGATACGTAAGTAACTATTATGCCGCCCAAAATTATGCCCAAAATAGCGCCCACGTTCCATCCAAGAGCAGTATAGCCATAAGCTTGTCCCCTTCTGTTTGGCGGTAAAAGATCCGCGATTACAGCCCCACTGTTGCTGCTAATCAGTCCGCCTCCAAGCGCCTGAAGTCCTCTGAAAGCTAGCAGCATGTACGCGTTAATAGAAGCAGCACTGAGCGCAGATCCTACGGTAAATATCAGGAAACCAACGTTGTAAAACTTTACTCTGCCATACTTATCTCCGATCCTTCCCAGCTGCGTTGATAGGACTGTTACTACAAGAAGGTAAATCAAGATAACCCATACCATTTCAACTATATTAGCCTTTAGATCCTTCATCATTACGGGCAGCGCAAGGATCACTATGGTTGAGTCTATTGCGCTCATAAGAACGCCAAGGACTATTACAAAAATGCCAACGATCAGCTCTTTTTTTGATACTTCATATTCTTGAAATTTATAATCCATAGTTCAAATTTTAAATTCAAATACATAAGCCTTTTTATACTTTCAGCACTTCAGCAGGTAATGACATTCCATAACAAATAGAGAAGATTATTTTTGATTAACTTTGGTTTAATGCCATATAGCTTTTTTGGGTCAAATTTTGGCCTCTAGCTAATAGTTAAATGAGACTTATAATAAATTTCCTTAGAAAAGTGAAAATTTTATACTTGCAACAGTACTGATTTTTTAAAAGTATATAACTTATGGTATTCAAGCATAAAGACGTGGTTAGAATTGCGCTTATTCATAATGGCTCAGTTTATTTACAGGATTTAAACAAGCTACTTAACAAAATCTTTGAAAAAGATCGAGTGGTAATGCTCAGTCCATGGGATAAAATAGATGGATACGACGCTTATGTTTTCAGCGGAAGGTCTTCCAGGACTCAGACAAAGCTAAAAGACATCTTTAGATTGATAGAGCAAATCATTGACAAGCCTTCTCTTTATATCTGTTTTGGAGCAGAAGCCTTTAACATGTACCTTGGAGGCACGCTAAAGGTTCATGAAAGTCTTCTCAAAGGAGAAATAACGATAGAGTTCAAAGGATCAAGCTACTTTGCTGACGGAGCGTATAACTTTTATGTTTCTAGACACCTTAATATTGGTAGACTTAACAAGTACAGCAAACCAGTAGCGTTCAGCAAATTTGGAATTGAAGCCTTTGAATACAGGAATTCCTTCGCTTTGATGTTTCATCCGGAAAAATCAAATTCGCAGGGCGAACTGCTAGTAAAATCTTTCTTTGAGAAAAGTTTAAAAACCTAATAAAAAACATCTGTTGTGATGTCAGTTCATATCGCCTATTAAAAAAGTTAGATGGGCCATACCAAAGGGTTCTTTAGAGCAGGATACCATTTCGCTCATAAACTCTTCCATCTTAAAAATAAGAGGAAGCGAGAGAAGTTACAGACCCTCTATAAACGACGAAGAGATAATGGTAAAGATACTCAGGCCGCAGGAAATACCCAAGTATGTTGAACAAGGGCTATATGATATAGGGATTACAGGAAAAGATTGGATCATAGAAACCGGCGCAAAAGTTCAGACTTTGGTTGACTTGGAATATGGCAAAGTAAAGATTGTCCTAGCAGGTCCTCTAGAACTTAAAAAAGACCCGAATTTAATCTTAAAAGATTATAATAAAAAAGGTAAAAAGCTCAGGGTTGCTACAGAATACCCAAACATAACTTCTGCTTTCTTTCAAAATCTTCAGTATTATAAAGAAGTCTATGGAAACGCCAGGCCTTTAATAATAACGCCCTGGTATACGTTTGGCGAGAACGAAAACGTTGAAATATATCTTTCATTTGGCGCTACGGAAGCCAAACCACCTGAAGAAGCAGACCTTGTGGTTGACGTAACTGAAACTGGGACAACGCTCAGGGAAAATGGTCTGGTTGAAATAGCAGAAATCATGAGGTCCAGCGCAGTGCTCATAGCAAACAAGGATTCCATTAATGATAATTCAAAGAAAGAGAAAATTTTGGACATAATAGCGCTGCTAAAAGGCGTTGTAGAAGCAAGAAAGAAGCTGCATATATTTTTAAACGTAAGTGAGGAAAACCTACAGAAACTTCTAAACGCTCTTCCAGCGCTAAAATCGCCAACAATTTCAAAGCTTTCTATAGAAGGCTGGTATGCTGTAAATACTGTAATAGATGAAGATGAGTTTCTAAAAGTTCTTC
The DNA here is from genome assembly GCA_009903795.1 of Nitrososphaerota archaeon. Taxonomy (GTDB): domain Archaea; phylum Thermoproteota; class Nitrososphaeria; order Conexivisphaerales; family UBA164; genus CAYFFZ01. The sequence goes on along the minus strand of WYER01000032.1, from coordinate 39,769 downwards.
CAATGCTAAGGAAGTACGCGCAGGGGCTTGTAGTCCATAAACCATCTTCTATAATGCCGTTGGAGGAGATAGGGGTTGCGTAAAGCAGAAGTAAAAAGGGAAACAAAAGAAACTCAAATATACGTGGAGCTAAACGTTGATGGAAACGGAAAAGCTGAAGTAGAAGTTGAAGATGCGTTTTTCAGACACATGATCGTTACTTTAGCAAAGTTCAGCAGCATTGACATAAAAATAAAGGCAAACGGTGACCTCCCGCACCACATAATAGAGGACACAGGCATAACGTTGGGCTACGCGATAGATAAAGCAGTAGACAGGGAATCGATCAAGAGGTTCGGTTATGCTGTTATACCTATGGATGAAGCGCTTATCATAAGTTCCGTTGATATGGTAAGAAGACCTTACTTTAGCTATGGCCTCAACGTCCCAAACAGCTCAGAGTTTGATCCAGCCTTAATAGAGCATTTTTTTAGGTCGCTTGCGTTCAGCACTCCTATGACGCTACATCTTTACCAGCTTAACGGGAAAGACCCTCATCACATAGTTGAAGCAGCTTTCAAATCATTTGGAATCGCTCTCAAACAATCCTTAGAAAAATCGCAAAACAGTATGTCAGTAAAAGGATCTCTATGAAAATAATCATTTTCAATTATGGTGCAAGCAACCTTTACAGTATTTACAGCGCATTTAAAAGGTTGAATGAAGATACTAAAGTTGTAGAGAGTATAGATTCCGAAAAACAACCAGACCTTCTAGTCCTGCCAGGCGTTGGAAACTTTTCTCAAGCTTCAAAATCGCTTAAAGATCAAAAGGAATCTATACTTCAAATGGCAAAAAAAGGAACGTTCGTGTTTGGAGTATGCCTTGGGCTGCATTTGTTTTACGAAAAAAGCGAAGAAGGAGAGGGCGAAGGGCTTGGCGTTCTTAAAGGAACTGTGATGAAATTAAAAAAGGGAAAAGTTCCTCACATGGGATGGTCATATACGGAGCTCTTAAAAGAAAATTATATATGGAAGAGCGATAAAAAAGGGGACTGGTTTTATTACGCGCATTCTTATTACGTTCCTAGCGATGAAAGGTTTGTTTATGCTGTAGCTGAAAACGACGAAATAAAGATACCAGCGTTGATAATCAAGGAAAACTTCGTTGGTGTGCAGTTTCATCCTGAAAAATCAGGGAAATCAGGGTTGATGATACTTAAAGGTGTGCTTGAGGCTGTTAAGAGATGAACGTGTACGCAGCAATAGATTTAATGTCGGGGAAAGTGGTAAGGCTTAAGGAAGGAAAGGCTGAAAACATAAAGGTGTACTCAGAAAACCCGTTAACAGTAATTAGGCGTCTTTATGATGAAGGTTTTGAGCGTTTTCACATAGTTGACCTTGATGCCGCGCTTGGCATTGGCGATAACTTTAACATTATTTCTGAATTGCTAAAAGAGAAAGGTTACAAACAGGTAGCAGGCGGTATAAGGGACGTTCAAAAAATAAAAAAGTACATTGATAGCGGCGCAGACAGGGTAGTTTTGAGCACGCTTGCTTTTATAAATCCACAGTCTTTATTGCCAATGAAAGATAAGATTACAATATCGCTGGATGTAAAAGACGAAATAGTATCATATGAAGGATGGAAGAAGGACAGCGGGTTAAAGCTAAATGAAGCGCTTTCAAAATTTTCAGAGATGGGGTTTGAAGAGTTCATAGTAACTTCAATAAATAGAGATGGAACCATGAAAGGTTTTGACAGGAAGATTGCTCAAAACATACCTTTTGAGTACAGAAAGAAGGTATTGCTATCCGGAGGAGTTCTACTAAGTGAAATTAAAGAAATTGAAATGCTTGGGTACAAAGGGTGCATAATAGGAAAAGACTTATATGAAAAGTACTTTGGTGATGCATAATGCTGGCCAAGAGAATAATTCCTTGTTTGGACGTTGACAAAGGAAAAGTTGTAAAGGGTAAGTCGTTCGTTAACCTTGTAGAAGCTGGAGATCCTGTAAATTTGGCAGAAATGTACCGTGATATGGGAGCAGATGAAATTGTCTTTCTTGACATTTCTGCTTCATATGAAGGAAGAAAAATATTTATCGAAAAAGTGAAGGAAGTTGCATCAAAGCTTGACATACCTTTTACTGTAGGAGGTGGTATATCGAGCCTAGAAGATGCAAAACAGATACTCTGGAACGGTGCTGATAAAGTATCTATAAACACATACGCTGTGCTTAAACCTGAGCTTATAACAGCAATAGCTGATGTTTATGGATCTCAGAGCGTTGTTGTATCGATAGACGCTAAAAAAGAAGCTGACGATTATTATGTGTACATAAAAGGCGGTAGAGAAAGAACCTCATTGAGGGCAAAAGATTGGGCAAAAAAGGCTCAAGAGCTGGGAGCCGGCGAAATACTTATTACGTCCATAGACAGGGACGGAACGAAGATGGGTTATGACATTGAGTTAACAAAGATGATAACTGATACTATAAGTCTTCCTGTAATAGCCAGCGGGGGTGGTGGCAGGCTTGAACACTTTTATGAAGTTTTTAAAAAAGCCAATGCTGACGCTGCGCTTGCAGCATCAGTTTTCCATTTTAAAGAGATTTCAATAAATGAACTCAAGTTGTACCTCAAAGAAAAAGGAGTTGTGGTTAGAATATGATAGAGCTCAAGATAGATGATATAAAGTTCGATGAAAAAGGGCTTGTACCTGTAATAGTTCAAGACTGGAACACAGGAAAAATACTAATGCAGGCTTATGCAAACAAAGAAGCCGTTGAACTTACAATAAAGACAGGGCTGGCTCACTTTTATTCTAGGTCAAGAAAAAAACTTTGGTTAAAGGGGGAAACTTCTGGAAACTATCAAAAGGTAAGGAAAATACTCATAGATTGCGACGGAGACAGCCTAATATACGTTGCAGAGCCGAATGGTCCAGCATGTCACACGGGAAACTACTCCTGTTATTATAGGTCTCTTGAAGGGTATAAAAAGGTGGATGATATAATTGAAGAAATAAAAGGATATTATGAAAATTCTAAGTTGATAGAAAAAAGCTGGGTTAGAGACGAAAGTGAAAAAATTTACAAATACATCCTTAACCCTATAACTGAAAACGTGCCCCCTCCATCAGCAAGAGTTATGTCATTCCTTGCGGACACTATAGACAACATAACGAGGGATGATTTCGACAAAGTGCTTGCGCCAGAAAGCTTTGGGCTGCCGATAGCTACTCTTATAGCAGAAAGGAAGGGGAAACCATTGGCAATAGTCAGAAAAAGAAACCTAGGGGATGAACCTATGAGCAAAGTAGATTATGCATCTGGATACGAAAAAGGGACGTATTATATTTACGGAATATCTGAAGGTGAGAGCGTGCTTCTTATAGATGACGCCATATCTACTGGTGGAACTTTAGAAGCTATAATAGGCGAGCTTCAAAAGTTTAAAGTAGAAATCGTTGATGTAGCTGTTTCAATGAGCAAAGAAACTTATGGTGGGAGAAAATTGATATTTAATAAATTTGGATACATCGTTAAGGCGCCTATACTTTTATACATAGATGAAAACGTAACGAGGGTAGAAGTTCATCTTGACGGAGGCGTTAAAAAATTTTTAGAAAGCATAAAATAATTTCTTAAAATAATAATTTTATGGCAAGAATAAAACTCAGAGTGTTCTACGAGCTTATAGATATTCTGGGCGCTCATGAAACTGAAATAGATGCGGAAAATGTAGAAGATCTTCTAAATAAGATTTTACAAAAATACGGAGAAAGAGCAGAGAGAGCTATAATGAACAATAAAAGAGAATTTCATGAACACTTTCTTGTTTATGTTAACAACGGGTATGTAAAAAGGGAAAGCTACAGCAAAACAAAACTCAATGACGGAGATGTTGTGATGCTGATTCCTCCTGTTGGAGGAGGTTACTGACATCCTCACCGCCTTTAAAGGCGATGGTTGTCATTCACTTAATCAATAACATTATTATGTAAAAAATTTCTTTAATGTGAAAACCATTTGTAAGGAGTTGTTTATTATTAAAAAAGTGAATTTTAGCCCCTAAAGCTTAGATACAATAAATATGGGTTAAATATAAAGCTTTTATATTTCGTGTGTTTACTAAAAGTTGAGCTATTTACGAAAATGATTTTTGTTGAAAATATTAAGAATATCGTAAACAAAAAATTTATAAAAATATAAAATAATGAGCTCATGATGGAGCAGCCTTTATTAAACAGAAGCGAGATTGTAGTTCTTCAGCCTTCAAGTTTGAAAGAATCATTAAAACTTCTTAACGAGAACCCTGATGCTGAAATAATAGCAAACGCATCAGACCTATGGCCTCGAATAAGAAATGGAGAGGTAAAACCTAAAAAGCTTTTGGATATTTCAGGCCTTGCTGGCGAGCTATCATATGTAAAAAAGGATGAAAATTTGATAAAAATAGGGGCCCTCGTTACTGTTTCTCAGCTTGAGGGAGAAAGTATTTTAAAAGAAAAAAGATTTTCAGGATTTAAAGATGTCATAGCAAAGTTTGGAAGCCCACAAATAAGGAACGTCGCAACCATAGGTGGAAACGTTTGCGCTGCTTCAAGCAGCGAAGACTTTATACCGCTTTTATTAGCGTTTAACGCCAAAGTAAAGCTTTCCAGCGTTGACGGGGAAAGGTATGTAAATCTTGAAAAATTCATAATCGGAAAAAGAAAAATCAACAGAAGGCCAAACGAAATTCTTACGGAGATATCTTTTGAAGATCCTGGCGAAGGTTATAGTTCCGCTTTTGAAAAAATTGGCAGGAGGAACACTTTGATAATAAATATAGTAAACATGGCTGTTGTAGGCAAAGTAAAAGATGGAAAGATTGAAGACGTAAGAATTGCAGCAAACAGGATAAAAGGGAAGATCCCAGAAAGAGCAAAGAATACGGAGGAATTTTTAAAAGGAAAAGCCTTGAACGAAGAAACAATAGCGGGCGCAAAAAAGGTTTTGAGCGAGGAGGTTTCACTAACAGATGATTTCAGGGCTTCCGCAGAGTATAGGAAAGCGCTCTTGCTTGCTATGTTAGAAAGGCTTTTGTTTAAGTTGAGAGGTGAACAGTAAAATGGCTCAAATGCTTGTTAAATTAAACGTTAACGGTATTGAAAGGGAAGTTCTTGTTGACCCAGATGACAGGCTGCTTGATGTGTTAAGGGACGAGTTTGGATACAAGTCTGTAAAAGAAGGTTGTGGGACAGGCGATTGTGGACTCTGCACAGTGCTCATGGACGGGAAACCTGTTCTTTCATGCGTAATTCCCGCTTTTCAGGCAAAGAATCATAAGATAACGACGCTTGAAGGCTTGAACAACGATCCGTTGATGAAAAAGATTCAAGAGCAGTTCAGAGCTCATCAAGCAGCACAGTGCGGCTTCTGCACCCCAGCCATGGAGATAATTGGCTGGCACCTGCTTAGCAGGAAGAAAGGAGCTAGCAAACAGGAAATAAAAGAAGCTATAAGCGGAACCCTTTGCAGGTGCACTGGTTATTATGATATAATTGACGCTATTTATGATGCGGGGCGACCTGAATGAACGCTCAAACTGCTGAAGAATTTTTAATGGAAATTCAGAAAAAGGCAGAAAGAGGGGAGCTATTATACATAGGAAAAGAACTGAGAAGAATCGACGATCTTGAAAAAGTTTTGGGATCGCCCATCTATACTAATGATCTAATACCTAGAAATACGCTCTATGCAAGACTTGTTCTTTCAAGATACCCGCACGCCATAATAAAGAACATATCTGTCTCAAAAGCCTTAAACTATCCTGGCGTTAGGTACGTTCTTACGTATAAAGATGTGCCAGGGCTCAATGAATCATCTACGATAATACCTGACAGGCCTCTTTTTGCTTTTAATAAAGTAAGGTCAACTGGTGATATAGTAGCTGCAGTAATAGCAGAAAAACCAAACAGGGCTCAGGAAGCTAAAGAGCTTGTAGAAGTTGAATACGAACCGTTAAAACCAGTTTTTGACCCTATTGAAGCCATGAAACCTGATGCCCCAAAGATTCACGATGATGGAAACATAGTGAAGCATGTTAAAGTAAGAAAGGGCGACATTGAAAAAGGCTTTCAGGAAGCTGATTATATAATTGAAAACACTTTCAGAACTCAGCACCAGGACGCAGCCCCCATGGAAACTGAGACAGCTTTTGCTGTGCCGCGCGGTGAGAAAATTCTGATAATAGGCTCAATGCAGACTCCGCACCACGTTCAGGCAGCTGTCGCCAAGGTTCTTGGTTGGCCTATTGACAGGGTAGAGGTTATTCAGGCTGTTACAGGTGGCGCTTTTGGACCAAAATCCGATGAACCGCCTTATGATGTTGCGTCCATAGCTGCTTTGGGAGCAATAAAGACAGGAAAACCAGTGCTAATGAGCATGACGCGCGAGGAATCGATGATAGCTCATACAAAGAGGCACCCTGCAATTATAACGCACAAAACAGGAGTTAAAGCCAATGGTAAACTTACTGCGTCAAAGGTTCAGATAGTTCTAGATGGCGGAGCTTACGCTTCATTAGGGGTTCTTGTAATAGTAAGAGCTACATTCCACGCTAATGGTCCGTATGAAATACCAAACGTATGGAACGACGGTTACAAAGTTTACACTAACAACACTTATACAGGAAGCTTCAGGGGATTCGGAGCTCCTCAGGCTATATTTGCTGCAGAATCTCAAATGGATGAAATAGCAAAGAAACTGAATATGGATCCGCTGGACTTACGTTTGATCAACATGCTAAGGCCTGGGTCAAGAACAAGCACTGGACAGCTTATGGACGAGAGCTGTGGTTTGCCCGAATGCCTTGATGCAGTAGTTAAAGCAAGCGATTATCGCAAGAAGAAAGAGCTTTACTCAAAACAAGATGGAAAGATAAGAAGAGGAATAGGAATAGCTATGTTACATCACGGCAACGCGTTAGGTCCTGAAGGAAACGATTATGCTTATGTTCACCTTTCTGTAGAAAAAAACGGAAAGGTACACCTTGGGACAGGACTTACAGAGTTTGGAACAGGAGCAATATCAGGTTTAGCTCAGATAGCGGCAAGCGTGCTTGGCGTTCCAATAGATTACTTTACCATAGACAGGCCAAACACTCTTATACATCATGAAACTGGGCCTACTGTTGCGTCAAGAGTTATAGCCATAGGCGGGAATGCGGCAAGAGATGCTGCGCTCAAACTTAAGCAGAAGCTTCTACCTGTTGCTTCTAAATTAATTAATTGTAAAGTTGAAGATGTCCAAATAGTTGACGGATATGTGTATTGCAAAGGAAAGGAACACAAAACCATATCATGGGAAGAATTGGTTAAAGAAGCGTATGAAGCCAACATAGAGCTAAACACCTTAGGATATTATATGGCACCATCTTGCAAATGGGATGAAGAAACTGGGCTTGGATCACCTTACAATCAGTACACTTTTGGCGCTGCAATAGCTGAAGTCGAAGTAGATACAGAAACCGGTCTCTACAAAGTGCTCAACTATTATGTAGCTTTTGATGTCGGCAGGGCTATAAACCCGAAAAGCGTCAGAGGACAGATATACGGAGGAACGGTACAGGGACTAGGGTACGCAATGATGGAAGAGCTCGTACATAAGGAAGGTTACGTAGTAAACCCAAACCTGAAAGACTATTACATACCAACAAGCCTTGATATACCTGAACAGATACAAACGATTATAATAGAAAAACAGGGCTCGATGGGGCCTTTTGGTGCAAAAATAGTAGCTGAACCCCCAGTTGTATTGCCTGCGCCTGCGATCAGAAACGCTATCATGGACGCTATTGGTAAGGGCATAAACAGCCTCCCGATTACTTCTGAAAAGGTCTATAAAGCTATAAAAAGTTAAAAACTTTATAATTTTATTATAAAGCTTATATTTTTTACAATTTTTATTTCAAAGGTCCGATGCATAAAAATTCAAGAAAAATCTTCATAGTCCATACAGACCTTGACGGCGTTTGTAGCGGGGCTATAGCAAAGAGGGTTTTCAATGATGATCTAAAGATAATGTTTGCAGGTCCGAGGACAATTGCTGAAACGCTTAAGAAAATAAGAAGCTGCAGCATTTTGGGAATAGCTGACGTAGCGTTAAATCACTCTGACTATGCTAATGTTGAAAAAGAGATTTTAAGAATAAAGTCGTCTGGCTGCGAGATTATCTGGATTGATCATCATGAATGGTATGAAGCTGATAAACAAATTTCAAAGCATATAAACCTGATTCTTGAAAATTCACCAAGCGCCGCATCGATACTTTACAGACGTTTTGCAAAAGATGATGAGATATCTAAAAAGATAGCGGAAATAGCAGACGACGGCGACACTAACAAAAACGAGCTGGAATTTACGCTTGCTTATAAGATTGGAACAAGAAGCAATAAAGATAGATTAGAGCTTATTGATATGTTTTCTCAAGGGATTTTTTATAACGAAAAAGTTGAAGCTTGGAAAAAACAACTTGAAGAGGAAAACAAAATCATAGATATATTAGTAAAGAAAGCAAGAATTTTTAACACAGAATCTGACAAGAAAGTAGCTTTTGTGGATTTAAGGGGTAAAAAGCTAATAGGCTCACTTTTAGCAAAAAAACTTCATCAACAAGGCGTTAACATAGTTTTTATTCTTTACACTGAAAGCTCTGGAGTTCTTTACGGCGATGGAAAAATAAACCTTCTTAATATAGCTACAAAGTATAACGGAGGAGGCCATCAGAACGCATGCGGCGTTAATTTTAAGCTTGGGCTTTTAGACAGAATACTGACAAAAATCTTGAAAAAACACGTTCCAACAGGGGCAAAAAAACTCATAAAAGACCTCAAACGAGCCTAGGTTCTATAACAACTAACCTGACCGAAATGTCAGGTTTTTGTTAATAAACAGGCTTTTACTGTTTCATCAGTATCGTTTATGAGAGGGAGCTTTAGTAAAACGCTTATGTTATAAACATCTTTCCACAGAACTTTTTGGCCGTTGCAGAGCGTAAAGCCGTCATGCACTACGATGCCAACAGCCCAGCTCCCAGCTTGCTGATAACTCTGTGCATTAACAGAAAAAGGCTCTATAGTAAAGATAAAAGCTATTAATAAAACATATGCAACAAGGTTGACTTTATTCTTCATGCTTTGCAAGCATCATCGTAAGCAAAACCATCAGGTATCCAAGCACAGCAACAACAGTAGTGAGAGTTGTTGGAATTATAAATTTAGAAAGAGTTGATGATAAGATAGAAGGCGAAACAGCTACGAAATACATGTAATAACCCCCAGCGCGCCAGCTAAAGCTAACAGGATGTCGCTTAGCAACACGACAGCATATGAAAGGTAGAAACCGATCTTTGCTAAAGCTTCGTTTATGTGAGCTTTTTTATCTATTTCTATGGTTTTTATCAACGCGGAAACGGTTCCTAACCCTACAGGACCCGCTATAATGTAGATTAAATATCCAAACAAAAACCAGATACCAGGTCCTCCTTTTTTAATTATAGGTAACAAATAGTTGAACAGTGGATAAGGAATTACAATAAGCAACGTCCAGCTTAACGCTGTTAAGGTATGGGAAAAAGAGGCTAACCTAAACAACCTATAAACGGTCAATCTAAATTAAATAAAATCAGTCTTTTAAATATATGCTCAAAAACGCAATAGCCCCTATGATAACTCCTAGAACTGTGATTATTACAAAAGCTCCTACAGGATCTATAAATTTTGAAAGAAATAAAACATGCACTTGACCTGCAGTCATTCCCTTTCCCCCTACAGCAGGTGGTAGTAGATCAGCTTCCCCAAAGTATCCAGCAATCATTAGAGACCATGTAGCTGCCATTACTCCAAAATTAAAAAGTATAAGCTGGAGCCATGCTAAAGCGTTCGTTATGCCGCTAACTACCTTGCCTTCAACGGTTTCAAAGTGCTGATATACAAGGCCTATAGCTGCATTGCCGAGTACACCTACAACAATATAAAGTATATAACCCACTGTAAACCAAGTTCCAGCGCTTCCTGCTACCATTACCATTGATACTGAGGCTTTATCCACAGGAGAACAATTGGAATTGTCTAGATAGCTGCGAATATGCTCTGAATTATTGCGGCAATCATAAACCTATGTGACCATTTTTCATTTCTTTGGCTTGACATTTGTGAAAAAGTTATGAACTAACATTATTAAATTTACTAAAAGAATTAAATTGAATAAAAAAGAAAATGTTAAAACTATATAAAAAATTTATCAAAAATTTCTATAAATTATCGAACATTGAGTTAAAATTTACAAAAAATAACTTATTGATAAAAATTTTTGGCTAAACATGATAGAGGTTCGTCTAAGTTGTCATTACGCTAAAAACAATTAAAGGGAAGACTTACAAATTAGTTATGATGACTTATCTGAGAAAAGTGCTTAAGATTGGCAATTCATCCCTATTTATAACGCTGCCAAAACCCTGGTGTGAAAAGTACAGCATTAATGAAGGGGACATCCTGGAAGCTCTTGAATCTTCTACTGGGGAGTTAATACTTGTACCAAGAAAAAAAGAGGAATCAGAAAAAACTTTTTATATAAACTTAGAAGTATTGCAAAGTTCATACGTAGAAAAAATATTATCGTACGCTTATATTAACGGATACACGAAATTAAGAATATCGTATAAAGACAAAAAATTGTTTGAGGAACTAAAAAGTCTTATAGAGTCAAAGTTCATGGGACTGCTACTTGTTTCAGAAAACGACAACGAAGCGGTCTTTTCATTCGCTCTCGATATAAACCAGGTAGATTTTTATGAAATAATAAAGAGAATGGATAGAATTACAAGTTTCATGATCGATTTAATTTCGGACAGCAATAAAGTTAAGGCTATGGATGCAGAAGTTGACAAGTTATATTTTCTTCTTATCAGGATGCTGAGGACAGGGCTGACGGATTCAGCAATAGCAAAAAAGCTAATGCTCAGCCCTGTGCAGTTCCTTGATTACCGGCTAGTGCTTCATTTTATAGAAACGATAGGTGACGAGCTCACAAATATAGCGGGAAAGATCAGTAGCGAGGAACTTGAAGCTGTAAAAAAGCTGAAGGAAATTTCAATAATGGCATTTCTAGGTGATAAGAGGGTAAAGCCATCTAACATAGAACAGGCTTCAAATGAAGCTTATTCATCGCTTGAATCTGTAGATCCTCAAATTGCCCTTAACGTATCGAGGATCATAGAAATGGCGAAAGATATAGCAGACCTTTCAGAAACCTTATATCTTGTCTGATTTCTTATTACATATGCTTGAAGAAGGAAAAATAGCTGAAGGCGATTATGTTCTGCTTGTGCATAAAAACAAAAGCTGGCTTGTCAAGGTAAAAAAAGATAAGAAGTTTCAGACCCATATTTCATCGCTAGACCTTTCAGAATTAATAGGAAAGGAATACGGCTATAAGACAAAGGATGGACTTTACTATGCGTTCAAACCAACTTTGATAGACCATGTAATGAATTTTAAAAGAGAAACTCAGATTGTTTATCCAAAGGACGCCGCTTATACGATCCTTAAATTAAACATAAAACCTGGTAGCTTTGTTTTAGAACTGGGAACGGGAAGCGGAGCCATGACTGCGTACATAGCAAACTTTGTAAGGCCAAACGGTAAGGTTCATACTTTTGACGTTAATGAACATTACATAAAAATTGCAAAAGAAAACTTAGCAAATATTGGACTTGCTGAGTTTGTTGAGTTTAAAACATTTACGCCTGAAATAAAGGAAAATTATTACGATGCCGCGTTCGTAGATTTAGGGGATCCATGGAAGCTAGTTGAAATTGTGTGGAAAGCGCTTAAACCTGGTTCCGTTGCTGCTTTTCTTCTTCCTACGTACAATCAGCTAGAAAAGCTTTATTCCAGCATGGAAAAAAGGTTTTTCCCTGAAGAGACTGTTGAGATATTTATAAGAAGGTTGCAAGTGGCCGAAAACAGGACTAGACCGCAAAACTTTGTGGTTGGTCATACGGCTTTTCTTATATATTGCAGAAAGATTGTTTAGTTGTTTTTAGCCAATTTTTTCAAAAGCTCTTTGCCACGCTTAATAGCTTTATCAACTATCTTATCTTCATCAACCATAAGGCTTTTACCGTTTTCTACCACAAGCTTCCCATCAACTATCACGTATTTTACGTTTCCAGGATGAGCAGCAAAAACAACCTGAGAGAGAACATTGTCTTCGTAAAGCGGGTTTAAATTTGGCGCTTTTGAGTCAAGAAGAACTAAATCAGCAAGGTAACCTTCCTTAAGCTCGCCGCTTTTCATCCTTAATGCCTTGCTCCCGTTGACCGTGGCCATCTTAAAAACCTCTTTTGCGCTCATCAACTGAGCTTTTTCATAAACTACCCTTTGCATGAGCGAAGCCACTTACATTTCTTGAAAGATGTCCAGCCTGTTATTTTCTTTAACCCCATCAGTCCCGAGGCCTACGTTGATCCCTAACCTCAACATTTCAGTAACTGGTGCGATTCCGGAAGCCAGCTTCATGTTGCTTACCGGATTGTGAGAAACGCTTACACCTGATTCAGCCATAACCCTTAATTCTTCAGGAGTTGGCCATACGCAGTGTGCCAGAATCAAGTTTGAATTCAGCATATCAAATTCTTTAAAAACGCTGAGCGGCCTTTTACCGTAAGTTTTCACAACATTTTCAACAAAATCTAAAGTTTCAAACTCATGCGTATGAATGCCTTTTCCGTTTTCTTTTGCTGCTTTTGAAATAGACTGTAGACAGCTTTCTGAACAATAAGATAAATGTTCAAAACCGGCCCAGACCCTCCCTAGCCCGTTAAATTCATGATATTTTTCTATATATTTTACAGCAGTTTCAGGTTTTTCAAAGCCTTCGTAAACGTCAGATGTATAGGGAGCTATTGTTGTTCTTATCCCTATTCTGTTAGCTACGTTTATTCCAACGTGTGGGAATCTGTAAAGGTCTAACACATGAGTTATACCGCTCTTAATCATTTCAAGATAAGAAAGCTCATAATCAACTTCGGCGTCATCCGCAGTAAGAACCTTGTGTGCAGGATTCACGTATTCTTTAAGCCACTCTGATAACCTTAGATCCTCGGCAAGACCTCTTATAGCTGTCGGCCCAGCATGTGCATGAAGGTTTATGAGCCCAGGTATAGCGATAAGGTCTTTGCCTTCGATGACCAGATCAGAGTTTGAAAACCTGTTTTCTTGGTCTGTGTCTCCTACTTTAGTTATAACGTTGCCTTCTATAAAAATTGATGTTCTATGCTGAATAAGCTCATCTCCCACATAGCTTACCATGAAAACGTCTTTTATAGCAATTTTATTTGCCATCAGATCTAATTTGCTGTACTTTGTTATAAAGTTTAAAGCTGAGCTATAAGAAAAGAGTTACAAAAATACGCAAAGGAGCTTAATGATGCCCCAGCCAACTAACCCTTCATAAATAAGCTGCGCCGCAAAACCGGCTACTATTATGCTGAAAAGCCTTGAAAAAGCTGTCACTCCGTTTTTACCGATTATTTTAAGTATACTTTCTGAATATTTGAGTATAGCTGCAGCGAAAACAGCTATGATGATTAGCGAAATGATAAGCTCAGAAAGAGGTATTGTGTTTGAAAGTATTATGAGCGTTGCTGCAGTACCAGGCCCAACTAGCAACGGAGAAGCAAGAGGAACTATAGCGGCCTCTTTTGGATCAAGAGTTAATGACCTTGAGCCTTCGCCCATAGTATCTATTGCTATTATCATGAGCAGGACGCCGCCTCCAATCATAAAGCTGTAGATGCTAACGCCGAAAAGCTTAAGCATTTCATTTCCAACAAGAGCAAAGAAGAAAAGTAGAACGGTCATTGATACAACAACTGTAGACCAGAGAGCGTTTCTATCTTTTCCTTCAAGTTTGTTTAGAAAATAGAGGTAAAACGGCAAAGCCCCAATCGGGTCCATAATGGCAAAAAGCTGTATCGTTATAGTTACTGTGCTCAGGAAAGAAGGTCTAATAAAAAGGCCTTTAATTCCTGTTATCCCAATTTTGATCATGATGAGCACAAGAAAAAAGAGTATTATGTAGATGTACTTTCTAAAATTTATTATTCTCTTTGCTGCGTTTTGTGTTGGCAAATCATGATGATTTATAATTTTGCTTTTAAAAACGATTCTTTAGATTCCGAATAGAGCAACTTTAGCCGTTTCAATAAAAATCAAAGGAAAACTTTTTTAAACATTAACAGTCAAAACCAGTGAATGCCTTACAGTATAATAGATAAGATTTGGGAAGCTCATGAAATAGCAAAGGAAGATGAGATGTCGCTGCTTTATATAGATAGGCATCTAACACACGAGGTAACATCCCCTGTAGCTTTCAGCGACATGAAAAAGAAGGGATACAAGGTCAGGCGTCCTGACCTTTCTCTTGCTGTTATGGATCATAATGTTCCAACAGATTCTAAGGTTAATCCCACAATAGATGAACTGTCAAAACAACAAATGGATGCTCTTTGGGAAAACTCAAAAACGTTTAACGTGCCGTTGCTCGATTTTTATAGTCCTTATCAGGGAATAATACACGTAGTAGGGCCAGAACTTGGGTTTTCTTTGCCAGGGCTAACAATAGCAGCAGGAGACAGCCACACAAGCACGCACGGGGCTCTAGGGTCTCTTGCTTTTGGAATAGGAACCTCAGAAGTTGAGCATGTTTTCGTTACACAGACGCTCTGGATAAAAAAACCAAAGCAATTTAAAATAAAAATAAACGGAAAGTTAAACAAAGGAGTAAGCGCAAAAGACGTTGCGCTTTACATAATAGGCAAGATAGGCACAGGAGGGGCAATAGGTCATATAATTGAATATTCTGGGGAAGCTGTGTCTGACATGGAAGTTGAAGGAAGAATGACGCTTTGTAATATGTCAATAGAAGCTGGTGCTAGAACAGCAATAGTTGCACCTGATGAGAAGACGTTTTCTTATGTCAAGAATGCGCCTTTAGCTCCTAAAGGATCAGAATGGGAAGAAGCTGTAAAATACTGGGAAAGCCTGAAAAGCGATCCGAATGCAAAGTACGAAAAAGAAATAGAAATTGATGCGAGCTCGATAAAGCCCATGGTTACGTGGGGAACAAATCCGGCCATGGTAATACCCATCGATGGCGAAGTGCCTTATCCATCTGAGGTAAAGGATGAAAGCTTAAGAGCTGAATATGAAAGGGCCCTCAAGTACATGGGATTAAATCCAGGTCAGAAAATAACTGACGTTAAAGTTGATTACGTATTTATAGGATCTTGCACAAACGCAAGGCTTTCTGACCTTATAGAGGCAGCAAAGGTTGTAAAAAATAAAAAGGTTAGCAAAGGCGTTAAGGCTCTTGTAGTTCCAGGTTCAGAGTGGGTTAAAAGAACTGCTGAAAGGCTTGGGTTGCACCGAATATTTATAGAAGCAGGTTTTGAGTGGAGGCACTCTGGCTGCAGCATGTGTATAGCTATGAACTCTGACAGGCTACCTCCAGGAAAAAGGTCGGCATCGACTTCAAACAGGAATTTTGAAAACAGACAGGGACCGGGCGGAAGGACGCACCTTGTGAGCCCGGCAATGGCAGCTGCAGCTGCAATATACGGCCACTTTGTAGATGTTAGAAACGTTGAAATTAGTGAGGTGGTTTAAAATGCCAGAAAAGATAGAGGGAAAAGTCATTCCTCTTCCGCAGGACAACATAGATACTGACCAGATAATACCGGCACAGTTCTTAAGGTTTCTTAAAAAAGAGGGTCTCGGCAAGTACCTGTTCTACAGGTGGAGGTACGATGAAAATGAAAGGCCTAAAGCCGATTTTGTCCTAAACGATCCAAGGTTCAAAGACGGAACTGTGCTCGTTTCAAAGAAAAACTTCGGTATAGGATCATCAAGAGAAAACGCAGTATGGGCCTTAACAGATTACGGAATTAAGGCTGTTCTTGCAGAATCATTTGGAGACATATTTTATGGCAACTCAATAAAGAACGGCCTTGCATGCATAAAGCTTCCTGAAAGCATTATTAATGATATAATAGAGAAAGCAAAGGAAGGTAAACTTACGGTAACAATAGACCTTTTAAATAAAAAGGTTGTTTATGCTGGAAAAGAAATAAGCTTTGAAATAGAGGAATACGCCAGAAGAAGGCTGATCAGCGGAGAAAGCGAGATAGAGTACACATTATCCCATTACTCTAAAAAGATAGAAGAATACGAAAGGAATATGAAAAGCTTTGTCAAAACAAACTTTAACGAAGCTTTAAGGAAGCTTTTGGAAGGTTAATACCCGTAGAGGTATTCAACTTTCCTCCTTATTTCAATTATTTCCTTTAAAACCTGAAGGTCTTCCTCTGGAAGGTTTGTGTCTTTTAGAACCTTTGCTTCTTCTGCTGACGGAAGGGTATAAAGAATTTCATCCTCCTTTATTTGCCTTCCGACTGTTACGTTCTTCATAGAGATCGCTGCTTCCTCCCCCTTTTCGAGCTTTTGAACGCTTTCGCCCTGCACTTGTATTTGTTCTATCGAACCTACTTCTTCGCCTTTTGAGTTCATTACCCTTACTTTTGGCTTAAGAATTCCTGCTATGACCCTTATACCAAATATCGCAGGGTTGCTTCTCCTGAAAACATAACCTTTAAGCACCTGGAACTTTGCGGGATACGTAAGCTTTTCAGTCTTTAGCCTGAGGTCCTTTTCTTTTTCCTCTTTTACGTAGTTAAGATAATCCTGAATCAAGTTATACATGACGTTGCCAAAGAAAATCTTAACTGGTGGGTTTTCTACGAGTGATTTTTGGTTAAAGGCAAGTATAACGCCCAGGTATTTATTGTTCTGCATTACGAGTTGAGCTTCAAGAACGTCCTTCTTTGTAACTGGTCCTATTTCTGCATACCTTATAGGTATGTTAGCATTTTTTAAAAGATAGCTTAAAGCTTCAAGGGAACCCAAAGTGTCAACTTTTAATATAATCCCTACCTGATCCGTTTTAATCGTTAAGCTTTTTAATTCTTCTTCTATCATTTTTGAATACCTTTTTTCTTCTTCGTCATTGGTTACAACGTATATAGGCGCTCCAGCAACTATGTCATCAGGATCTGAAACCATAACGCTAACGCCTGCTGAAGCTGCTACTGTTTTTACAAACTTAAACTTGTCCCGCGGATCCCTCATTTCATCAAGGGGCTTTGGAAGGTATATTCCCTTGATCTTTGTAGACTTTGCGCCTGTGTTCGTGCCAGTGACCACTCTGTCGTTTACTGAAAGTATTCCGTTTATCAGTATAATGTTGAGAACAGTTCCCATTCCTTCTTCCTCTTTTACCTCGATTATTATTCCGTAACCTGGGCCTTCCTTGAAAGAGAGCTTTCCTTTCATAAAGTTCTGAACAAGCCCAAGAAGGACAGTCAGGAGCTCCGGTATACCTTCTCCTGTAACCGCGCTTACAGGAACTAGCGATACTTGCCTCATAAAGTTAGTAACCCTATAAAAGGCATCGCTTTCAAAACCTAGGTTTGATAGCTGACCAACAACTGTATAGATCCTTTCATCAAGAAGCTTTTGAGTCGCCTTATCCTGCATGCTCAAATTTTTATCAAATGTTAATTCAGGGTGAGATCTCCAGCCAGCAATCAGGTCAATCTTGTTGAGGGCAACGAGAAATGGCACTTTCTTTTCTTTAAGTATGTTAATGCTCTCAATAGTCTGAGGCTCAACGCCTTTTGTTATGTCTATAACAACTATAGCAATATCAGCAGCTGAACCGCCCCTGTACCTAAGGTTTGCAAAAGCTTCATGACCTGGCGTATCTATAAAAAGTATGCCGGGAATCTCAACCTTTATCTTGAACCTTTCCAACAATTCTCGTGAAATCTCAATCAGAACGTCCGAAGGAAAGAGGCTAGCCCCAATGTGTTGAGTTATTCCTCCAGCTTCTTTTGCCTGAACCGCTGTACCTCTTAGCTTATCAAGTAACGAAGTCTTCCCAGCATCGACATGCCCAAGGACAACTACGATTGGCTCCCGTAGATTCTTCTTTATAGCAGGTTCCAATTCAACTGATTAGAGCAAAATTACATTAAAAACGTTTTGAAAAATGTTAATTAAAGCTTAAATTTTTAGCGTTATGATCTTTATGAAATGCAGCATACAGTTTATTATCATCCAGCATGCCACACGAGCTACAGCCTTTTGAAGAGCTTTAACGGTATACAAAACTATGCAGAGCTTGTTGACGTTTCAAAAGACATAACCCCAGCTATATTTGAGAAGGTCTTAACTGTACCACTCATTGCAACTTCTGGAAAGTTTGTCTACGGAGGTCCTATTGACATAGACCTTGCAATCAAGTACCTTAAGGGAGAGAATGTCTCTGTAGATGTAAAAGATCCCCTTGAAAACCTTGGAATAGCAATAGTTGACAGCGCGGCGGCTTCATCTCTTGTCGTTTCTACAGGTTCCTTAAAACCTGTTTTAAGGTTCAGGGAGTTTATAATGGCTGCAACCGGGCTTAACCTGGATCCTGAAGGAGAAAGCAAGTCAAAAGTTATTTTTGATCTTTCACAAAAGGAAGAAGAGCAATTTATAGAAAAGTGGAGGAAAAAGATGGTTGCAACGTTGGCCTATAACTTAATAAGGGAAAGGTTATATCTTGGTCTGAAGCCAGATGTAGATCCAGAAACGGTTCTTTTATGGCTCGAAGCAAAAACGAGTTTCGGGAGGGCTGGCGTGCCTTATCTTGATAGGGTTCAAAATCTGAAAGTGGCGGCAAATGAAATATATGATTACATAAAGGAAAGAAAACAAAAAATTGAAGATAAGCTAAAAAATGAAATAGAAGAGATAAAATCTTTCTTTACAACATTAAAATAAAAAATTCACGCGTAGCTTTGTGTACCCCACTTTTCTAACACTGCTTTTAGCTCCTTTGACTTTTCAGCGTATTCCTGCAAAGGTATCTTTTTGTTCCAAGCGTCTATAGCGTCCCTTACCGCTTTCGCTCCGGCCCTTGGTCCCATCGGGTGCCCTAACACTCCTCCTCCTACCTGTATAGCTATGTCAGCTCCCAGCGCATCAAGAAGCGGTGGCAAAATGCCAGGGTGCAGGCCTCCAGAGCTGACCGGCATTACGGGGTTTATTCCAGCCCAGTCCTGTTCAAAGTATATGTCTTCTTGAGGTACTTTGTCAAGAGTTATCTCTTCTTTTATCCTTATCACGTCAGACTTTGTGCTTTCCATCTTCCCTATGCCTGCTGTACCGATGTGAATGAAGTCAACGCCTGCTAGCCTTGCAACCTTTGCTATCGAGAGCATAGTAGCCCCATGATCAGGAAGCTTAGTGAATGCAGCATGGAACGCCCTGTGCGCGTACAGCGCTAAGCCTAGCTCTTCAGCATAATCCCTTATAGTCTGCACGGCGGCCCAACCTGCTGTAAGGAAATCTATCATTATGAATTCGCCACCGTAATCCTTTACAAGCTTTACCCTTCTCTTCATTTCTTCAGTCTCAGCAGTTACGTTTATCAAGGCTGACTTCCTTTCTCCTGTTTCTTTTTCAGCCTTGTCCCTGTACTTGAATACTTCCCTTACCCTGTCCTCAAACTTGATAAATGGCTGGCTTGTGAGGTTTTCGTCGTCTTTAAGAAGATCTTCGCCTCCCAACCAGATTTCGTAACCTACCTTTGCATGTGCTTCAGCGCTTGGGCTTAGCTTTGGCTTTGGAACAGTTGCAATTATAGGCCTGTTTTCCTTTATCTTAAGTATATCTTTGACCTTTTTTTGACCAAACTGAGGACCTTTAAAGCTCTTTATGTATTCTTTAGGAAACCTGATATCGATGACTCTGAGCCTTGCCACTGTCTTCATTCCGTATATGTTGCCGAAAACGCTGGAAAACAACTGAGGTATGCTTCCGAGCTCGAAAAGCTCTAGAGGATACGTCACGTACACAAGATCTCCCGAGATTTTGTACACTTTGGCCATCCTGTTTAAGGTGTCCTGAGTTATTGTTGTAAGAGTTGTCCACGTTCCAACGCTGCTTTCACTAGCTATCCTGCCAGCAGCTTCCTCAATAGAATAACCTGGAGCAGGTGTTGCTTTGAATAGCAGCTGAATCTCGTCTTCTGCCGGTTTTCTTTTCAGATCTATAAAGTCAAGGTACCAATCGACTTTTTCTTCACTCATAAGTTATTTATTTTTTAAAAATTAATATTTAACCATTTATACCTTTTTATTCTCTTTTATCTTCCCCGCCCTTAAATGCCCTTGTTATGTAAGCTTTTATCTGCCAGATGTTATCTTTTGTCTTTGCTGAAACAAAGACGTGAGTTGTTTCAGGGGTTATCTTTTGTATGTGTCTGTAAGCGTTAAAAAGGTGCTTTTCATTAATAGTTTTTAGCTCGTTTGAATTCTTAATTGATATGAACTTTTTGATCTTTTCAACGCTTTCGGGGCTTACATCAGTTTTGTTTATAACGTGAATAGTGGGAGAGTTTGTCCTAAAAGAAAGGATCCTGGCCATAATCTCAGCCAAAAGGAAGTTCTGAAAGTCTGACGAAGCTGCAACATCCGAAAGGAATAAAACTAGCTTGTCCTCCTTTGAAATGCTTTTAAGCAGGAAAGGGCCGCTTTCCCTGAACGTGAAGATTTCTAGCTGACCTGGCATATCTACTACAGCGAAATCAAGGTCAAGTGATTCAAGAACAGGTAAGAATGCCTGAAGGTTTCCTGCAAGAAGGTCCATCGCAAATATTAGAGCTCCGTTACTGCCCAGACCATACCTTTCAAATATCGTTTTTGAATCTATGAACTCTCTTATGTCATAATCTGGAGTGTAAGGTATACTTTCCGCAGATGGGTCTAGGTTAACCCTAGCTACGCTCCAGCCGTCTTCTTCTAACGAATCAGAAATCACGCTCGTAAGGAGAGACTTGCCGCTGCCAGCTAGCCCCGTTAAAAATATGTAGTTCACATAATATGTTTGATGTTTAAAAATATAATTATTATTGCAACTATGAAAACGAGCATATAGAAAAGCTTAACCATTGAAAAAGTAACCATAAGACCGAAGAAGACGTTGCTAAGAAGTTCACCAGCTCCTATGTAAGCGTTATATATTATGTAACCGTCATAAGAGCCGTTAGTGTTGAAGCTTATGCTCTCGAAAAGCAAATCAGTTGAGAGCGCTCCCTGTGATACGCCTATAAGTATGGCTGAAACGAAGTCAACATAAACGTATTTTACGACAGCGTTCATTGCTATAATCAAAAAAGAAACTGCGTACAGAACGAAAAAAATGGTCTTTGAGCTTCTTCCGCTATAATTTTCTTTCAAAAGCATTCTAGTAAGGAAAACTGAAAAAGAGCTAATGAGTATGAGTAAAATGGCCAATTCGTAGCTAGCTTTTGTGCAAACGTAAAGGTAATAGTAAATGTATGTAGTAAATGAAATCCAGAACAGGGCGTTCCCTATTACCTCATAATAAGATTTCAGCCCGCTAAATGCTTTTTCTACTAGCCTTGAAAAGCTCAAACTTCCAACGTCATGTTTTTCAACTCCTTTCTTGATCGTTGTTATTATAAGGATCAGAGCAAGGGCCATCAGGAGCAAACCAGCAAAGCTTTCAATTTTTAAAGATGCAAAATAAAAGAGAAGAAAAGCAATAGTGGCTGAAAGCAAAAGTCCTGCACCTTGTCCTCTCATATAATTTAGAACTCCACGATAAGATTCTCTTGCAAAGCTAAAGTATGTATAAGTCCCTGTAAGAGCTGAAACTAGAGCGGCAAGTGCAATCAAAATCAGAACCGAAAATGACTTAGATATTAAAAAAAGCAAAAATGATAACACAAAAAAGAGGATCTCAAGGTAAAAACCGTGTTCTTTTACAAGGTAAGGAAGAAACACACCAATGCCGGCTGAAACCCAGAAAATTATTACTAGCGACCAATAAACCAGGCCCACAGCTTTTATGTAATAAAGAAGGTAGACGGGGAAGAATATCTGCAAAAAATAGCTCGTGACCCTTAACGAAAAACCCCTAATAAAATCAGCTGATAGATTCATATATCTTCTTCAGCTCTTCCCCTATCTTCTTTGGATCGTGCTTGATCTTTACCTTTTCGCAAGCCATTTTTGAAAGGCTTTCCAGCCTTTCTGGCGAATTAATTATCTCTTCTAGTTTTTGAGCGTAATCTTCATCTGAGTTTGCTATGTATCCATCTACAGAATCTTCTACTATTTCTCTTAAAGATGGTAGGTTTGAAGCTATTACAGGTATGCCATAGGACAGAGCCTCCAGCGCGGCAAGGCCGTACGCCTCAACCCTTGAAGGATAAAGCAAAATGTCTGAGTCTCTGTAAAGATCTTCTAGTTGCTTTCTTGAAATTCCTTCATAATGCTTTATCCTGGGATGTTCTGGAATTGTAGCCTTACCAACATAAATGAAGGTAACTTCGCTGTGTTTTTTGAGAACATTCATCGCAGCTTTTAATGCTATGTCTCCTCCTTTCCTATAGTAATCTCTACCAACGAAGAGCACTTTTATTCCGCGACGTTCTTTATTTTTACACCTAACCTCCATAGGTAAGGGGATAACATGAACCAAGCTTTGATCAACACCATCTTCAACAAAACCTTTTGCTGAATAGTTTGTCCAAGTTATCACAGCCTTAGAGCTATTAAGCAAGTTCGCGATAATTTCTACAATTTTTTTGCCAAAACCGTTTTTCATCTTAAAATAGTTAAATATAAGTTGAGAGGGAGACTGATCGTTTTCATGTATCCATGGCTTCCTGTACCTATAAAATGTCCAGAAAAAAGCGTGCACAAAGTCAAAGTCTCCGTTTACAGTTATTGCTCTCTGAAACAGTGCTTTTAGAAGCATGTAAAGAGTGGTCAGAGAGTTAAAGCTAAGGTTTCTTACGTACTTAGACTGAGAAAAAGGGTCCTCCTTTATTATGAATCTGTATCCATTAACTCCATATTTTAGCCTCAGGGATGGTCCACTCTTTAACTTTCCAGTAATTGTATCTTTTTCAGCTACCAGGAGAACTTTCTTGTATTCCAACTACATAAATAGTTCAAGGATCTGTTTAATACTTTTCCTCAAATGCGATGAGATTTGTAAAGTAGCAAAACACGTTTCATCACAAACATCATTAACAATTGTTCAATCAGTTTCCATTACCTTGTAAAGCGTATTAAAGCGTGTCCCGTAAGGGAATGCCACACGAGGGCTCTACATATCGCTGAGTCCGTTAAGGATAGGGGTAAGTGGCTGAAGGCACAGCCCTTGGTCTATCGCTGGACGAGCGGAGCGGGTGGGTAACCACTAGCTATGAAGTCATGAGAATGAAGGCGATAAACCACAAACCCATGATCCGCCTTGAAGGAACGCTAGCCCTTTAAGGCGGTGAGGAGGTCAGAGCCAAAGTTGCTCTTTTTCTGGCTAGTAAACGTTATTAGGGGTTATTTTAGAGAAAGAACATTCAACAAAAATAGATGTCAGCGCCAGCCAGTTAGCTTCATAGCGTTTACAACCCTTTCAACGGCCAGCGTTAAAGCGGACATCCTATAGCTAAGGGACTTTTTTTGAGAATAATCATAAACGTCCTTGAAAGCCTTTACGAGTTTGTTCTCTAACTTCTGGTTGACCTCGCTTAGCTCCCAGTGTTCCCTTTCCAAATTCTGTACCCATTCAAAGTAAGAAACTATAACGCCTCCTGAATTAACAAGTATATCAGGTATCACTTTTATGCCTCTCTGCTCGAGTATTTTATCTGCCATCGGAGTGGTTGGCCCGTTAGCAGCTTCTATCACGAGCTTTGCCTGGATCTTTGCAGCGTTGTGCTCAGTAATCTGATTTTCGATTGCTGCAGGTATAAGCACATCAACTTCAGATTCAAGCAACTCTTCATTTGTTATATCATCTCCGTAAGGAAGCTTCCCTATTCCCTTGTATTGCTGGAAGTCTCTATAAAGGTCATCAAAATTTTGTATGCCGTTTTTAAAATACTTACCCCCAGTTATGTCGCTGATCGCAACAACCTTTGCGCCCATATCTGTGAGGAATTTAGTTGTGAAAGACCCAACGTTGCCAAAGCCCTGTACTGCAACTGTCACATCCTTGAGATCTTTCTTAAGTATAAGCTTAGCAGCCTCTCGTGTTACAATCGCAACGCCCCTTCCAGTTGCTTCTAGCCTTCCTTCTGAGCCTCCTATTTCGATGGGCTTACCTGTTACAACTGCAGGCACGTTATATCCTTTGAGTTTTGAATACTCGTGCATCATCCATGCCATAACCTGAGGGTTTGTTCCAACATCTGGGGCTGGTATGTCTATTTCAGGGCCTATAATATTATGTATTGCGTCAGTGAACTTCCTAGTTAAGTCTTCTAGTTCTTCTTGCTTTAGCGAATTTGGGTCAACGTTTATACCTCCCTTTGCTCCTCCGAAGGGGATGTCCACGAGCGCCGTCTTCCAGGTCATCCACATAGATAAAGCTCTGACTTCGTTTAGGTCTACAGCAGGGTGATATCTGATGCCTCCCTTAAAAGGACCCCTGGCATTGTTGTGCTGAACTCTGTAACCCACAAAACTCTTTACCTCGCCGTTAGAAAGTTTTACGTGTATATACGTAATAAACTCTTTCATCGGGAATTGTAACATCTGATAGTAAACCGGATCCATTTGTAGTTCTTCTGCAGCAAGTGCCAACTGTGTAAGCGCGTTGTTGTACGGGTCTTCTTCTTTTACACCTGTTATGCTTTTTTGCATTAAAATTAATTAGAAACTGTACGATTAAAGTCTTTCTAAATTTCTTCAAATATAAATTTTATAACATTAAGGTTTATAAATAAAAATTTTTGAAATAAAAAGTACTCCCGCAAGTATACTTCTTCGCTCTTTTAAGGAAATTTATTAGGGGCAATCTGTTTTAACGGTTTATTATATAACTAACAAATAATGCTCGATAGAAAATTGGTGAGCTGTATAAACTCTGTTCTAAAACTCTAAAAGATAACCTTGGGATAAATGTTACAAAAACTTAAAGTTTGTTGAATCGCTTTACTTGAATTTCATAGACAAGAAAACGTATTTGTTACAACGCCAAAGAACATAACAAATTACATTGATAGTAAAACCTATGCAGTAGGAATTTTAACTTTAACCCTTTGGACTTTGATTCTGTAGCAATGATTTAGCTAACGCTGGTCGTTAATCAAAATATACTATACAAAGTTTTATTTTATAAAGTAGCTCAATAGGATCAGGAAGTCCTTGAGCGTAGTAAATTATAAGTACACTTTAATGATGTCTACAGCGAACTTAGCGGCGCTTTCTTCTGGCACATCATGCATCTACACTATAATGAATTTCCTGCACGGTGTCTTTTGATAAAACACCACTTCTGGTTGCGTCCGTGTTTGTTGGAAAACAAGTGGGAAAGCCGGTGGTTGATGGTGGATTTGGAAAATTTGACGAACTAATATTCGACAGCTAACAATTGCCTGTATAAAAAAGAATGGAATTCTTTTAACCGCATGCTTTTGGCTATTTTGCGGATACCTGGAGGTCTATACAACCAATTGTGAAAACTGGACATAAATGTCACCGCTTCTTTAGGACGTAAACCATACCTATATCTTTAATAACTTCAGCGATAATTTCTTAATATGGTTAAGGCAGAAATCTTTGCTGGAATACTTACCCTGTTGCTTTACACTTTGGGAGACCTTTTAGTCAAAAGGCCATCTCAAAAGGCAGGGAGCGTGCCCGTTTCTCTTGTAGTAAGCGCGTCATCAGCGAGCATCCTAATTATTCTTTCCAGTTTTAAAGGTTTTTGGATTCCTGATGGAGCGTTATTTTTCTCAGCGCTGACCGGGATATTGATGGGGATTGGCACGCTATTGGTTTTTAAATCTCTGGAAAGCGAACAGGTCTCAGATACAATGTCTATGGTAGCAATTTCCTATGCTATACCTGTAATATTTGGTTCTGTTGCGCTTCATGAAAAAGTGAGCTATATTTCATGGATTGGCATTATATTAATATTTGCCGGTTCAGCGACCATAATGTTTAAGGAAATGAATTTTAACAGTGCATTGCTTCCTGCTATAATTGGGAACATAATGTGGGGGTTTCAGTTTATCACATTCAACTATGCGCTAAAATTTTCCACCAATTATTTGACGGTAGCAGCTACTGGAAGCTCTGTAGCCCTGCTAATAGTTTTTTTATATGCTTATCTCAAGTCTGAAACAGCAATAGATGATCTGTCTAAACTAGAGGCATCGCTTGCTGGCATTGCTCTTGGACTGGGGTTGGCTGGAGCTCTTTACATAATTTTAAACCACACGATGACTTTGGGTTTATCTATTGTTGCTGCAGAACCTGTATTTGTAACTTTATTCGGGAAGATAATCTATAAGGATAAAATAAACAAGCTCCAGGCTGTGGGAATAGCTGTTGCCATGGCTGGAATACTTATGCTGACATCATTTCCGTCATAAAGGGTTATGGTTCTTTCAAAACTTATCACAGGTTATTGATTTATCGTCTTCATCCACATGATTTCATAGCTAGTGGCTGCTATCAAGCTTTGGTCTTCCAGCAATGGACACAGGCTTGCCTTTAGCAACTTAACCCTATCTTATTAGGATTCGGGATATGTGGAGCCCTCGTGGAGCATTCCCTTTTAGGACCCGCTTTATTGTTTTATATTATTGAAGAGGCCAAGAGGCCTTAAATATAAACTAAAAATTTATTAATACAGAAGTGTAGTGATGGGAAGGTGAAGGCTTATAGGCCACAGAAAGCATCATGCTCCACATAGGGGCTCTCTAGCTTTTTACCCTAGAAAGAGAGCTTCTACTATACTTCCTAGATTAAAGTATTATGTCCCAACGGAAGAACCGTCCCTTGCTGCTGTTTTAGGGATTAAGGTTGGTATGGGTCATGCAATAATAACTGACGATAGAGAATCAACGCCAAACTTTGGGAAACCCCTTTTTGTTCCCTTTACTGTTGTCGCGATTCCGCCCATGCACGTAGTTGATACAAAAGTATACGGTTACTATGATGGTTATCTTATAAACCTTGGAAAATTATCTGATTCTTTGGACATTAGTAAGGTTTATGAAGTACGAGCTGTAGTTGACGTTATACCAAAAGAGTCAGGTTTTTCTCAGAAAAAGCCATACAGGCTTGAGATACCTGTTTCAGGAAAGGACATAAATGCTAATATTGAATACTTAAAAAAGATAATTAACCAGACGATTCAACCAAAAGACATCATATCTAAGTGGGGATATGTCGACGTTATAGGAGTTACAAAGGGCAAAGGTTTCCAAGGACCGGTTAAGAGGTTCGGCATTAAAAGAAAGCAGCACAAATCCAGAAAAACCGTTAGGGCAGTTGGTGCAATAGGTCCATGGCATCCAGCTTCCGTAATGTACACAGTGCCACGTGCTGGACAAATGGGTTATCAGAGGAGAACCATATATAACTTGAGAGTTCTAGGGGTTTCAAAAGAACCAGGAGTTTCGCTTCCCATGAAGAAAATAACTTCAGATTATGTACTACTAAATGGTTCTGTACAGGGACCCAAAGGAAGGCCGCTGCTCATAAGAAAAGCCGTAAGGATCGATAAAGAGTTCAAGCCGCCTAGCATACTTTACCTTTCGCTAGAGGGGATTAAGGTATGAAGACGAACGTTTATGATGCTGAAGGAAAACCTATAAAGGAAATAGAGCTTCCAAAATTGTTTGAATCTTCTGTTAACAAAATCCTTATTGAAAGGGCTTTCTGGATAATGTTTACTCATAAACTCCAGCCGAAAGGTAGAGACCCAACTGCTGGTATGAAGGTTTCAGCTGAATCCTGGGGGACTGGTTATGGTATAGCAAGGCTTGCAAGGATCAAGGGGTCTGGCACGCCGAGAGCGGGTCAGGCTGGAGGCGTTGCTAGCGTAGTAAAAGGAAGGTTAGCGCATCCTCCTAAAGCTGAAAAGAAAATATACAAAAGGATAAACAAAAAGGAAAGGCTAGCAGCTACAGAGTCTGCCTTAGCAGCTACTATAAACATACAACTTGTAAAAGAAAGGGGACACAGATACGACGGTAACCTTCCTATAGTTGTTTATGATGATGTTGAAAAGATCAATAAAACAAAAAACGTTGAAGCTCTTCTGATAAAGCTTGGGCTCTCAAATGAGCTCGAAAGGATAAAAGAAAAAGGCGTTGGACCGCTTTTTGTTGTATCAGGCATTTCGCCTTTAATAAAAGCAGCAAGAAACATAAAAGGGGTTGATGCTGTAACAGCAAAAGATGTCAGCGTGCTGCACCTTGCCCCCGGAGGAAAACCGGGAAGGCTAGTTATATACACCGAATCAGCTTTAAATGTGCTTAACGAAAGGTTTAAGGAGGTTGGAGTTTATGGACGCTGAAACAGCTTACAAAATAATAAAGGGAGTAGTAAAGACTGAAAAGGTTGTTAACTTGATAGCAAAAGAGAACAAGCTGGCCTTTTACGTAGATATTAATGCCAATAAACACCAGATAAAGGAGGCAGTTGAAGCGCTTTATAAAGTAAAGGTAGAAAAAGTGAACACGCTTATAGATAAAAAGGGAAAGAAGGCTTACGTGAGGCTTGCCCCTCAGTTTAAGGCCTCAGACCTTGCTTCAGAATTAGGTGTTATGTAAAATGGGTAAGAGAATTCTCCCGCAAAGGAGAGGAAAGGGATCTCCGCAGTTCAGAAGCGCGAAAAAGGGAAAGATAGCTCCGTTAAAGTACCCACAGTTAGATCCTTCAGAAACAAAAGAGTATACTGTAAAGGACATAATTCATGAAAGGGGAAGGGCTGTACCGATCGCTTTGCTAGTTTCTGATGACGGAAGCGAAGTTTACCTTCCTGCTGCAAAACAGCTCCAAGTAGGACAAAAAATAAGCATTGGGCCAGAAGCTGAGATAAAAGACGGAAATGTCTTGCCGCTCGGCAAACTTCCTGAAGGAACGCTTGTGTTTAACATAGAAAAAGTTTTTAACGATGGAGGTAAGTTCGTAAGGTCTGCAGGAACTTATGCAATAATTATGGGTCACGAGGGAGATATGACGAGCGTCAAAATGCCATCGGGGAAAAAAGTACTGCTACCCAGTACATCTAGAGCTACAGTTGGAATAGCCGCTGGAGGAGGAGCCGGAGAAAAGCCTTTCCTCAAAGCAGGAAACAAGTATAGGTTTATGAGAGCTAGGTCAAGGAAGTGGCCTCTCGTAAGAGGGGTTGCAATGGCTGCTGTATACCATCCACACGGAGGTGGAAGGCACCAGCATCCAGGAAAGCCAACGACAGTTGCGAGAAACACGCCTCCTGGAAGAAAAGTAGGACATATAGCTGCGAGAAAAACCGGAAGAGGAAAGTAAAATGCAAAACATTTTTATTTTTTCAATTAGAAGTGAGAAAACATGGTAAAAGAGTTTAGGTATAGGGGATACACTTTAGAAGAGCTTAAAAACATGCAGATGGATGAGCTTATGAACCTGTTACCTGCGAGAGCTAGGAGGTCTCTTAAAAGGCTTAGCTCAGCAAACTATGGAAAGAGAATAATATTTGAAAAGCTAAAGAAAACTGATGGGGCAATAAAAACTCATGAAAGAGATACTATAATTCTTCCGAGCATGGTCGGAAGGAAGTTCAAAGTTTACAACGGAAAGGAGTTCGTTGAGATAGAAATAAAACCAGAAATGATAGGACATTATTTAGGAGAGTACGTACACACAGTAAAGAAAGTTGTACACGGAACACCTGGTATAGGAGCTAGCAGATCTTCGCTATACGTTCCGTTAAAGTAACTTATATTTCCATATTCTTCGTTTTTATTCCTTCGCTTACGTTAGCTTCTATTATATCGGCTTCTACTTCTTTTTCTTCCAGAACGCTTTTTATTGTTTTAATGCTAGTTTCTTTTCCAGGAAGCAAAAGGATAGAAGGGCCTGCACCGCTTATACAAACGCCCAGAGCCCCAGCTTCAATTAGCGAACCCTTTAGCTTAAGATAATCAGAGTACAACCCTGTCCTTGACCTGATTAGCTGATGGTAGCTTTCAACGTTCATCCCTTTTCCGAAAGACTCAGGCTCATCGTACAAAAGCCCCCTGAGCATGGAGTTTAAAGCGTACTTTTCTTCAACATATTTTTCAAACGGCACAGGTTCGCCCAAGGCTTTTCTCAGAAGCTCTGTCTTTGATTCTGGAGTTTCTGATCTGGGAATTATTAAGTAGAATTTCCATTTTCTGTAGATTGAAAAAGCGTTGTAAGGTGACTTGGAATGAACGAAAGCAAAACCCCCAAGAATGCTTGCAGAAACGTTGTCAGCATGGGGCGAGCTCTCAGATTTAGCTGCAATGTCTATAACGTCAGACAAGCTCAGAGCGTTTCCAAAAGCTACGTTAAGAGCAAAAACAGCTCCAGCAGCAGAAGCGCCACTTGAACCAAGCCCTTTGCCTGCAGGTATGCCCTTAACGAGCTTTATTGTTGCGCCTCCAGCATACCCTACTTTTTTAAAGAAAAGCTCTGCAGCCCTTTTTGCAGTGTTTTCTCCAGTTAGATTAACGTTAGAGCTAATTGTTATGCCTTTTTTATTTTTATCTAGCTCGATATCGAGCTCGTCATGATAAGCATCAAGGGCTACCCCAAGCACGTCAAAGCCAACAGATAAGTTGGCAGAACTCATCGGGCTTATTACTGATACTCTTCTGAAAGATGGTTTAAAAACCCTCAAGAAAGGATCTCCTCAACTACTGCCATGTCTTTTACAGCTTCATTTATATCTGGAAAAGGTTCCCCTGAGCTTATGAATCTTTCAAACTGCAGATGCTCAGCTTCCAGGAGGTCTTTATTTTTCCCTTCAACGCTTCTGATGTTATGATCTGCTTCTGTGCATGTTCCTTTCTTATCAGCTAAGTCAGCTTCTGTCAAAGCTTTTTCTCCAAATGCTATTATCTTTCTGAACTTGCCTGTAGACTTCCAGCTTGAAATCAGGTAAGCCCTTGAGCCCCCGTAGTCAAGGAGGGCTTCTGCAGTAACATCTCTCCCGTTTTCCCTTATGACATTCTTAAACAAGACTTTAGCTGTTCCAAAAAGATGATCCGCGAGGTTGATGTCATGTATCATAAGGTCAAGAACCACGCCTACATCGTTCACGTTTGAACCTGTTGCAAGCCTGTAGAAGAAGGCGCTAGATGAGCTCCTTAGGCATTCTTCAAGCTCTGCAAATGCCGGGTTAAACCTTTCGATAAACCCAACTCCTACTTTAACTCTACCCTTTGAAATCTCGTAAAGCTTTTTTACGCTTTCAAAGTTCGTAGATGGAGGTTTTTCCAAAAGCACGTTGATGCCCTTTTCTATGAAGGTCCTTGCGACTTCATAATGTGTAGTTGCAGGGGTCGCGATAACAACGGCATCAACCGAACCAGGTCGCAGTTCATCAAGAGAATTGTACGCAAAAGATCCGTACTTTTGAGCTACATACAATGCTCTGTTTTTGTCAGCGTCATATATTCCGTTGAGCATTCCCAGCTTGCTAAGCACCCTTACGTGGTTTTCGCCCCAGCGACCTACGCCTATCACCGCAACTTTCATATCAGAATTAAAATTACGTGTGTATTTATGCTTAATCTATTGGGTATGGCAAGTTAGGATTTTTGCGTGCATCTGAAAATAATTTTGTTTTAATAAATTTGTATAAACGCTTTTTATAAAATATAGCTAAAATGGTTCTCACAAAAAGACTACTTACAACCAGATGTTCGATATAAATTTTAATAGCAAATAAGCAGCAAGCACTTAAGCCTTAGTTAATTGTTGAACCTTAATGCACAGGTCAATTGCTTATTTATGAACTTTTTCGATTGCAAGCGGGAAAAGGTACTTTTCCTCGCCTGAATGATGCTCTAAAAGCATCTCAATAAGTTCATTGAACCTCTTTATAAATTCCCCTTCTGGCATAGATGCAAGTTCCTTGAGCAAAGCACTAATTTCCTGGTGCTGGGATGCTATTTCTTCACACTTTTCATCAAATATGCCAATCTCCCTCATGTATGCAAAAACCCACGTCTCCTCTTTGTAAACATGATTTAGCACAAGCTCTTCAAAATATCTAAACATGTTCCTATTCTTAGCGTAGTTTTCTATATTCTTCACAGCTGTATTGTGAATTAATGAGTGTTCAGCTATCAGTTCAGGTATCAAGGCCTCTACCTTTTTTGACCATTGTTCCATAAATATGCATAAACATGCGATTTAATTAATCTGTCGTGCCGATTCTCTAATGAAAATACACTGTTTGAAATCTTCATAATTTGCGTATTCAACCTAATAAAGATCTTCAATATCATGGTTTTGACCATAAATTTTCACATACAAGAGCTATAACATAACAACTTTGGCCTTGACTTCTCTCTCTTAACGCTTATATTTGTCTCAATAAAATAAACCTTGCTGAAACAGAGTCATGCTATCCGCTCTCTCTTCTTAATGGTAGCTGACCCTGTGTAAGCGGAGGCTGATGGTGTTAAGCAAAAACCATGGAAAGAGGTCAATGCCAAGGGACTGGAAGAAGTACGATGAATTCAGAAGGTTAGATGATATGCTTGTCCTTAACATAATATCAAATGCGGTTAATGCCCTTGATCCTCCGTACAAAGTCAAGGAGAAGGGCAGCGTCGGCAGGCCCGATGCTGATCCAAGAGCGATAGCGAAGCTTTTGATCTTCAGAGCCTTCTTGGCACCTCGTACCGCTCCACCTTCTCCAAGCTCCACGTTGTCGTGGAGTAACAGCTCGGCGTTAAACACCTACCTGCACCAAGTACTATGCAGGCCCACAATGAGTTGTAAGCCTATCAGATGGTCATTGCGCTGATGATAATGAACCTGCAAGGAATGAACCCCGTTAACGTTGCAGCTGACAGCACAGGCCTTTCAACAAATATGTACGGCAGGTGGTACACTGTTAAGTACGGTAAAGGAGGCAGTACATCAAGCTGCACGCAATCGTTACAGCTGACACTGACATGCCTTTCTTCATTTATGCAAAAGTTACTGATGGCACATACGCAGCTGAGCTAGAAGAGATGATCTCTAACGTTGATGTCAATGTTGGTGAAATGTACCTTGATAAAGGATACCGATATAGGGCAAACGATCAACTTATAGCAGACATTGGGGCAGTTCCTTACATAGCAATAAAAAGTAATGTGAAGTCAAAATCTTATGGCTATCCTGCATGAAACAGGATGGTTAATATGTACAGATAAAGCCCTGATGATTATGCTAAGCATTACAACAGGAGAAGCGTAATAGAGGGAGTATTTTCAGCAATGAAGAGGAGGATGCAATCTTCAATAAGGTCAAGGATATTTCATAATCAGGTTTTAGAAGCTGTATGCAGGGCAGCAGTTTGGAATGCAATATCGCTGGCATACCATATGATATGAATGAAAGACAAAGATGACTGCTAGCTAATGCCATGGTTGTTGCTCATAAAAAGGCAAATAAAAGGTGCAGCATTGCAACAATTAATTGATGTAATGCAAACAAGCATTACGTAAAGCCATTGCGTTAGCTTATGTAATGATTAAATTTGGGAATTTATGGTCAAAACCCAATATCATTAAGGTTTTTTGATTCATTGAAATGTATATTATCCATTTAAATTCCATTTTTCTCTTGATCATAAATCTATGCTAACAAATGCGCATCACCTTTATATAAAAGGAAGAAAAAGATGTAAAGATGGACTCTGTTGATGTGCTGCTTTTTGAACATTCAATCATAAGGTTAAAATCAAAGGAGCTTTCAGAGATAAAGAACGCTTTAGATGGTTTTATACCTTTTAACGAATTTGTAATCAACTGTCACGCAAAACATGAAGATGAAATAGTGTTCCCGATACTTATGAAAAAAGAAGAAGATGACCAGGAATTTATAAAATATGTAAAGAGGATCTCAGCTGACCATAAGCTCATAGCAACTCTAGGGGGCAACATAGAAAAATGGATAAACGAGAAGAACTTTGAAATGCTTGAAAGGAGAATACCGCTTTATTTTAAAACGTTGCTTGAACACAATCTAAACGAAGAAAAGGATATCTTCGTTAGGTGGAAGCCTGAATACGCTGTTCCGTTTAAACATATAATAAACAGTTTCGGTGCTGAAAATTATAGATCGATAACAGGCGCTTCAGACGAAATGATCTTAAAATACTATCTGTAAATCAGCAAATTTTATCTTTAAGCTTTTTCAAATAAAGGCCAATGGAAGAACATTATATAGATGTTGAAGGGGCAAAAATAAGGTACTTAGAAGAAGGTAAGGGTAAGCCTGTTATAATGCTACACGGCGCTTCTTTTACAGCTGATGTCTGGGCCAAAACAGGAACTATAAAAGCAATATCAGATGCAGGCTGGAGAGCTATTGCAATAGATATGCCAGGCTTCGGAAAGAGCGAAAAGGGTAACTTTTTGAGCGTTTCTTCTTTTCTTTCAATATTTGTAGATAAGCTTAAAGTTGATAGCTTTGTTATAATGGGGGCTTCTTTGGGAGGAAAAGAGGCTCTCGATTACTCTACAACGTACAGTGAAAGGATCCTTGGACTTATTCTTGTTGGTGCTGTTGGCGTCTGGCTTTTCGAAGAAAGGCTCCCTAAGCTAAAGGATAAACCAGCCCTGCTTATATGGGGCTCTAAGGACACGATATCTCCTAAAGAGAATTACGAAACATTGATGAAATATCTCAAAAAATCTAGGCTTGAAATAATAGGGAAGATCCATCCATGCTACTTAGAGGAACCAGAAAAGTTCAATTCAGCCGTTGTGAGCTTTCTTAAGTCCATCTGAACGGTGTAGGCTTTCGTAGATCTTCATCTTTACTGCACAGAATGAGCATATGTCCCTTCCAGGAGTTGTTGGCCTTCCACATATTTTGCACTTTGTAATTTCCTGAGTTTCCTTTGTATAGTGCATCTTTGGCTTAACTTCTTTTTCAAAAGTTTGCACTAAGCCAAGCGTAAATCCTGGATATTCCTTCTCAATCTTTTTTATTATAAGGCCTAGCTTTTCTTTTGAAACCCTGTTAAACTCACTAGAATAGGGGCATGGATCATAAATAAAATCAAAGCCCTTTATCAGAGCATAGTGAAGGATCTCTTCTTCAGGAGTTAGAAACAGAGGTTTTACCTTTTTAACTGGATATCCAGGCCTTGCAGGTATCACGGGCCCGTTTCTTAGGACATACTCAAGGTTTCCGTGAACATAAGCAGAAAGCACGTACTGGGCCATGTCGTCAAGGTTGTGCCCAGTTGCAAGCGTATCTGCGCCATGTTCTTCTGCAACTTCGTTGAGCAAGTACCTCTTGACAAGCCCGCATGTGCTACAGACTGGCCTGTTTACGTAACGTTTTGAATCATCAATGCTGAAGCCGTGCTTCTCCTTGAGCGGAATTATAACGTAATCAACTCCAAGCTTTTTGTAGTTTGAAAGGGCGACTTCGACGCTTTTCTTTGAATAAGCTGTCCCTCTGTCTATTCCCAGATCGATCGTTATGCCCAAAACTTCAAATCCGTATTTTTCTGAAGCCATCTTAGTTAAATGCAAAAGTGAAACGCTGTCTTTGCCTCCCGAAACCGCAACGGCAACCCTTTTGCTTCCTTCAAATATCCTAAAACTATCTACATGTTTAAAGAACCTCTTCTCAAACCATTCAACATAATGGTCCCTGCATAGAGCTATGTTAGCATAAGGTATGTAACGAACAGCTTCTTTTCCGCATATAGAGCACTTCAAACCGTTATTTTTTGCCAAGCTGTTTGTTTAAGCTTATCTTCACTTTTTATAACCTATCTTCCTAAGAAACTCGTGTCTCTCCTTTTTATCTTCTTCGTTTTCAACCCCTTTAGGCTTTATCCCGTCTATAACGCCAAGTATGCCCCTACCTTCTCCGTCATCTGCTACTATAACTTTTAATGGGTTGCCTGTTGAAGCGTAAATACAGTCAACCTCTTCAACGCTTTTGATCCTGTTCAGCACGTTTATAGGGAAACTGTCCTTTAAGTAAACTATAAACGAGTGCCCTGCGCCTATCTTCTTAGCGTTTTCCACAGCAAGGTTTATGCAGCCTTGATCGTTTCCATCAAACCTTATAAGTGCCTTTCCGCTTGATTCGCAAAAGGCAAACCCGAACTTTATAGTTGGAGAAGAAGAAGCTAAAGTTTCATAAAGGTCTTCAACTGTCTTTATGAAGTGAGATTGCCCTAGGATCACATTATAGCCTGCAGGAACATCAACTTTAACGGTCTCGATCTTCAGGCTCATGAACATTAATTCTCAGCTTAAGATTTAAGTTTTTGGTATGGCGAGTAATCCCATAAGTGCAACTCTTTTTGGTTTTACTGACCTCCTCCCGCCCTTGAAGAGGGAGGGTTCCTTAGGTTTCAAGGGTTACACCCCTTTACGGGCGCTACTCTGTTGTGATATACTATGAAAGATATAGGCTCTTTTACTGTCGAAACTATTATATTCACTGCTTTCTTGAGGACGTTCAATACGCCGTTAAGGTCTGAATGAAGTTTGTGTCCTTTAGGGCCAACAACTACTCCTTAGGTCTTCTTTCGACTTCTACATCATGTTAAGCGCAAGCATAACAACCTTCTTAACCTATCGTACTTCTTCTAGTCCCTTTGCGTTTACCTATTTTCATGGTTTTTGTTCAACACAATCAGCTTCCGCATATACATGGCTAACCATTGAGAATAAAGAAGAGGTAGCATGTCTCTTCAAGGCCAATGTTATGATATAGCGTTTGCGGACAACAATTTATGTTCAAAACCAATTTTTTAGAAAAAATTTTTTATGACTATATTATGGCTCTTAACATGAAATCAATCTTAGAAAAATTTGATTCAGAAGAACTCAAAAAACTTGACGGAATAAAAAATAGAGAGTTTTTTGAATTTCTAGAATTCTATGTTGAGTTATTAAATCCATCGAAAATATTTGTAGTTTCAGATAAAAAAGAAGATTTTGATTTTGTTAGAAAAAAGGCACTTGAGGATGGTGAAGAGGGTAGATTGGAAAAGGATATGCATACTTACCATTTTGATAACTATTACGATCAGGCAAGGGATAAGGAAAACACCAAAATTCTCATATCAAAGAAAGAAGAACTTCCATTTCTTAACGTAATGCAAAGGGATGAGGGATTAAAGGAAATTCATAATCTTTTAAGAAATCAGATGGTTGGAAGAACAATGTACATTGGCTTTTTCTCCTTAGGCCCGCTTGAATCTAAACTCTCTGAACTTGCTGTGCAAATTACAGATTCTTCGTATGTTATGCATAATGAATTGATCCTCTATAGGAATGCCTA
The DNA here is from genome assembly GCA_009903795.1 of Nitrososphaerota archaeon. Lineage (GTDB taxonomy): Archaea > Thermoproteota > Nitrososphaeria > Conexivisphaerales > UBA164 > CAYFFZ01. Next base: position 2,313 of record WYER01000032.1, on the reverse strand, counting down.
TGAAAAGTTTAAAAATACACCAAATACAAAATTCTTAAAATTTGTTCATTCTCAGGGTGAACTTGATGAAAGAAAAACAAGTAAAAATATTAAGAATAGAAGAATTTATTTTGATCTTGAGGGCCTTACAGGTTTTGCTGTAAATACTCAATACGCAGGAAATACAGTTGGGCCTAAAAAGCCAGCTTTTAGACTAACAATCTCGCAGGCCGTAAAGGAGGGATGGCTATCAGAACATATGTTCCTGATGGGTGTGAACGGACCTAAAGGCAGGGTAACCTATTTTACAGGCGCGTTTCCATCAATGTCTGGTAAAACATCTACATGCACACTGCCAGGAGAGAGGCTAGTTGGGGATGATCTTGTATTTATAAAGCCTGTGGATGGGGTGGCAAGGGCTATAAATATAGAGGTAGGCGTCTTTGGAATAATTGACGGAATAAATAAAAAAGATGACCCAATTATATGGGAAGTTTTGCACAGCGATTCTGAAATAATATTTTCAAATGTATTAGTGAGCGAAGGAAAACCATACTGGAATGGTATGGGTGAAGAAATACCTGAAAGGGGAATAAACTATAGCGGCGAATGGTGGAAGGGGAAGAAGGATGCTGAAGGTAAGGAAATACCACCATCACATAAAAATGCAAGGTTCACAGTTTCTTTAAGAGCATTTCCAAACCTAGATTACCAGGCACTTGAAAGTAATGAAGGTGTTGAGGTAGGCGGAATAATATTTGGGGGTAGGGACAGTGATACCTGTCCTCCAGTATGCGAAACATTGAACTGGAAAAATGGTGTAATGAGAGGAGCATCAATCGAGTCTGAAACTACTGCAGCAGCATTGAGCAAGGAAGGAATAAGAACGTTTAATCCAATGGCCATTATAGAGTTCCTATCAGTAGATCTCGGAAAATATCTCGAAAATTATATAAAGTTTGAAGAGAAACTAAAGAAAGTTCCAAAGATATTTATAGTAAATTATTTTCTCAAGGATAAAGATGGGAGATATTTAAATGAAAAAACCGATAAAGCAATATGGCTGAAATGGATGGAACTCAGGGTACATAATGATGTGGATGCAATAAAAACTCCACTGGGATATCTTCCAAGATATGAGGATCTTAAAAGGCTTTTTAAAGAGGTGCAGGGTAAGGAATATAAAAGGGATGATTATGAGAAGCAATTTACAATTAGAATACCAGAGCTTCTTTCAAAAAATGAAAGGATGAGGAATATCTATGAGAAGATAAGCACTACACCAAAGGAAATTTTTGAAGAACTTGAAAGAGATAGAAAAGAGCTAATTGAATTAAGATCAAAGGCAGGGGATTATGTATCTCCATTTTATTTTTACAATTCAATATGATTCCTGAAGAATTCTATTCAATTTTCACCTTTTTCAACATTTATATCTGAATAATGCTACGTTAAGCGTATAACTATTTTATTTAATAGTTTGATAAGAGATCTTTAATGAGTGGTGAATAGGCTTAGTAAGCCATATATGTCATGCTACTACTCAATGCCAATAGTATCACTACTTTTTTACAAAAAGATTGATAAGCATTGCCATTCGGGACCGTGGGTCTGATCACTTATTTTTCCGGAAAGTCTTATTTTTTAGAAAATCAGGAAATAAGATCATTAGAATTTGTTTATTATTTCATCAAGATGATATTTCCGGAAATCTTAATTTTCGGAAATATTTTATGAGCCGGCATGAACTACCACGCCCTCACTGGCAAGGCTTCCCGGTTCATCGATATGCTTACGTGTGGAATACTTGGCGTTTCCTCTACGTTCCATACTCAAAGTTATCCTTCATAATAAACAAAACTGAAGCTACACCTTTTTAGAAATTACAGGAGGAACAATTAAAGCGCCTTAATTTCATTAAGCGCACCAAGCTCTTCTGGGCTACCGGCAACAGTTACTGTTTTAATGCCTTAAGCTAATGCAACGTTTAGAGCAATTATAGTGCACTGCATAACACTTACACAATAGTATAAGCTTTGGTGCTAATGATCCTGCTTTTTTTATATACACAATTACAACTTGCCAAAGTAAAGCCCAAATATATAACATGTTTCATTTCATTGAAAACCTAAGCGCCTAATCATCCCTCGTCTAGAATATGTGATGCTTGGAACTTTCCCTTACTTTAATACTTACTTCACTGTTTTTTTCTATGCTAATGTAACGCGCTGAGCTTTTCATATGTAACTTCAACAAAGGAGAACAGCATGCAAAGACGCATTTTTCCCTATTAATACGACCGGTTTTATATTTACTGTTATGCCTTTTTGAGCT
>WYER01000002.1 GCA_009903795.1 Nitrososphaerota archaeon | reverse complement strand
GATATGTTTGAAAACTGGTATGAAGAATTGGATAAGGTAGGCCTTATGAATTTCCTTAATCTTTCATTAAAATTCAGGCTTTATAGCATCAGTGTTGGTTAAAGGGGACTTGAGGGTATAGTAAGGTCACTGGAAAAGTTACGCTTGATACCTTACCATGATGATTACACAACAATATGGCAAAGAGTACATGACATGAGCCCGAAATAAAGCTACCAACTTACGATGTTGAAGCTGGCTAAGACTGAACTGGGTTTAAGTCTGGCAACGCTTGGGATAGAACTTTTGTTTACGGAAATTTAAGGAGAAAGTACGTTAAAGTAATAATAACTGCTGACGTGAGGACTAAGAAGCTGATTACTGTTTATGTAAAGATAGGCGAAGTATACGAGCCAAAGGTAGCTGTGAAGCACATAAAGCTGTTAAAAGAGAAATGGATAAAGCTGAAGAAGTTCTACGGAGATTGTGCATACGACACTAATTAAATATTCAATGTGATTGGCGATGCAGAATCAGCTATAAAGATAAGGAAGAACGCTACAACTTATCGTTATAAAGAAAGGAGGAGAAGGCAAGAGGTTAGGGAGTAAATGAAGCTTGGGTACAAGACATAGGCAAAGAAGGTTAAGTATGGCCTTAGGTGGGCTATATAAGGGATATTCTCATCTATACAGAGAAAGTTTGGAGAAGACCTTAGGGCAAGAAGTATAATTGGTTTGCTAGCGGAAGCTATGCAAAAAGTTTGGGCAAATGATAAAATGGCCAGCTATGCTAAGAACGAAATGCTAATGGCATGATCAATTAAAGCTTATTGGTTAAGATAAAAAAGAATTATTCAACACAGCAGTTTTTAGGAAAAGATTAAATAATAAGCACGTTAATGTTTTCAAAAAGTTAAAAACAGAAGGTAAAATGCAAATAAAAGTGTTAGGTGCTGGAGGAAACATAGGCAATTCCGGTATTTTAGTAAAAGATGATTCCACAACTATACTCTTAGATTATGGGCTAAATCCAGGAAAAAACATAGTCCATCCATTACATGTAAGGCCCAAAGACTTAACCGCGTTGATAACTACTCACGCACATCTAGATCATATAGGATACGAGCCTTATCTTTATATAGATGGGAGCGTTCCGCATTATGCTACAAAGGTCACTATTGAGCTCACGGAGCTTCTACTTTATGATTTATTAAACATTTCAGGCGATAAGCTTCCGTTCACTCAACAAGAAGTAAAAAAGCTTGTTAAGATGAGCAAAGCAATAGAGTATGAAGAACCTTTTAGTATAAACGGAATTGAAGCTGAATTTTTGAACGCAGGACATATTCCTGGCAGCTCTATGGTTTACATTAAGGGAAGCAAGAGGGTTCTGTATACTGGAGATATAAACCACATACAGACAAGGTTACTTAAACCTGCATCTTATGATCTTCCAGAAGTAGATTATGTTGTGTCTGAATGCACGTATGCAATGCAAGACCATCCTGAAAGGGAACAAGAAGAAAAAAGGCTCATAGATTTTTCTAACGAAATAATAGAAGACGGTGGCACGGTTCTTGTTCCAGCTTTTGCTGTCGGGAGGGCACAGGAGCTGGCCGAAATATTTTATTCTTATAACTTTAAGCACGACGTTTATATGGATGGTATGGCTCTTACTGTAAATGAGATACTTCTGAACAACCCACAATTTTTAAGAGACCCCGAACTTTTAAGAAAAACTCTAGGACGCTTAAATTATGTTAATGGATGGGAAGAAAGAAGAAAAATCGTAAAAGAGCCGGCTGTCATAATTTCTCCAGCTGGAATGCTTATGGGAGGCGCTTCAGTATTTTACAGTAAAAAAATCTCAAAGGACCAAAAGAACGGCATAGCTATAGTAGCGTATCAAGTTGAGGGAACGCCTGGCAGATCACTGTTAGAAGAAGGCGTTTTGAACTTTAACGGAAACCATTATAGCGTTAATGCCAAGGTTGGCAAGTTTGATCTGTCAAGCCATTCTGGCAGGTCTCAGCTTTTGCAGATGTTCAAGTCGCTCAAAGGTTCTCCAAAAATAATCCTTGTTCACGGTGAACAAGAAAGCTGTGAAGCTTTGGCGCTAGAGCTAAATAGTATGGGGTTTAACGCTACATGTGCAAAGACAGGTGAAGTAATTGAGTGAAAAAAAGATTAACAAACTTGAAATTGACCTCTATTTCCTAAACGGGTACACAACAAAGTATTTAGAAAGCTATAAGATAGCTGCATCCCTCTATAACATGAGCATCAAGGATCATCAGGATGTAGAATTCAACGTTAATTTAAAAACTTATGATGGGGACCAGATCCTTAAACAGTTAAAGGATATAATTCCAAAAAATCATCATTATGTTCTTATCGTAACAGGTTTGCCGATTGTAGATTCAACCGGTTCAAGAATTTTCGGTATAGTAGATCCTAAAGAGAGGGTAGCAATTCTAAGCGAAGATCGGTTGATTTCCGATCCAAAGCTTGCAAAAGAAAGAATAATGAAAGAAGCTGCCCACCTTATAGGCCATTTCTGGGGACTGGGACACTGCTTAAATGAGACATGTATAATGAGCTATGCCAAAAGTTTAAAGGATGTTGACACAAAGCTACCAATGTTGTGCAAATCTTGCCAAGAAGATTTTAAAAAAGCATATAATGAATTAATTAAATGATTCCTAATAAGAATCAATAGTAGTGTTTTTATATATCTGTTAAGAATAATTATAAAATTGAATGATGAAACTAATTCAATACATGGTCATGAATATTATGACGATTTAGGTTCAAGAATACCTCCTATTTATCTTTCTTCAATATTTGAACAGAGAGGAGAAGCCAAGAAGAGCGACAGAAATGTAGATCTGAAGTATTCTAGAGAAGAAAATCCCACTGTAAGGTATCTTGAGAAAGCTGTCTCAAAGCTTGAAAGAGCTGAGGACTCTCTTGCTTTTTCTAGCGGGATGGCTGCCATAAGTTCCTTGTATTTGAACTTTCTTTCTTTAGGAGATGAAGCTGTTATTACAGCTGAAGCATACGGAACCACCATAAAGCTCTTGAGTTACCTTTCAAAATTTGGCGTAAAAGCTAAAGTTGTAATGCCTAATGCGGAAGAAATAGCTTCAGCTGTAACAAAAGACACAAAGCTTGTATTTATAGAAGCTATGACTAACCCTACGTTAAAGGTAATAGAAATTGACGCAGTAAGGGATGCGATAAAAGGCAAGGCCACGTTTATAGTTGACAACACCTTTTTGAGTCCGGCCCTCTTTAAGCCGATCGAAAAAGGTGCTGATGTTGTTGTTGAAAGCCTTACAAAGTATATAGCTGGTCACAATGACGTTATAGGCGGTATTATTGCTGGAAAAAAGGAAAATATCCTTGAACTTTGGGAAACCAGAAGGATGACCGGATCAATTTTAAGCCCGTTTAACGCTTACCTAACTCTGAGGGGGTTAAAAACTTTATTTGCTAGGATAAAAGTACAGCAAGAAAATGCTCTTATAATTGCAAAATACCTTTCAGAAAATCCGAAGGTTGAAGAAGTCATGTACCCCTGCCTTGAGACAGACCCATATTATCAGCTGGCAAAAAAATATTTTAAAGGGTGCGGCGGGGTTGTAAGCTTTAAAGTTAAAGGAGGAAAAGAAGAAGCGATTTCCGTTTTAAAGCACCTGAAGCTTATAGTTCCATCACCAAGCTTGGGAGGTACCGAATCAATAATGACCTACCCTGTTCTTTCTGCATCATCAACTTTAAGCGAAGATTGGAAGAAAAAACTTGGAATAACCGAAAATCTGCTTAGACTTTCAGTAGGACTTGAAAATGTAGAAGATCTGATAGAAGATCTTGAACAATCCCTTAAAAATGTTTAACGTCACGGCTGTTTCTTTCTTTTTAATGCGTCATTGGGTTTAGAAAAGTGACTCTTTCTTTTTCCGACAAAAATAAGGATCATTTAGATGTGTACACTGCTTTTATGGTGTTATCGATTACTGATTCTATTCTGCAAAAAAATTTTCTCTCCAGCTGAACAACGTTGTTCAGTTCTAATTTTAACCCATCTTCTGCAATTCCCTCTATTTCGTTTCCATCATCTTTGAGCACATTTATCTTAGTTCTAGTATCGGAAGGCAACCAGTGCAGATGCGGAAAATCTTTTGCCCTTGCCAAGTCATTATCAGTGAACGTTGCATAATCTTTTTCAAGAATGAAGTTTCCTAAACCCATAAACCTGACTTCCTTACCTACATTCTTTTCATGATCGCTTTTTTCTACTATTATTTCAGCTTTTTCTAGCCTTAAAGTTCTTATTTCGTTTTTTCTGTTTGGATGCTTATAAAGCTGAATGACCTTCGGGATTTCTATGTTTTTAAGAACTATTACTACGTAAGGCTTGAATACAGCAAAATATCTATTTGCTATAGGATCTATGATCTTTCTGTTTATAGCATAAAGGTTTTCTAAACTTATTACTGCATCGTTTGTATTTATTCCCATTGCCAATATTAGCTGTTTTATCGCCTCGGGAACTATGCCTCTCCTTTTCAAAGCTTTCAACGTAGCTAGTCTGATGTCATCGTAGCCACTGTAAACGCCCATCTTTATGCCCTTCTCGATTTCAGATTTGCTCAGCGGTTTGCCTTCTATCATGAGCCTGCCATAATGAACAGCGTGAGGATACTTCCATCCAAAGGCTTCGTACAGATACCTTTGTCTCACCATATTAACGAAATGCTCCTGACCCCTGAAAATATGGGTTATCCCCATAAGGTGGTCGTCTATAGCTGAAGCCCAGTTATATAGTGGCCAAACCTTGTATTTGTTGCCTACAATAGGATGAGAATATTTTTCCGTATCTATTATTCTGAGGGCAGGCCAATCTCTAACTGCGGGATTTGGATGTGAAAGATCTGTTTTTACTCTTACAACAGCCTCACCCTCTTTATATCCTCCCGAAAGCATTTTTTCCCATCTTTTTAGCTGAACCTCAACTGGCAAATCCCTGTCAGGGCAGGGTTTCTGCATCATTATATGTTCTTTAAACTTCTCTCTATTACATTCAGTTATATAAACTGCTCCTATTTTAATAGCCTTCTCTACATAATCATAGTATATTGGCAACCTCTCACTTTGATAATGCTCTTCATCCCATTTAATTCCGAGCCATTCAAGATCCTCTTCGATGTATCTGTAAAACTTTAAATCGGACCTTTTTAACCTTGGATCTGTATCTTCAAACCTCAGTATGAACTTACCTTTGTACATCTTAGCGTACTCGTAAGAAAGGATTGCCGCTCTAGAAGATCCAAGATGAAGAACGCTGTTTGGGTTAGGTGCGAAACGCGTCACCACCTTACCGCTTTCAGCTCCCTCAAGGGGCGGGAGTTTTAACTCCTGCTTCTTTTTTTCTTCCATCTCACCCGCAAGCTCTTTTTGTTTTTCAATGCTTAATCCGGAGACATAATCACAGATCTCCTTTACCAATGGCAGTATTTCTTTCAATTTTGGTTTTATATCTGGTCTTTCGGAGACTATTTTTCCTAAAACTGCTACCTGATCTGCCTTTCCGCCGTGCTTTATTGCGTTTTGAGCAGCGTATTTAGTTATTATTGCTCTAAGGTCTTCATCGTTGACGCTCAACCAAGCTGTTCACCATTTTTATCAATTCTGAGTTGGGCTCGCCTGAGCCTAAATGCTTTAAAGCTGACAACGCACCCTCAACATATACGTTTATAATTTTCTTTATGTCTTCTTCGATACCAAGTTCTTTTATCCTTTTAACAACGTAATTTATCTCCTGTTCTCCAGCTTTTTTCCCGTAAACGCTCAAAATTTTATTCCTGAGCTCATTGTCTGCTTTTTTTATTGCCAAGTATATCGGGAGCGTTGATTTCCCTTCTCTTAGGTCAGACCCAACTGGTTTTTTTGTAATGTTTGGATCTCCGATCAAACCAAGAAGGTCGTCGGTTAACTGGAATATTATTCCAAAATTTTCACCGAACTTTTTTGCGTATTCTTCGAGGTCAAACCTCCCTGCGGCGTAAATGCCGTAAAGGGATGAAAGAATAAAAAGAGACGAAGTTTTCTTCTTTATAAGTTCGTAATAAACTTCTTCTCTGAACTGCGTAGGTGGAGCAACATCAATGTTTTGACCTTCACAAAGTTCTATAACGTACTTTGTTAATGCGCTAACAGCTTTATGAAACTTTTTTTCATCTTCTTTATAAGGTTTAACATCCTCAAGAGCTTTGTAACCCATGGCGAACAAAAGATCTCCAGCGAGTATAGCAATCGGTACTCCAAATACTCTGTGAACTGTTGGCACACCTCTTCTGAAGTCATCGTTGTCCATGATATCATCGTGTATAAGCGTGAAGTTATGCACAAGTTCAACTGATGCAGCAGCAGGTATTATCTCTAAAGCATTTCCTCCCAGCGATTCATATGTTCTTGCGACTATAAGAGGCCTTAGACGTTTTCCTCCAGCAAATACAAGGTGGGCTGAAGCCTTATAAACGTCATATTCTTTTGATAATAATCCTTTTAAGTAGAGTTCAACGTTTTTTAAAAATTCATCTTGGCTTATCATATGTATCCAACCTGTCTAGCCCATTCTGCTAACGGACCTAACAGAATCTTTCTTTTTTTCTTTAGTTCTGAGGTGTTTTTTGAACCCGTAAGGAAAAGAGCGAGCCTGTATTCGTTTACTGTATTGGACAACATTTCTTTGGCCTTTTCATACCCGTTCTTCAACAATTCTTTAAGCACAGTTCCAGCCATGGCTCCTATATCGGCTCCAAGCGTTATAGCTTTTGCCAGCTCAAGCCCATTTTTTATCCCTCCTGAAGCTATTAACGGGAGATCCGTAACGCTCCTTACTTCTATTATGGAGGCAGCTGTTGGTATGCCCCATTCTCCGAATATTTCAGCCAAGCTGTAGTTTTCCATCTTCTTCGCCTTTTTTGCCCTTACTCCTTCAATTTTGGCCCAACTTGTCCCTCCTGCCCCTGCAACATTTATTGCGGAAACGCCAGCAAGCTTCAACTTTATTGCAACTTCTTTTGAAATCCCAGAACCTACTTCTTTAACTATTATCGGCACGTTTATTAACTTCGAAACTTCTGCTAGCTTTTGTAAAACCCCTTTGAATTTAGGTTCCCCTTCAGGTTGTATTGCTTCCTGAAGAGGATTTAAATGTATCGCTAAAGCGTTTGCCTTTATCATGTCGATTGCGCTTTTAATCTTATCAATGTCATAAGTAATGAGCTGCGCTGCTCCAATATTACCTATAACAAATATGTCAGGAGCTGTTTCTCTTACAACCGAATACGTATCTGCTAAAGATGGGTCTTCTATTGCAGCTCTTTGAGAACCTACACCCATTCCTATTCCAAGTTCATGGGCTAGGGCTGCAAGGTTTTTGTTTATTTCTTTCGTTTCTTCGCTTCCCCCAGTCATGCTGTCTATTATTAGTGGTGCTTTAAGCTTGAAACCCAAAAAATTTACAGAAGTATCTACATCCTGCAGATCTATTTCGGGAAGCGCCTGATGAATAAGGTACACGTATTCAAACCAACCTGATGTTTCCTCATATTCAACTCCGCCTTTTTTAACTATGTTTATGTGTTCAATCTTTCTATCCTTAACTTCCATCAGTGATCACTACACTACCATCGAACTTATAACCCTTTAACGCTTTAATAATATTTTCTTTATCGCCTGCGCTTATAAACTCAGAGCTTATGCCCATCTTAGCTAACATATAAGCAACATAAAGCTTGAAACCTAAACCGCCCGTTGCGTCGGGAGAATTTTCTGATATCTTTGGTAGTATTTTTTCAAATCTTTCAAAGCTGTTACCTTTTATTATCGGCACATCCCCTATATACATAGATCCTTCAGATCTTTTTATGCTGATTTTTTTAATCACGTTACCATTTTCATCCATTATCCCTGGAGTTCCCATAATAAAAACAACCTTGTTTACTGGAAATTTGTAGCTGACTTTTAACGCTATCTCGTCCCCTCCTATAACTCTGAACCCTTTTTTATGTTCATAAATAACATCTCCGAACGTTATTGGATATACAGACCTTTCGATCATTTCTAAAACTTCGTCTTTATTGAGCGCATCAATCAGTTGTGCAGGAAAATAAAACGTGAAAAGGCCTTTATCCATCAGTATTTTTTGAACCTGAACGCTGAGCTGCAACATCTTAATTTTTGTAAAGCTTATTCCCTTACTGCCATCTGAATGATAAAAACTGGAAAGTCCATATATTGTAGCTGCAGGGTGTCCCCACGATCCTCCCCCGTGTATTAGAAAGTATTGCATGCCCGCCTCGCTTAAAGCTTCAGCTATATTTTTTATTCCTTCTTCATTTATGCTAAACGGTTTGTCTTTAAAGGTAATAGAGGAACCGCCCATTTTTACAACTGTCAAAGACATCTGCTTAATGCTTCTTCTTTGCCATCTTTAAACTTAACTTTTTCTGAAAATGGTTTTTATTTTAAATTCTGACCTCCTAACTATTCACATTAGATCAAAATTTTTGTTTGCTTTTATGATTAATATGCCACTTTAACAATTTTATTAGCAAATTAAAAAATAGCTTTAGAATTGCCAAGGAGTTTAATCAAATGTGCTAACTCCTAGACTTTATTATCGCATTATGTCGTCTCAGTTAATCCTAACGATTAAAGATTTTTTGGGTGCGTTAGCGTTTTTAATTTAAATTGGTTATAGCAATACATTATCAGGCATGTTGCTTTAGGTTGTTCTTTACTCTCAGCAGGGGTTTAAAAACATTATTCATAGATTTTTACAATGATTTGTTAGCGTATGATGCGCTTTACCATTATTAGATCGTAAAATTGTTATGGATTGCATAAAACTGCAAATACCACGTTTTCTAAAAAAAGTTTTGATCTATTGTAAAAGGCTATGCTTTAAGCTTTTGTAGTAAATTAATTATTAAAATGCGTAAAGTTTATATCGTAAGCGCCGCGAACTCCAAGCTTCACTTCTTTTGTTTTTAGACCATCAACCTTTTTTATAGGTAGTCCAATTAAATATCCTCCACCGCCAGCTCCAGTAATTTTTGCTGAAATTCCGTATTCCTGCAACTTTTTTAAAAGACGAGCTATTTTTGGAGTAGATACGTCTATAAGCTCAAGAAGAGACTGGTTTATCCTGAAAAGGCCTTTAACTTTTTCAACGTCTCCCATTTCAAGAGCATTCTTCATAGATAATGATATTGAATCAGCTATTTCTACGAGCTCGCTGAACTTTTCTGGTTCGTTTTCTCTCATATATCCAACCTTGCTTACCAGCGCACCAGTGTTTCTTCTTTGCCCTGAGTCTATTAACAGTATTTTTTTAACTTTTGAATTTACTGAATAATTTTTTTCTCCTTTTTTAAAAATAAAGACACCACCGTTCAAAACGGCCCAAACGTCTATGCCGCTGGGATTTTTATGAACTTTCCTTTCAAGCTCCATCGATTCTTCGAATATTTCTTCACGAGAAGGATTTGTACCTTTAAGTTTGAAAGCCGCAATTATGGTTGCTACATGAAAAGAAGCTGAAGAACCAAGGCCTGCTGACTTAGGCACCGCGCTCCGCACCAAAATTTTTACATTTTTGGCCCCTGCTATCTTCTTTACCTTTTCCAGCACATAATCGGCACGTATGATTTTACCGTTAGAACGTATGATATCTTTATCGCTTTCCTCGATCCTTGTTTTCAGATATAGATTTATGGCTCCGGCTAAAGCTCTTGCACCGTGCACTACAAAATGTTCCCCAGACAAAATGACCTTTGCAGGAGCTATTGCTTCGCTGAACTTCATTATATTAAAAATAAGTTATCATGTTTAAAAACAATCTGCTACTTATAAAAACCGATAGAAGCATAGCCAACAACAGAGCTATAATCCCCAGTCGCGTCCCCGCTGTTAGCGTGTTTTAGCAACTTTACGTTAGCATAACCTAAAAGGTTACTCAGGTGCATTAACACAGCCACAGGACCGTAACCACACATTGTTATGTCATACTTTCTAAGAACCCTATAAAGCTCGTCAAGGTCTCTGTTCATTATAGCCTTTATGACAATTTCATCTTTTCTGTTTACGCTTTCGGCAGGCTCATAATGAGTAAAGTCAGAGGATGCTAAAATATAGTAGTTTTTCTTTTCTTTAATTTTTTTATAGATTACTTCTGCAACTTCTACCGCATACTCTTTTTCCATAAGGGTCATAGAAATCGGGAGTATCTTGAAGTCTTTTTTTACGTACTGTAGGTATGGAATTTGGACTTCAATGCTGTGTTCCCTCCAGTGAGCCCCGTCATCAATATCTATTATTGATTTTTCAGACATTATTTCATTCCTCAAAGACGTGTCAATCTTTACCTGCCCAAGAGGAGTCTCCCAGATTTCGCTCTGAGGAAGTGCTAAAGGGCTGCCTATGCCATAATGGTTTGGACCCAGAATTATAAAGGTAGAACCTTCGGGCAATGCTGAAATTTCTAGGTAGGCATGAGCTGCTACATATCCAGAGTATTCATAACCTGCGTGGGGCACCACATAACCCAGAACATTTTTCTGTTCATTTAATGGCGGAAGTAAACCAGGGCCCAAATCTTTAGATATGAACGTTTTTTCAATTAAACTTATCAGTTCATTCTTTTCGGTTGGGTAAAAATATCCCGCAACTGCTGGTTTTCTAACCCTCCACATAGCTTCTTTCTTCAAACTTCGTTTCGAAGTCAGATGTGCTGTATTTCATGACCTCGTTAGGTTGCATAGCGCCAGAATTTATCAGATAGCTCCTAGCAAGCAACCAGAATATCATTGCCAATGATTTTCTCCCTCTGTTGTTTCCAGGTATTATTAGGTCAACGAAGTTACAGACGTTGTTTGTGTCGCAGATAGCAACAACCGGTATATTAACCCTTATTGCCTCTTCGATAGCCTGTTTATCTACTGCAGGATCTACTATAAGAACCACGTCAACGTTCTTGTAAGCAGGAAGGTACGGGTTTGTAAGAGTTCCTGGCAATAATCTACCTAAAACGTAATTTACCCCTGTTAGCTCGGCGAATTTTGTTATAGGAGTAAAAGCAGCTTCACGTGTAGAATAAACAAGAACCTTTTTGGGATCGTATCTTGACAAGAATTTTCCAGCTATTTCTATCCTTGAAAGTATTTTGCTTAAATCAAGGATGTTTAAACCGTCTTCTCTCCTCCTGGCTACAAACTGTTTCATGTGCTTTGTTGCGACATTTGTTCCGATCCTTATGCCGGAAGCTATCAGTGTACTTTCTGTAAGCTGAACGTTTATATTCCTATTTTCTGAACCTTCTTCGCTTTTATCTTCAGGCTGTTTTTCTGCCATTATATGTTCGGCCTCCAAAGAGGTATGCTTGCATTTTCTTCATTTATTCTTGCTAACCTTATAAGTTTTGACATTCTTTCCCCTCCAACAACCCCACTCTTTATTAATGATGATTTCATACCTACAGCTATATCCGCAAGATAACCTTCACATACATCTCCGCTTCTGTGAGAAGTTATCACTACATAATTGTTCTTATGAGCAACCTCAGCGAAAAGCTTTGCCTGGTACAACGTGCCTACTTGATTTACTTTGAGAATTACTGCATTTGCAGCCCCTATTTTAACTCCTTTTTCTAACCTCTTGTAGTTCGTTGTAAAGATGTCATCACCTACTACCAGCGCTTTCGAACTTTTTGTAAGCTCAGCAAAAGACTCAAAATCCTCTTCAAAGAAAGGATCTTCTACATACTTAAGATCATATTTGCTTATTATATCTTCTACATACTTAAACTGATCCTCTTTAGAAAGTTTTTTGCCCTTTCTCGCATAGTTGTAAAAACCGTTTTCGTAAAGAGTCGATGCGGCAAAATCTAGCCCCATTATTATCCTGACGCCATAGTCTTTTGAAACCCTGTCTATGGCCGTTCGGACTACCTCTAGCGCCTCTTCGTCCTTAAGCCTTGGAGCCCACGCACCTTCGTCACCTTTGCCGCCAGCAAACATTGGATCCCTTTTTTCTATTTCTTTTTTAACTTCCTTGTGAACTTTAAGGTTTAATGCAATAGCTTCAAAAGCGTTCTTTGCTCCTACAGGGCTTGACAAAAATTCCTGTATGTCTGGAGAGCCAGCTCCTGCATGCTTACCTCCTCCTAGCACATTCCCAATGGGATAAGGTATTCTCGGTTCAAAACCAATAAGCGAGTAAAATGGTTTGCCTGAAGCCAGAGATTCGGCTGCAACAGCTGCTACGGATACTGCAAAGGCTGTAGCTCCGCCTATTTTTTCAAATTTATCAGAACCCCCTATCTCAACGAGAGCCTCATAAACGGCCTTTAGATCTGCCGCATCAACGCCTAAAAGCTTTTTCTTATCAAAGTTCTTTTCCACTGTTGAAAATCCACCTTTTGGCATGTGTATCACTTCAGTTTCGCCTGTACTAGCACCAGCAGGTGCAGTTACAGTTGCTTTATAGTTTTTTATAAAGACTGTTGCCTCTACTGTTTCATCCCCTCTGCTCGTAAAGCTGGGAAGAATCTTAACGTCTGTTATTTCCAACTAAATCTCATCCCCCTTATCATTTAAAAGGGCTGCTGCCTCAGCATAAGGAAGCATCTTGTTTATAGCCTCAAAATTGCTCAAAATCATTCTTCTACAGCAGTATCTTTTGATTCCTAATTTATCCAGAGCCTTTGAAGGTTCCATACCTTTAGCAACAAGAGCATTAAACTTTTCATACTTATCGCCAAGTAAAGCGCCACAGCTAAAACATCTTATTGGTGAAAGCATCGAACTAGTTAAAATAGCTCTAAATATAAATTTTTCTAATTAACTTAAATTTTTTATTTTGAAAGAATCAGTTACAATACGCTTTAATTTTACCTTAATAATATATGATGATGAACTCTACACCTGGGTTCATAATGGTCATACCCTCCTATAAGGATCTCTTGCTCTTCCTTACTTTTACGTATAGTAAAAGTTGCTGGTTCTCCGCAAACAGGACAAACAGCAGTTAACTTGATAACTTCATCAGCAATAGCAAGAAGCAAAGGCATAGGTCCAAAAGGTTTTCCTAGAAAATTCTTGTCTAATCCTGCTATTACTATGCGCTTGCCTTCATCAGCAAGCCTGTTCACAACATCAACAATTTCATTATCAAAAAACTGTGCTTCGTCTATTCCTATGACCTCATATTCCTTTCCAATGTTGTAGATTTCTGAAGGATCTGAAACCTTGATTGCCTTCATCTTTCTGCCGTCATGACTTGTAACATATTCTTCCCCGTACCTGTTATCTATTGCATGCTTGAACAGTATTATCTTCTTTTTTGCAAGATCATACCTTCTGAGCTCGATCAGCAATTCTTCAGTCTTTCTGCTGAACATTGGTCCAGTGTATACTTTTATCCATCCCTGCATAAAATGTCATTTTTTGCCCCAAATATATCGGTTTATATGCTCATTTTTTTACATGCTTGTCAACAATTTCTTCAATGTCCATCAGCTTTACTTTTACGTTTGACTGATGCTTTGTGTAAAAATAGTGTTTTGCGCTGTTGCTTACGACGTTTGTATAACCAAAAGTTTCTGGCAAATACGATAAACTAGGACATACGTCAAAATACAGTTTTGCTCCTGAAGCATGCAATGTTTCTTTTTCCTCCTGGGACAGCTCGTTAAAGCTAGTCCTATCAATGAACAAATACGTTGGTATGTCAAACCTTTTTCCTCTGACAAGCTCAGCAAGCATTTTCACTTCTTCAGCAGATAAGAAAGGACAACCCAGTATTATGGCTTGCGGTTCCGCTTCATCACTTAGCTCGGAAACTGCTTCATCTAGTTGGTTTTTTTCTAAAGGCACTATTTCTGCTTCATCAGTACGTGGTTCAATAACAAACATTGGCTGGGAACCGTAAGTACCTATTGAAGCTGAAAGCGCTTTAAGCTCCCCTTTTTTAGCTGAAGCTATCCCTATTATTCCTACTATGTCTTTTGTAAATTTACCTATAAAGTAACCCAGCGCTCCGTATCTTATATTGCCGTTTATCTGAAAATGCAACTGTATTATCTTTTTAGGCTTCCTGTTTTCATCCACATGCATTCCGTAGTAGGGAGTAAGGCCCAGTATAGCTGAGGCGAGCGCGCTTAGCCCTCCTTCTTTGTTGGTGTATATACCTAAAACCGAGTTGCCGTAGACCACAGCTGAGCTTTCTGCCCAGCTAACGTGTTCCCCCCTTTTTGGCACGTTTAATCCTTCATAAGGCACACATGTGCATGAATTTTTTGCGCCCATCTTAATAAAAGCATCGTAGATAGCCTTCTGTTTCTCAACCAATTCTTTACTGAAAGCTTTGTCAGTTTCAAGAACAGGAGCTCCGCACGGATTTATAGAGGTTGGAACGCTAAACCTGGCAACTTTGGAAATGTCTTTCAGAAGTTCAAGGCCTGCGTCGCCTATGTTATGATAGTTGATCCCTGATATATGCGCGGAGGATATTTTTATAAACCCTTTTGACCTTGAAGCTTTTCCTGTAGCAACTAAAATTTTAGCAGCTATCATTGCCGCTTCTCCATATTCTCCTTTTAAAGCATCGTCTATGTACTTTTCAGCTGACATTGTTCCTCACCCAGCTTTCTATAATTTTATGTATTTCGTCATAGAGGGATGCTGGGGGCGAATGTCTCATTTTTATAACGTAAAACAAGCATTTCCCTCCTGAGTCGACTATCTTTTTGCATAGTTCTTTGCTCTGCTGTACCGGCACTATGTCGTCTTCACTACCATGAATTAAAAGCGCGTTTTTGATCTTATCAGCATAATTAATTGGCGATGTCTCAGCCAAGTACTCTTTTGGTAATTTTTGAAGATCTTCGTAAAGCCTTTTTTGAACTGTACCCGCTTGGAACTCTTTTAAATACTCTAACTGTTTTAACCTGTCAGAAGGGGAAGAAATAGCTATTACTGGTTTGCCCTTAAAAGCAGAATAAAGCAATGCGTAAGTACCTCCCCTTGAATGTCCAGCCACAATATCATATTCTGCCTTTAGGTAAGATTTGAGGAACTCGCTAGCCTCTATATCAACGTAGGGAGCGTCAACATTTCCAAAAATCTTCAACGAGGAAGTTAACCATGCTATTTTGACTGGATCAGAGCCTTTACCGTGCAGTGCTAAAATTTTCAAGCTAGAAAGGAAAAAAAATTGGATACTTTTAATTATTTCGGATCTTTCACGAAAAAGCAACGCTTTTAATTGTTTTGAAATGCTAGAAACCTATAATAAAGTATTAGTCTTTCCATAAATGTCTCAAAAGCTAATACTATAACTATTAAAAGCCCGTAAAAAATGTAACCTAAAAGCATCGCTATTATCATTATCAAAAGCCTTATTCCTCTTTCTCCTAATTCTATCGATTTAGGCCTTACTCCATGAGTAAGACCCTCTACTCTTGCCCTTGAATAGCTAACCATGATAGAAAATACAAAGGCTAGGAACGAATAGATTGCGAGGCCTGGTTGATAAACGCTTATGCCTAAATAAAGCGATGCCTCTACAAGCCGGTCTAGGTTGGAATCTAAAAAAGCTCCTTTTTTTGTAATTTTGTTTAATGCTCTTGCTACTGCTCCATCAAGCATGTCAAACACTCCTGATACTATCAGCGCAAAAACCGCAAGATAAACAAACTTTAAATAAAGCAGCGGCCCCGTAAGCGCCCCTATAAAAAAACCTGTAATAGTTATTACGTTTGGATTCTTAATAACTCTTCCAAGAGCCTTCCCAACTTTGAAAGTTACTGGGTCTATATAATCCCTAACAAAATCTGGCAATTTAGACACCCGCGGAATCTATGATAAGCAAAGAAAGAACTTTAGCGGCTGCTATAGAAGTTATACCGGAAGGATCTAGCAAAGGATTAGTCTCTACCACATCAAAACCTATTATTTTCTTTCCTTTTAAAGACCTCAAAAGGTTAAAAAGCATTTCATAATTAAGACCTTCCGGCTCGGGATTTGCCACGCCCGGAGCGCACGATGGATCCAGCACGTCCATGTCTACAGAAACGTAAATTTCTTCATCATCTCTTATTATGTTTTTAAGGGATTCTATCTTCTTTTCCGTTATATCATAATAAGTATATAAATCAACACCGTGGGACATCGCAAAATCTAATTCCTCGTCTACAAAGGTGTGAGACCCTATATGATAAACTTTTAAGCTTTTGTTATCTTCTAGAAGTCTTCTCAAAAAAGTCGCATGTGATATTTTAAGCCCATAAAGAGTGTCCCTTAAGTCAAGATGAGCATCAAAAACAACCAGAGATACGTTTTTTAGACCTTTTAAAATCGGATATGTAATCAGGTGTTCACCGCCTATTGTGCCAAGAACCTTGTTTTCTGAAAATACTTCTTTTGAAACCTTCGATAAGCTGTTTATCATCTCATCGCTGTTAGCAAAATATGATAGATCGCCAATATCAAAGATTTGTATTTTTTCAGCGTTTACGTTTAGCTTGCGATCCACTATTTCTATGTTCCAATAGGCCTGTCTAACAGCAAGTGGCCCAAACCTTGAGCCTGGTCTGTAAGATGTAGTAAAATCAAAAGGCACACCCATTATGTAAACTTTTGAACTTTCGTTACCAGTTGAAATTTTTGGAGACGACGAAATAAAAAGCTCGCGATAGCTCATCATTATCCTTTGTGACCATCGATTTTATATGTTTTAATTAATCAACAAAAAAAAGAGAATTTATACGAGCTTGTAAACTACCTGCTCTTATTAATAGACCAAAACTTTTGTTGATTTTTATAATGGTTTTGTTATCATGCCAGATATTAACGCTATTTTTACCCAAAAAGTTTTAGGCAAGGCTTAGTAAACCATTAAATTGTGCTGATTAACATAAATCATCCTTTTGTTATTTAATGGCGTAACAGCAACTGTTAACTTTTTATCTCTAATAACGAAAGCTGCCGTTGCGAACTGATTATGATTAGTCCCTTTTACTCATTCAACTTGGCTATAGAACATTATGTCTTGCCAGTCTTAATTTTACTTTAGAACTCTTTCTGGGTACTACTCTTTTAGGTTGTTCCTTACATTTTGTCCGCATACATAAATTAGTGAAGCAGTCCCTTAACATAAAAAGTTCGTTATTGAATAAAGAATTATTATTTTCTCTTTGTTAACTAGAGCCTTTATATTCATAGCCTTTTTGATAGAGCCATAAATGCATAATAAGTACTTGTAACTATTATTTGATCACAAATGCTGTTTATGACCATAACGTTAAACAGCCACTTTGCAATAAAAAGTTTTGATCTACTGTTACGGACGGGTTCTCTTGTAAAAAGATGAAGCTTAACAATTACTTTGACTTGTTTGGTTCAAAATATTTGTGCAAAAGAGGTACAGAAGGAATGACTGTTATGAGAAACATCAACAGCCACAGGTATTTGGCCAGATAAACCATTGAGTATGAAAATACTATAGAAATCCACATCCCAAGAACCATGTTTATGAAATTAACTACCGATAAAGCCATTGCTGAATACTTTTCTTCTGAAAGCTGGAGTGAAATAGCATACAAAGCCGAAAAAGCCATCTCGTCAAAAAAACCTATCAAAAACAGACCTAAATAAAAAAGTTCTTTTGAGCTAAACATAAGGAACCCGATACCGCCGAGAAAAACCGTTACAAACAGGAAAAGCCTTTTAGATGGTGAAACGTCATAAAAATAATTGAAGAAACCTCCGACAAAGCTGAAAACCAGTAACATTATGGTAACTTCGTTGCCAAATTTTACTGAACCGTTTACGATCGCAAAGTAAGAAGGAAGCAGCGTTTCCGCAGCATAGTAAGTCCCCCAGAAACCTGAAATAGCTACAGCAACTAGGAGCGGCTTTATGTTTTTGGTGATTTTTGGTCTCTTCGTATCGATTTCAATTTTTATATTCATACTTCTTAACAGAAAGTAATCTGTTAGTGTAACCATAACTCCAAAAAATGACATTAGAGATACGAGAACTTTCCAGTTTGTATAAGTGTATAACATACCATAAGCATAAGCCGTTATAGCTCCGACAGCAAAGGCCGCGTTGTAGACACCCATCCAAAAACCCAGCCTTTTCTGATTTATATAAGAGAGAACGTACCCAGCAGTGGAAAAGAAAAGCCCTGCTCCTGCCCCTGCTATAATTCTTGTTATGAGAAGCATCTGAAAGTTAAAACTGAAAGCTGAGAATATGCCGGAAAACGAAAGCAAAAAAAGGCCTAACAGGTAAACCTTTACGGGCCCCCTGCAGGAAGCTAAATAGGACGCTGGCATTTGAGTTACAGCAGATCCAACTATGAATGACCACGATATGTATCCCAGAAAAGATTTGGGTATTGAAAATTCCTGCATGTAGTAGATGTAAGCTGGAGAAAGATAAACCCAGTACATGCTGTAAACGGCTCTGCTAAATATTATTGAAATGCTTACAATTGAGTATTTTTCCACAGATTATCTCTTGATTGTACGTTTTTAAGCGATACTCTCAATTACGAGAGATAAGTTTATAGCCATTAATAGCTTAAATGATTGAAGATTGAAAATTCCAAAACAGCCAGAAGTTAACATAGGTACTGCAGGTCACGTTGATCATGGTAAGTGCCTTACTTTAGATGAAAGCGCGTATATTGGAGACACTTTTTACACAGGACGCGAAATATTAAAAGAAATCATAGGTTATGATTTCAAAAAAGCTTATAATGAAAAGCTTTTTGAGCTTCCTGTGTCTTCTGTTTCTCTTTTCGGAAAAGATTTGAGAAAAAGCCGTGGTTTTGTATATCTCCAGAAGTACAGAGGAAAGATAATATCAATAGAAACCGAAACCGGTAGATCCATATCCGTAACACCTGTACATAAATTGCTTGTAAAGGATCATTGGAAAAAAGCTCAGACAATTAAACCTGATGAATCGATATTAATTTATGAAGGGAAGAAGCTTATACTAGATAAAGTCGTAAAAAATATAACCAAAAATTATGAAGGTTATCTTTTTGATTTAAGCGTACCGTTTTTCCATAATTTTATTTCTTCACACGGTATAATCTCTCATAATACAACGCTGGTTGAAGCAATTACAGGCAAATGGACGAGCATGCACAGCGAAGAACTCAAAAGGGGAATTACGATCAAAATAGGATATGCCGATGCTGCTATTTACGAATGTCCTGAGCTTCCTGAACCAGAAAAATTTAACACAGATGGCAACTGTCTAAAAGGAGAAGCCAAGCTGAGACGGGTTGTAAGTTTCATAGACTCGCCAGGACATGAAAGCTTGATGTCAGTAATGCTCAGCGGGGCGGCTCTCATGGACGGTTCTCTCCTAGTAATAGCGGCAAATGAACCCGTACCGCAGCCACAGACCAGGGAACACCTTCAGGCGCTTAAAATGATAGGAATCAAGAACATCGTTGTTGTTCAGAACAAGGTAGACCTTGTAACTTATAACCAGGCTTTGAATAACTATAACAAGATCGTTGAGTTTTTGAGTTCCTTTGGCTATAATCAGGTACCAATAATTCCGGTTTCAGCCCAGAAAAAACTGAACATTGACGCCCTTTTACAAGCTATAGAAGAATACATACCTACTCCTTCAAGAGATCCTAACGCACCACCTCTCATGCAAGTTTTGAGGTCTTTTGACATAAATAAACCAGGCACTAAAATTTCTGACCTCAAAGGAGGAGTACTTGGCGGATCATTGAAACAGGGAAAATTAAGGGTTGGCGATAAGATAGAGATAAAACCAGGCATACCTGTAAAGGGTACGTATCAACCAATAGTTACTGAGGTGGTTAGCTTATCTACTTCAAGTGGGCTTGTAGATGAAGTCCTGCCGGGTGGACTTATAGCAATAGGTACCAAGCTTGATCCGATATTTACCAAAAACGATGTAATGGTTGGAAACTACGTAGCAAAGGTAGGATTTTTGCCTGACCCTGTTAATGAAATCGTTATAAAATATGAATTATTTGAATACGTAATAGGCTTGAAGGAAATGGTAAGGTATGAAAAGCTGAGACCTGGAGAAAATTTAAGGTTGAACATAGGCACAATGACAAACTTAGGAGTTGTGGAAGAAGTTACAAAAGATATTATGAGGATAAAACTGAAGAAACCAGCTGTCGCGTTACGCGGTGACAGGGTAGCGTTAAGCAGAATGGTATCTGACAGATGGCGCCTTGCTGGTTCTGGAATTATTATATGAAGGTCATATTCGATACAAGCTTTATAATATACCTTTTAGAAAAACCAAGTAACGTGTTAGAGCGTATAGTAGATGAAATAGGTATGCC
This sequence comes from Nitrososphaerota archaeon, assembly GCA_009903795.1. Classification (GTDB taxonomy): domain Archaea; phylum Thermoproteota; class Nitrososphaeria; order Conexivisphaerales; family UBA164; genus CAYFFZ01. Next base: position 42,509 of record WYER01000002.1, on the reverse strand, counting down.
TGAAATAACCGTGCCAAAATCTGTCATAGTTGAGCTTGAAAGACTTTCCAATAAAAAGAAAATAATTAAAAACTACAAGTTGCTAAGGATCGAAAGTTTTGAAGAGCTTAACAAAAATGCTGACGAGGATATTTTAAAACTTGCTTTAAAAACTAGGTATCCTGTTTTTACGTTAGACCTTGAACTTGCGAGGAAATTAAGTGAGCTTGGTTTGCCGTGCTATACGCTTTCGAACAATAAAGTAGTAAGCTGTGGAACTAATAGAAGATAAAAGCAATTTTGCATAATTTATAGCCATGTTATTCGGCACTTCTGGAGCCAGGGGGTTTATAGATAAAAATTTAACGCCTAGTACTGTATACAGGCTTACCATAGCTTACCAGAAATATACGGGTTATAGCACTGTTATTGTAGGCCAAGATGACAGACAGCAATCTAGAACTTTAAAGCTTGCCGTTATAGATGCGTTGCTTTCACAAGGAGTTAACGTTCTTGATATAGGTATGGCTCCTACTCCTGTAATAGCCAGAATGATAAAAGAATTAAAGGCTGAAGGCGCTGTATCTGTCACCGCAAGTCATACTCCGCCATACATAGCTGGGGTGCTGTATTTTTTGAACGATACAGGCGAGCTTGGTTTGAATGATTCTAAAAAAGTCGAAAAAATGTTTGAAAAAACTTTTGATTCTCCAAAAAACTGGAAAAAGCTTGGAAGGAATGAAACAGTAGATGATGTAATAAATATTTATGTAAAAAGCGTACTGAGGGATGTAAAAAAGTAAAAAATTACAAATTCATGTTTGATGCAGCCAACGGTGTAGCGGGAGCTTATGCAAAAGAAACTTTTGGAGAACTAGGATTGGATTTTAAAATAATAAATTCTTTACCGCTCGGTAGCTTCCCTAACAGGTTACCAAGTCCAACGCTACAACACCTGAAAGGAACTGCCAAAGAAATCAAAAAATGCAATTTTGATTTTGGCGTTGCTACTGATGCCGACGGAGACAGGGCCATTTTTTTAGACGGCGATGGAAGAATAATTCTTGGAGACATTACTGGAGCATATTTTGCTTCCAGACAGCTTGAATCAAAAAAGGGTAAGATCGTTACCCCTATAAACTCTTCAGATTCGATCGTAGAAATAGCTCGCATTTATGGCGCTAAATTAATATGGACAAAAGTGGGTCCTCCGGCTATAGTTGATGCCATAAGAAAGAAAAAAGGCGAAGTTGTCTTTGCATTTGAAGAATCGGGAAAATATATATGGCCTGAAATACTGCTTTATGGGGATTCTGTATATTCAGCGCTAAAAGCTTTGGAAGATGAGAATTTTATTGAAAAATTAAAGAATGTTCCAAGATTTTATGTAGTTAAAAGAGAAGTAAGGTGCTCAGATCAGATAAAATACAGTGTTATAGATGAAGTTGACAAAGCTGTAAATGGCAAAAAGATACATAAGGATGGCATAAAGGTCTACTACAAAACTCATCAATGGTTGTTGATAAGAGCTTCTGGAACTGAACCAGTAATCAGGGTTTTTGCTCACGATAAGGTTTTAAAAAAGGCAGAAGAAATGGCTACTTCAGGAGTACAATTAGTTAGAGAGGCTAAGAAAAAGGTTGAAAGATCATTTCATTAAAAGCATATCAAAAGGGCGTGATACCTGAGAGAGCCAATCAACCCTATCAAATATCATGTAGCCATTCTTTAAAGAATAGTATATTCTTAGTGCAGTATAATGCGGCTCGTCATTTGAAACATCAAGCTGGTTTACTTTTTCATACCCCATCTTTTTCAAAGCCATCTTTAAACAGATATCAAGGTATTCAGAGGTTATGTTGTTTTTTATCTTCTCAAGATTATAGTCCCTTTGTAAATACCTGTAAAACAAAATCTTAGGATTGCACCTAAGCACGTAAACGCTTTTTACTTTACTTACATCAAGGTAATCAAAAGTATAAACACCAGAGATTACTGCTTCATCTTTTTCTTTTAAAATCCTTTTTGCTTTAGCTTCTTCAATAACTATTTCATTATTTATAATTTTTGCGGCTTTCATTTTTAAAAGATAATCGGCATAATCTATGTGTTCCAGAGAAAGCATTTCTGCAAGGATCTTGCCCACTACGCTCTTACCAGTTGCTGGACAACCTCCTATTACTATTATGCCTTTTTTGCTCAATTATGTTTTATTTATTTTGCTATTAATTTCTTTTTGTCCAGTTTTAGATTTCTTGGTTTCTGTTTCTTTTTTTGAGCTTTCTATCCTAGAAATCAGAACTATAGCTGGAAAAACCCAAAGTATTCCGCTCATTATATAGTATATCCACCTGATAATTATGTTGCTCTGATGGTACGATAATAAGAATACGTAAACCCCTGTGAGTATTACGGGCACAGTCAACACTTTTGCGATTATTTCTTCAAGCTTCATTTTTCCATCTCCTTTAACTTAGTAGGTAAATATTTGTCCACTATATAAGTTAATCCGTACCTGGCGAAAGCTTCCTGTTCTGATTTTTTCTTTATACGTAAAAATTCATCAATTTCCCTCTTCCATATTTCTTCGTTATACCTTGGATCTTCTTTTAGCTCATAAAGCCTCTTAATATCTATCTCAGTAAGTGGGTCGCTAGGCAGTTTATAATATTTTATATCGGAAGCCCAAACCCCAGCCCACTTTGCGTCTGGAGTTACCAGATCCGTAACATGAGCTGCATTTGCAGAACCAGATATAATTACCATAGCAATGTGCATCCCCCAAGGGTCAGCATCAGTAAATATATAAACTGGCAACCCAAGCTCTCTGTTTAACCTTCTTATCAAGTATCTGGTACTTCTTGGCGCCTGGCCCGCAGTTGCTATAAGGATTGACTTGTATTTCTCGTAAACTTTTTCCTCTATAAATCTCGTAAAAAGAGCTCCTTTTTCTATAACTATGACTTTGTCAGCTGATGTTTTTATAAAATTGGCCGTTGTGAGAGCCGGCCCTATCATAACGCCATCTGGATGAGTTGTTAAAACCAACGTTTTTCCTTCATAACCCGGAACTGTGTATTCTATCGTAAGATCCCCAAAGATAGCGCTCCTTTCCTCTGGGTATATGTTAAAATCTTCTCGAGGCATTTTAATTATGCTTTCGAGTTCTGTTATCATTTCATCAGATTCATCTTGATCTTCAAAATCTACGTGATAAGCTTGCGCAGAATAATAAATATCTCTTAAAGTTGATGTTTTATTGTTCTTAAGGAGCTCCTTACTGAAATAAGCTATCCATAAGAGCTGCGTGAAAGCTCTTAAATGCTTTATGTTTTTTGCGTTTCTTACAATTTTTTCATCCCCAAGAATATACTGTCTAAGCTTAGTATCATATATTATGTTATCTACAGAACGGCTTGGTATTTCTAAAGCTGGGAACCTGTTGTTCTTTATATCATCTACAACTCTTTTCCCGATAGCTGTTAACCTTTTTAACGCTTCCTGCTTCCTATTCAATGTCAACCACCTTTACAGAATCTATCAATCCAGAAACGCTCGGAATTTTCGTTTCGCCAAGCAAAGCAGCAAATTTAGCTATCATAGGTAGATAAAACTCATATACATTCTTTTTCTTTTTTTGCGTCTCAATTTTAACCTTCTTACTTATGAACAAAGAGTATTCTCTGAGCACTTTTTGAAGCGCTAGCTTCATTTCCTTTTCAACTTCTGGTATATCAGCAACGAACTCTTTTCCAACAGTTTTATAAGGAACCTTTGTTGAACATATGTGAGTAAGAATTATAATTGGTTCATCTTCGTTTATTTTATAACGCTTCAAATCTATTTCTTCATTAAGCAACTTAAATACTACGTCGCTCTTTTCATCATAAAGAAGAGGTATCCTGTTTGCATACCTTAAAACTTTAATGCCAGGCGTTTTATTTGAAGCAACGGCGGCTTCTACTATAAAAGGATAACCTTCATAAGACGATGGTTTTCTTGATAACGCATAAACGAACTGCGGGTTAAGCTCCTTCTTAATACCTTCTTCTATAAGCTCTTTACCAAGAGGAGAAAGACATGAAGGATCAGGCGGCAAAAACTTTTCGTACGTTTTCATTGCGTTGATAATTCTCATCATTTCTTCCATCTTAAGTTCTGAGGGACGCTTGTTTGGATCCACATTGGCTATCTTCAATATTTCAAGCGCTGTTTTTCTTCCAACCCTTTGAAAGCTGTTTATAAGCAAGCTTAAAACGGTCTTCGAGCTTGACCTCTGAACAATTCTTCTTAATAATTCAAGGTCAACGCCTTTTGGGTGTGGCTGGACCTCATGCGGGGGAGGTGGGACTTTATCAACGCTTCTTTTAAAAGCGAAAACTTCTCCATTTGGGTCTTCAAAGACCATGTTTGCATACGGTGTAAACAGCGCCAATCTTCTAAAATATTCCTGGATTTTTTGGGAGCTCCTGACGTAGTCTCCTAGCAAGTTAATTTTAATAGCCGTACCTCTCCAGTTTTGCTGTGAGAATTTTTTATGCTTTAAAACAATTGGTTTGTTGTTTTCAATGTCTATCATAAGCTCAAAGTAATGCGTTTCCCCGTTTCCTGTGTTGCTCCATACCCGTAAAGGCTTGTTGGTGGTTATTTGGGCATAAAGAATGCTCATCGTTCCTCCCATTCCAAAAGTTCCTCTTGACTGTTTTAACGTAAACTTTGAGCCGTAGAAAACTTTTCCCAGAGCTTTTGGAAGCTTTTCTGAAGGTATCCCTATTCCGTTGTCTTTTACATAGATTTCAAATTCTTTAACGTCAGAAGGAGAAGGTTTTGTTTCTGTTACTCTTATAAGAACGTCTGGTAGAATCCCGTAGCCATCGCAGGCGTCAAGCGAATTTTCTACAAGCTCTCTAATAGCTGAGTAAAGAGCCCTTGCAGGGTTACTGAAACCAGCCAGTTCCCTATGCTGATAAAAAAATTCGCTCGGGGAAATTTCTTTAAATGAAATCATGTTTCATTCTCCCAGAGCTTTAAGCGGTCTTTCTTCAAGATCGTTCTGATCCTCTGAAGCTTGTTAAAGACGCTCACATGCCTGGCCCCCTTTATAAGATCCATGACGGCATCCGCGGCTATCTTTACATCATCAGGTTTTCCGATTATAGCTATGTGATCCCCGTAAACAGAAATCTTCGTATCAGTCAGCTGTTCTAACCTCTTTCTAGCTGACCCATTAGTTCCTATTATTCTTGATCTTATCCTTATCAATGAGTTTCTTGTGCTTGCGTAGTCCCTCAGGTTTATCACAACCATAGTGTATCCTTCTTTTAGAAGGTCTGACGCTCTTTCAGGTGAAAAACCTCTTCCTAGGGCTTCAATGTAGATTGATGCTGTAAAAGGGTCAGAATTTACATCTGTAGCCATGATCTTTACTTCGTTTGATTCACTGTCAATCTGAAGCTTAACTTTAAAGGTATTTTCGATAAACTTTTTTTCTTCACCGTTTTTTCCTATAATAACGCCAATCCTGTCTTTATTAACTTTAATCGTTTTTATAAATTCCATAACGACAAGAAATATAATTTTAGTGGATTTTAAAAGTTTTCTAAATGTTCCTGTTTTTGTTAACTGCTAAAAATTTCAAATCAGGGCTTCCAGCTTTATTGACACATTAGCTTTTGTAAATCTTCAACTCTATTCTTAGCCCCTGAAAGTTTTTTATTCAGCAGCGCTGCTCCATCCCTGATCTGGAAATTATTCTCTAGGTTTGGATTCATATAAACCTTCTTTGGGTTTAAATAAAAAAAATCTTTTACAAGGGAAGCTATCTCTAGCTTACAAAAGAAGAGTTTCCATTATTTAATTCCATAAAGTTTTTTAGGAAAGAATTATAATTTAACAGCTTAAAAGTATATCAATGCAATCCTCAATTTGGGAAAATTTGCTCAAAAGCTACATAGATGATCTAGCACATTATTATAATTTTAGCGTTCAAGAAATCGTTTCTGAAAGCTGCAAAGGTCTCGTTATAAAAGATAAAACTTCTGAAGTCTTTATAGTGTTAGATAAAGAATGCCAAAACTATAAAGATAAAAAAATAAAAGTAAGCTGGGGAATACCAAAGTTTTACATAGAAAATGGCATAACAAACGTGGATATATCATATTTAGAAGAATTTATCAGAAGCTATCTAAAGATAGGCAATGAAAAGCTTCTTTTTGAAAAAAGTTACAAAGAATACCTGAGGCCTAAGGAAGTAAGCTTAGAAGCATTAAGAAAGATTAGTGAAGTAGCGCTTGGTAGTAACCTTTCTCAGTTTGAAAATACTCTGATAAAGTTTTACGCTGTAGGAAGGATGCTGGTTAAAAAAACTTCGTTTAAAAGCGATACAACGTTTTCTAGAGAAAAGTTCGTAAAAATAGCTGAGGATTTAGATCTTGTACAGTTAAACTATATATCCCCATCTAACGACGAATACCTTTATGTTTATTCTCTTACCCCTCTTGGTATAGAACTAGCTCAAAAACTTTCAGAAGAAATGTTTACTGCTAAACAATCTATAGTAGGCATGTGGCTAGACAGACATGATCCTGCAACTGCATATCTTGCAGCTTACGCAGTTTCGTACAGCAGCATTTACGCTAATTATCCAAACTGTTGCATGCTAACCAGAGAGGCGGCAACCAAAATATATCATATACCGTGTGCTATAAAAGGGAAAAACGCCTGCGAAAAGCTTTTTGCTTCACAGCTTCCACCAAAACTTGCGCTTTTTGCAGATTTTATACTTTACAGCGATTCGATTTCTGAAATGCTCTATAACACACTGTACGAGCTTACGGCAAGTTATCTTGCAAACCTAAACAGAGCCGAAATTTCGGGAAAAGATTTTGAAGTTTTTTGCATAGTGCCTGACCTGACTAAAGCCATTCTTGATGCTACTAGGGAAGAATTTGTAAAGAAGTTCCAAAAAGATGAAAACGTGGAACCTGTGGCTTCCCTTGCCGCAACCATTATGATGTTGAAAGATGGGTATAACGAAGATTTTAAAAAGTCTGTCATAAGCTTATTTGAACTTGATGAAAAGAACTTAGAAAAGATATTGAACGAAATGGGTGAACAAGGAATCATAGATAAGGAAAGTTACAGGATAGTTAACGTTGAAAAGCTAATTGAATACGCGAAAGCTAAAGTAGAAGAAGTTTCAGTCAATCTGGGGCTCTATTAAAGGAATAAGTTCATCCAATCTGTTAACCGTTATGTACGGAGTGACTGTGTTACACACACTAAATTCATCTCTTTTAACAAGAACCGACTTTATCCCGGCTTTTTCAAGCGCTATAATATCATACTCTCTGTCCCCTACCCCTAGAGATAGATCCTTTTTTGCTTCTGTAAGTTCGAGCGCTTTTAAGAACACGTCTGGCGCTGGTTTTGGATTTTTTACGTCTTCTGCGCTTACCCAGCAGCAAAGGTACCTATCCAGTTTGAAGTACTGAATAATATCAATCAACATATCCTTTCCCATACTTGTTGCCAGAGCAGCCTTTATTTTGACATTATTCAGATAATTTAAAAGTTCAACAGCGTCATCAAAAAGTTTCACACGGTGGATGTTCTCTTTAAAGTAAATTTTTCTTCTCTCTTTTAATTTCTCTACTAATTCATCGCTAGGGTCTGGTATAAGTTTTGAAATTATGACCTTTGGCGATAATCCAACAAATTTTTTTAAATCTTCAGGTTGTACTTTTACACCAACTTCAGAAAGAGCAGATGCCCAAGAAAACATCAAGTTCGGTGCACTATCTATTATTGTCCCATCTAGATCAAAAAGAACGGCTGAAATTTTCATACTCTACTCTTTAATGTTATTTTTATAAACTTTTTCAATTAATTACTGATATCCTTTATGCGTTTATACAAAGTTTTCAGCACCTTTAACAACTTTATCAAATAAACATATTTAAACATAATTTTGCAAATTAAAATAAAAAACTATCGGGCCTGGAGGGATTCGAACCCTCGACCTACTGGTTAAGAGCCAGCCGCTCTGCCTGGCTGAGCTACAGGCCCATCTGAAAGTATTATGAATGCTTTTTATAAATTTTACCTACATTACGCATTTTCAGTCATTTTAAGCTTATTTTAAACATCTTAAGCAACAGCCCTTTCTGCACGTGCAACCTGTTTTCCGCCTGATCAAAAACTATCGATTTAGGACCGTAGATCACTTCTTTTGTTACTTCTTCTCCATAGTGTGCTGGCAAACAATGCATGAACAAAGTGTGCTTTGGAGCTTTTGATAAAAGTTCATCGTTTACCTGGTACTTAGGGAGAAATGCTTTAATCCTTTCTTCTTTTTCTTTTTCTTGTCCCATACTCGTAAAAACATCAGTATATACTACATCAGCATCAGACACAGCCTTAATTGGGTCCTCTGTAACTTCTACAGTTCCCTTCCTGATTTCCTCTGCAAGGCCTATGATTGCCTGTTTTGGCTGATATTTTGGGGGCGATGCAATGACTATCTTTACTCCCAAAATTGCAGCTCCAAGTATAAGAGATGTAGCTACGTTGTTCTGGCCATCCCCTATGAATGCTAATTTTAATCCTTCTACTTTACCGAACTTTTCGTTTATTGTGTAATAATCAGCCAATATTTGCGCTGGATGCTCTAAATCTGAAAGAGCGTTTATTACTGGCTTACTGAAGTTCATTGCAAGCTTGATCAAGTCTTCATGTCTGTACACCCTAGCCACTATCATATCAACGTATCTCTCTAAAGTATGACCCGTATCTTCTATTGATTCGCCCCTTGATAATTGAGATGTTGAGGCGTCCATATAAATTGGATTACCTCCCATCTGGTTTATTCCAACTTCAAAGCTTACGCGTGTCCTTGTAGATGGTTTTTCAAAAAGCAAAAGTATGTTTTTTCCTTTTAACAACTCATTATACGGGTTAGACTTGAGTTTGTTTGCCATAGACCATACTTCTTTGATTTCTTCTTTTGAAAGATCTGTTATGGAAAGGAAATCTTTCATTGAAAATTAGTTTGCATATCAGTTTAAAAACTTAACTATCGATGGACAAATCGTTAAAAATATTAATTAGTCTGCGGCTTTAATGTCGCTTTATGATAAAAAGGGTTATAGCCTTGCTTACTGATTTTGGAGTAGAAGAGCATTATAACGGAGTCATGAAAGGTGTTATTCTTAAAATAAACAGAAACGCGCTGATTCTAGACCTTGTTGCATCTGCAAAAAGTTTTTCTATAATAGATGCGGCTTTCCAGCTATGGGCTTCTTATAAGTACTTCCCTTATAAAACAATTTTTCTGGTAGTTGTAGATCCTGGAGTTGGAACCACCAGACAGCCGTTAGTAATTAAAACAAAAAATTACTTTTTTGTAGGACCAGACAACGGCGTTCTGTACCCAGCTGCGTATGAAGATGGTATAGAAAGCGTAGTAAAAATAACTTCTGAAAAAGTAATACTAAAAAACAGAAATGGAACTTTTGACGGCAGAGATGTCTTTGCTCCTGCAGCGGCCTACCTTTCTAAAGGCATGCCTATTGAAGCACTTGGGCAGTATACAGAAATAAAAGAAAAATATGTATTTCCTGAACCCATAATCAATAAATATAGCATAAAAGCTACTGTTCTACACGTTGATAAATTCGGCGACGTTGTTTTAAACTTGAGAAAGGAACACATAAATGATACTAGTAAAAAGTTTATCATAAAAGACAAAAACGTGCAAATAAAAGCTACTTTTGCAGAATGCGTAGGGCTTTGTATGGTTTTTGGAAGTTCTGGCTTTTATGAACTTGTCCTTAATCAGGGAAGCGCTTCTGACCTTTTAAAAATAAAGACAGGGGACGAAATCGAAATAGAGATCGTTTAACATGATGCCAGAAAAAGAAATAAAAAGCATGTTTGAAAACGTAGCAAAACTGTATGATTTCTTTAACGATCTCTTCAGCTTTATGCTGGTAAGGTTATGGAGAAGGAGCGTTACAAAACACCTTCTAAAACAATCAAGGTACATACTTGACCTTGGAATTGGTACAGGTTACCTTTCAAATAACATTAGCCAGGATGTAGGTGTTTTTCCCGTTGGTTTGGATTTAACAAAGAGCATGGTATTAAAAAACATTAAGAAACTTCAACGATTTTCTGACCCTGTTATAGGCACAGCAACAAACATGCCATTCAGGGATTGTGCCTTTGACACGATAGTATCTTCTTTCACTTTACGCAGCTTTAAAAAGGTGGGTATAGACAAGGTTTTTGACGAATGCGCTAGGGTTTTGAATGAAAAAGGAAACCTTGTCATGCTAGATACTGCTAAGCCTACAAACAGACTCGCATTGGCCTTCTTTTACGTTTATTTTAAGATAATAAATTTTATTGGGGGGTTGTACAACAACCAGGCTTATCATTGGCTTACAAACAGCATAATGGACCTAGACCCTGAATTTGTTAAGAAAAAAATGTCCGAGAAGTTCAATAACGTTCATGTATATAAGCTTACGGGAGAAATAGCTTACATATGGCATTCTAGAACACGCAAGCTCTGACTATCTTCCAGCATTATAAAATTCATCTTTCCCTAAAACTTTTTATAAGAAGATTGAGTAAACGAGAAGCGTAAGAATTACCATTATTGCTGAGTGCAGCAAACCTGATGATGTCTTTCCCGATATCAATTTTCCGGTTATCAAACCTGAAACAAAACCTTCAATAATGAGAAACTGTAGAATCAGATTTTTAATAACAGAAGTGTTTGAAAATGAGCTAAAAGGAGAAGACATGGGAAAAGAAGAAAAATAGCTCGTATTATTAACGAAAAATCTTATAAAAAATATTATTATAATTAAAAGGATAAAGAACGAAATATATATTATGCTACCGTAATTTCTCATAACGCTTCTTTTTTCATTTTCAATTGCATAAAGGTCTCCAAGATGCTCTCTCACTGATTCAAGCACTCCACTTACATCGCCGCCGTACACAACAAGCCTATGTATGATTGAAAAAGCTTCTTTTGAAAGCAACGTTGGCATAGTCATGGCCATTCTGTTTAAAGCTTCATCGGGCGACATTCCAAGGTTAAGCATCTGCTCAAGCGCTTCAAGCCTTTTTCTCAGTGGCTTCTTCCTTTCGTTTTTTGGTAAAGTTACTACGAACATTAAACTTTTTCCAGATTTAACGTAGCTTTCTACTTGAGAAAGGTAATCCAGTAAATCTTTATCTAAAATCAAGTTTTCCCTTTCCTGAAGGTATACTATTATACCGTAAGGCAGAACAGAAACTGCCAAGGTTATCCCGATTATCATACCGAACTGATAGCTCATAATTTCGATGTGCTTTAACGGTATAATCAGAAGAATAATTATGCCAGCAATTACGCCAGCCAGCAAGGGAATGTCTTTTTTGTTCATTTTGGCCTCATTGCCTCCAGCAACAATATAAAGAAGATGCCCATTAACGGTATGAGCCCATACGTTATGATAAGGAAAAATGCATAATAATAAGGTTTAAAAGAGATCATTGTAAAAAGCAGTATCATGATCAGCAAAACTGAAGGAAGAACCACAAAAAGAGTTGTGAAAGCCTCAGTGATAATGTTGAGTCTTTCTATAAGATATCTTAAGTTTATCTTTTTATCTATCATAACCTTTTGAGAGTATTCAGTAAGAAAATGCCTTACTTCAGAACCCGCCATAAGCGCGCCCTTGAGCGAAAGGATAAATTCTGCAAAATCTCTGCTTGGTGATCTTTTAATTGTTGCATCCAAAGACTGAGTTATGTCCATTCCAAAAATTTTTATGTTTCTAACCATAAAGCTGAGCACCTTTCTTGTATATTTATCTGGCTCAAGGAGTAACATACTTTCAAATATTTTTTCAATGGTCATCCCTGTATCTGAAAGGGCAGCCATTTCGATTACAAGATAAGGCAACCTCAGGCTTAAACTGCTTGAAATTTCTGATTTAAGGAGAATCGGATAAACTCTAAAGGTTGCGTTGCTCAAAAAGAAAAAAAGGACAAAAGCGGCTGGAATAATGTACCAGGGGATCCTTATAAATATAAACAAAAGCGCCAAAATGTCAGCGATTAAAGCTGAGGCAGTGATAGAAATCAGAAGCATCACGGAAGAGTATTCGTCAGCTGTAAGGTTAATCCATGCCTTTTTAATGTCTTCAGTAGGATCGCCAAAAATTTTAAAGAGCCATGTGTGTGGTCCTATTCTAGAAATTGCAAACTTTGCCAATGAATCTAAAAAATTAGACAATTTTTTTCACCCATTAAAAGCCGCACTGTACAAAAATGTATAATATAATATGGTACGCTAAATTCACCTGATTTTAACCAGATTTTTTTATAATAGATAGTTTTCATAAAATATTAATAATTTTTAAAATTCATGATTTAAGGTTTTTGGTTATAAAGTCCATAATATCGTCTGTTTTTATAACCTGTACGTTGTACGTGTTAAGCATGTGTAGCAGATCTTCGTTTATCTGTTTGTCCGTAATTATAAAAATTTTCAAAGATATATCATGTTTTTGCGATATATCATAAAGTTTTGGAAGAAGAGAAATTAATTCTTCTAATTTATCCCCCTCGATAAAATAAAAGGCTATATGCTGTTCGCCTTTCTTAGCCATTAAATCAAACTCATACTCTACACCGCTTAATCCTTTAAATTTCCGGTTTTCAATTATTTGATATCCTTCGTTTGATAAGAAATTAGAAGCCTGCTTTAACTTATTAAAATACTCTTCTACTAATTTAATAACGTCTTTGTTAACCTTATACTTTTTAACGTTAACTAAGATTGCATCTTCTAGATAAAACTCGTGACCGTTATCACACCTATAAACAAATTGAGGGTTAATAACGGTCTCTCCTTTTTCGCATTTTAGATAATAACCCCTTTTAACTAAATTCTGAGATACTTCACCTTTCTGAGATATTTTACCTGTTGGAGCGTTGATTATGGAGCCTGTAATTTTATTTTCGTATATTTCTATTTTTTGCAATGCAACTTTGTGCACAGGACAGATCAAAATTATATGTAGATTCATCGAAGCGTCTTTAGGGCAGGCTAAAAAACTTTCGTTACCAACATACTCTATAATTTTGTTTTCAATCAGAAGCCTTAAAGTATTTTCATCTAAAACTTTGTTGTTAACAGAATATATAGGTTCTTTATTTAAAAGAGAAACTCTAACGTCTATGGGGTAACCTAAAATAAGATCTAAAAGAACCTTTCTGATGTTCTCTGACCTCAGAATATTATACAACTTACTGCTTTAAATAAAAGTACGTCTCTATTTAAACGTTTTATAGTTTTAAGCTGGTGCCGTTAACTTAAGGCTTAAAATTTATTTAACAAAACCATTTTTCTAGCAAATGATTGCACAAACCAGAAAAAGAACCTAAATAGCACTTATACTTTATATGCTTTATATCGTAAGTTTAAAATTTAGGCATGCCTCCAACGTTCTTGAGCTCATAATCAAGAGAAGCAATATAAAAAATGGATTCAGAAGTATTCTTTCGTATTCGATTTTGACGTTGACAAGCACGATGTGAATATCATATTTATTGATGAAACTAAAATAAACATTAGAGCGAAGCTTGACTAATAAAGCATAAAACTTCAACTAAAAGCTTTTCTATCATTTTAGATAAGCTGGCACCAGAACTCTTTTGATGCTTTTACATAAGATAGCTTGTAAAGAAATATAGTAATAAGACTATCTACACAATCGGAGCTCTTTGATACGTTGATGCATGTAAGTGGGCAGGGGTAGACATGTTATGTATGGAGAGAGCCTGAAGAACCTCATAGAAATGATGAATGAGTACATAAAAGACAGGGTAGAAGCTTTTGAGATACATTGCCTAAATGTTAAGGATAATTTCATTTATAATTAGCCTAGGTGATCAAAAGAGCTTAAGTTAGCAGCACTTTTAAGCTTATTATGAGCTTGTTTTCAAAAGTTTTCTTTTATTTTACAATCATATATAACTTCATAACGTTCATATAAGTTCCATCTTTAAAAGGTATTGAAGAACTGGATCTACTATCACTTCCTGCTTGTTTTTGATTATATAACCTCTTCTTATAAGAGAATTTAGTACGCGTCTGCTATGCGGTCCTGCGAGTCTGTAGCTTTCCCCTTTTGCTATAAGCCTTAGCATGTACTTCTCTTTGACGGAAAGTTTTGTCAATCTTTCAACCCAGAACAGTTGTGCTCTTTTGTCTGTATAAATACCTTCTGGGGCGCATTTTCCTTCTAACATTCTTAAACCGATAAGCGAAAGCCATAGAGGAAAGCCTTCAGATACATAATAGGAATCCCCTATGTACTTTTTTGGACAGCTGACGCCGTAATCTTCTAGCCCCTTAGATAAAAAATCAAATGAGACTTCAAGGCCAAACGGCTTTAAAGTTAATACAGAAAACACTTTTTTAAATGGAAGATCTTTCTTTTCTAAAATTTCTCTTGCGTAACCAAGTTCTGATGAAGCTAACAGTATACTTATCTTTCTTTTTTTCAAGACTTTATAGATAGCTCTGCTTATATCCAGAAAAGCTGGTCCTATCTTTCTAATTTCAGTAAAATCGTCTATGACCAGGCAGATTTTTTGATCGCTTATAAAAGCGAGATAATCTAAAAAATTATTTAAAAAGGTATACCTGTCTGATTTGCCCTCTTTGTAACTTTCTATCTCTAAAAGTGGGGCATTTAATTCAGAGAATTGGCCGGCTGATTTAGCCAACCTATTTTTAAGCAGTTTACTGTACTCTCTTTTTAAACTGTTTACAAAAGAGTTAAAATTCCTTATTCTTTCTCCGTTTATCCATAAAGCGTTGCACATTTTATGTTCCAAATAAGATTTCAAAAGGGAAGTTTTACCTATTCCCAACGGCCCTAATAAAAAAGCAGATTCTGATTCTGATAATTTTTTTATTTCGTCGCTCCTGTCGTATAGGTACATATAGCCTACTGGCTTGTTAAATGAAAACTTTATTCTCTTTACACTTTCCAATTAAGTTCAACCCTAACTTTGAGAACATAGATTGCAAATCCAAGCATGTAAGTTGCAAAAAGCAATGGTTGATAAAAAAAGTAATAAACTAACAGATCATAAAATCTATATTTAATTCTATAATGTTTTAAGATAAATGAGTACGCTATCATGGTTAAAACAAATGATCCCGTAAATATAGCAAAAAAACGTGTAAAATAAACCAGATAAATCCTAGGAAACCTTGCTAATAAAGGCGTAAATTTGATAACTGGATTAAACAAATAAAGCATCATAAAGTTATTAACAAAAGGTGCTGAAATTAAATAAAAGAAACCCAATGAAGTTAAAGGTGAAACAACAAAGATAATAAAAGAGATAAAAAACCAGGGCGTTCGTAAAAAATAAAAAATCAGTCTTAGAAAGTTGTTTAAAATCCATTCTGATAATCCATATGACCATCTTATTCTTTGGTCGAACCATTTTTTGATGCTATCAGGCTGCTTAACACGAACTTCTATATTAGAAAGTATATACTTTAGCCCGTGAACATAGCTCTTTAAACCTAGATATAAATCTTCGGCAAAAAAGTGATCAAAACCACCAACATTAATCAGACTATCCTTTTTTATCATAAAGGCAGCGCCATCAAGAGCGATAGTCTTTCGAGAAAACTTGGAGCCTATTTCGAGGAACGCGCTTGCTATTGCGTAGTCTATTGACGCCATCCTCTCAATAATTTTGTTGCCGTAACCAAGCTTTACATAATCAATTATGTCTGCATTAGAATTTAGAGCAACCTGAACAGATCTAGATATAAGGTCATCTGGTATAAGTACGTCGGAATCCAAAAATATTAGGTAATCCCCGTTAGCTATTTTAACAGCTTTGTTCAAAGATTCAACTTTTCCAATTCTTTTATTATTGATAATTAATTTGCATCTATCTAAAAAATCAGTTCTAAAAAAATCATCATCCGGTTCATCTGCTATAATTATGACTTCTTTTTCTTGATAACTATCGTTAAAAATGGCCCTTAAAATTTCTTTAAGATTCATTGGGTTTTTATAAACTGGTATAATTACTGAAACCCGTGGAATGTAGTTCAATTTAATTGTTTAATTATTTGTTTTTGTGTTTTTAAATTTTTTATTTTAAACCGTTTGCTTTTGAAGCTACCAATAAACTTTAAAATACAGCCGTCATTTTAATTATATAGTTTGCCAAAAACACTAGTTCTTGTCGCCGATCGGGATGACGATATAGGTATAAAGGCAGGTTTATCTACCCCCATAATCGGAAGAGAGAACGTTTTAGAAGCGGCTAACAAGCTATTGCTAAACGACCCTGAAGAAGCTGACGGAAACGCAATGATGGGAGCTATTAAGGTTTATGATGAATTAAAAAAATCAAACGAAGATTGCGAAATAGCAGCTGTTAGCGGAGACAGAAACGGCGGGTTAAAGGCTGATACAAGGATCAGGAGCCAAGTAGCTAACCTTAAAAAACAGCTTAATTTTGAAGAAATAATACTTGTATCAGATGGTGTTGAAGATGAAGAAATTTTACCCATAATAATGAGCTATGGGTCAATAAGGTCTGTCATAAGAATTGTGGTTAAGTACAGCCGCAACATAGAAGAGAGCTATATAATACTTGGCAAGTACTTAAAAATGGCAATACACGATACCAGATATTCAAAGTATTTTCTAGGCGTCCCTGGAATACTTTTGCTAGCATATTCCCTCCTTTACCTTTCTCCCATAAGGGAATACGCCGGATATCTTCTCGCTTTGATCCTAAGTTTGGCTCTTATCATTAGAGGGTTTAACCTCGACAACGCTGTGGCTCAGATGAGAAAAAGCACAAACTTTCTTATAAAATTTTTGAGCGCGATGTCAGGTTTATTAATAATTATTTTAGGCGGCATAAAGACAGCACAAGAGATTTTGCTTTCGCCGCAGTTTGCCGTACTCCAAAAAGGTTTTGAAATATATGCATTTGGGTACATTGTTGGAGCTTCCATTATAACCATGGAAACTTATGTTTGGATAGCCATAGCTCTGCAGCTTGTCGTAAATTTCTTTCTTTATTTTAGAAGAAATAGATATCTTGCTTTAAGGGAAGCAACGCTTTTGATATCTCTTATTTTGTTTTACATACCAGTATATAACGTTGGTATAGTTCTTATGAACCCTCAGATTTCTGGCATCCCCCTTGTTGTTGTAATACTTGCTATACTTGCCATAATGATAATACTGATTTATTACATACTTGCTGATTACTTTAAGGTTAAACAAAAATGAATATTGACATATTTTTAAGAAAAATAATCAAAATCCTAGGTATAGAATCACTTTATGAAAAGATGCTTAACGAAGAGGTTAAAGAAGGCCCTCTGCCAAAGCACATAGCTGTAATAATGGATGGCAACAGAAGATGGGCAAACGAGAGAAACCTTCCCGCATGGGAAGGGTACAGATATGGAGCCGATATAGCGGAAAAATTTGTTCTGTGGTGTCTGGATTATAACATAAAAATAATAACATTTTATGCTTTATCTAAAGACAATCTCCTTAAGAGATCGCCTGAGGAGCTCCACGCTATAGTTGAGAACATCTATGAAAAGCTTAAAAAACTTGAAGAAAGCGGGCTTATAGAAAATCGCAAAATAAGAATTAAAACGCTTGGAAATAAAGAACTTTTGCCTGACGCTCTTAAACGGAAACTTGAAGAGCTAGAGAGCAGTACAAAAAACAACGATGGTATGATCATAAACGTAGCTGTTGCATACAGTGGGAGGTATGAAATTCTGAATGCTGTAAAAGAAATAGCTGTGGAGGTAAAAAATGGAAAAATTTCTCCTGAAGATATTAATGAAGAGTTTTTTATGTCAAAGCTTTATACTGGAGACCTTCCATACCCTGAGCCAGATCTTATAATTAGGACTTCCGGAGAAATGAGGTTGAGCGACTTTTTGCTATATCAATCATCTTACAGCGAAATGATTTTTATTGATATATACTGGCCAGACGTAAGAAAGATTGATTTTTTAAGGATGATTAGAACTTATGAAAAAAGAAATAGAAGATTCGGAAAATGAGCTTTTACTAAAACACTGACCTCCTCCCCGCCTTAAAAGGTGAGGTTTGTCATTTTTTATCAAAATAGTTGAATTTTCTGTGCTGTTGACTTATAATTTGTTCGATAATTCTTTAAATATTTAAAAATTAATTATATAAAAAGGGAAACAAAATGATTAATGTAATAATTTCACATTCTGCAGATCTTGACGGAATTTCTTCAGCTGCCCTTCTAATAAGAAAATCAATTTTTTCGAACACACCATATTTGCTCTATTTAAGGGATTATAAGGACAATGACAAAGTTTATCCTGAAAATATTACAGTGATTAAAGAAGTTAAAGTGCTCATAACTGATATTTCGACCAACTTAAACTCGATAGAACTTATAACAGAAAGAATAAAGAAAACTAACGGAAATGTTGAATGGACTGATCATCATGAAACGAAAGAAGAAGTAATAGACAAATTAAAGAGCGTAAACGTGGATTTACTTGTTGAAAAGGATGCAGGTTCCGCTTCAATACTTGTACAAAAGCGTTATGGTCTTGAAGACGAACTTTCTAAACTTATAGCTGATGCTGGATTTCAATCGGACACGCTTAACATAAATGATCAATATGTAATGGACTTAGTCGATATTATAGATTATTTTAATTATCTAGAAAAGGATCCACCACGGTGTAGGCTGGCTTTTTTAGCTGTTCAACTTGCTTTAAAAGGGCCTAAAGAAGTTATTTCTGAAGACCTAAACAGTATGCTAGAATATTACAGAATTAAAAAAAGAGAAGAACTGGAGTATACAACAAAGTCTGTTAGGTTTTTTACCATAAATGGTTACAGGTTTGCCATAGCCTACGCAACATCGTTGATCTCAGGTACTCAGGCTGCAAACAAAATAATAGAAAATAACGATGCCGATGTCTACATAATAGTTAAAGATGAAGGGGGTATTAGCTTCAGAAGAAAGAAAAATTCGAATATAAACTTGGTTCCGCTCGCGAATATATTTGGAGGAGGGGGGCATGAATACGCTTCTGGCGCAAACCTTGGTAAAAAAGTCAAACCGGATGAATTTGAAAGAGTTACAAAAGAAATTTACGAAAAAATAAAAGAAAATTGGTTGAAACCTTCGTCTTAAAACCCTTTTAAAAATCATTTAAAAAATGTGACTATCACTTTTCTGTGTCTTGGACCATCTAATTCAACAAAGAAAATACTCTGCCATGTTCCGAGCAATAGCTTTCCATCAAAGAAAGGTATGCAAGAATTGTTCTTTATGATTACAGATAAAATATGTGCATCAGCGTTGTTGTCGATAATATTGTGTTCGTATTTTTCGTTTTCAGGGACAAGTTTTTCAAATGTATTCAGAATGTCGTTTTTTAGCCCTTCCTCATTTTCGTTTATCAAAATTCCTGCTGTAGTATGTGGGACAAATACGTTTATCAACCCAGAACCGTCTTCCTTTGACACGAGTTCTTTTAACTTTTCAGTTATATCTATTAGCTCTCTTCTTTTTCTAGATTCTACATCAAAATAAATATTTTTTATCATGGTGTTTTTATAAGAAACAACCCGCTTATATGCATTAAAGTTTTTTAAAAACAAGAATTATCTACATATGATGAGGTTGATGTTTATATCAGACGTAAGAAATTTTCAGTTTTCTGATTCGCTTATAAAGCTTTTTAAGCCTGATTATTTTTTCTTTTTAGGCGACATTTTGTTTGATGGACCCGGTCAATTTTACCTCATAAAAAAAGGAGAGCATATAAATTTTGTAGACGTTGAGCAGCTATCAAAAGAAAACATTGTTGAATCTTTTGAAGATTATACAATATTTAAAGGCAATACGCACATTTCAAAAGAACTTTTTAAAGTTCACCTTTATTATTTCTTAAAAACGTTAAGATTGCTTGAGGAACTCGGGATAGGTTATGCGCTTATAAGTGGAAACCACGATATGTTCATAGATTATGGAGACATATTTTTTCATAATAACCTAAGAAGAGGTATATTTGTTAAAAACGTTAAAAAGCTCAAACTGGATGATACAGAGATTTTGCTTATATCTTACAGCTCTCCCTTTGATTCTGTCGAAATAAAAAACTCAAAAATTGTTGCAACCCATGAAAGAAAGTTCATACTTCAAAAAATCATAAGAAACCTGGGAAAGTGTTCAGTGGTGATCAGCGGGCATTACGGAATTAACGTTGAGCTTTATTCAGAAAAAGAAAAAGTTGCTTCTTCCTATTATGAGAAATTACTCATAAAGATAGACAATTTTCCGTTTTCTTTTGCTGTTTATGAGAACGAAAGATTTAGCCTGTACAGGAGCAACCTAGTTAATTTTTTAACAGATAAATTGAAAATTGAAGATTTTAATATCACAAACAGAAAGCTGTGCGTTCTTGGGTCTTAAGCTTTATTTAGATTTTCAAGGGCCTTTTTTACTTCCTCGTTAACAATTTTTCCCTCGATCTTTCCTCTAACCAAGGACATTACTCTTCCCATTACAGTACCGTAGAGTTTTGAAGGTTCGACGTTTTCCTGCAAAGCTTCATCAATCTTTTCCTTTATTATTTTTCTAAGCTCTTCTACGCTAAGCTTCTTTATGTTCATTTCTTTTAGCGCACTCTCAAGGTTTACCCCTTTTTCTAACATGTACCTCGCTACATCCATAACGGCTTCTTTTGATATGTTTCCTTTAGAAAATTCAGCAAGCAGATTTAAGAACTCGTCGTATTCTATGACTTTTCCTGAATTTTGGTATGGAATTAAAATTTGTACAATAAGGGAAGCCAAAAGCGTTGTAGGCACATTTTTGTAGTTTTCTACAACGTTTTCAAAGAAATCAACAAATTCAGAATCGAGTATCTGCTCAGCCATTTCTTTGTTTATAGAGTGCCTTGAAGAGAATTCTTCTACTGCCTTCTCCCAGCTTTTGATTTCAATCCTGTACTTATCCTTCATTTCTTGAGTAATCTTTATTGTTGGAATGTCCGTTTCGGGATACATCCTTGAAGCTCCAGGCCTAGGTCTAAGATATCTTGTTGTTCCCTTTTCTGTTGCATACCTAGTTTCAGCTACAGGGCCTTTTAGTGCCATCTTCAGTCTTTCTTTTACCATCTGAAGACATAAAACCGCTTTTTCTTTATCCCCAAAGACTATAACAAAACCGTCGTTCTTGCTTATTCCAAGTTTATCTTCAAGTTCTTTCAGAATATCTTGACCAAAATCGTATTTAGAAATCTCATCTGAATGAATTATACCTTTGAAGCCAAATAACCTGCATATGTCAGCAAGGTCAAGCCCGAGCCTTGAATCTGGAACTGTTTCATATGAAAATAAACCTTTCAGGCCAGGCGCTTTTAGGGCAAACGCGTAATCTTTGAAGAACTTTTTTACACTAGGAATGTTTAAATGATTTTTAAAAACATCAGAAACTTCTACTGGTTCTATGCTAACAAAATTTTCTTCACTTATGCCTCTTTCTTTTAACTTAGCTGCAATCTCTAAAAGCATTTTCTGCCTTTTTTCTTCAAATTCAATCACTTTTTGTATCTGCTCAAGCTTTTGAACACCTTTAACCTCTACAACACATCCTCCTTCTACTGATACGTTAATGTCCTGTCTTATTGTCCCAAGACCCCTTGCAAAAAGGCCCGTCAGTTTTAATGTCCTTCCTAAGCTTTCTGCAAACGCTTTAGCTTCTTCTGGTGAAATCTCAAGCGGCTCAGTCGTTATTTCAAGAAGCGGTATGCCGAGTCTTTTTAATTCGTACTTTACATAGCCTTCACCTTTTTCAAGCAGCCTAGCAGCATCTTCTTCTAAACATATTGTCTGAATGCGAACGTTTTTTCCACGAAAAGTGTAGCTTCCGTTCAAACCTATTATGGCTGTTCTTTGAAATCCAGATGTGTTTGAGCCGTCCACCACTATTTTTCTCATAAAATGTATTTCATCAACAATAAACGAGTTCAGCATGTTCGATATTTTTATCGCAACTTCCACAGAATACGGGTCTGGTTCGTGCGGAGGTTCTTCGTCAGCTTCAACTAGACAGCTGGTCTTATCACCTGAAACATAAATTATGTCTAAACCTTTCTTTATCTCAAAAGCTGCAGCTGGATCTATTTCTCCCAACTCGCTCGTAGAAACCCTAAGCCTTCTTCTGAATTCTATCTGTGAACTCTCATCGCTCTTTGGGTTGCAGTTGCAAAATAGCTTTCTTTTGCTGTTGATCTGAATATGTATCTCGAACCCTACTTTCATAGCACTTCTCTCCTTTCGTTGATTTCCCCTCTCAAATTTTTAGGCATGATTGCTTTCAGATCTAATCCATTTCCTATTGCCCACATAGATTTAACAAGAGCTACTTCGGATAGCATGTCTTCAAGCGATACTACGCCCATTGAGAGCAGGTCCCTGCCTGTTTCATAAACTGTAAGCCTTACAGAACCCCAGATACACTGGGAAGTCATGCCTACAAACCCACCTTTTTCTATATAATCTTTTATGTATGGAAATGCTTTCCTTGATACATGGCCAAGACCAGTGCCCTCTACAATTACCGCATCAAAAAATTCCTTATTAAAGAATGAAGAAAGCAGTTTATCGCTGATGCCTGGATAGAACTTTAAAAGTGCTGCTCTTTCAGAAAACTTTTCGTAAAGGTTCATTGGTCCTTTGGCTTCAGTTTTTTTCTCGCTAAACTTTATCTCTAATTTTTTTACGTCTACGTAAGCAAAGGGCTTTGCGTTTATAGATTTAAAAGCATCCCTTCTGCTGGTATGATTTTTTCTTACTTTTACTCCTTTATGAATTGCAATAAGGTCATCATTAATTGAGGCGTGCATCGCTACATAAACTCCAGGACTGTTACTTTTTGCAGCAAAAATTACGGCCCCTAGCAGGTTTGTTGCTGCGTCTGAAGAAGGACGATCAGATGACCTCTGAGAACCAACAAATACTACAGGTCCTGCTGGATTTTCGATAGCAAAAGAAAGAGCTGATGCTGAATAATGCATCGTGTCAGTACCATGAGCTATCACGATTCCTTCGTAACCTTCTTTAAAAGCATTGTAAACCTCCCTTGCCATCAGCGTCCAGTTTAAAGGCTGCATGTTTTCGCTAAGCTCGTTCATTATCGTCTTCACGCTAATCGAAGCAAGATTCTTCAACTCCGGAACCATGTCAACTATTTGAGATGCGGTAAAGGCCGGCTTGACTGCGCCTGTCCTATAATCAACTTTGCTCGAAATCGTTCCTCCCGTTCCAAGTATAAGTATTTTAGGTCCAGTTGATTCAAAACTCTTTTCATAAGGCTGTTCTGAAGAAACCTTTGGAGGTTCAACTTCTAAGATTTCTATCTTGCCTTTTTCCACTCCTATGTTATAGCCGTTGTTTAGCTTAATGGTAAAGTGATCCTCATCCTCATAAAGAGTTCGAGGCATGACTATGCCTTCATAGACAACATCATTAATCCTGAACTTTATTCTGGAAAATTCTTGTAGTTTTTCCATATAATCAGATTTATAACCTTCTAATAAAAGCGTTTAGCCAAGCTTCAAAAGAAACTTTCAAGAGATTTCTGTCTTAATAAGAAAGAACTGCTCAGCCAGCTCTTTCTTAAGGTATAAGTTTTAGAAAAAGCATAATCGATCATGGCGTTTTCGTCTTCGAATTTTTTGAGGTTTTTAAGCGCTAGTTCTGTGCCCTCTCTAACCCTCCATACGCCAAGATTTGGGATCCAGTTCCTGTCAACCTCTAAAAGAACGACTACCTTTGCTTGTCTCATTCTTTCCTTTAGATATTTTGCAACGCTGTACCTTGCTGCGTAATAAGCACCTTCAACTTCTTCCGCATAATTTGTTCTGCCCAAAAACCCTTCATAATCCATAGCAACTTTTGGGTTCCTGTTCCCAAAATATGGTCCCCAGCTTTCCATCATTTCATAGTAAAATTTTCCCGGAAACATCATCACAATGATCCTGTTTCCCACAACATAGCTTTCTCCAAGATAGTGCTCGTTCAGCTCTGGATAGTTTTTTATCTCATCTATTAGCCTTGAAGAAATTATCGAATCCACAGCAGTTATTGACCATCTTGTTGCAACAAGCTTTCTCTTAGTGCCGAGAGCACCTACGCTAAGAAGCTGCTGTATTTTATAAACGCTTAAACCGCTGTTATGTAAGTATAAAACGGCGTCTTTAGCTAAAAGGTCTTTGTCTTCATAAACCTTTTCAATCCTTCTGTCAGCAACGCCTCCTGTATAATGTATTATGCGTCCTAACTCACCGCCATTTAAAGTTACTCCTTCGTAAGGATCGAAAATGGCGTTTGGTCTTCTTTTAATATATTCAAGCTCAACTTCTACGTTGCCGCTGTAGAGGCTTATTTCCCTTAACTTTGTTACGGAGCTTTCATTTATGTCTATTTGAGGGTCGACTGGCTTAAAAAGCGCTTTTCCTGATCTTCTTATGTAAAGCACCTGCCTTGATGTAAGCCTAATCCAGTACTTAGGATCTGTGTAAACGTTCAGCACATCAGGGTTTACAAGGCTAGGACCGATTAGTAGCTTTTTTGAACCTATGAGTGGAAGGTAAACGTATGGCGGTGAAAAACCGTTTACTATATCCAAGTCGATTAATAAAATACATCAGTATAATTTAATAGTTTCTCCAACTTTGGGGACTTCAGATATGTTTTTTCTAAATACTATTCTGTTTATGGATTCGTTAAGGTTTTTTGCTTTTGTATCTTCACCATGCACCACTATTATCTTTTGAACCTTATTCTTGAACTTTGATATGTAATTTAAAAGCTGGTTATAATCAGAGTGACCGCTGAACCCATCTATTTTTTCAACCTTAAGGTTGACGTTTATGACCCTTATTTTGCCGTTAGAGTCCATTATGTTAATCTGTTTTGAACCGTCAAGAACTCTTCTCCCCATCGTGCCAGAGACTTGGTATGAGACAAAAATCACCTTGTTGCGGGGATCCTCGCTGAGTTCAGAAAAATAAGCTACTGATGGGCCTCCTTCAAGCATCCCTGAAGTCGCGATTATTATAGACGGCCCACCTGCAAAAACTTCCTCCCTCTCCTTAGGGTGACTTATTATCGTATACCTTTCTGTTATAAATGGGTTTTCTCCTTGGAAAATTATTTTATCCCTTATCTCTTTGTTAAGAAATTCTGGATAAAGGAGATGTATGCTTGTGGCTTCTGTAAGCATTCCCTCTATATATATTGGAACTTCTTTCAGCTTCTTTTGGCTTATATAATCATTCAGGACAAGAAGTATTTCTTGCGCTCTTCCTACTGCAGGGACCGGTATTAGAACTTTTCCGCCCTGATTAACAGTTTCGTTTATGGAGTTTATTAGCCTCTCCTCAGCTTCTTCTCTTGCAGGCATTATATCTTCTTTTCCTCCGTATGTGGATTCAGTTATGAGGGCTTCTACCCTTGGATAAATATAGTTTGCAGGCTGGAAAAGCCTTGATTTGCCAAACTTATAATCCCCAGTATAAACCAGGTTGAAAAGGCCCTGACCTATGTGCAGGTGTATTGTTGCAGAACCTAAAATGTGCCCTGCGTTAGTTAAAGTTAGCTTTACATCAGGAGCTATATCTGTTACGAAGTTGTATGGCAATGTTATGCAATGTTTTATAAACTCTTTAACGTGAGACATATCGTAGTATAGCTTTTTTCCTTCAGCTTCAGCGACCTTGAGCGCATCAGTTAAAAGCAGTGTGGTCAAGGTAAGAGTAGGTTCTGTGCAATAAACTGGCCCTTCGTATCCGTATTTGAACAACACTGGTACAAAACCAGAGTGATCTAGATGCGCGTGCGAGAGCACTACAGCATCTAGGTCTTCTAACAATAGATTTACCAGGTCAAGCCTTGGGAACATATCAGCAATTGAAGAAACTCCTAAGTTTACTCCACAGTCAAGCATTACCTTTGACTCAGGCGTTGTTACAAGGATCGACGACCTTCCAACTTCGTCGGCTCCTCCCAGGAAAGTAACCATTATATCTTTTTTCGATGTTATTCTGTCTCTGAATATCCTATTGCCTATTTCTCTGAGCAAAAACAACCTTTCTTCCTCGTTTGTCTTTAAAGTATGTACCAAAAATTCGTAAGTCTGGGGGTTATGATATATGACCCTCCTTATCTTTACCTTCCAGCCTATTTCTTGTGCAACTTCGTCTATCTTTGATTTTATTTCTCCTTCAAGAAGCGATGGATCTTTAACTTCGATGAGTATTTCGCCCTGTATTCCGTCAAATATTATCCCGCTTACCCCAGCTTCTTTCGGTATAAGCCTTGAAATTTCCTCCCTGGCTTCCTCTTCTTCTTTTCTTTCGCTTTCGTCAGCTTTTACGACGACATGCTTTTTTATAGCACTGACTATGCTTGGTATTACTGTTGGATTTTGCATAAAGAACTTTAAATTTTTTGTGTACAGAGCTATCTTTGGCCCTTCAAACTCTATCCTGCTTACCTGAGATTCAGGAGGAAGCCTCTGAAAAATTTCTGATATAATCGATGAAAGCTTTCCCTCTTCTATACCCAATTTATATCTTTAAATTTTTAAGAAGCGATTCTTTTTCTTCCTTGGAAAGCTCTCTGTAACCTCTTGCATCAATAATGCCTATGTTAAAGTCGTTTCCAGTAGCTATGTCACGCCTCATAGCGGACGTTATGGCAAGTGCAGCCAATTTTATTCCTTCATCGAGCTTGATGTCTTTATTATAAAGATCTTCAAGAACTCCAAGCGCTATAGGTGAGCCGCTTCCTGTGGCGGCCATTTCCTCTTGAGAAAGAGATCCAAAAAGGTCCACCATGAAAAGACTAGGTCCATTTTTATCATATCCTCCTATAAGGGATTCAACCTGTAATGGGTACATTCTGTTGTAAAAGAAAATGTTTGCGGCAAGCCTAGCTATGGCCGATACAGGGATAGGACGACCCCTTTCTATTTTGTACATCCTTGCGTGATACTTTAATATATCGATTACGTTTTGAGCATCAGCTACTGTTCCAGCTATTGTCATCGCAACGTGATCATCAAGCTGGTACAGCTTTCTACCTACAGTATTGGCCACAAAATATCCTGAAGTAACCCTTGCATCCGTGGCCATTATTACAGCATCCTTTATAATAAACCCGATGGTTGTTGTGCCAGTTTTATTTATAGGAAGATTGTTATTCAACATAAAATCACTATGGATATTAAAATAGGTTATAAATAACTTTTGCTTATTTATTGTTTTATTGTTTCAAAAGATACTTTTCCCGATTCAATTATTGCAAAGGCTGCGGTCCTGTTAAAGTACGGTGCACCTGTTCTTGAGAAAACAGTTATGACCAGACCGTCATGATTGAACTTATAACCTTCAACAGCTTCATGACCTCTTATCAAAAAATTTTTTCCGTTTAAGGAAAGCCACCTTTCTGTTATGTCTTTACCGAAAAGAAATCCAAGGCCCCGAGGAGATTCAACAAACCCAAGCCCTTCAAATGGGTCGTTCCAAAGTATTTCATACATAGATTTTCTTACTTTTTCTACATCATTAAGATGAAAAATTTCTACTGGAAAGCCACCATGCATAGCTATGAACGATTCGCCATCAAAAACAAGGGGCAAAACCTGAAAAGTGTTAAAGAGTTCTCTGTATGCCGATTCTCCTTTTTCTTCTCCAAACTTTTCTTTAAGCTGATGCCGTATGTCATGAGGATAAGGTATTGAATTTAAGTCTGGCTCATGATTGCCTCTTAAAGGAACGTACTTATCGTTTAAGACCTGTTTGAGGTAGGAAACCCCAAGCCATGTTTCAACCTGATACATCCCCCTGTCCCCATAATCTCCAAGAGTTATCAGCATTTCATCGCTTCCTATTTCTCCTATTTTTTCAAGTATTTTCTGAAATGTGACAACGTCGCCGTGAATATCGCCGATAACATAATACTTACCAGCCTTTGCTCTTTCAACAGTGTTATACTTAAAGCTCCTCAGTCTAGATATGTGCATCATAAACTCTTCGTATGTGAAGCTTACCCCTGGAAGCGGCAGAATGTCTGAGACCTTCATTTGATTTTGTTCAGGACCTTGGTCAACTCTTCAACAAGAACCTTTTTATTCTCTTTCCCGAACTTTTTTATAAGAATACCCATGAGGAACTCGAACTTTTTATTATATTCAAGGTTTCTGATTTTTTCATAGTTCTCTGAAATTATCTGCATTATATCATTTTGTATGTTTTCAGCAGAAACGGTCTTAAAGGAAATCTTTACTTTTTCTCCATCAATCCATTTTTTAAGGTAAGCCACAACGCTTTCATGATCTGGTATTATTCTGTAGTTCTGAAGTATCTCTGCAAGCCCTGAAACATCTTCAGGCAGGGTTTTTATTGAATACCTCTTTATGAGGTAGGATATTTCGTTTGCAAGAACGTTTGCAGCCAACTGTTTAAGCGATGGTTCATAAAATTTTATTTTTTCGTACACGTTAAAAAGGTTCTTATCTGAACTTATCTTTTTTGCAAGTTCTTCGTTTATGCCATCGTTTATAAGTTCCCTGTATCTATCTTCTTGTGAACCTCCTATTTCCTCCTTAACTTTCTTAATCAAAGATTCGGTTATTGTTACTGGAGGAAGATCTGGTTCTGGCATGTACCTGTATTCGGCTTCAAACTCTTTTCCCCTACTTGCTATAGTTATCCTTCTTTTTTCATCCCAAGCCCTTGTTTCCCTGACCACCTTTATGCCCTTTTCGTACATAGTTTTCTGTCTAAACATTTCATAAATGATCGCTTTTTCAACAGAAGCTGCTCCTGTCACGTTTTTTACTTCAACCCTTTCTCCACCAGCATAAGAAACGTTAACGTCAACCCTAAGGGAACCCTCATAATCTTTTACGTTTATGCCAACGTCAGAAAGTATCGTGGTTAACCTTTCTACAAAATCTCTTGCTTCCTCAGGGGATGACATGTCGGGAGCTGTAACTATTTCTATAAGAGCGATTCCAGATCTGTTATAATCTATAAGAGAATACCTAGCAGTTGCTCTGGAACCCTCATAGTATATCCTTCCTGGATCTTCCTCAAGGTGTATCCTTTCTATTCTGACAGTTTTTCCGTTGCTTAGCTTTAAATAACCGTCGTGAGCCAATGGATAACCTCCTGCTTTATCGTACTGGGTTATCTGAAAGTTTTTTGGCAAGTCAGGGTAAAAGTAAGTTTTCCTGAAAAAGTATGAAGTCTCATATGGCTGGGCGTTGAGCATTAACGCAACTTTAAGCGCTTCTTCTACAGCTTTTTTGTTAAGCGTCGGCATTGAGCCGGGAAGCCCGGTACATACTGGACATATGTTTGTGTTTGGTGGTTTACCCCTGTAATCAGAAGAGCACGAACAAAAAAGTTTTGTCTTTA
Source organism: Nitrososphaerota archaeon (assembly GCA_009903795.1). Lineage (GTDB taxonomy): Archaea > Thermoproteota > Nitrososphaeria > Conexivisphaerales > UBA164 > CAYFFZ01. The sequence goes on along the minus strand of WYER01000002.1, from coordinate 12,958 downwards.
GAGTAACGAGCTGAACGTGAACTTCTAAACCGACCTTAATTTCTTCCATTTTTCTTCACCTGCAGAACGTTTTCTGCTATGGCAGCAACCTTCAATACCTTCATATCTTCAGCCCTTAAACCAATGAACTGGCCTCCCACAAAGAATTCCCTTACTTTGCCAACAGGTATCGATATTGCAGGAGAACCCGTAAGGTTTGGCAAGACAGTAAGCACATCTGCTGCATAAGCTATTTTGGGATCTTCTATTGCTTTTCCTATTTTCCACGGAAGAACGGGCATTGTCGGAACATAAACGGCGTCATATCCGCTGATGATTTTTTCAAACTCTTGTTTTATCATCTTCCTTAGCTGAAGCGCCCTAAGGTAATAGGTCTCATAGTAACCTGCTGAGAGGATAAACGTGCCCATCATTATTCTAGCTTTGACTTCTGGACCAAAGAACGACCTTGCTTTGCTGATATAATCTCTCCAGTTGCTAGCAGATTCAACCTTGGGGCCATACCTGATGCCGTCATACCTAGACAGGTTTGTGCTTGCTTCAGCACAAGCTATTGTATAATAAGAGCTCAGCATATAATCTGTCAAACTGAACTTGTCTACATAACTTATTCCAAAACCAGCACTTTCTAACTTTCCGATCGAGTTGTAAAATTCTTTTTTAACTTCTTCAGAAGATAGCTCGACAAAGCTTTTTATCACAAGGATGTTAGGTTTTGATATGTTCTTCTCTTTAAGATCTACGTTTATAGATGTAGAATCCATCGGGTCTTTTCCGGCTATCATTTTAAACAGAATTTTTACGTCCTCCACACTTTTCCCTAAAATTCCTATAACTTCTAAGCTGTTAGCGTAAGCTATTAGTCCATACCTTGATATTGCGCCGTATGACGGTTTAAAGCCAACTATACCTGTAAAGCTAGCAGGAGCTCTGACAGAGCCGCCTGTATCTGAACCGAGGGCTATTGGAGCCATATCTGCAGCTACTGCTGCCGCACTTCCACTGCTAGAACCTCCAGTTACGTATTCTTTGTTTAACGGGTTTCTAGTTGGGCCAAAGGCGCTGTTTTCTCCAGAACTACCCATAGCAAATTCGTCCATATTTGTCTTGCCCAACACGCTTCCGCCGTGTTTTTTTAAACTGGAAACCGCGGTTGCATCATAAGGCGGTACATAGTTTTCAAGCATTTTTGAAGCGCACGTAGTTCTAATCCCTTTTGTAGATATGTTGTCCTTTATTGCGATAGCGATACCCTTTAGATCCCCTTCTGCTCTTGACCTTGGCTCTAGCAACGTTATGTATGCGTTAAGAACGCTGTTTAGCTCAACAGACCTTTTATAGTAGAACTCGTTTACATCTTCGGGACTCAGGCTACCATTCTCAATTTCCCTTAAAATAAGCTGCAAAGTGTAACCTTCTAGGTTCATAATGTCTTTGGACCCTTTAAGTACCTTCCCTTTACCTCGTTGAAAACCTTTATTATTTCGTCAGAATCGAACTCAACTGGGACGTCATCTCTTTTGTGCTCGCCTTCAGGAGCTAGAACAAAAGCTTCTTTAGGTGGCTCTATTGCATCCAGTTTTTCAAGTAATTCCCCTAACGCCTGGACTTTTTTTGCTATCATTTTTTCTTCTTCTTTTGATATCTTTAACATGGATAACTTTGATAGCTTGTTTATTGAATACTTCATGGTATCAACCTCTTTACGTCTCTTGGATATAGCACAACTTCTCTTATATTTTCTACTCCAGTAACGACCATCATAAATCTATCAACTCCGAGCCCAAAACCACCGTGAGGTGGCATGCCGTAGTTGTAAACTTCCAAATGGTACTTAAAGCTTTTTGCAGAAAGTCCTGACCTCTTAAGTCCCTTTCTTAACAAAGTAGGATCGTGCACCCTTTCGCCTCCGCTACTTAGCTCTAAACCTTTATACATCAGGTCAAAAGAGTTGCTGTAATCTCCATCCTTAGGCTGTATGTAAAACGGTTTGAGCTTGAGCGGCCAGTCCTTTATAAAATAAAATCCTCCAACATGATTGCCAAACGCTTCAAGGTGCTTTGATGATAAATCATCTCCTTCATGAATTTCTTCAAGATTCTTGTTTACCCAGCTTACAACTTCAGAATAGCTGTATCTTGGGAATTTTTTTGAAACATCCAGAATTGGCGCTTTTATCCTTTTCAGAGCTTCGCTATCCTTTTCATACAACTTATTGATAACGTACTTGATCATATTCTCAAGAAAATCCATAAGATCTTCGTTTTTATAAAAGGCGGCTTCGATATCAAGGCTTATTGCCTCGCTAAGATGTTTTAAAGTTCTTGATGGCTCAGCTCTGAATATTGGTCCAATCTCGAATACTCTTTCAAATGACATTATAAGCTCTTCTTTATAAAGCTGAGGAGACTGGGCCAGAAAAGCCTGCTTATCATAATACATGAGAGGAAAAAGAGCAGCTCCCCCTTCAGAAGCCGTAGCTATTATCTTTGGCGTTTGAACCTCAAGAAAATCTTTAGAAATTAAGTATTCTCTGAAATAATGCAGGACTTTTGATCTTAGCGTAAAAAGATCTATGTTATAAGGTCTTCTCAAGTCAAGAGCTCTGAAGTCAAGCCTTAGATCAAGCGTTGGGATGTCTCTCGACATTATGTTAAAAGGCGGTAACTTTTTTGGCTTTGACAGAACCTTCATTGAGTTTACGTGTATTTCGAAGCCGTTTGGCGCTTTATCAGTTATTTTTATTATTCCTTTGGCCCAGATAACTGAATTCTGTTTTAGCTGGCTGCTCATCAACTTTTTGTCATTTATTACAAGCTGAACCTGCTTTCTGTTTTCATAAACAATGATAAAAGAGATAGTTTTCTGTTCCCTTATGCTTAATACCCAACCGTACACTTCTGCTTCTGAACCTTCATTTATACCGTTCTGAGCAATAAGCATCTTACCTCTTTAGTATGAATAAACGAGTTTATTATCATTTACCAAAGCTCATCATTTACTGGTGTCTCTACATTTACATATTTCAACTTTAACTTCTAGAAAACCCTTTGCTGTCGTACATTTTTCCAGCTTGGGATTTTTTCAATAACGTGCAAATGTGTTCTGTGCATTTTTTGGCTAAGCTCGAATAAATAATAACTAATCCTGAACTTATAGAGGCTTCTCAAAAGGACTAAGCTTATAAGATCAAGCTTCCGCTTTTTGAGCTAATTTCTGTTATACTGTACTCCGTAAGTAAAAAGGCAAAGCTGATGGAAGGGCAGCAGGTTCAAAGCTCTTGAAAATCCAAAAAATGTTTTAAATCTTTTTCAAGAACCCTCATCACAGATATGTAAACTTCTCTTCCTACTTCTGAACCAAGAGGAGTAGCTGTACCTGCAAAACGGACTTTTTCCGAAAGATGTGATGTCCCAGCAGCAACAGCATCGGTAACAGTGCCAGTTATCCTGAGTCCATAATCCATCAGTGCTCCGCATTTAGCTTCTGTTATAACCTTTACAATTTCTACAAGGTCATTAATAGAAAGCGGTTCGTTTATAAAGACAGCTGTATTTATCGTCCTTCCTGCGTGTTTGCCAGTGCCGTTTATCCTAAGTGAAACAAAGTACTTGATGCCGTTAAATTCGAAGAACTCGTAATTCCTGGCCGCTGTTATGAATACAAGCGTCGAGACATCTAGAGCTTTATGAACCTTTATTTCTGCTATGGGATCAGGGTTGCTGTAATCTTCTGGCACCATTATGCTCAAGAGTTTTCTTATATTTAAAAAACCAACAGGGTATATTCCCGAACTAAGAGCAACGTAAAGAAAGGCATAAAAACAGGACAGCACATTACGTGGTAAGCAATTATCAGTACGTTGCATTTCAGGATGATGATATTCTTTCATGGCAGGCGCTTTATGGCATAAGAGGTTCTGGAGACCTAGATCGGGGAAATTCGCGATTCCTTAGATAAGGCCAGCACTTAAATCGTTTGAAATCAGCAATAGGCTCAGCATGTAGAACGCAGATGAGACGTCATATTGTTGAGCCTCTACAAGCAGCATGATAGAGTATGAAGTATTCTTCATGTGAAAACGAGATAATGAACAGGGAAGGCCTGACCGCAATGTCATGGTAGTTCACATAGTACAAGAAATATTTGATGATAAAAAATTCACCCAGAAGGCAAAACGTACTTTTTGCTGTTAGATTTTCTGAAGGACCTTGTCAGCCTCTTTTACAGCAATCGCGAGTTTAACAGCTTCTTTTAACAGCTGTCGCATGAGTTCTATGGCTACTGGATCTATAAACTTGCCTTCAGAGCTAAACTTTTTATTTGTGTTTACAAGAATCACTTCTGGCCTGGGTACTACTAGCGCTCCCAGCGCATTAAGGACTACCCTGAGGTGCTCCTGAGCTCTACTTCCGCCTACGCTTCCCGTTGACGCTGAGAAAATGGCCACAACTTTTGATACAAAGGGGTTTTCTGTGTACGGTCTCGAAATCCAGTCTATTGCGTTTTTTAAAACTCTAGAATAGCTGTGGTTGTACTCTGGTGTTGAAATAAGAACTATGTCTGATGCCCGTATCTTTTCCTTTAGATCTCTAACAGATTCAGGGGGATCCTTTTCCAGATCCTGATTGAAAAGCGGTATGGCTGAAATGTCATACATTATAGCATTTGAACCTTCTGGAAGCATCATGAAAGCGTTTTTTATCAAAAGCCTGTTAAATGACCCCTTTCTAAGGCTCCCAGGAATGCCTAAAACATTCAGCCCTCTGAACATAATAAATCGATTATCACACTGTTATTATTTACGGATACATGTTGAATTTTATGATTTATAACTCTTTAAAATTTTTTTAAATTGTTTCTTAAAAAATAATAAAAAAATATTAGGTTAAAATTTTTAAAAGGTTTGAAACCTACTTTGTAACCATTCTCTGGAAAAGAGGTATGGCGATTGCAAAGGTAACTATAGAATAAATAAGGAGTACCAAAACGTCATTCCAGACAGCTGAAAGAGGTGCGTTCATGACCATGACAGATCTGAACCCTGTAACAGTATAAACGAGCGGGAACATGTAAGCAATATCTCTTAACCACCAGGGGAGCTGCAGCACTGGGTAGAATATACCAGATATGAATATCATAGGCATCTCAAGCATAAGCATTATCATCTGAGCCGACTCTTGGTCGCTTACAAAGCTTGTAGCTATTATCCCAAGTCCAGTAAAAGCAAGTATCCCAAGTAAAAGTATAATGGCCATAAGAAAGACGTTCCCGTATATCTTTACTCCAAACAGCAATATTGAGAGTATCACTATTATTATTCCGCTTATTATTCCTCTTATAGCCTGAGCCATTGCCTTGCCCATGACTATCGAAAACCTTGAAACAGGCGTCATCAGTATGCCATCCATAGTCCCCAGCTCTCTTTCTCTTGAAAACGCCATGGCAAGCCCGGCTAGCCCTCCCATTACCACGCTCATAGCTATAAAACCAGGTGCAAGAAATTCAAAGCTGCTAAGAGCTCCAGGTATAAGTCCCTGAAAGTTTACCAAGATCGTTCCAAAAGATGATGCAGGAAAACCATGTGCAATGCTCAGCTGAACGTTAAGCTGCGAGAATATCTGCTGTATCCCTGCAGTAACTATCTGATCGAGTGTAGGATTCATCTGATCTACTATAACCTGAACGGTTGCGCTGCCTGTACTTAGCTCCTGCCCGAAACCCTGCCTGAATATCACCACAGCGTATACCTTTCCTTCTAGAAGAGCCTGCTCTGCCTGAGAAAGAGAACTATAAGTTATAACGTTAAAAGTTCCGCTAGACTCTGCCGTGTAAATGAAGCTGTTTATAACGTTTATTGCGCCCGTAGACTGATCCTGATTAACTATTGCTATAGGTATGTGCGTTATTGTACCATTGCTTGGAAACATGTAACCAAAAAGCAGCATAAGCAGTATTGGAAGGAGTATCATGGAAACGAGCCTTGCCCGCACCCTGTAGAACTCCGTAAGGTCTTTTTTCATTATTACGTAAAGATGATAAAGAGGGCCTTTCATCACCATCCCCTCCTCCTTAATCTTCCGCTTATTTCGTCCCTTAGATCTCTACCTGTGAGTTCCAGAAATACATCCTCTATTTTTGTTGCTCCGTACTTTCTCTTAAGATCTTCCTTTTTACCTATTTCAAGTATCTTTCCCTTGTCCATTATAGCAACAGTGTCAGCAAGCTCATCTATTTCATACATGTCATGCGAAGTGAGTATTACAGTTAGTCCCCTGTTCTTGAGGTTTACTATATAGTCCCTTACCCATCTTACGCTTTGCGGATCGAGTCCGTTTGTAGGTTCGTCCAGTATTACAAGCTTCGGATCGTGCAGTAGGGCCCTGGCTATGTTAAGCCTCTGCCTCATACCAGTCGAGAATGTTCCAACTGGCTTGTCCTTTACCGCAGAAAGCTTCACTTCTTCTAGCAACTCTGCAATCCTTTCTTTCAATACCTTTGAATCAAGACCGTACAGCTTTCCGAAAAATTCAAGGTTTTCTACCGGTGTTAGAGGCGCATAAAGTATCAGCTTTTCCTGAACCACGCCTATTAACTTTCTGACTTCCTGTGGCTGTCTAATGATGTCGTACCCTTCTACCAAGGCTTTTCCCGCGCTTGGCCTCAACACTGTACAGATCATCCTTATAAGTGTGCTCTTGCCGGCTCCATTTGGCCCAACAAGCCCGAATATCTCTCCCTTTTTAACCTTAAATGAGACGCTGTCAACAGCTATAAGGTTTCCGAAATACTTTGTCAGGTTTTCGGCTTCAACAGCGTAGCTCATCTTCTCCTCGCCGCAACTACAGCAAGTATCGCAATTATAACCAGCAGAATCGCTATTAACAAGATATAGATGGCTGGAGGAGACGAAACATATGCTAAAAACTGGTTTATAAAAGATTCTTTTATAGTAAAGCTCACAGGTATTCTTTGGCTGAACGTTTCTCCTGGAGCGTTGTCCTGCAACCAGGATGTCACAATTGTTCCCCTGAACTCGCCGACTGGAGCGCTTGAGCTTACGTCAAGGGAAAACACAGCAGTTGCGCTTGATCCTGGCGGAATATCCCCCAAATAATCGTACGTGTTGCCGCTTAGCATGTTAGGAAGTATGAGCTCAGCCTGCACGTCCTTTGCAGTGTAGTTGCCGTAGTTTGTAATGTTATAGGTAACTTTTATGTCAGAAGCTCCCTGAGTTAACGTCAAAGATTCAGGCACTGCTTTTAGCTGAGCCTTAGGCGATACAGGTAATCTTATGACAGATACTGAATTTCTTCCGCCGTATGATATGCTGATAAAGACATTAGCATAAGAAGGTGACGAGGCGTTGCTGTTCACGTTGAACAGATAAGTAAGCTGAACCGGTGTGCCAGGTGGCAACAATCCTATGGTGGTGGCAGTTTGGGATGCGAAGATGATTGGCCCTGATGTTGAGACATTTATTTCTACGTTGTTTGCAGTAACGTTACCTGAATTAACTACGTAAATTATCAGCTCAGCATCCTGAGTTCCTGGAAAGATCTGTGGTGGATTTGTGCCGAAACCTTGAAGTCTGACATTTGAGGAACCGAGCACGGGTACATATACTTGCTGAACTGTTCCTATGCCGCTGTTCCATTCAAGCGTTAAGTTGATCGGATAGTACCCGGTAACCGCTGAAGAATTAATGTTTACGTAAAATGTTAGAGGAACGCTTGCGCCTGGCGGTATAGCACCAACAAATTCATGCAGGCTTTTTCCAGAAGCAAAATAGAACGGGTAGCCCAGGTTAAGCGTTACTGTAGCGTTGTATGCAGTATTTGTTCCCGCGTTTCTGACAACAATTGTAAGTGGAAGCCCTTTAGCGCCTGGATAGGCCAGAGTTTCCCCGTTCCCCCAGTACCATGAATAAACCTGCAGGCTTGAAAACGTAGATACTGGGAGCTGCGCTGAATACGTAAAGTTCTTCTGATAACCTCCCTGGACGTAGCTTATCTGCAGTGGAAGCGTGTATACCCTGGTAACGGCCCGCGGACTTACATTAACGTAAGCTATGAAAGGTACTGTTTCTCCTGGTGGTATAAGAGATACATTCTGCGGTTCACTCGTGATACAGAAAACGCTTGTGCTTTCTGCTCTCACGCTGACGTTCAGCGCCGGATACTGAGCTAAGTTGGTTACGTATATAAAAAGTGGAACGTTAAAAGAACCTGGTTCTACTGCTATAGGAGAAGAGGAGGGTCCAAAGCTAGTTCCTGTCACAGCAATACCCTGCACCTGAGCGTTAACTGGAACTAGTGAAAAAGCTGATGCCAGAAGAATCAGAGTCAAGACCAGTTTTTTCATAGTCAAAAACTTGCAGAAGGGATATAAAATGATTTTGATATTTCTAAATAAAAAACTTTTAATAAAAAGTGAAAAAGTATATTTATTTTTGTTAATTTATCGAGTAATTTACAAAAAATTTATAAGTTATACTTACTAAATATGTAATAAATGTCTCAAAATGTTCAAAATAAAACACAAAATTCCAGCAACTTACTCGAAAAAGGTTATGCGCGATCTCTTACAAAGCTAATAGTCTATATAATCATCTACGCTGCTGTCATGGCCGCTTTCCAGTGGTTTGAAATAAACATCGTCCCAGAGCTCAGAAGTTACAGCGAATACATAAACGTTGGACTTACGCTTGTATTTGGCTACCTTATAATAGTTGCATTTGCAGACACGATTTATCATTTTATGCGCATAAAATATACACATGACGTTGCAAAAGCTTTCAGAAACGTCTTTTTGCTTATAGGTGTCGGTGCGCTGATAACTGCTATAGCCGGAGCCGTAGGCGGAGGCCTTGCTGGGGTTAGCGTGGGAGGCTTCCTTGGCATAGTTATAGGTTTTGCAACGCAGCAAGTTATGGGACAAGCAGTTGCGGGGCTATTTCTTCTGATCTCCAGACCTTTCAAAATAACAGATCATGTAAACCTTGTTGGAGAGGAAGGCATTGTAGAAGACATTAGCATCCTCTTTACAGTAATAAAGAAAATGGATAACACAACAACAGTTCTTATTCCTAACAACATGGTTCTTGGAAATAAGATCTACGTTCTACCTCCTGTACAGCAGCAAGCTCAGCAGGCATCAAAATAACATTTTTTTAATGCTGATTATATAAAAAGTTTGTTTGCGAGCTTGTTTTGGTCACCTAGCTGAAAATATTTTTGCAATATTTTTATTTGAAGGGTTTGCTTAAATTTAGGCAGTGTTTACAGAATTGAGCTACGTCCTTAAAGTTGATAAGCTTGTTGTAAAGTACGGAGATAAGATAGCGGTTAACGGGTTATCGTTTATCATAAACGAAGGGGAGGTTTTTGGGCTGCTCGGGCCGAACGGCGCAGGCAAAACTTCAACAATAAGGGCTATAATGAACATAGTTGACTATCAGGGGTCAATAGACCTTCTTGGGAAAGGCAGACCAAAAGGAGATCTTATGAACAGCATAGGTGCTGTAATGGAAAGCCCTGCCGTGCTGGAATCGCTAACTGTTAAAGAGTTCCTTGAACTGGTTGTATCTCTCAGAAAAGTAAGCGATGTTCAGAGGCTCGAACACCTTATAGATGCCTTTGAGCTAAGACAATATCTGGGAAATTACATAATGAACCTTTCGCAGGGCAACAAGCAGAAAGTTGCTATAGTTGCTGCAATAGTGCATAGGCCAAAGCTCCTGATACTTGACGAGCCGTTTAACGCGCTTGATGTCAAGTCTGCCAGAATCTTTAAAGAAATAATACAGAATCATAAAAAGGAAGGCGGCGCTGTACTGTTTTCAACACATATAATGGAAATAGCAGAAAAAATATGTGACAGGATCACCATAATAGACAAAGGTTCAGAGGTAACATCGGGCCCCACAAAAGAAATACTGGAAAAGCTTCACGCCGGTTCCCTTGAAGAGGCTTTCCTCAAAGCCATACATGCAGAGGAAGAGATAAAGGAGCTGACAGAAGCGTTATGAAAAAGATAAGTCTCGATGAAGCTCTTGCACGCGAGCTTCTAGTTGCAGGATATATAGCCGCAAGACAGACCGGTTTCAGACCATCAAACCTGAGAAGATCCATCAGGAACGTAAGGTTTACAAAGATCATTTATACTTTGATATTTTCATTTTACGTAGGGCTTTTTGCTATTCTGACGAGTTTTAAGCAGGTATCATTTGGTGTGTTTGCTGGCTCCATGCTCGTTTTTGGCATGGGCGGACTTTCTGTGAGCAGCATGATGACCCCTCTTTCATATGCAATATACGGTTCAACAAACATAAGAGATTTTTTGATGAGCACTTCCCTTGACCCAGAAGACTTGCACAGGATAGTTGGAAAAGCCATCTTTAAAACCGTTGATTATATAGTATACGGTACCATAGGGGTTTCATTTATAATGAGCTTGATCTTTAAGGCGTTCTATGTTTTTTTCAGCGTTGTTATGGGTATCTCCCTTGGCATGTTGCTGCAGCTTGTAGCCCTTGAACTTTCTTACAAAAGGTCAAAAACAATAGTTTCATCTGTGGCCACGAGAAGCGTTGCTTCTCTTCTACCGATTATTTTCCTAATTCCTCTAATTCTATCTGGGATAATGTACAGGATAAGCCTTTCGAGCTTAGAACAGCTGTATTTTGTACCTCCTGTTAGTGCGGCCTTTGGAAACACCATCAGCGGAGCCCTTGCAAGCGTTTTCTGGATAGCAGTATTTGGGTACGGCGTTTATAGACTTATCCCTGATGTAAGCTGGAAGCTGATAAGTGGGCCCCCTTCCGCCTTTTTCCCCATTCTAACCAAAAAAGTTTCAAATAAGTGGAAGATCATAAGATCGAAAACGCTTGCCCTTCTTAGGGCAGATTTTCAGGCAGCAAGCAGATCATTGCTTGGTGCCCTTATAGCAGGACCCCTTATAGTTTTTCTTGTGATCCTCATGAACGGGGTTGCTTCATCTGCATCTGCATTAAACGTGCTTTCTTTTACCCTGGGCATAGAAATGGCCTACCTTTCTATATTGATTCCTTATGCTTTTTACGCAATGGAAATGAGAGGTGCTTCAGCTCTGAGAATGCTCCCGCTCAGCAAAGTAAAAATAGCATTGCCAAAGCTGCTTTTGCTTTTAATAACATACTACCTTTATGAAGGCAGTATTACTGCGGTAATTGTGATCAAACATGGAAGCATCTTGAGCATGTTGCCCTTCCTTATAGGATTCTTTGGGCCTGCCGCTAGCATACCGATGACAGGCATAATATTTGAAGAAACGCTGAAATCTGGCGGCAGTCCCACGGTTACACTTTCAATAGCGTTCTTTTTGATTTCCGTGATAATCGTGGCTGTGCCGTATATAGTTTACTTTATAATGATGTTTTTTAGGATGGGATATTTTGAATCTATTTTTGCTATGATTGTAACGGGAGTGCTTGAGTTCTCCATACTTATGTTTATTCTAAGCTTGTATAACTGAACTCTTCATTAAGAATTAATAAACAATATCGTTAAAATTTTTGCAAAAAATAAATAAATTTGTTTATAACATCTTGTTTCCATGAAAAGCTTTGAAGCTCTTGCTTTTCTAGCCGTAATTATAATAGCATCTTTGATTTCTTATAACATTGGTGCAAGCAAAACTTCTCAAGGAGTATATGTGATTTCAGCCTCCCTTTATGCGCCTGTTCTTACAGAAACCTTAAAGGAAATGAACGTTAGTGGCAGCGTTGTTTCTATGGGTTCCGTTGCTGCTGCTCAGAATGTTCTTCTTACGCCTTCTAAGTATGCTGTCTTTCTTTCCGTTGACCCTGCAGTCATAGAAGATCTTCTTTATCCAAAGAATGTAAGCTCATGGTACATAGCGCTTGCATCCGATCAGATGGTAATAGAGGTTTGGAGATATTCCCCCGAATTTACTGACCTCCTCCCCGCCCTTGAAGAGGCGAGGGTTCCCTGAGGTCTCAAGGGTTACACCCCTTTACGGGTGCTACTATGTTGTGATCTACTATGAAAGATATAGGCTTCTTTACTGTCGAAACAATTACGTTCACTGCTTTCTTTAAAATGTTCAATGCGCCGTTAAGGTCTGAATGAAGTCTGTGTCCTTTAGGGCAACTAACTACTCCTCTCGGGTTTCTTTCGACTTCTACATTATCATGATATGCACAGTACTTTGAAGTATTATACTCAACAACCTCAAACACTTTTATCCCATACTCTTGAGCCTTTAGTTCTATTGTATCCATGAGTTTGCGATAAGACCAAACGTTTACTGTAAATTTATTGCCCTTCTCCTGAGCTATCTCAAAAGGGTAGCCTAAGTAGATAGTTGAAACACCTAGCCCGTGCAACTCTTTTATTAAGTGCGAAGCTAAGTTCCTGTATAAGTGACGAAATCTTCTCTTTAATTTCCCGTGCAACCTCCTCTTCTCTCTTAATAGCTCTTCATATGCTTTGTATTCGCCCAAATTTTTCTTTTTGTCTGCTAATGATTGTACTTCTGCTATCTTCTTTTCAAAGTAGAAATAATCTTCCTTAGCTCTAACGCCTTTGTACAGCAACCAAGTTCCGTCTTCTACGATTACGCTTGCCAAAACGTTAATGCCTAAGTCAATTGAAGCCATTTTGTTTCCTTTAGGCGATTCAACCTGAATGCTTTTCCTTTGAGCGTGAACGATATGTTTGCTTTTATTTCCATTTTTAGTTATTTCAACTCCTACATCAACAGGGATTGAAGCGTACCATGCTTTCCTTGCTTCGTCGTAGTATATCTCAAGCCTACCCTGTTTGCCGTACCACCTTAACCTGCCTACGAAATCAATTTCGAGCTCAAAGTCCTTGAGGATTAACTTATGGTTCTGCTCGTCCACAACGTACCTGTCTTGTCTTATCACGAGCATTAGCTTCCTCTTCTTAGTTTC
>WYER01000022.1 GCA_009903795.1 Nitrososphaerota archaeon | reverse complement strand
ATAAGGGGTATCATCATAAGTAGTTCTGTTTTGTGCATCATCAAAACTATTAATGTATTGCCAGTTATAAGGAACTTTGTGAAACTTTAGCGGAACGATAAATTACGGAGATTATCTCTTTTGTTTAAGCTCCCTTTGCTGATCGTTAACTCTCGCAGCGCATCTTTCCCCTTATGCTGGAAACGACAAAAAACTGCTGTGACCTCTTCAACGTACTTACCAGTAGATCAAAAATTTTATTGGAAGATTGCTGTTTACGTTATGACCATAAACAATCCTGCAATCTAACATTTATAACAAGCACTTAACATGTAATGATGATTTAGGTTAATCAGCACAATTTGATTGATTAAGATTTTTGGGCAATGATCGCGTTTAAAATCTGGTATAATAGCAAAAGCATCATATCAACAAAAGTTTTGGTCTACTGTTGAGTGGATGAAGGACGTCAGTCGTTCAAAATCATGTTTATCCTTTTTTCGCTGAAGTTGTTCAAAAGCTTTTTAACGAACTCAACGTCATAAATTATTTCGAGTGGATACAGGACAGTTTTCTTTCCGTTGTATTCTTTCAGCACCATGAAATTTGAGGATATGAGGAACGCCTTCCTTTTGAATGTAAGTGGGTTTTTAGCCTTCAGAGCGCCGTAGAGCGCCGCCATCTCTCCTTTTGTATCAGATACAAGCTCAAACTTTATGCCTTTCTGCACTGAAAAATTAAAGTGCGTTTCCAGAGGGTCAGGGCTTACACCTATGAGCTCTACCCCAAACTCCTTAAGCTTGTCCATGTTGTTTATGAAAGTGTTTATGTCCATTTCACACCCGGCCGCAAAGTCCCTGTGATAGAAGAACAGGATTGCCCATTTGCCATAGTACCTTTCCCTTTCGAGGCGACCGTAAGTAGAAGGTAAAGGAAGAAACCGGGGCTCGTCTCCTTCTCTTATTCTCATTGTTTTTTATCTCATGCTTTGGCTTAATAACGTTGCTGATGTTTCTTTAAGTTGCAGTGTTAAGAACCTGCTATGTTACACTACTTAAGCTTACAGTGTAAAGTCTCTTCATATTTATACAGTTAGGCGTAGAATTGACCTCTGATAAATATAGACTTGGACAAGTACAATGATGTACTTGTTAGGAGGGTGTGAAATCCACTCGACCTCTTAACCATAAACAACTGGAAATAAGAATAACTAAACAAAAAGTAGACGAACTGTACTGCTCAAACATATAATGCCACTATGCCTCATCAGAGCGTTCATAAAATACGTAGAAAGACTACAAGCACTGGGCTACAAAATATGAAAAAGAGCAAAAGTAAACCACAAAAAACTTTGCTCAAATTCACAAACATTCTAAGTCTACCAGAAATTCATCATGTATATAAGTTCACAATAATAGGGATTAATGTGTGGAAGGCGAAGAATTGCTAAGAATGCACTCGCCGTAAATGCCAAAAAGCAGATCTTATCTATGTAAGATCTAAGGTGTTAAGGCTTGTTAGAGGTGCGATGAAGAGCGTGAATGTGAGAAGATTGCTTGCGGATTGTGCCTATGATTAGAAGGAGAATTTTAACTTCTTGCATGAGTGGTATAAAGCCTGTGATTATGGTGAGGGTTAATTCTGTTGCGAGTATGTAATATACGTCTAGAAGGTATGCTGTGTTATAGCAGAGGACGCTTGGGCCTAGGGCTTGGATCAATGTGCATAGTTTTGGTTTTAGTAGTTGTTTAGGGCTTTTTCTTTATTGTTAAGCGTATGTTTAGTAAATATTGTCGAGGAAGTTAATATGGTGAAGGAGGTTCTTATGAAGGCGTATTTGTACAATATTTTTGGCATTGACCTAAAGCTAGTGCCAGAAAATACCTAGGAAGCACACATCAGAAAATCATACAACATAGCACTACTACGAAAAACTTTATAAACAATCCTAAGACCCAACTTCGCGCTAATGTAAGCCTCATCTAATGGATAACTGCTGTAGCTAAGCCTGCAACGAGACCTCCAATCAAAAGCGCCATCATAATTTTGATCTATGCGAAATCAAACTTCAAGTAAAGCAGAAGCGGGTATGGTATTTCAGCCTTTCTAAATGTAAGAACGAGAGCCAAAACCGAAAAACAACACAAACTGTAACAACGTTTTTCGTGGTTCCGCTCATCACCCTCATTTCCAAAGATAACCACATTTATGTTTTCAATTTATACTTATTAAAAGTGACCGCCAAAAATGAGTGAAATCTTAAAATAGTCACAAATAACTCAATAAAAAGATAAGGGCTTAGAATATTACTTCACACAGGAAAGGTGCTGTACAGAAGGGGCTTTTAACCAAGAGCCTTTCAGCTTCATGAAGCTATAATTTGTATACGTTCATAACCTTGTTAATGAGTAGCTGGTGTATTCGTGTATCCTCTGTTAGTTCAGGATGGAATGCTGTGCCAATCATGTTGTGTTGCTGAACTGCTACTATTTTATTGCCTAGTTTTGCCATTACCTCAACTTCGGGTCCGATTTCACGGATAACCGGAGCCCTGATAAACACCGCCTTAAATTTTTTCTCTCCGATTTTAGGAATTTCCAATTCCGTTTCAAAGGATTCCCTCTGCCTGCCGAAGGCGTTTCTCTCAACAACTATGTCCATAACCCCCAACGTTGACTGTTTGGTCTCTCCCAACACCCTATCATAAACCTTTTTGGCGAGCATTATAAGACCTGCACACGTGCCCAGCACAGGCATGCCATCTTGAATCCTCTGCTTGATTGCTTGCAATGTTTGGTTAACGCTTGAAAGCCTGCCAATTACTGTGCTTTCGCCTCCTGTTATGATTAACCCGTGGATAGCATTAACTTCCTCAGCAGACTTAACTTGTCGAACATGCCCATCAACTCCCATTTCTTTAAAAGCAAGCTTCGTCATTGCTATGTGTTCTTCAACGTCACCTTGAAGCGCAAGAACGCCTATAACTGGTGTTTTCAAGCTGTCCCCCTCTCCTGCATCTTCAACTCTAAGGTTTTAAGATCAAAGCCCATCATAGACTTCTTCTCGTTCACCATCTCCTGGGCTTCCGCAACCTTAGTTGGGTTATCGTAAAATGCTGTAGCTAAAACTATGGCCCTAGCCCTTTCTAACGGATCCTCAGATTTAAATATTCCAGATCCCACGAAAACGCCGTCGGCGCCTAAAGTCATCATGAGAGCTGCATCCGCAGGCGTAGCTATGCCGCCAGCTGCAAAGTTTACCACAGGTAGTCTTCCAAGACGTGCAGTTTCTACAACAAGCTCATAGGAAACCTTAAGCTCCCTTGCGGCTTTAATGAGCTCTTGCTGGTCTCCGCTTTCATATATGGCCTTTATTCGCCTAATTTCATTGTTAACTATTCTGAGGTGCCTAACGGCTTCGGCAACATTTCCAGTTCCAGGCTCGCCCTTAGTTCTGATCATGGATGCGCCTTCTTCTATTCTGCGTAGGGCTTCACCTAGATCACGGGCACCAGCAACGAAGGGTGTTGTGAAATCCCACTTCCAAATGTGTCTCTCCTCATCGGTAGGCGTTAGAACTTCAGACTCGTCAATCATATCTACGCCTATGGCTTCTAGAACTCGCGCCTCGTAGGTATGTCCAATACGACATTTCGCCATAACAGGTATAGTGACATGATCCATTATCTCCTCGATGGTTTTCAGGCTGGCTGTCCTAGCAACGCCCCCAGCCTGTCGTACATCATATGGAAGCTTATCCAAAACCATAATAGCAACTGCACCAGCTTCTTCAGCTATTTGTGCCTGTTCAACATTTGTAACGTCCATGACGACGCCATGCTTCAGCATGTGGGCAAAGCCACGCTTAACAAGAACAGTTCCACGCCTTACTTCAAGCCCTTCAACTTCCCCAGTCTGCAACCCCATAGAATATTTAAACGGAGTTACCACTGAAATCATTTTTTTCACCATAATATGAAAAATATAATGTCGAATAAAAATCTTAATAATATATGTAAATTATATATTAAAAATTCATAATAACAATGTATTATAATTTATATATCATATTTATATATTAATGATTTTGTTTTTGATTAACTTTTTGTTTAATGCTATATAGCCTTGTTTTGGGTCAAATTTTAGCCCTTAGCCTTTAGTTCAAATTAAAGATCTCATATTTAGCCTGTTCAAATAATCACTTAGGAGGCCAAGTCCGCTTACTATTTTCATTTCAACAATATGCTAAAAAAGTATGCGGATATGCTTTGGACTTTAACCCTAGTTAGTATCCATTAAGTTGTAGAGAATTATGGAGAGCATAAAGCAAATAACTCAAGTTCCTGCTAGTAGTCTTAACCTCAATCTATCCTCAACCCTGTAAAACGTTTCTATTCCTACCTGTACTCTTCGGGTATTACGTCGACAATCCTTTCAGGATCATCAAACTTTATGTTTGTTACAAAAGCTATGAAGTTATCATCGGACCTATCTTCTTCCCTTTAACATAGCAATTTTAACATACGAAATAGGACTTTTAACTAGAATGAAAAGTTAGGCATTTCAATGATACTGCTATTTTTAGTTGCAACTTTGGTTGCAGTTTTAGTGTCCTGGCCTTCTGCAGCTACAATTGAAGCCTGGGGGATCTCAGCAATAGACGTTTGGGTGATTATGTCATATATGAGCCAGAAAAATATATCTAAAGACAAAATTAAAAATTAAACATGAACTATTCATAAAATTCAACAAGCTAAACCACTATTAATTTATGACTATAAATGTTGGAGAATATTCTTATTTTTTATTCATAAAATGACAGTATGGCAAAAACATTCTTAAATCGGTTTTGACCATAAATTTTCAAATACAAGCGCTATAACATAACAACGTAAGCCTTGACTCTTTAACGCTTATATTTTTCTCAATACAAAAAATATCTACTGAAACAGGGTCATGCTATCCGTTATCTCTTCTCAGTGGTAGCTGACTCTGTTTAAGCGGAAGTTGATGATGTTGAGCAAAAGCCACGAAATAGCTCAACGCCAAGGGACTGTAAGAAGATGAATTCAGAAGGTTGTTATGTTTGTGCTTAATATTTTGTATCGATGACTATGGATGTTCTTGACCTTTCATACAAGGTTAAGGATATTCCATAATCAGGTTTTAGAAGCTATGTGCAAAGTGGCATTTTGGAACGTACTGGCATACCATATCATATGAATGAAAGACAAAGATGGCTACTAGTTAATGCCATGGCTCATAAAAAAGCAAATAAAAGGTGCAGCATTGCAGCAATTAATTTGCCGTAATTTAAACAAGCATCACTGAAAACCGTTGCGTTAGCTTATTTAATTATTGAATTTGGGAATTTATGGTCAAAACCATTAAGAACAGAAAATTTAAGAACCCAGTGCACAATCATATTACCCATGAGTATTAAACTACCACGGATGTCATTTGGTACAGCCACTGTCATTCTGGCATTTGCGCTACTGCTGGCCCTGAACTTTTACGTCAGAATAATGCCAGCAAACTACGGTTTTTACCTTAACGAGTTTGACCCCTATTATCATTATTATGTCACAAACGTTGTTTATCAGGACCTTACAAAGTACGGTCTTGCAGGTATAAACAAATACTATCACACCATAGACTATAACTTCTGGTACCCATGGGGTAGAAACCTCGCGGCAACATCTCCATCTGGCCTTTACTTTCTGGTTGCTGTTCTTTATATCATTCTCAGGGAACTCGGTTTAAGGATAACGCTTTATGACTTTGTAGCTATCATTCCAGTTTTTGTTGGAGTACTGATTTCTATCCCAGTTTATTTTATATCAAAAAAGATAACGGGCAACAAGTACGTAGGTCTACTTGGAGTCCTTCTGCTATCATCTGTACCTGGCCTGATAATAAGGACAGACTTTGGTTGGTACAAGGGTTCACCCTTTGCATTTTTATTTATGTCTCTTGCCCTGATGTTCCTCTTATACGCGTTTGAAGATCAGAAGGTTCAGGAAAACCTTTCAGCTAAGATTTCGGTATATTCGCTTGTAGCTGGACTGCTCGTCGGGTACGCGCAGACTATGTGGGGAGGAACCGAAAACATGAACGGCGTTGTTGGGCTGGCTTTTTTGTTTGCGCCGATTTATCTCAGGCCTGGTAAAACAAACTACTATATATCAGATCAGGTTGTAATAAATGAGCTCATGTACACAGTAGGAGCTCTTGTTGGTATAATCTATCCAAAGCCCAGCATATCCTGGGCATATTCTCCTACCATGCTTCTCCTTTATCTTGCTCTAGCCATTAACGTTCTTTATTACGTTAACGAAAGGATAAAGATAGTTAACAGGAAGACCTTTTTTGGCATACTTGTAGCTATAATCGTTGCGGGCCTTGCAGGCGTCGCCTACGTGCTTCCTCATATGATAAACCTGAGATATTTTTCTGTGTTAAACCCGCTTATAAGGGCAAAGCCTTCTGTGGTAAGCACTGTAGCTGAGCAGCTTCCGATTTCAGGGATAGAGACGCTTTTCACTTACGGGGTTGGAGCCATTTTAGTTATGATAGCTGGATACTTCCTTATAAAGAAAAGGAGCCTGAGTTCAGTTATAACAGCTCTCTTCCTTATATGGAGCTTTTATATAGGAACTTCTTTCGGAGAGCTCATGAGCTTTATAGGCATAGCTATGGTCATAGGTGCTCCTCTCGGGCTGTACTTTGCTGTCTCCCAGATAGGTTCTAAGTTCCAGGAAAAGAAAGGAAAGAAAAAGTTTCAGGATGTCAGCTTTAAGTATGAAAAGGTTGCTGCGGCCGCAGTTCTGATTGGGCTTACTGCTTTCCCAGTTTATTACCTCTGGATACCCCAGAACAACGTGCCTGTTTCTATAGTGAACTCGGCAACGATCATAAATGGCCGGGTACCTGCGTGGATTGACGCCCTTAAATGGATGGCTAACTCTTCAAACATGCCCCCGCATTCTGTTGTTGTAGCTTGGTGGGACTACGGTTACTGGATAACAGTTATGGGTAACCAGACAACTGTTGTAGACAACGCTACGCTTAACAGCACTCAGATTGGGCTAGTCGCAAAGATGTTCCTTTCCCCTGTAAACCAATCGATAAAAATACTAAATAAATTACATGGAAAGTACGTGGTAGTTTTTGCAACTGGTGCCAACGCCGGAATTGCAACAAAAGACCCATACCTTTACAGCTACATGTTTTCAGGTGAGCTTTATGGCATAGGGGGCGACGAAAGCAAGGTGCCTGCAATGATCGTATGGGCTGGTTGGACTTCAAACGAGTCAAAGTTTGTTAACCCTCAGACGCACCTCTTAACATCATATTTCTGGAACAACACGCTTCTTGGAAGGCTAGAACCGTTAAGGTATGAAGGCTGGGGTCTTATAGATCCCTCAACAGGAATGATCGTTAGCATACAGCCTCATTACCAGCCAAACATGACGAGCTACTACCAAATACCTTTATGGGTATACTCTCCTTACTACACCAGCAACTCAACGCCTTTTAGGCTTGTATACTCTTCACCAATTCAGTACACGAGCAACGGGATGTGGGCTCAGGTTCTTATTTACGAGTATGTTGGAAATGGAACAGCTGCAAACGGTTAAAAAGTTCTTCAGGTGGTATTATTTTAACAATTCAGAAAAAATAAAGGCTCCAGAATCTACTGAATCGAGAGAGTTCGGCTATAGGGACTTTAACGGTAACATGGTTAGGCACCTCAGCTTTAAAAGCGAGGGGGAGTACAGGGCTTTTCTCGTAAAAACAGTGCCTAAATCAGTTTATTATTCAGTTGCTTTCTACATAGACCCAACAGCTCCCATGGAGTCCAAGGGCTGGATAAAGGCAGACCTTGTGTTTGACATAGACATAAAGGACGTTAGCGAAAAGATAAAGGAAAACAGCTTTTGGATCTGCAAAAAATGTCACAGCTTTGGAAGGCTTCCTGCACCAAAAGTTTGTCCTAACTGTGGGTCAGAAGTTGAAGAAGTTGAATGGGTATGCGACGAATGCCTCAATGAAGTTAAAGGAGCGGCGCTTGACCTTTTGAACATACTCACGGAGGACTTCGGGCTCAGCAAAAAGGAGATATCGATTTACTTTTCTGGAAACAACGGTTACCATTTTTACGTCTACAACGAAGAGATGAGAAAGATGGGACAACAAGAAAGGATGGAGATAGTTGATTACATAACTATGAAAGGATTCGACAGTTCAGTTTATTCAAAGAACATTCCAGAGAATGGGTTCATGATTAATAGAAAAAGGGTTCCCGTCGATCCCAACGTTACTGTTGACATAAAGAGGGTTTTTAGGGCCCCTGATTCCCTTCACGATGAAAGCGGCTTGGCAAAAAAAGAGGTCGATTCGCTAGAATCTTTTGACCCCCTTGATAAAGCAGTTGTCCTTCCTGAAGAACCCGTTGAAGTCCTTATGTATTATATGCCTTCTATACGTTTTAAAGGTGAAACCTTCGGCCCTTACAAGCAGGAAAAGGTAAAAGTTCCGGCTTACGTTGCAGTTTACGCGGTTTTAAAAGGACTTGCTGAATTCACTGAAAACCGGTCTGGTTAAGATAATATATTCTCTGCATCCCTTTCACATAATATTCGTAAAACCTTTTGTGGTGTTCGTAGAACTTCAAAAGCCCTACGTTTAGAAAGTTTGTGTTCACAAGCGATCTGCCAGTAAGTACATCCCTGTAGCTGTAATTGTATATCAAAGACCTTAGGTATGTGAGGGGCAATCCAACGCTTGCGTTTAACGTGAGCGCCTGCTCAAGAGCTTCGTTTTCTGTTATTATTGGCGAGAGGTAGTAAGATTCTGTAGAGTTAAAGAACCCCCTTTTTGATATGTTAATGTAAATGTACTCGTATCCAACGATCTGCCCGTTAAAGTAGATCGGTTCGCCCTTTGCTTGGTATGGGAAAAATGTAAGAGTAAAGTAGTAAGCAGCCTCTGGCAGTATTAGGCTCACGATCAAAAATGCAATTAGAGCTACAATAGCTCCGTGTAAAACTTTAACTTTCAACTAACGCATCAAGAACAGCTGGCGCAACCCTGGTTATAAGTTTTTTCAGATCTTCATCTGACATACCTTCTCCTCTTTTTTCTTCCATATCCTCAGTCACAATTAGCGCGCAAGCTGACCTAAAGCCCCTTATGTACGAAAGAACAAACAGGGAAGCGCACTCCATGTCAGCGCAAAGAAAATTCTTATCAGCAAGAGCCCCTGCATTATTCTCATAATACTTTGAATAGTATAAATCGTTTGAAAATGTTGGCCCTACGAAAGCCCTTAACTTTGAGCTAGTCAGCTTTTCCAGCAGCTTCTTGCTTACCAAAAGGTCAGGCACAGCTGAGAGCACAAAAAAGCTTTCAGTAACGTACTCCCCTATTGTCCCCCCGGGTATATATGATGCCCCTGAAGAGACTACAACATCACCCTTTGTTATTCTTTTACTCAAAGATTTGGCTGTCCCAAGACGTATTATGAGCTTTACCCCGAGCTGCGACAGCTCATCAAAAACGAGCGTAGCAGAGGGGGCTCCTATTCCGTGAGTGGCTATAGAAACTCCTGAACCCTTGTACATCCCGGTATAAACGTAAAGATCCCTGTTTCTGTTTACTAGCTTTGAGTTCTCAAGAAAAAAGCTAAGAGCTTCTGCAGTTTCACGATCTTCTACCGCAACAACTCTGTCAGCAACTTCGCCCTTTTCAGCTTTTATGTGCATCGGCATTAGGTCTATTTTTGTTTGTAATTTTTATAAACTTTATTGTTTTTAGTTCAAAAATACTTAACGAAATATACAAAGCTATATGTCAAAATTCTCAGAACGTAAGGATACAGAGTTGAAAACAAGTATTGAACTTGTGATTAGTGAGCCAAAAAATGGCACAAAAAGAAGATACAAAAGAACATATTAATTTTGGCACGTTGATTGGTACGAAATAAAGGGTTTATAGTTAATATTGTATGAATATCCTTTTAGGTTTATAGTTGGCTATGGCATTTATCAAACGCTGACATCAAAGTTCTTCAATTTTGTTGACGAATTAATGTACTTATACAATTTCATGATGCCTCACGGAGCCTTTGATATTAAAGGGTTTCGCTCTACGTAGGCGCACGTAGGTACGCATCAGCATATTTATCGTAAGCGTAGAGCTTGGGCTTCACAACTTCATGCAACTCCCTCACGAGTTCATAGGGAGTCTTCCGCTCCGCCCCTGTCAAGACGCACCAACCTAGGAAGGGATGGCAGCACCACTTTGTCCCACCATTCATTCTGGGAAGCGCCCTCCATCTTCAGTTCAACGCGTTTCTTTCCATTAACCTTCCTTTTTTCCCACTCTATGTTGTTCCAAAGCTTTTCAAGCACGCTGTTAACAGCTTCTCAGCTTTTAGGAGCGGAAAGAGCTCGTCCCAAAGCTCATGCTTGAGTGAATAGCTCTTTAGCACGCTTCACGACCTCCTATCTTTTTGTGTGTAAGAAACTTTTGAATATCTAATGAATATCTAACAATGGTCCTTGGGTGAAGGCCAAGGAGCAATGCCTCTTTCAAGATCTTTCAGGCACAGAATATTATATGACACACACCAATATAAAGCTATTTATTTTGAAACTGTTTGTGACGGCTACCTAAGTTATAATGACCAATCATACTGTAGAACATTGAAGAGTTAAATGATTACAAAAACGCCACAATTTTTTTAGTGTATAAACTTACGTACACTTACGGTAGCTTTAAGAGCATAAATTAAAATATTTGTTAAAAATTTGCCGTTTAAATTATCAAAATGTTAATTTTTGACCAAAAAATTAAACAAATTTTCTGAAAGAATTCTTTTGAGGATAAGGTTATATAAGAGGCATGATAAATTATCATTGATGACCTTTTTTATGAGCTCGTTCAAGCAAAAAGTTTTTAGTCATTCTGGGGTGAAAATTTTATGGAAAGCATAAGCAAAGGTTTGGAAAACGTAAACATAAAGTGGACAAGGCTCACAACGATAGATGGGCAGAAGGGCATTCTGTGGTACATGGGCTATAGAATTGAGGACATAATAAACGCAAAGGCTTCTGCTGAAGAGATCCAGTACCTGTTCATTTACGGTCAGCTACCAACAAAACAGCAGCTTGATGACTTCAAGAAAAAGATTCAGGAAGGATACAACATCCCGGATTATTCTGTAAAGTCCATTACGAACCTTCCTCGTTCGGCCGATTCTGTTGCCTTGCAAATGAACGCTATGGCTTCGTTTGCAGCTACTGAAAAGTTCACCTGGAACAAGCAGACAGATAGGGACTATGCGGCCCGCATAATAGGTCAGATGGCTTCAGTAACATCAGTTGCCATAAGGCACGTGCTGGGAAAACAGCCAAAGCTTCTTGAACCGAGCGACAGCTTAGCAAAAAGCTTTCTCAAAGCAGTTTTTGACAGAGAACCATCAGAAAAAGAAGTTGAAGCAATGAATGACGCGCTGATCCTCTATCTTGATCATGAAGTTCCAGCTTCAACCACTGCGGGGCTTGTTGTTGTATCGGCCCTGGCTGACATATACTCGGGGATAGTCGGCGCGCTGGCAGCTCTTAAAGGGCCGCTTCACGGAGGAGCTGCAGAGGCAGCAGCAATGCAGTTCCTTGAAATAGGAGACCCTTCAAAGGTTGAGTCCTGGTTTGCTGAGAACATAAAGAGCGGCAAAAAGAGGCTAATGGGTTTTGGACACAGGGTTTACAAGACATACGACCCAAGGGCAAAGATCTTCAAAAAGCTAGCGCAGGAGCTTAACCCGCAAGGACAGGCAAAGACGCTTTATGAGATAGCTGAGAAGCTTGAGACCCTTGGGATTAACGAGTTCGGGCCAAAGGGCATATATCCTAATACAGACTTCTATTCAGGAATAGTTTACATGTCCCTCGGTTTCCCGCTTCAGAACAACATTTATACCGCGCTATTCGCCCTTTCAAGGGTTACAGGATGGATGGCTCATTTCCTTGAATATGTAGAAGAACAGCATAGGCTTATCAGGCCAAGAGCAGTATACGTCGGTCCTTCTGAGAGGCCATTTTTGCCCATAGATAAAAGGTAAATTTTTATCAAATATGCGTTAATATTTTTTTGGCTATGATGATAAAGAAGCTATGAACCGTGATTTAGATCTTGAGCTCTGAGCCGTAAACTGCCCACCCTTATAGATGGTATCTTAGTTTGAACAGGTTGATAAAGAAACCCTACTATTAGCTATGGGCCAAAATTTGACCTAAAAAATCATAATATTTATTATAGATATGATTTAATGCTGTACCTGGAAGAGCATTGATTATGTAGATTTATTTTTAAGGAAATGACTTGAATTTATCCTTCTATAGAAGGAATGTTATTTTCTTTGATCAGATTGTGATCGCGTTTTTGAGCTTCTTCATAGCATACTCATAATCTTTTGAAACTATATAAAATATAGGGTAAGAGCCCCATTTGAGCGCAACCTTAGAAATATATTCCTCTACTTCGTTCGTGCTACCTACTGCCATTAGCCTGCTCAGGACTTCATCAGGTACAACCTTTTCAGCTATTTCAAGCTCTTCGCTTGAAGGCGGCCATCCCTTTATCAATGACCTTATCCTTTCGATCGTTTCAGGGCTTACGCTCGACCTAAATAGCGAGGGCGCCATGTAAAAGAACTTCGCCATGAACCTCTTAGCATCAGAGGTAGAGCCGTCCCTATTCAGCGATACAGCTATCAGCTGGAAGGATCTTTTGTCCCCTATTATTCTGTGGGCTTCTTCAAGGTAGCTAAGATCTGTCAAGAAGTTAAGGATAACTCCGTCAGCTATTTCAGCTCCTAGCGAGAGCATCTTTTTTCCTGTTGCAGCCAAGTAAACCGGTACTTCAAGCTTTCTTTCAATCCTCGCGTTTTTGAGATTTATGAATTTCCCGTTAAAATTAACGAGCTCACCGCTCAAAAGGAGCCTGAGCGATGTTATGAACTCTCTCATTTCATTTACCGGTGATGCTTTCTTTATTCCGTAGTTTGAAAGTATTTCTTCTCCGCTCGCTACCCCCAGCATAACTCTGCCCGGAGCAACAAAGCTTATAGTGTTAAGCGCAGCTGCTACAGTTCCCACATTCCTTGTATAAGCGTTTATTGCGCAGCTTCCGACTTTGAGCCTTTCTGTAAGCATCGAAGCCATGCCCATTAGCACAAGCGCGTCCCTTATCCCAACGTGTTCCCCAAACCACACTGAATCGTAGCCTAGATTTTCAGCAAGCTTTACGATTTTCAGATCTTCATCAACGCTTCTTTCTTCTCCCAGCAGTATTCCAGCTTGTTCTTTCTTCCACAAAAGCCTTCAGATTTATTTCTTTTTGCATTTTAAAAAGTTTCACTGCAATAAATTTAAAAATAAAAAGTTAAATCGATTGTAGTAAAATTAAATATTGTTGAAAGTTACAGTAGCAGTGCCTACAATTCTCAGGAGTACACTCGAGGGGACGCTTAAATGCATATCCCAGCAATCCTACAAGGACTTTAAAGTTTTTCTGATATACAAGGGCGAGATGAGAAAGACAGTTGAAGATTACCGCAGCAAACTTGACATTGAATTTATTGAACAAAAGAGAGGGCTGCTGGAAGAAGCTTACAACAAGGCTTTTCAGATCTCAAGTTCAGAACTTCTTATGTTCACAGACGATGACGCTTGTCCGGGAAAAACTTGGGTAGAAGACCACGTTAATTTTCACATCAACAACCCTGAAGCTGGCATAGCGGGAGGCCTTATAACCGGAAAATACTGGCGAAACTACCCGAACGAAGCCTTTGAACTGTTTAAGGGAACCCCATTTATGGAAGAAGCAGATCCTCTTTTCAGAGAATACGTTGGCTATCTTACAAAGACCGGGCTGAGCGTGGACAGGCACGAACACAGGAACAACGAAAAGACGCTTGCGATAGCTGGGGTAAACATGAGCGTTAAGGATTCTGTGTACAGAGGTTTTAAGGCTTTTATGTACAGCGTTTTTGCCAGTTATATTGAAACCCAGATAGCTCTTAGGGCCATCAAAAAAGGGTTTTCATCGGTAAGGTTTCCAGCGGCGCTCACATACCACAAAAAGATCAGCTCTTTATCTGTTCCCAGCAAGAAGAACGAATGGAAGCTCATAGTGGAAAAGTTCGCCTTCCCTTTTATAGCAGACAAGTTCTTCAAGGTTGACAGAGAATTGCTGAAAGAGCTAACTCTCAGGATGAAAGGATTTCCAAAAGAAGGGTTGATGACAGCTCTTTACGGGCTGGAAAAAGGCCTTAAACCTTCTGACTTCAGAAAGCTTCTCCTGAAAAAGTTCAGCGTCTGATCTCATTTGGCTATAGGAGTTCAAGAGCATACATATTAGTAAAATAATAGGGAGCGTATTGTGTTATTTTTTATAATAAAAGTTTACAGCGCTCAGCTCAAGCTAGTGGCAGACTTTTTGTGCTGTACATAGTTTTGAAGTCATATCCATCAACTTTCAGTCCGAAGCTTTCGTAAAGCCCTATGTAGTTCTGCCCTGTATCTGCGAATATCGCCATAACCTTCTTGCCTTTTCTGGCCAGCTGATAAGCGTACCATGCAGTTATTCCTGATGAAGGTCCAAGAAGGATACCGTATTCTAAAAATATTTTTCTTACCATGTCGAACGCGTCATCATCTTTAACGACTGGAAAGTCAGAAGCTGCGTTTATTTCGCCTTCAAGTATCTTCGGAACAAGCGCTGATTCTGAAAGGTTCCTGAGCCCCTGTATCCTGTGGTTACGCTGTGGCTGAACACCTATTACTTCTATACCTTTTCCTTTCAGCCCTCTCTTCAGCCCAACGTAAGAACCTCCTGTACCTATGCCAGTTATTACGGCTTCTATCCCGTTTCCGAAGTTCAGTATCTCTCTTGCCGTTGTTTCTTCATGAGCTTTAGGGTTTGCCTCGTTTTCGTACTGGTTTAACCAGACATATTTATCCTTAGTTGCTGGGCTGAGCGCATAGCTTCTAGCAAGCGCTATAGCCTGATCTGTATCAGTGTTGCTCACCCTCGGGCACAGGTTATCGTCAACTTCAATGGGAGGATATCCAAGAGAATTGAGTATGTTCTTGACTTCTTCTGTTACTTTATAAGATACGATTGGCATGAACCTAAAGCCGTAAAGCTTTGCTAACGCTGCAATTGCTATCCCTGTGTTTCCGCTAGTCGGTTCTACCACAGTCCTATTTACAGAGCCATACCTGTTTATGTAATCCCTTAACATGTAATAGGCTGCCCTCATCTTTATTGAACCGTGAACGAAACCGCTTTCCAGCATTTTAAAATAGTTGAACCATTCAGCTTTAGCGTAAAACTCTACCCCTTTAATCTCTATCCTAATAACTGGCGTATTTCCTACCCTTATTGCAATACCGTTTTTATTAAGCTCGAAATAAGGGTTTCGCATATCGTAATACATAAAAGAAACAGCTCTCGAGCATTTTTATACTATGCTGAAGAATTTTTAACTAGAATTCTTAGGTAGCGGTTAACAAATGAGCAATTCTAAAGAATAAAAAATTGGTAAAAACGCTGTATAATAAAAAAGTAGAAACAATTTTAATGCCTTCTGTTTATGTGAACTACCATCTTAAGAAAGGAGACTTTCGCCCCTTAACCACAATAAAATTAAACAGATTTCTGAGCATATTAAGCTAATTTTATTAATTACGTAAGGTGACAAGTTATGGGATTAAGTTAAGACACTTTATCAAGGGTGCCGTTAACTTAAGGCTTAAAATTTATTTTTCAGTGGGGCCCTTTTTCTAGCAAATGATTGTGCAACCAGAAAAAGAACCCCAATAGCACTTACATTCTATGCTTTAATTATTTCTTCAGTTTGAACTTACGAAGGGCTTCCCGTGTACTCGAGCCCATACTCAAGAGAAACCATGTTGCAATATGGAAATGAATTCAGAAGTATTCTTTAGTATGACTCCTTTGACGTTGACAAACACGATCTCAATTCCATATTTATTGATGAAACTGAAATAAACGTTAGAGAAGCTTGGCTATGGGTAGCATACGAACCTCAACTAAAAGCGTTTCTGTCATTCCACATAAGCTGGCACCAGAACTCCCTCGATGTATACTATTTCATAAGGAAGCGTGTAAAGAATTATGGCAGGAAGACTATCTACACAGAGCTCTTTGGTACGTTGATGCCTACATATGTAGATCATGTTGTATATGAACAGAGCCTGAAGAACCTCATGGAAAGGATAAATTGACATATAAAGGACTTAAGCTTTTGACGACCTTTTCCCGTGCAAAAAGCCAAAATTTGAGCACGTAAAGAACTGGTTCAAAGCATTCAGATTCTTCTATAACTACGTATTCACAAACGAAGAAATTGGTATAGCTCCACTTTCAAATGAACAGCTTTCTGAATGGATTAAGCCAATTTTGTTAATTGCAAGCATGAGGTGATCAGAATGAGCTTAAGTTAACGGCACCTTATCAAGCTACAAAAAATTTATATTCAAATAAAAAAGGTTAGAGCATGGAAAAAGAGAAAGGCAACATAATTTATATTTTCACGTACATCCTAACTTGGATTACAGGTTTGATAATTTTCCTCGCTGAAGGGCAGAAAATAGCAGAATAAAATTTCATTCATTACAAAATGAACGAAAGCCTCGCCTCTTCTAGAGGGTGCTGTGTTGAATAATTATTTATAACGCGGCTGTCAATTCATTGCTTATGTGCCCAAAAGAAAAAGACAGCCGCAATAATAATAACAAAAGATGGGGTAATAAGTTTATCGACAAAAGGAACT
>WYER01000009.1 GCA_009903795.1 Nitrososphaerota archaeon | reverse complement strand
TTTGATTTATTTGGCATATGTTCTGTTTAAAGGAATAGGCTTAGGAAAATTTAAAGAGTTAACGCCAGGACTGCTTTCCTATGCGGTTTTAGGCGTAAGTCTTATAGCAGGAGCTCTTACTTCTTTAAGCTTAAACAAAATAGGGAAAAATTCAGGAATAGCCGTCTCCCTAATAAGCGCTGGAATACTCGCTAACTTTGTACTTAGTTCAACGCTTAACCCGTTTTATATAATAGCTGCGTGGGGTCTACTATCTGTTTCAAGCTATGGTATTGCGGCAATACCTAAGGACAGGGTTTCGCTTGGGAATTCTCTAAAGTACGCCTTTATGGGTGGTCTTTCATTTCAATTATTGCTATTAAGCTTTGTTCTTTACTATTCAGGTTCTGTGCTAGGGCTACCTATAGTTATAGGTGCTGCGCTTCTGGTAACAGCTATAGGTTTCAAGATAGGGGTAGTACCATTTCACATGTGGTTACCAGATGTTTATGGAACTTCGGACCCAATTGCAGTTTCGGTGCTCTCATCATTGATGAAACTTGGTCCTATAGCTCTACTTGTTAACCTTTTTAACTTTGGGCTTGTTTATCTTACAGGGTATCAAAAAGTAGCGTTGCTAACTTTCCTTATGTTACTAGCAGTTCTTACTATGACATGGGGGAACGTAACTGCTGCAGTTCAGAGGGACGTTCAGAAGATGCTAGCGTATAGTAGCATATCCCACATAGGGTTCATTCTTATGGCGATTTCAATAATAATTGCATCTTACATTTATGGGGTATCAGCTGCCCTTGCTTATATCGCACTGATAATATATCTGTTTTCATACTCTATATCTAAAGCGGGCGCATTCAGTTATATGAAAGGTTTTGACAACAGGAGTTACGAATCTATAAAAGGTGCAGGAAGGACTTACGCAGACGTTTCAGGGATGTTTTCTGTTTCTCTTCTTAACCTACTTGGATTACCTCCATTGCTTGGTTTCTGGGCAAAGCTTTTTGTGTTTATGTCTGCGGCTAATCCCAACATTGCGATTTTCTACATAGGTTACATACCGTGGTATGCCCTTGTTGGCATAATAAATAGCGTAATTTCTGCTTTCTATTATGTGAGGGTTTTGCAGAGCCTTTATACAGAAAGCAAACCAAATGCTGTTTTTGAAGGACTAAGGTTGACTATAATAGTTTCTTCCGCAATTCTTATTATAGGAGGAATAATTCTTCCAACATTATTTATTTAAACTTCTTATAGTAATTGTTAAGAAAGTAAGCCATCTGTCTAAATGCTCCAGCCCTGTGAGATATTTGGCTTTTTTGCTCTAAATTCATCTCCGCATATGTAATGTTAAAACCTAAAGGTATAAAGATAGGATCAAATCCAAACCCAGAACTCCCTTTTTGGGTTAAAGAAATAGTTCCGTCTACTTTTTTAGTAAAAAGAAAAAAATTCCCTGATATTTGAAGAACAACAGCTGATAAAAAGTAAGCTTCTCTATTGCTTACTTTTTCCATGAGCTTTAAAACACCTTCTATGCCTATGGTTTTTAAAGCAAATGCAGTATAAGGCCCTGGAAAATTTTTCAACGCTGGAATAAAAAGACCATCGTCTTCAACCACAAACGCACGTTTTAATTTTTTATAAGCGTTTTTTGCAGCATAAAGGGCTACGTTTTCAACATGATCATCCTGTATTTCTATTTTTTCAATATGAAGAGGAGCTGCGGTTAGTTTTATTCCATAATTTCTAAGCACGGCGTTAGCTTCTTTAATTTTATTGATATTTTTAGTTAAAAACATAAAGTCCATAAATGGTACATAATACGTGTTTGTTATCTGTATTAAAATTTTATTCTTAAAAGTATTAGTTATAGAACGAATTTTTATTTGGAAACTGATAAGCCTAATGTTGTTCAGTACGCTTGCAAGTATAAATTTCACTCTTCTGAGGGAATTTATTAGGGGCCTTCTGTATTAACGTCTTAGTGTATGAACCAGATAAGACCCAACAGGAAATTGGCGAGCTGTATAAACTCTGCTCTAAAGCTCTGAAAGATAACCTTGGAATAAACTTTGCAAAGGTTTTTGAATCGGCTCAAATTTAGTATTTTAATAACTGACCAATTTATTTATAAATTAACAAAAGAGAAATATTTTGAAATAAAACCAGTCTACCTTTATAAATAACATGCATGATCGAGGTAGACTGGGTAAAAATGCATGCAGCAAAAAAAGCTTATAAACACGAAGTGCTAATAAAAATTAGCCAAAAGGCTCGGTTTGAGAAGAACTATATAGTATGGAAACTCGCTGTCTTCGAGTGTTAAGCGTATGTAATCCCCGTGTTTGAGAAGAACTATATGATACGGAAACAAAACCAAAAGTCTATTTTCTTAATATCGAAATGAAGTTAAAATTTAAAGCATAACTGCATATTTTTTCAAGCATATTGTTGGAATAGAAATAATATTAGTAAACAAATTAGCGCCTACTAAGTTATAATTTGAACAAGCTGAAAAAGAGGTCCTTAGTTAGAATTGTAATCTATAATCATTGTAATCTATAATCTAAGTGCTAAAATCTGGTCTTAAAAAGCTATGCAATCAAGCCAAATATTTAATAAAAATCATCAATTATATAAATTATAAATGATTATATATGTATCTCTAATTGCTAGAAAATGTAATTATTTGTGAGAATAATGCTTCTGTTATGGGTGTGGCAGTTTAAGATAATTGAACCTTATATAAGATAAAATAAAATAAGATATAACGGGATGTTCTTGCATTTTATAAAATGGCTTAAAGGTTTTTAGCCCGGGGCGGATTCGAACCGCCGTCACCGGCTCCAAAGGCCGGTATGCTTGGCCGCTACACCACCGGGCTTCAATTTTTTAGAAGATGCCTTTATATAAAAACATTGCTGAGAGAAGTAATATTAAGTAGAAATTTACTACTTTATTTAAAAAAGTTGATTTAATAACATAAATAAAGATTTTCAGTTAACACTAACAAGGGTGTTAGCCGGCTCTCTTACTAAGAAGAGGCCTCCCCTTTCCTAGCGGCCGTAAGGAAAGGGTCTTAGTAAGAGACGCTGGCTATCGCCCTGTATGTGGGTATACCTGTAAAATACAATGCGGGTATACCTGATGAGTATGAAAACAATATCACAATGTACACCTACTTTCAGTAACTCTACAAATCGGATAATCTGCAGGATAAGAACCC
>WYER01000013.1 GCA_009903795.1 Nitrososphaerota archaeon | reverse complement strand
GTTAAAAAAGCGACGTCGCTGTCCCTGAGCTTTAGCATTGCTCTAAAGTTTTTGTTGTGCTGCATGACGAGGGGCCTTGTCGGTGCAAGCACCAACACCTTTGAGCTCTTTCGCCTGTAAAGCGTTTCAGCTACCACAAGAGCAGCTATAACAGTTTTTCCGAGGGCTGTGGGCAGTATGACAAGCGTGTTCTTTCCGTAAGCTGACCTAGCTATGTTTATTTGGTAAAGCCTTTGTTCTACAATTCCTGGCCAGACAAGCGGGTGTTCTACGTAGTTGTGTTGCAACTCTAAATCTCTAGAACTTCCTCAGAGCCTTTTTGTTCTTTCTTCTTTGGGTTTATCTGATCGATCTCAGCCATCAGCTTTTTTAGCTTATCGTTCTGTATAAGCTCCAGAAACTCTTTAAGCTCTTCCTGATCCCTGATGACTAGACCCCTTTTTTTCTTCGGGTTTCCGTTTCCATCAACAGGGTTTATCTCTACTGCTAATCTGCTCGGGGAACTCTTATAAGCGGGCATCTTAAGCACAAATATGCCAGGTACAGAAGTTTTTAACCTTGACCAGTCCTTCCCATTTCTAAGAAATTCTTCAAGTTTTTCGTCCACCACATGTAACACCTGACAAATATTTTTAATACGTAAATAAAAGCTTTTCTTAACGTTACATTCTATATATCCCCAAGTCTGTTGAGGATAGGGGTAAGTGGCTGAAGGCACAGCCTGTGTCCATTGCTGAACAAACGAAACAGAACGTGTAACAACTAGCTATGAAGTAATGAAGGTAAAGGCGGTAAACCACGAACCTATGATCCGCCTTAAAGAAATAGCCTTTTAATGCGAGGAGGTCAGGAGGCTTTTGGATAAAACTTTCAAAAATAACGCAAAAGAGGCTTAAAATTTTCATAAAAAGATTATCTAAAGCTCTCGAAATGGGACTTTCCTCCCTTAACTCTATGAAAGATTTGTTATGAATAGGAAGCTCTAATAATAAAATCATTTTGTTTACTTGCAAATAAATAAAATTTCATAGAATAATGCATAGATCAAGCCAAACATGAACAGTTTGGTCCAAGTTTGCATAGTTAAATTTATATTCATAGTTCTCAAAAATATCTTGAAGCGGTCGTCGTCTAGCCTGGTCTAGGACGTCAGCCCTCCAAGCTGAAGATCGCGGGTTCAAATCCCGCCGACCGCATTCTAGATCTTGTTTTTTAAATTATTTCTCAGATGGAAGTATTCTAAAAGCCAGGAATTATTTTGCCAATGTGATGAATAGCAGCTAGTTCACATAAATCAGGTAATAAAACTGTGTGTTGTTAAGCTCAATTGATACACTGCTACGAACATGTCTTAAGTAATGAAGATGAAGAATTATTAAGAGCACATAAATATGATTTTTCCTTAAAAAATCTGAATGCTAAAAATAGAGGAGCTCCCCAAGCTAAGAATGAGGCCTACTGAGTGTTGCAGATGGGCGAGCGTATCTTTAATAATTTTAAAAGATTCAGACGAAGTGTTGCTAATAAAGAGGGCAAAAAATGACCGAGATCCTTGGAGCGGAAACGTGGCTTTTCCTGGGGGCCACTATGAAGCTTCCGACAAAGACCTTTATGAAACAGCAGTAAGGGAAACTTTTGAAGAAGTAGGCATCAGGCTTTACTATGAGGATTTTGTCGGCGTGCTCGATGCGGGTTCCCCTTTCAATTCAAAAAATACTAAGGTGCTACCTCATGTTTTTCTGGTAGCAAAAAGGTTAAATGTCAGGGTAAATCCTAACGAAGTTCTTTATGCCTTCTGGTTGCCTCTTAGAGAAAAGCATCACATAGTACCGTATAACAACGGCTGGGCGATCGAATATAGGGGAGAAATAATCTGGGGGCTTACTTATAGAATAATCAGGGAATTGCTCAAGAAGGCTAATATTGCGGAGCTGCCCTAAAAATGGTATGGAAAAGGCTAATTCTATAATCCAGGAGCTCATAACTGATTACGTTCACGGCGCTTCCTGGTACTATGATAAAGCCGTTGAGTTCTTTGAAGCTTTAGGATCTTATTATCCAGATAAAGCCGAAGTTCTTGAAGAAGTGAGGCCTGGCATGGCTTCTGTAAAGAACGTCATTGAGGCATTTAAAAAAGGTACTGCTGAAGGCTACAGCGTTGAAAAAATAGCTAAAGTTCTTAGGTTTCTAAAAAATTCAGCTTATGAAAAGATTTCAAAATCTTCGCTTGAGATTTCAAGCGCTGCAACGATAAGCTTCTCTTCTAACGTTCTCTCTTTGCTCAAAAGCTCAGGCGTTAAGCAGATCTACGTTTTTACATCGGATCCAAACACAGAGCTAAAGCAAGCCCTGGATGAATACAGCAAGTTTGCAGTTGCAACAGCTGTGCCCCTGAGCTCAGCGCAGCACTATATTGAGTATGTGGAAGCTGTAGTATCAGGTTTTGATGGTCTTTATTCATCAGGGCATTTTGTCAACAAATCAGGTACCTTCATGCTTTTCTGTACCGCAAAGGAAAAAGGAATAAAGAGCGTTATAGTCGGCGAATCTTTCAAAGCTTATGATGATTTCCCCCCTCCGCCTTTAAAGGTTAGGTGGGAAAACATTATGATACCATTATTTGAAAGCATACCTCTAAAATTTGTTGATACGCTAATAACTGATTTTGGAATCTACAACAACCCTGACAGCCTCACTGTAAAAGAAATTTACAAAAACTTTGCTGAAGAATTTTATAAAAAGCTAAGAGAAGGGGATCTTTAGGTACTTTAGCGGAATGTCCTGATATTGGCCGTCAGGAAGAGTTCTTCTTATTAGAATCGGGATAAGCTTTGATTTAACCTCGGCTTCAGCTATTTGAAAAGCGTTTTTAAAGCTTCCCTGTACAAATGGAGGGGCTCCCATAGAAAGCATCATGGCCCTGGCGCCAATGATGCGAGCGTATTCGTATTTTGTTATAGTTTCAGGACCAATAAGAATTTTAAACTCTTCTTTACTCATCGCTAATATTTAAATTAAAGATCGTTTTAAATTTTGCTTATTTATCAAAGTTTTTGGCAGTTTTTTAGCTCTTTTATTAGTTCAATAAACCCATTTTTACAGTTTAAACCGTAGATCTTTGCAATCTTTTCACACAACTCATTTTCTATGATCTTTTCAAACGAACCGTAAATATCGTTCAGAGCCTTAACGAACTCTTCTGGTTTTTGTATAACGTCTTCAGGCCTTATACCATGCATTTTTGTAAGGTAAAAGATG
>WYER01000030.1 GCA_009903795.1 Nitrososphaerota archaeon | reverse complement strand
CCAACGAAAAGCTTGAAGTTTCGCAGGATTTAGGCTTAAAAGTTCATCCTGCGAAACTTCAAGCTTTTCGTTGGCACCCCTGCTCCCTATCATAGTTCTTTCTGAATTAACATCTAAAACAACAATCAAAAAACCAGTTGGCATTGAATTAACGCGTTTTACATTATCAACATTAACAAATATATTTTTTAATGCATCTAAAATATAATCACCCCACGCATCATTTCCAACAGAACCAAAAACAAACACCTGATCTTTTAGCATTTTTAAGTAGTATGCAAGATTGCTTGCAACGCCTCCTGGACTTTTTATTATATTTTTTAATAATATATTTTTCCCAGCACTTATTTCTTCTTCATAAAAGCCCTTTATGTCTATTATGAGGTCTCCTATAACTGCTATCTTCATTACAATGTAATCTCATTATGATAAAAATAAGTTTTTTAATACACCTGACCTCCTAGCCGCGTGCATGGTAATGCTTCTCGAGCTTTAAGAGTTAAAATTTTTTCAGCTTCAAAGTTTTACTGACTCATGAAATTTTTTGTTATATTTAAATTAAATTTTTTAAAAAGCGCGCTCATATTTTTATGGCATAAACTTATAAATCGGAAATGTAAATTTTATAGCATGATGTTGCAGTATTTTCCTGGCGCCACAGTTGTTGGCATAACTGCCAAGGATGGAGTCGTACTTGGAGCTGAAAGAAGGTATACTTACGGCAACTATGTAGTAAGCAAGAACACGATTAAAGTCTTTAAAATTACTGAAACAATAGGCGCAGCATGCGCAGGCATGGTTGGCGATATGCAAATATTAGTTAAAACCGTACAGGCAATCGTAAAAAGAAAAGAAATAGAAACAAGAAGATCTGTAAACCCAAACAATGTGGCAAAGGTTATGTCAATCCTTATGTTTGAAAATAGGTTATTCCCGCTTTTAACCCAGGTGATAGTTGGTGGCATAGGGGAAAAACCCGAGCTTTACGTTTTAGATCCTCTTGGTTCTTTGATCCCTGATAAATATGCAGCTGTTGGTACTGGAGAAGAAATCGCTATAGGAGTAATCGAAAATGAATATAAAGACGATATAACAGTTGAAGAGGCAAAAAACTTAGCTTTAAGAGGCATAAAGTCAGCTCTGAAAAGAGATGCGTCCAGCGGGGATGGTGTTGACCTGTTAGTTATAACTAAAAACGGATCAAAGATCGAATACGTACCGATTTAGTGAAAGAAAATGTTTGTAGGAACGCCCGAGTTAGTAGACTTCGAAACAGAAGGAGGAGAAAACTGGATAACGCTCAAGCTAAAGGATGGATCTGTTATTAAAGTCAAGATGGAAATAACGGCAGTTCTAAGGCTTGGAAACGACCCAAATACTGGGTTGCCTATATACGGCATACAAAGCACTAACGTTGTAAAAGGATAGTAAATGTTCCAAAAGAGCTAATTAAAAAGAGTTCTCCACAATCTTATGGTTAATAGAGTTTGCGTTTATAATTTTTGTTAAAAATTTTTTAGAAAAAATAGCAATATATATACGCAACGTAAGAATAATTTTAAGTTGTGAATAGCGTCGATGTATTGCTGATCAACCCTCCTCAAAACGCTGAGTTAAAAACGCTTTTAGAACTTCATGGACCACCTATGGCTTCTATGTATCTCGCTGCTTATGTTAGAAAAATGGGTTATAACCCAAAAATACTTGATATGGATTTAGATAACTTGTCTTTTGAAGATGCATTAAAATACGTGGAAAGCACTTCCCCTAAAATTTTAGGGATTACTGCTTTTACTTCAACTGTAAAAACGGCCTATAAGCTGCTTGATGCCATAAAAGAGAGGATTAAAGATATAGTTACAGTAATTGGAGGACCTCATGTTACTTTTATGCCGGATGAAGCCCTATCTCATCAAGGTGTAGATATTGTAGCTATCGGTGAAGGGGAAGAAACTTTGTATGAGCTAATAGAAGCTTATGAAAAAAACAAAGATCTTTCTGAAGTAAAAGGAATCTTTTATAAAAATAAGAACGGCGAGATAAAAATGACAAAGCCCAGGCCATTTATACAGAACCTCGATGAGATACCGTTTCCAGCACGTGATCTTGTAGATTATGAAAGATACAGATGGAACGGCGTTCTTGAAGCGCCTATGCTAACTACTCGAGGATGTACTTTCCAGTGCCAATACTGTTCTTCTTCTGAAATGATGGGTAGGAGGTATAGGATGAGAAGCGTACAAAACGTGATAGACGAAATAAAAGAAGTTCAAGAAAAATATCATGTGAGGGACATTGAATTTATCGATGATACTTTTACTTTAAATATGAAAAGAGCTTCAGAGGTGATGAAAGCTATAATCTCAGAGAAGCTTGATGTCAGGCTTTCTTTATCAAGTAGAGTTAATACTATAAATGAAGAACTTATGCAACAGTTAAAAAAAGGCGGAACTGAAAACATATACTATGGTATTGAATCAGGTTCTCAAAGAGTTTTAGACCTTATGAAAAAAGGTATAAAGCTAGAGCAGGCAGAGGCAGCAGTAAATTTAGCAAAAAAATACGGTATTAAAGTACTAGGCTCGTATATTCTAGGTTATCCTGGAGAAACTCCGGATGAAATGAACCAGACTATTAAATTTTCGATCAAGCTTAACACAGATTACGCTCAATACTCAATACTTACACCATTCCCAGGCACACCTATATATTATGAACTTGATAAAAAAGGGTTAATAATGACGAAGGACTGGGATCTTTATACTGTTTTGCACCCCTTAATAAAATATGAAGCTTTTGGTTATCCTGCATCTTTGGTTGCAAGAAAGCTCACTGAGGCTTACAGAAGGTTTTACCTAAGGTTTGATTACATATTTAGGAAAAGATACATGCTACCTCTTATTTTCAAAACTTTAAGAAGAAGCATAAAGCTGGCTAGAATGATGGCAAAAAGTTATTCTAGAAACGTAATAGGTTTTTAATGGTTTCAAAAACAAAATATTGTTACATTGCTTGATTGCCACATATAAAAATGGGGGCTCATCTTTGGTGTCATCAATCATGAATCATTACTACCAGCTTCATTCATAGCCCTAAAAATTTTTATCTCTTAGATCGCTTAATAAATTTAATGCAAAAAGACATTAAAGTAATAAAGTATTTTTTTAAACCATCTGGAAAAGTTTTGTACGTAGTCAAAGGCTTTCATCATGATTATATCACTACCAAGACTTTTTGCACCTGTTTTGATTATAATTTCAGGAAAAAACCTGAAGGATGCATACATATGAAAGCGCTTGTTGAAGCTTTAGAAAGTAATAAGTATGAAGAAATAATTGCTGACGATGAAGAATACAGCCAAATTTTTAAATATGAACTTTATGATGTTTTAAGTGAGGGGCCCCGGTAGCTCAGTCGGTCAGAGCGACTGCCTTGTAAGCAGTAGGTCGCGGGTTCAAATCCCGCCCGGGGCTACTAAGTATAAGTTTACGTATCCCTCTTCTTTTAAAGGGCGATCTGATTATCATAATGTGAAGGACGACATATATGAGAGCGAAAGAAGAGTCGAAACGATGTTCAATTCTCTTGCTACGCTTGAAAAGAATAAACCCATTCAAATAAAAATACGTCCCTTTTGCAACTGCGCAGAGTGTTCCTTTTCCATTGTAGGTGTTTGTGTATGTAAAAGCAAGGTTTTCTCCGCCATTTATTATTGAGGATTCTGCAACTATGGGCCCTCTGGAAATGGTTCTTAAATAGGAATTTCCAGGTCAACGGTTACCTCACCTTCTCCTGAGCTATCTCAAAAGGGTAGCCTACGTATATAGTTGAAACGCCTTGTTTATGTAACTCTTTTACTAAGTGCGATGCTAAGTTCCTGTATAAGTGACGAAGCCTTCTCTTTAACTTTCCGTGCAACCTTTTCTTCTCTCTTAATAGCTCTTCATGCGCTTTATATTCGCCCATGTTTTTAGTTTTGTCTGCTAATGATTGTACTTCTGCTATTTTCTTTTCAAAGTAAAAATAATCTTCCTTAGCCCTAACGCCTTTGTACAGCAACCAAGTTCCGTCTTCTACTATCACGCTTGCCAAAACGTTAATGCCTAAGTCTATTGAAGCCATTTTGTTTCCTTTAGGCGATTCGACCTGAATGCTTTTCCTTTCGCCGTGAACGATATGCTTGCTTTTATTTCCCTTTTTCGTTATTTCAACTCCTACATCAACAGGGATTGAAGCGTACCACGCGTTCTTTGCTTCGTCGTAGTATATCTCAAGCCTACCCTTTTTGCCGTACCACCTCAGCCTGCCTACGAAATCAATTTCCATGTTGAAGTCCTTAAGAATTAACTTATGGTTCTGCTCGTCTACAACGTACCTGTCTTGTCTTATCGCGAGAATTAGCTTCCTCCTTTTTTTCTTTGTCTTTCCAGTAATTCGGTGGGCTAACGCGTTTTATGAATGGTGGCAATTTTCTTTCTTCAGCTTCAGCAAGGAGAAAAAGGAAGACTAAGCTTCGTTGTTCTTTTTCATGACTGCTTGAGCGTTAACTCCTAGTTCTTCTTTGTACTTTTCGTAGTATTTGTCCTGC
This sequence comes from Nitrososphaerota archaeon, assembly GCA_009903795.1. GTDB lineage: Archaea > Thermoproteota > Nitrososphaeria > Conexivisphaerales > UBA164 > CAYFFZ01. The sequence continues at coordinate 12,668 of WYER01000030.1, read as the reverse complement.
GTTGTATCGAAGTCCACGTGATTTTGCTGGAAGAACTGTTGTCTCCTTTCGTAGTTAATTTCGTTGAAGAGTTTTGCTGATATGTTCGCTAACTTCTTGAGCTTCCTTTCTTGAAAACCGTTCGGAAAAAGGCGCACAACGTTTGTCCTCTTATTTGAATACGTAACTTCGTAGATGCCCTCCTCTGGCATTGCGGGAGAATTCGGCTCCCGCTCCTCATGTCCTAAGAGTTGACCAGAGGAGAGCATTCAAAACAAAAATAGCAGTTTTTATTTAAAAGCTTTTACCTTGCCATAAATGGCGAGGTTTGTCATCCACTTTATCAGTTTAACTGCGTCTTTTTTAATTGATAACAATAATTAATAGAATTCAGAAAATTAGCGTATTTGATTATCCTGTTTGAAAGTTTAAAGTTATTTTAAGGGAAAAACGCACATAAAGCTTGTAATAATAGCAAAGGCATCGTAAACTCAGAGAAAAGTTATGATTTACTAATTAGGGGTAATTCACAAATATTATAAAAGCTCTGCTATTTGGTTTTAGGCTAGGACATTTGTTGCGCTTTATTTTTGTAAATACATAACATAATCTATATAGCTTTGAATGCTACGCAGTTGGTCACGCAAAAAACCCTAAGTATTACAAAACGAACGAAAGCCTCGCCTCTCCTATTGGGGTAAAAATTTAAATTACTAAAACATTGTAAAGCGTATTAAAGCGTGTCCCGTAAGGGAATGTCACACGAGGGCTCTACATATTCTGGAGTCCGTTAAGGATAGGGGTAAGTGGCTGAAGGCACAGCCCGTGGTCTACAGTTGGCGAACGGAGCGGGGTGGGTAACCACTAGCTATGAAGTCATGAAGATGAAGACGGTAAACCACGAACCTATGATCCGCCTTGAAGGAACCATCGCCTTTTAAGGCGGGGAGGATGTCAGATTCTAAAGAGTTCCTTTAACTGCTGATAAAGTTGTATATAAATTCTGTAATTTTTTTCAAGATATTTGATTTCAGAGGGCTCAAGCAGTTCGCCTGCTATCTCTCTTTCTAAGATTTCCCCAAGTTCATCCCAAGTCAATTTGCCAGAAGCGACCATGGCTATTTTTGCATCACCAATAGATTCCTCTCCCTCTTGAACCTTTATCATTCTTTTATTCATTACAGTAGGCAAGACGCTCTGCATAGCCTTCATTTTTAATACGCCCCCAGTAGCATAAATTGTATCTACCTCGTAGCCATGTGACTTTAAAATGTCATAATGGTGCCTTATAGAAAATGCGATAGCTTCAATGGACGCTTTGAGGATTTCTGGTTTCTTTGTAGTGTTTCTCAATCCAAAAATTACAGATTTAGCAAGCGGGTCCAATATTGGCGTTCTTTCACCAATCAAATAGGGAAGTAAAACAAGGCCCTCTGTGTTTATGTAGGGGTTTTGAAGAATCTTGTCAACCTTTTTATACATATTCCTCATGCCAAAAAGTTCCATAATATAATCCAAAAATATGCCCGCTGAAGCGGTGGCCCCATTTATATAATAAAGACCATTATAAGGGCCTAAATCTAGGTACAATCTTTTGTCAGGTTTGGGATCTGTAACAGAGTATGATATTACCCCAGTTGAACCAATTATTATAGCCATCTTACGTGGCTTTAACATTCCTAAGGATACAGAAGATCCTATAAAATCAACTGTCCCGGCATTAGACTCAAAAATTATATCGTCTATGCGAAACGGTTCAAGAGTTTCGTTAAGTTCCATAGGTTCTGGTAAATAAGATTCATCAATTTTTAGGGCTTCCAGAATTTTATTTGAAATTACCCTTTTTCTATAATCAAGCAATCCTTCTTCCTGCAACATTGTCTTATCCGTTACAATTTTTCCCGTCATTTTACATAAAATAAACGTTGGGAGCTCCATAAATTTCCATGTTTTACTGAATAGTTCAGGATAGTTTTTCTTGAACCACAATATCTTAGGAAGCCATTGCTGATTGTTTACAGGATTTCCATTTTCTTCAAAGAAAAGATCTCCGTAAAGGTCATTAAGTTCTTTTATTTCTTCTTCTGCTCTTGTATCATTATATAAAATACCATTATAAAGCGGGTAACATTCTCTGTCCACAGGTATAAAAATTGGTGCCATAGATGAAAGCCCAAGATAAACTTTTTTTGTGAATATTTTTTTGAGCAGCTTTCTCAAAAACCTCTTAAATACAAAATTATATTCTACCGGATCAACCTCTGTCCAACCAGGCTTTGGAGAAACGATAGCAGGAGCCCTAGTCTTTACAGTTACAACGTGATTACCATTCTCATCCAGTACAGAACCTTTAATATACGATGTACCAAGATCAATGCCAACATAGCTATTATCAGCCATCTTTATTTTTAATAATTGCAATTCGTTTAAAATACTTTTCTTTTTCTAACTATAATATAGCATAAAAATTTAAGATCTTTTTAAAAGAATCTTTAAAGAGGATTCTTTGTCATCCCATGCTTTGATCGCTTGATGAATGTCTTCAAGCTTGAACCTATGCGTAACAATTTTCATGGCCTGGTTATACTCCTTGAGCAGCAGCCTGTAAGCAAGTTCAAATTCTTCATACGTATAACCAGAGCTCCCAGTTAACTCAATTTCATTATAATGTATTATGTTTGAATCAATCATGTACATGCTGTGATTTATTGGAAGTCCTGAAAAAATAACAACCTTACCACCCTTTGATGACAGTTTTAATGCTTCGTACACAGTTTCCTCATTAACAACAGTAACGGATACGCCTGCTAATCCATTTGGAAAATCGTTTTTTACACTTTCTATTACCTTTTCTTTATCTGAACCTTTATAAACATGAGTTGCGCCTAAACTTTCTGCTATTTTAAGCTTCCAATCATGCAACCCAATCACAGCTATTTTTGATATGCCAAAAGCTTTAGCTACAATGACATGCATTAACGACATAGGTCCATCACCTATGATCAAAACTCCATCATCGTACTTAACATTTAGAATCCTTAAGCTATGTATTATGCATGCAAAAGGCTCAGTCAATGCCATTGGTTCCAGAGGCATCCAATCAGGCACTTTTAAGATACCACCCCTTTCAATAAATCTGCTGGGAACTAGCATATAATCTGCATGTGCGCCATCTACATTATAGCCCAACGATAATTGATCTTCACATATATTTTCCTTGCCGATCCTGCACATCCTACACTTTCCGCAATATGCATCAGCCGCAACTACAACCCTGTCCTTTTCCTTAAACCCTTCAACGCCATCGCCAATTGAGTAAACTTCGCCAGATACTTCATGCCCTAAAATTACTGGATACTTTACGTTGTACCCTCCGTACCTGTAAACCTTAACATCTGATGGGCATAATCCAGAGGTATCAACCTTGATTACAAGTTCTTTGGACTTTGGCCGTGGTATTTCAACTTCCTTAACCTCTAACGATAGGGGTTTATACAATATCGCTGCTTTCATTTTTAATCATTTAGAGTAACTTTAATGCTTCTTCTGCAGTTTTTCCCTTTTTAACTATTAATGAAAGGGCTTTCAAAATTGCTGAAGGCTTTTCATATTGCCACACGTTTCTGCCAAAACACACGCCAACTGCACCAGCATCCATTACCTTTTGTGCAAACTCGAGAACCTTTTTTGGGCTCTCCATTTTTGGCCCTCCAGCCGCTACAACTGGCACTAAAGAATACTTTATTATGGACCTGTAAAAAGATTCATCTTCGGGAAAGTATGTCTTTATTAGGTCAGCGCCCTCTTCACTAAGGTATCTGGTCCCCTGCCTTAGCAGTTCCCCTCTGTCTGCTTTGGAAGAAGGCACAGCATCAACCTCACCTATTAACGGCAAACCAAGGCTGTAGGCTATGTCTGAAACTTCGCCAAACATTGTGAACATATCGTTTTCTTTTGGATGCCCCGCTATTATTGTAAAAACTACTGCGTCAGCCCCCCTGTATAAAGCTTCATAAGTGGAAGCAATAACCCTCTGATCATTTACGTCAGGCGAAGAACCAGTTGCTCCTGTTACTCTATAAACAACTCCCAATTTTCCTGCGATCTTTGGAGCTACTCTTTCAAGCATACCCCTCCTAAGGAGCACTGCGTTTGCGCCACCCTCAATGAATTCATCTATAAGCTGTTCAGGCCTTTCAAGCTCAGGATAGTACCCCTCAATGCCGTGGTCAATAGGAACTATTACAGTTTTGCCGTTTTCATCAAGAATACGCGAAATCCTTAATTTTTTCCCAATGTTCATGATTTGTTTTAAATTTATCTTAATTATTAAGCGTTTCTAGCTTTAGCATGAAGTTTGACCTTAAATTAATGATGTGCAATTAAGACTTTTTAAAAAATAGCATCCTGAAGTTCAATATAGAAAATCATAAATAAAATCGTGCGATTCTTGATTCAATGGAGAAAAAATATAAACTATATATAAACGGAGTTTGGGTTGATTCAGAAGACGGTAGCTATATAGATGTAATAAATCCAGCAACAGAAGAAAAAATCACAGAAGTTGCTAGGGCATCTCAAAATCAAGTAGATGCAGCAGTTGATGCCGCAAGAGATGCATTTGATAAAGGACCATGGAGCAGAATGACCCCTGCAGAAAGGTCTAACTTATTGCTTAAACTTGCTGAAAGAATAGAAAACAAACTTCAAGAATACGCAAAGGTCGAGAGCATGATAAGCGGAAAAACGATAAAGCAGACCTCAAATTACGACATACCTTACATAGTAGATAACATCAGATATATGGCAGGACTTGCCAGAAACTTTGAAGGTAAGGCATTAAAAGAATACGTTCCAGAAGGCGCTAGCACCATAAGAAGAGATCCAATAGGAGTTGTTGCAGCAATAACACCATGGAATTATCCCCTTATGGAGGTCATATGGAGGGCCATAGCAGCTATATCTGTTGGAAATACTGTGGTAGTTAAACCTGCAAGCTTAACGCCAGTAACCACATTAATGCTTGCAAGCGATCTGGAAGCGGTGGGTCTACCCAAAGGTGTATTTAACGTGATCGTTGGACCTGGGTCAAGCGTTGGGGAACAGCTTGCAAAACATAAAAAGGTGGATATGATAGCCTTCACAGGAAGTACTGAAGTTGGTAAAAGATTAATGGAACTTGGTTCGTCAACGCTTAAAAAAGTTTCACTAGAACTTGGGGGAAAGGCGCCTTTTATAGTTTTTGATGATGCAGATGTTGAAGCAGCCGTGCAAGGAGCCGTTGTTGGTGGGCTAGTAAACAATGGTGAAGACTGCGCAAACTCTACAAGATATTATGTACACGAAAACATTTATTCAAAGTTCCTAAATGCCCTTTTGAGGGAGCTAAGAAAAGTCAAAATTGGAGATCCACTTGACGAGACAGTAGACATGGGTCCCCTTATATCACAATCTCATAGGGAAAGGGTAGAATCTTACATAAGAAAGGGAATCGAAGAAGGAGGAAAGTTAACCTACGGTGGTAAAAGACCGTTTAGCAAAGGCTTTTACCTTGAGCCCACAGTCATAGAAACTGATAATAACAGATCAGTAATAGTTCAGGAAGAAATTTTTGGCCCAGTATGGACCGTTTTAAAATTTAAAGAGTATGACGAGGTCATAGAAAAGGCAAACGACGTTATATATGGGCTTGGCGCTTCGGTTTGGACAAAGGATGTCACAAGGGCGATCAGGGCAACAAGAGATTTGAGATTTGCGACAGTTTGGATAAATGAACACGGACCAGTGCCATCAGAAATGCCCTGGCCAAGTTATAAGCAAAGCGGGTCTGGGTCTTCCCTTTCAACTTATGGTCTTGAAGAGTACACCTACATAAAGCACGTCTACTTTGACATATCAGGAGCCACGAGAAAATCTTGGTACTATCAAGTGTATGGACAAAAATAAGGTTTTTTGATAATTTTTGTTGCTTATAACGCCGAAAAACGAAAGTTTTTTGATTATTAATTAATAAATTGGATAGGATTTTTTAAAAGTTTATTCATTGTAATTCGATTTAGAAAAGTTTATATTTTAATTATTATATTTATTGTTTTACTATGGGTTCTAACGTGGAAAAGGAAGTGCACAATGAACTTAGAAAGAACTCTGTAGGATTGCTTGGACTTACATCATTTTCTCTTGTTAACATATTTCTACTCTCATTTGCAGTTACCACAGCTGCAACTGCGGTTGTCTACGGTGGCTTTGCCGCCCCGCTTGTACCATTATTCGCTGGACTTGTAACACTTGCAGTAAGTCTCCCTATGATCATGTTTGCAAGAAAAATACATCATGCAGGAGGATATTATGCGTTTGCTGAAGCCGGCCTTGGTAAGGCAGTTGGCAAGTACGTTTCAACAATCCTTCTTTTCTACTATATCATGGCAGATCTATCAGCAGTTATTCCTACTTCCTATGTACTGGCTACAGGTTTACAATATATATTTAATTACACAATGCCTATATGGTTATACATAGCTCTTACAGTACTTTTCACCTTTGTGATGTTCATAATGACGGTGCTGGACGTAAGGTATTCTCCAAAGGTATTAATGGTCATTGCCCTTGCTCAACTCATAGTAGGAGGTATCCTTGCAGGTGTAGTTATACTTAGAACTCCATACAATTCTCTAGCAGCTTTTGATCCAAGGATTGTCCCAGGCGGTATAGGTGCATTTATGTTAGCCATTATGACAGGGGGCTTCCTTACCTTTACTGGATACGGAGCCCCGCTTTTTATGTCAGAAGAAGCAAAAAATCCTGAGAAAACTGTTCCATATTCAATAATTATAGCTCTGGTAACTGTTACGCTCTTCAGTATATTAATGATGTATGCAGAAGTCGCCGCTGTCGGTATGCAGAATGCTGCTTCGCTCTCAAGTGACTGGAACCCAGCAGTAGTTGCTTTCTTACCATATGCAGGATTTATACCAACATTAATATTTTTTTGCAATAGCTGTGATTGGCCAGTTATGGTGTGGGGCAGCAGTGGGCATGGCTGGCGCAAGGGAGATATATGCTATGGCAAGGGATGGATTCTTGTTTCCTAAATCTCTTTCAAAGACGAGTGTAAAATATAAAACTCCTGTAATGGCTGCACTTTTCGAGCTAATAGTTGTTCTGGTAATGGGAATAGGCGGAACTCTGCTCTTCTATGACTATTTTGGATATTCAATGGGCATATTTTATTCATGGGTATTCTGGGGCGCTCTAACTACCTTAGCCTGGGTTATATATCATTCAATAGTTAATTTAGCGTACATAGGATTTGTAAGGAAAATCAAGGAAATGCTTTCTTTAGCAAACATTTCAGCGATAATTCTGGGACTTATAGGCGTAGCAATATTTGTACTTACAGGATACTACGCATACAATGGTATAGGCGCCCCATACAATTACGGTTTATACGGCTCAATAGCATGGTTTGTACTATCACTCATCTATGTGGTATATAAATGGCATAAAAAAGAAATTAAATCTACCCTTCTTCTTGATATTTCAGAAAGCTGATTATATTTCAGAATTTTTTTATTTATTACAAACTATTTTTTGTAATCAATAATGATACGTAGCTAACGTTCAAGCTCATTTGTAAAATAAATCAGCCAAAATTTTACAAACAGCTCAATTTTTATGCGTTCTATTTTTTCTTATCATTGTTGAGCTTTAACGTATATAGGGATTAAGGGGCAAAAGTCCTCATCCGTGAGGGATGGATAGCTTCTTACAAAATGTTTTCATAATACATAATAAGAAATTTTATACTATTGATTCCCAACCTAAAGATGAAGGATGGGCTTTCTCTATGGAGCTTATGCTAGACTGCCAGTGATGAAAATGCCTTTGCGATGATGAAATGCAAACATTACACTCGCAAGCGTACAGATGAACCGGCAAGCCTTACAAGTGAGGGTTTGGTAATTGACGCATTTAAATTAAAGGCTCATCCCTTATGGTTCGCCAGTATCTCATAACCATAACGGAAAGAACCTTTTTTCCAAGGGTTCGTTCTTAAATTTTCCTACAATCGGCAGTTTGTAACCGCAAAATTTGCACCTGTTATCATTATCAAGGTTGTATTCTAAAATATCGAACCCGTACCTCTTTATAACAACTTTTCCGCATTTTGGACAGTATGTGTTTTCGTATGGATGTCCTGGAACATTGCCAAGGTAAACGTACTTTAGTCCTTCTTCTTTGGCCACCTTATAATGTTCTTCAAGTGTTTTTACAGGTGTTTCTGGCAGCCAAAGAAGTTTATAATCTGGGTGAAAACGTAAGAAGTGAATTGGCGTGTCTTCACCAAGGTTTTCAGCTATCCATCTAGAAAGCTTTCTAGCGTCATCAATGTTATCCCCAACTTTTGGAACAACGAGGTCAGTTATTTCTATGTGAACGTTTTTTTCTTTTAGCTCTTTTAATGCATTAAATATGGGCTCCGGATCGGGAACCATAGCATACTTTCTTAAGAATTCTTTGTTTGCGTTTCCCTTAAAGTCGACAGTTATGCCGTCAAGAAATTCTGAAAAATATTCAACTCCTTCGTCAGTAAAATAGCCGTTGCTTACAAAAACGTTAAAAAGTCCTGCTTTATGAGCCAGAACTCCGACATCGTGGGCAAACTCAGCAAAAATGCTTGGCTCGTTGTAGGTGTAAGCAAGGCCATCGGCCTCGTATTTTTTTGCAATTTTTATAATTTCTTCAGGGCTTATATAAGTGCCTTCAACTTTTCTCCTTTGGGAAAGATCGTAATTTTGACAAAAAGCGCAGGCCCAGCTACATCCAGTAGTCCCCATGCTGAGGACCTTGCTTCCAGGATAAAAATGAACAAGCGGCTTTTTTTCTATTGGATCCATATGAAGAGCGTTGATTACTCCGTAGTTGAGCAGGTAAAGTTTTCCGTTAAAAACGCCTCTAACGCCACAAAAACCAATCTGTCCTTCGCTTAGAGTACATCCGCGTGCGCATGCAAGACACTGTACCCTGCTATCCTTTTCCCTTAAAAGCTTAGCCTCCTTATTCATCTATCAAACTATTTGCATGAAGAAAATAAATAGGCATTCCTATTTTTCAGTTCAGAAAACAATAAATTCTTGAGCTTTTAAGATCGTCTTTTGATAAGTTTAGATAACGCATTTAAACATCTTTTTGTGAGTGTTTGTATGAATTTTACTCTTGTTCTTGGACTCGTAGCGGGCTTTTTAACAACTGTTGCATATGTACCCGAAGTCATTAAAGTGTTCAACACAAAGGACACAAAAGGTATATCTCTCCTGTGGCTCTTGACTCTGTTGACTGGAGTTCTGCTGTGGTTTTACTACGGCGTTCTTATAATTTCAATACCTGTAATGGCAGCAAACGGTGTTTCCGCCTTCTTGATTTTATTGCTTATATTTTTAAAAATAAAGTACAGGTGATTTTTGAATGCGGTCGGCGGGATTCGAACCCGCGATCTTCAGCTTGGGAAGCTGACGTCCTGCCAGGCTAGACGACGACCGCTTAACAATTTTTGACTTAATTTCAATATAAGTTTTTCTGTATGTTGTGCTGTTTCTCTCATTAAATAACTCACCTAATTGTGCGTTTAACCGAATTTTGAAATACATATTATATGTACGACCATAAATGACCAGATAAATTGGATCGTTAAGCAGCAAATTGAATACAGATTAAAAAAATGAAAAAATCAGCAGTTCAGGAAATTTTTGTTTTGTAATAACAGCATAACAAATATTCTTTATGCGATGATAGACGTTTTCCAATCTTAATTAAAAGGATGTATTAAGGGTAAACCACGCGAAAATAATTTATGTGTTAAAACAAGGGGGCTTAAAATGAGCTAGCTTAAAAGCGGAACAACTTGTTGTATTAAGTAAAGCCATAGAAAAGTATGGTAAGCTTGAGTAAATTTTATGTGGGTATGATACAACTTTGAACTTAAGACTGATGAAGTGAATAAATGACTAATAAAATGTAAAAATTCCTTAAAAAGGTATAGATAATACTGAAAGTTAGCAGGGTTTACTATCTAGAAATAAACGGAAAAGTTCTTCAATTCTGCAAATGAAACAATGTACTTATACAGCTTCATGAGACATTATGGAGCATTTTGGCATTAAAGGGCTTGAAACTCAAGAGTTATATTATCAAAAGCTACCTAAGAAGGTATAATTGACCAATTATTACGGAAAAACATAAGATTGGTTAAATAATTTGCGAATAAAACAGCAAAAAATAAACAAAAACGTTTAATTCTACGACATTATAAATATTTCAGATGCTAATAGACAGTTTTTCAAGAATAGCCGAAAAGCTCAGGCTTTCAGTAACTGACAGATGTAATTATAGATGCATTTTCTGTATGCCAAGCAACCCAAATTTTCTCAAAGAAAATGAAATACTAAAGCTTGATGAAATAAAAAGGATAATCTCTATATTTAACGACCTTGGAATAAAGGAGTTAAAGCTCACAGGAGGAGAACCGCTGCTTAGGGAAGACCTTGACAAGATAGTAAAATTTGCTTCAGAATTCTTTAATGAAATTTCGCTTACTACAAACGGTTATTTGTTGTTAGAAAAGGCTGCTTCTTTAAGGAAAAACGGCCTTAATAGGTTAAACGTGAGCATTCACAGCCTCAAGGAGGAAAGGTACCGTCGGATTACGGGCGTTAATGGCCTCGAAAAGGTACTTAAGGGCCTAGAAGAAGCAAAGCAGCACGGCTTCGAAGCTATAAAGATAAACGTAACCTTGATCAAAGGTTTGAACGATGATGAAATATTCAATTTTATAGACTTTTCAAGAAATACCGGGTTTACCGTAAGGTTTCTGGAGTACGAACCCTTTAACGGTAATGGTGGATGGTCCCCTAACAAGGTCGTTACTGCTGGAGACGTAATAAGGACAGTTTCAAAAAAATACTCGCTTATGCCCTTAGAACGCTCAAAGCATTCCACTTCTATGTACTTTATGATAAAGGAAAACGGCGTAAAATTTGGAGTAATTCCATCTATTTCTCAGCCATTCTGCACTGATTGCAACAGGATAAGGGTAACGTCTGAAGGTATCTTTTTGCCTTGTATGTACTCTTTAAAAGGAGTTAACATAAAGAACATGATCAGGGAAGGAAAAAGCGATGAGGAAATCAAGGATGCCATTAAAGCTTCCTACAGCAATAAGTTTGAAGGTATAATAAAATATGTAAGAGAATACAAAATTCCTGAAAAAGTTATCCCAATGTACAAACTTGGGGGTTAACTTTTAAAATATTCTAAAATTCTACCTTTCTGAACGGGCTTTCTTGGAATATCCTGTTCAGGCCAAAAGAGTGAATAAAGTGCGTAAATGCCTTTTTAAGGTTAGGATCCGGGTTTGGGTTCTTTTCGTAAAATATACCTTCAAGAAATCTTGCAACGTGTTCCTTAAAAGCTTGGTCATCCTTAACAACAAAAGTTAATGTATAAGGTCTGTTGCCGAAGAAAGAGACGCTTGAAAACCTTCTTCCTTCCATTCCAACTCCTGTATTTATCTTAACAATTCTGGCATCAGGATACATCTTTAGTAGCCTTTTAGCTGTAGAGTTTTTATCTACCTTCACAAAACCGTTAAGCTCAAGATGAACAGAATATATCTGAATGTTTTTATTACGGTCTTCTAAAAGACCCAATTCCTTTAACCATCTATATATTGTTGGAGTGGATACATTTAAGATTTTTGATATTTCTGAAGGTTTTTTACCTTCGTTATAAAGTTTTTTAAGCTGATCTATATAAGAGAAGTTCTTAGTGTAAATTGGCTTTCTACCGCTTTTTCCTTTATGGAGAGCTACAGGTATTGCAGTCATTTTGGGATGCTTACTATAGGGTATATTTTAACGTTATCATGATTTTTGAGCTTCACCGCATATTATTTAAAAATCATACAGTGTTTTTAATTATTTATAAAAAATGCGCAAATTTTTCATATATTTATATTAAAAAATATTTAAAAGATATTTTGTAAATAAATATTTTACTGTCTGATTTTCGAGAAAATTTCTCCCACAAAATTGTGATGTTGAAGTTCTTATTTTTTCTATATTCTAAAAATAACCTTTTTATTTACGTTTTTATCTACCCTTGTTGTGGGCCTTGGGTTTTTTCTATATGTTTTTGCAGAGGGCGTATTATTTGCATTTTTCCTCTACTGGAGCTTTATCATAGCTAACGGGGCCTACTATCATTTAAAGTGCAAGGGCCGTTCGGCGAAAATGCTTGTATTCGAATACCCAATGATTTCTATCATAATGCCCGTAAAAAATGAAGAAAAAACGCTTCCTTTTTCCATCGATTCAATAATTAAAAACGATTATCCAAAGGATAAAATGGAGATAATAATCGTAGAAGATGGCTCAGTCGATAGAACCTATGATATAGCAAAAAATTATGAAGAGCTTTACCCTGGGTTGATTAAGGTCTATAAACTAGAATCTAACGATAAAGGGAAAGCAGGCGCGCTTAACTTTGGAGCTAAAATGGCTACTTCAAGGATCTTGGTTTTTGTAGATGCTGATACCAGGATAGGCCGTGATTACTTGAAAAAGGCAGTGGCTAAGTTCCTTACTGACAAGCGTGTTCTTGTTGGACTAACGGCTGTTAGAAATCGTAAAAGG
>WYER01000001.1 GCA_009903795.1 Nitrososphaerota archaeon | reverse complement strand
AAAGGGCAAGGGATGAAGGTTTCATAGCTGTAGCTCATGCAGGTGAAGAAGCTCCAGCAGAATACGTATGGGAAGCTATAAAGCTTTTAAAAGTATCTAGGATAGACCATGGATACCACATCTTGGACGATCCAATTCTTACAGAAAAAGTTGCTCAAGAAAAAATACCTCTTACCACGTGCCCACTTTCAGCACTTAAGCTCAATCATATAGTACCGCTTGAAAAATTTCCGGTAAAAACAATGATGAAATTAGGCATGATACCTACGATAAATTCTGACGATCCAGCTTACTTTGGGGGTTACATTAACGAAAATTATTATGAAACGGCAAAGGCTTTAAAGCTGAGCGCTGAAGATCTTGTAATACTTGCCAAACATTCGATAATGGCGTCTTATATTTCTAATGAAAAAAAGGTTGACCTATATAACAACATTGACAGAATTTATTATGAAATTTTCTAAATAATCTGCATTTTTTAAGCCAAGTTTTAAAAAAGAAGAACGTAGAGGAACGGTTAAAAATCAAAGGATACTTGCTAAGCTTTAGAACAGGAGGAACATTACTAGAAAACACCAGCCGTAAAGGTGGCATAGTTCACGGATAAGATTCTATAAGCATCCCAGAAATCTCATACGGCTTTTTTTGAGATATATATTGGAGGGACTGATCTATTTTTGATTCGCTGTTCGAATAAAGCCTTATGATGGGCTCGCCTTTAGCCACTTTATAGTTTTCTTTTTTATAAAGATATATCCCGGCACCTTTATCATATGGAGCACCAAGCAACCTTGTTAATGTGTTTATCTCGTTGTTGTCTATAAAAGTTATGTAACCATCTTTTTCGGCAGTAACATCATAAGTGTAACTACCAACAGGTAAATCATCTGGTTTAACGTCAGGGTTTCCGCCCTGGGCTGCTATTATCTCCTTTAACTTTTGGTAAGATTTGCCTTTAAATATTAGTGAAAGAGCAGCGTTATACCCTAAACCCTTTTCAACCAAACCAACGTTCTCAAACAGGAGTCCGGTCAACGAAGCTGATTTCATCAGAAGGCTGTTTGGTGCTCTGTAGGGGTTAATCAAGCTTTCTAGAGCCTCTTTAGCTTCTAGAGCAGGCCCTACAGCATGACCAACAGGCTGACTGCCATAAGTTAACGCAGAAGTAATTTTAATACCTACTGCTTCTCCAACGTCTTTAAATTTTTGTGCAAGCTGCATGCCGTCTTTTTCATCTTTAATCTTTGTGCCATTTCCATAAGGTAGGTCAAGAACCATATACTTAACCCCCATAGCAATCTTTTTTGATAAAACGCTAGCTATCATTAGTCCTTCGGGATCTATTCTTAAGGGTCTTTCAACCTGAATAATTTTATCGTCAGCTGGCGATATCCCTAGCTTCCCCGTCCAGGCAATGCAGCCATGAGTTTTCTTCACCACAGACATAAGCTCTGAAGGCTCTAGATCTACGTTGGCAAGAACCGACATCGTGTCAGCTGTACCTGAAGGGCTTGTTATGGCTTTGCTACTCGTCTTAGGTATATAAAAATCGCTGTTTGCAAACGTAGGCACTATTAAGAGTGATACTTTGTTGCCTGGAATCCCACCTATAGAATGTTTATCAACTACCTTTTCCCCCAAGTTTATTCTGTTCCCAGTTTCAGCCATAGCTTTAGACGCGCTGATTATTTCATTTATATCCATACCGTTATAATACGTTGAAAAAACAAACATCAAAACCTCCAGATCACTGGTTTTACCTTCTGAGATGTCCTTAATTATTTGGTATAGTTCCTTATCACTCAGTTTATAGCCTTTAAACTTTTTTCTTATGTATTCAAATGATAAACTATACTCTATTCTTTTGATTTCTACGGTTTTTCCTTCACCATCGATGATTCCAAGTTCAGTTGCTAGATCTGAGCTTAACGCTGCATAACCTTCCTTTACCATGCTGCGTGACGGACGAGCTACGCCTATAGCGTACTTCTTATCAGCTTTAATCTGTATTTTTTCCCCAACGTTAATACCTAATTTTTCAGCATCAACAGAGTTAAGTATGATAAAACTTTCGTTACCTTTAATATCTATCTTTAAAGCTTTCAGTAACATATAGAAGAAATATTAATAATAGTTTCTTACTTATAAACTTATTTACGTTTGTTCGTTGTAATAGTCAGTAGTTTCAAAATAGATAGGTTTGTATTTCTAGATTTGAGCAATTTGTGTGCATGAGCATTAGGGTATAAGCAAAGACTTCCTATAGAAAGAGACAAGGCGTATGTGCACACACATAGGGGAAGGGGACTGAGTATGGTTGGCGTTCCCCATGAGGCCTTTAGCAAAGTGAAAGGCTATTAGTTGGTACCTCCTCAGGGGGTTGAGCGATAGGGGACAAATGAACTCGTGAAGTCCCTGAGTGATGCGCTTATGCCCAAGCTCATCACGTACGATAGGTATGCTAGTGCGTACCAACGTGTGCCTACGTAGAGTAAAACGAAGCATTGTACCTATTACCTCAATTTGATAAAAAGAAAGGTTTAGAAGCAGATATCCTGGCTTTAAAGGCAGAAAAAGACAAGTTTGGAAATATTTTAGAGCAATAATGTGCATTCTTAACTTTTAACGTATCGGATCTTAAGGGGACAAAAATCCCCTTTTGTGAGCTTTAGATGTTTCTTACTAAAGGTTTTGTAAAGAAATTTTATATTATTAATGCCCAAATGGGCTTCCTTGTAGAACTTAAAGGAGACACAAAGGGATGAAAACGCCTCTTGAATGCGGAATACTTGCTTCTCGATGAACTGAGGAGAATGCCTGCAAGTTCAGGGTTGTTCATAGCACAATAATAAAACATTTATACGTTGTTCAAACCAATCCTTCAAGCGTTAACTTTTGTTCTAATTCTTCTTTTTGTTTTTCTGTCATTTTTTCAGTTGAAAGATATGGATCCCCACAATCTATTCCTCTGAACCTGCAGGCTTCTCTGTATCCTGAACTAAATCCATAAGACTTTAGAATTGACCTTACCCTGTTTATTTTTATCTGCATCAATAAAGCGGATTCATAATTTTTATTTTCAAGTTCATTAACGATTCTTACAACAAGTTCAGGAAATGGGTTTATTACAAGCGATATAATACCGGAACCTCCTAATACATAGGTTTCGTAAATCATTGAATCGCTGCCAGCTATTATATCCTTTTCCTTAGGCATAAGCTCGATAACTTCGAGCAGATGTAAGATGTCCCTAGTGCTGTCCTTGTATCCAACAAAGTTTACTAAAACCAAAACAGAAGAAACTGTAACCAGTGTTAGAACCTGGCCTAAAAGTTTTTCATTATACAATATTATTGCCATATCGGTTTTTTCAGCAACTGCCCTTTAGTATTGTATCAAATTGTTCAAGCTGTAAACATGATGTTGGCTTATTAAAACATGCGTAGCTCCTGAATCACGTGCATGACTTGCTAATAGTAAGGTATTCTCGATCCTGTAATCAGTTATATTTTGAATTATGTACCTTCCTTTTGAAGCTTCCAGCACACTTTCTAACATTTTTTGCGCTCTTCGATAGATAAGGCCAAAGATTCAGCTCCTATACCATTCGCATAAAGTTTGTTAACTCCTTTTGAAATTAAAAAGTCGGTTACCGATTTTACTTTTGAAAAATTGGGTTGCCCATTTTTAAATGGCACATATATTTTTGATAGTACCCCCACCGCATGCAGTATGTTAATAATTCTTAAATATTAAGGTTTTAATAGTTTAAACTTGTGAAAAAACTTTTAATGATCACGGAAGGCGGCATACTGTTTTTAAACGAAAAAGGCGATATAATATCATCGTATAAAATTAAAGATTTTAATGAGTATGAATCAGCTTTAAAAGGAGAATTGTCGAAAGAAATCCTCAACCATCTAATTAACGAAAGCGACGAAATAGTTGTGCAGAATGAAGCGCTAAAAAACAGGCTCATTGAGTTAAACTCCAAGCTGAACGTTATCATAGACCAGAACATGATTGAAAATCTAGGTCTGAACAAAGTAGATTTGATGATTAAAGCAGGCCTAGTAAAGGATCAACAGGAGGCTCTCGAACTCATAAGGAACTATACGATTTATGTTTCTCAACAAAAGCTCAAGGAACATGCAGCAAGGCTAGATCTTCACGCCATACAGCTGGTACAGGCTATTGATGAAATAGATAAAACGATAAACCTGTTTTATATGCGTTTACGAGAATGGTACGGCTTGCATTTTCCGGAGCTTTACAACGTAATTGATGACCCTGAAACTTATTTGAAGATAGTGCATGCCTTTCCAGATCGTAACGAGATAACGACAGAAAAGCTGGAAGAAATTAACATACCAAGAAAAAAGGCCGAAATAATAGAATCCCTTGCAGTAGCTTCGAAAGGGGCTTCTTTTGATGAAGAGACGTCAAAACTCATAGACCAGCTGGCTGAATTAACAATAGGGTTGTTTAAGCTCAGAAAAGAAGCTGCAAGGCAGTTGGAAAAAATAATGGAGCAGGTTGCGCCCAACGTCACATCACTTGTTGGAGCAACGATAGGTGCAAGATTACTCAGCAAAGCAGGTTCACTCGAGAGGCTCGCTAAGCTTCCCGCAAGCACAATACAGGTTCTCGGAGCAGAAAAAGCGCTTTTTAGAGCTCTTAAGAGGCACGCAAAGCCGCCCAAGCACGGAATAATATTTCAACATAAGCTTATACATGATGCTCCAAAGAAGCTCAGAGGAAAACTTGCAAGAGCTCTTGCAGCTAAACTCGCCATAGCAGCAAGGATAGACTATTATGGTGGTAAAAAGAACTATGAGCTGACCAAATCTTTTAATAAAAAAGTTGAAGAGATAAAGAAAAAATTTTTTGAAGAGCAGAAAAAAGGTCGAAAGTGAGTGCCAAAGGTAGAAAACTCTGATTTTGATAACGTTTACTGGGTAGAGATTTCTGATAGAAAGGTTCTCGCAACTAAAAATCTCGCTCCCGGAATTTCAGTCTACGGCGAAAAGCTGATAAAAGAAAAAGGAATAGAGTACAGGCTCTGGGATCCATTCAGAAGTAAGCTAGCCGGCGCTATAATGAAAGGTCTAAAGAATATGCCGATCAAACCCGGATCGACTGTTCTTTACCTTGGAGCCAGCACAGGCACAACGATCAGCCACGTTTCGGATATCATAGATATTAACGGTCTTGTTTTTGGAGTAGAGGTAAGCGCTAGGGTTGCAAGAGAGCTGATGGATAAAGTCGTAAAATATAGAAAAAACGTCATACCGATAGTTGAAGATGCAAGACGTCCTGACAGGTATGCACAATTTATATTTAAAAAAGCAGACGTACTGTATTCAGACATAGCTCAACCTGACGCTACCGAAATAACGCTCAATAACAGTTTAATGTTCCTAAAAAAGGGAGGTTATCTTGTGCTTATCGTAAAAGCAAGGAGCATAGACCCAGTTCTTCCTACAGGCGAAATAATAAAGAGGGAGGCAAAAAAATTGGAAGATGCTGGTTTTAAAGTCATCGAAATACTTAACTTAAATCCTTACGATAAGGAGCACGGTTTTATATTAGCAATTGGGTAAAATTATAATTTTTTGCAGAAGGACAAAGAATATATTTTGAAGTTTTGTTATGCTTAAATATGTTAAAAGATGACGACGCTAAAGATAAGTTAATGGCTGAAATTTTTAAGGCATTGGCTCATGAATACAGAATAAAAATGCTAAGAATTATAATAAGTTCAGAAAAACCGTTACACATAAAGGCACTTGCAGAAATGTTGAATTTAAATTATGAAGTAGTTTACAAGCATATAAAAATTCTAGAAAAAGCTGGAATAATAGGTATATTTATGGTTGGTCGTTCACGAGTGCCGTACGTTAAAAGAAGGGAAGAACTTTTTAAGTTATTGGAAGATTTAGTAAACATAATTAAACAATAAAGTATAATTGTTTATATACAATTAGAAAAAATTTATAAGTAGATATAATGAGAAAACCCTATGCAAAAAAGTCTTTATGTCTCGTTAATAGCTATGTTCGCAGCCACCTCTGGGGCTCTGACGGAAATGCACGTAATGTTTCCTTTCCCGCTTTTACCCTTTTTGGAGTTTGATATGGCTGAAATTCCGGATATGATTGCCTTCTTGATATTGGGACCTGAAGCAGGGATCTTGGTTGCTACGATCCACTGCATTCTGCTTTATACACTGGGCGCTTTTACCATATTTTCTCCGCTTATGAAATTTTTTGCAGAAGGGAGCATGTTTGCAGGCATATTGTTAGCAAAACGGTACACGAAAAGGGCTTCGGTATTAGCTGCTACGTCGATAACAGCCAGGGTTGTCATAATGTTTTTCGTCACGTTGATGCTTTACTATGTAATAATGCCAGACATTTATATGCCAACAGCTAAACTAGCCATGGGAATACTTCATATAAGTTATCTGCCTCCGCTTTACATAGCTTTTCTTTTAGTTGGCTTAACTTCTATGTTTAACGTTATCGCAGGTGCCATAACGTTCTTTGTCTCATATGCTATAGCCATGAGATTGTTAAAATCTTTTAAGATTTTTGATAAAAGCTTACTTTAAAGAAACCATATATTTTCTATAAAGTGTTTTGTCTTTTTTGCTCGTTTCAATCCTAAAACTTTTTCCCTCTCCTGATATCAGAAGCGATATCTTAATGCCAAGGTCTCCATCACAATAAGAAGCAACTATATCTGCTGCTAACGACAAAAACGACTCATCGCCCCTAAAAAGCCCTACAGGCCCATTACAGTTTTCTGGTATTATTTTTGTGTACCCTGTAGCTTTTTCTAATTCTTTATTTTCAAAGTAGTTTCTTCCAACTATAACTTTGGAATTTTTAGAAAGTCTAAAATGCCTTCCAATTTTTAGTAGGTATATATCTTCCATTGTATAATGATCGTCGTTAGAAAATAGATCCTCAAGCTTTCTTGCATAAGGAACGTACGTTAAAAGACATCCGCCAGAGGAGCCAGGTATTTCTTTTAACCCTAATTCACGGGCAAGTTTTATCTGCATCTTTCTGCTTCTTCCTTTTATTTTAAGTAGCTTACTCGGATCTATTAGTCCTTCTTTTATCAACTCTGTTGGAGGCATTATACCCCCGCTTAAAGGCCTGAGAACCCTACCTTCCAACCCTGATTCTCTTTCTATGATTTTCATTGCTTTTATATTCTGGGACTTTGGCCTCTGACCAACGACTTCGCCAGTAACTATGCCTACTGCTCCTTCCTTATCCATGATGTATTTTGCTATCTTGAAAAAGAAAATCCGGCAATCTATACATGGATTTAGGGCTCGACCATATCCGTATTTTGGATGTCTTACAATTTCAACATATTCCCTTTCAACCTTTATGTTTATCAACTCTAGACCTTCTTTTTTAAGAAAGCTGTTCAGTAAAGAAAGATCTCTACAACACGTTGAATTAAAGGGCGTTTCTATATGAACAGGGATTATTTTGAAACCCATATTTTTTGCCAGCATAACAGATAGTAAGCTATCAAGCCCTCCAGATACCAATGCAATCAGCTTTTTCTTTTCTTCCATTTTACAACATTAATTTAATTAACCTACCTTTTATCAAATAAATAAAAAATACTAAACTTTTACAGAGCGAATTTATTCTTCTTCTTGAGTTTCAGGCATAGATTGTTCGTTAGAAACGATTTCTCCAACAGCGTACCTGTTTCCGACCTTTACTATTTTTACCCTGTATGTTTCTCCTAATTTGCCGCCAGCTATGAATACAACGAAACCATTCACTTTTGCTACGCCGTCGTTTCTCTTGCTCATTTCTTCAACTTTTAATGTATATTCAGCGCCCTGTTTGACGGGTTTCAGTCTGTAACTTCCGTGATATCCGTGATGTTCGTTCAAAACTTTTTCGCCGTGCACTAAACTTATAACATGTTCAATATAAACTTATCTAATTAAACAATACTTTTGTGAATCAAGCGTTTCAATTATAATTAATAAAATGTAATTGATGATTTTTAATTAACTTTTTAGGTCAAATTTTAGCCAAAGTTTATAGAGAGTACAAAAGTACAGGGGTTATTAATGTTCAGAAAAAAGTTGGGAGACATAAAAGGCCTGTTCTTGAAAGCGTTAGGAATGAAATAGTTGAGCTGTACAAAAAATACAGAATTAGCGCAAGCTATATCGGCAAAATTCTCAGAGCAAAAAGGATTACACGTAAGAAATGAAAAGATCAATCAAGTACTCAAGGAGGCTGGTTTTGCAATGAGTGAGCCTAAAAAGTGGCACAAAATGAATAATGTATGAGAGAATGCTCATTATGGCACGTTAACTGACACAAAATAAAGGATCCTAGTTGAAAGGTTTATGGTTAATAGTTTATGAATATCCTTCTAGGTTTATAGTTGACTATGGCATTTATACAACTCCAAAATCTAAGTACTCAGTTGATTTATTGAAGAAGGCGATAGAAAAGCCTAGGAGATTTTATCAGATCAAGGAACAACTTTCTATAGGGTTGAAGCAGATGAAAGGGAGAAAGGATTTGAAAAGTTCTTGATAAAGGAGAAGATAACTTTGATAGTTGGCAGGGTTGATCACCCTCAGACAAACGGAAAGGTTGAGAAGTTCTTCAACATATTTGAGAAGAAGGTAAGGTTCTTCGATTCCTTTAATGAATTCATGAATTGCTACAACTTCATAAGGCCACACGGAGCGTGTGAGATTGAAAGGCTTGAAATACCAAGAGTTATATTTTATCAAAAGCTACCTAAAAAGGAAGTTATAATTGGCTCATCATTACTGGAGAACATTGGAGGGGTTAATGATTTGCAGATAAAACAAGTTGAAATTATGAACTAAAAGATTTTATTTTGCGGTTTGCAAAACACTGTCATGAAAAGGGAAGACTTTTTTAAGGAAACAGTAAAACCTATTGAAATAAAACCAAGAAGCATTTCAGAGCTTCTCGAGGCCATGGCTGAAACCTCTTTCCAGGGAAGAAAGTTAGGTGAGGTGTACAGAGTATGGAAAAGCATGCTCAGCGACAATGACGTGACTATACTGATGGGGCTAGCGGGGTCTATGTCAACAGCAGGCATGTGGAAAATAGTTGGCCAGCTGATAGATGACAATTTCCTTGATGTACTTGTGTCTACTGGTGCAAACATATCCGAAGACATATATGCTGGAATGGGATTTCCATACGGTAAGGGTAGCCCGCTGGTGGACGATGAGCTGCTTTTAAAGTACAAAATCGACAGATATTATGACGAATGGGCTGACGACTACAAGTACAGAGAAATGGAGAAACTTTTGGCAGACTTTATAGGAAGCCTCAACAAAAATCATATATACTCAACTGCAGAACTTATGTACCTTTTAGGAAAGCATCTGAATGAGTTAGGGATAGATTCTTTAGCCACCAGAGCATACAGGAAAAGGGTTCCTATTTTTTCTCCCGCGATAATGGACAGCAGCTATGGAATAGCTGCAGTGCTTTCTGAAAAAGGCAGGATAGTCTTAGATCAGTTTAAAGATTTTGAGCAAATGACAAAGATAGCCCTTAAATCTGATGAAACAGCGGTCATATACATAGGTGGCGGTGTTCCAAAGGATACGATTCAGCTCATGGCTGTAATAAAGGCCCTTTTACTTGAAAAACAGACAGGCAAAGAAATAGTAAAGCCACACAAATATGCTATCCAGATAACTACAGATTCACCGCAATGGGGTGGGCTAAGCGGCGCAACTTTTGAGGAAGCAATAAGCTGGGGAAAGATATCAAAGGAAGGAGGTAATGCCGTGTGCTACTGTGACGCAACAATTGCTCTACCAATAGTTATTCACGCGTTGTATGAAAAGAAACCAAATCGCGTTAAGAAAAACTTCGATTTTGTCTTTGAAGAAGTAGAAAAAGGCTAATTTTCAATTTTTAGAATGACAAAGTTTATTTTTTCATAGTATGTAATTTTTTATCATGAGATACAGTAAAGCTGACAGGTTGGTAATTATAGGTTCAGGGATAACCGGTTTGATGACAGCGATAAACGCCAGGCTCTCTGACCTTGATGTTTATCTGCTTGAAAAAGGAAAAAGCCCTTCAGGGTCTAGCACTAGAATAGCAGGAGTTTTGCACTCAGGTGCCAGGTTTGCTGGGTGGGACGATGAGCTTGCAAAGGTATGTTTTGAAGAATGGAAATGGTGGATTTCAGTACTTGAAAAAGAAGAAAAAAAGATAGGCGGTTATTTTTTAAAGACAAAGGCAGAATCAGATCAATACCTTGAAAGTTGGTTAAACTCATTAAAAAACATAGGTATACCTTTTACAGAAGTTGAAAACCCATATATAGGAGGGGATATAAAAAAAGAGAGCATAGACAGGTTCTATTTTTTACCAGAAATACAGATAAACGCGCGGAAACTTTTAAACAAACTATTAGGGCTCGCCATAAATCTTGGAGTTATTTATCTACCATCTTCTATAATAGAAAAAGTTGAGCACACAGAAGGCGGGTATAGGATAACTGTCAGGAACAAAGATACGCTGAAACTAGAAGGTATTCCTGTAATATCGTCTGGCATCGATATTCCCAAAGTTGCAGAGATGTTTGGGATAAACGTTACTTCTAAAGTTTATCAGGGCTCACACATTTTACTGAACACAGACTTAACAGATCTGCTTGAATTTGTTCATAAGCCTGGGACTTATGACCTGTTGATACCTTCTGATTTTGGAACTTTCATAACTCCCACGCTTGTACCCTACAACGGGTTAACAATATCTGAAGAAGAACTTGCAGGTTTAAACCAAGTTCTGAAAAATTTGTTTGAAATAGAACCGGAAGTCATCGGATACATGATTGCTGGAAGAATATCCATATCTTCGCCTGTTTCAACTTTAAAGGGTGATTATCTTGCGTATATACAGGACGCAATACTGGCATGGTCAAACAACTACGCATGCGGTAGAAGATTGGCCTATGCAATAGCCGACATGCTTGGAATAAAAAAAGCTTTAACGCCTGCACATATTTAAATAACATAAGTTAAAGGCGAAAATCTCTTTCAGTGAGCTTTTGGTAACTCCTTCACAAAAGGTTTTTTATTTGAAAAATATTACGTTGTTAGTGCCTAATAATGCTAAATCAAGGAAAAAAGCAAACCTTACTTTGGAGGAAGGTTAGCATACTGTTAAGAATGTTTGTTAAAACAACAGGAGTTTGTCCTGTTTGCAGAAAATACGTTAAGCTTAACATGATTAAGTTCACGCGCCTCTCTTGCAATTCAACGTTTGGCGGAGATGTAACTTCATCTTTAATTATTATGAAGGAGGGACTTTCCTTATGGAACATGAAGGAGACGCTAAATATTCTCCGTGTAAGTTTATTAATGAACGTGAAGCCCCGCTCGTGATGGTGAGGTAGTTCACTATGTCTGAAGATGATTTTGCAGAGCCAGAAAAATATGACAGCTGGTATGAAAAATACAGGGACGTATACCAGAAAGAATTGGCTTTTTTACAAAAGTTTCTAAAAAAAGATAAATTCATAGAAGTAGGTGCGGGAACAGGGAGATTTGGCGGCGAACTTGGCGCTTTTGCTCTTATAGAAGTCTCGGAAAAAATGATAAAGTATGCATTAAAAAAAGGATATGAGTACGTTAGAGCAGATGGTCAAAACCTGCCTTTAAGAAAAGATTCCGTTGACTCAGTGCTTTTCGCATTTTCTCTGCCGTTTATTAAAGATCAGCAAATGGCTTTAAAAGAAGCTTTTTATGTAGCAAAAAAGAAAATAATTATAGTTGATTTAGATCCAGAGCTTTCTAAAAGTTATGTTGATAGTCTCCGCTCAATTTATAAGAGCTACGATCCTTCTTTTATCGAAAACGTTAAAAGGTTTGATAAAATCACAAAAACAAGCAGACTGGTTTTAAAAATAGATTCAGAAAAGGTAACTTTGATAGGTTTTGTGATATATAAACGAGATAAGTAGATACAATTAGATACACTTCAACGTTTGTTCAAAAGCTTAAAACAAAGCCATTTATAAAAGTACAAAAACATAATTTTATAAGTTGAACGTTGTTATAAAGAGCAGGATTGATGGTAGGATTAGTAGGTAAACCAAACGTTGGAAAATCTACATTTTTTAACGCATTAACCATGCTTAACGCCAAGGTTGCTAACTACCCTTTTACCACTATTGAGCCTAACGTTGGAGTTGCATGGGTTACAACGAAGTGTGTCTGCAGAGAGCTTAACGTTAAAGATAACCCCGTAAACTCGCGTTGTGAAGACGGTATAAGATACATTCCTGTAAAGATAATAGATCTACCTGGTCTCATACCAGGAGCTTACAGAGGAGAAGGACTTGGGAATCAGTTTCTGGATTCTGTTATGAAAGCTGATGCCTTGATTCACGTGGTAGATGCTTCTGGCTATACTGATGAACAGGGCAGACAGCTTGAAACTCCAAAACATGACCCTATGATCGATATCGAATTTATAGAGAATGAGCTTGATATGTGGATTGCAAACATAATATTAAAGGATAAACAAAAAATAAACAAAGCTTCGAAGCTTGACGAGGTAATAAGCATACTTTCAACGAGGTTAAGCGGGCTTAACATAGACAGGTCCGTAGTAAAAGATATTCTGCAGAAAGAGGAAGAACTTTTAAATAAAAAATTCTTCAATTGGGAAGATCCTGATTTTATAAAGCTTGCAAAGAAAATAAGGCAGATTAGCAAGCCAATACTTATAGCAGCTAACAAGATAGATGTTCCTTCAGCAGAAGAAAATTTTAGAAGAATAATAGAAAGCGGAAGAACGGCAATACCGACTTCTGCAGAGGCTGAACTTTTGTTAAGAAAAGCGGCCCAGGCAGGGTTTATTGCATACAAGCCTGGAGATTCTAACTTTACAGTATTAAAGGAAATGAACCAAATGCAGAAAAGCGCGCTCGAAAAAGTGGATCAGATTTTAAAAAAATGGGGGTCCACTGGTGTTCAGCAAGCTTTAAACTATGTATATTTTAACCTGCTTGATATGATAGTGGTTTATCCAGTAGAGGATGAAAACAAGTATTCTGACAAGAAAGGCAATGTGCTCCCGGATGCGTACCTTATAAAGAAGGGGTCTACAGCAAAAGATCTAGCGTTTATGATACATACAGAACTTGGAGCTGGCTTTTTGTATGCTATAAATGCGAAGAACAAGATGAAGCTTGGAGCTGATTATGTTCTGAAGCATAACGACGTTATAAAGATAGTGAGCACGACAAAGAGAGCTTAACAAGTAAAATAAAATTCCAGTTTAAACTACTTTAAATTTAGAAATTTTGAAAATTAAATCAGAAAATAATTAATAAGGCTTTTTAAAATATTATGTGTATGGCTGTAACTTTGAGCGATATTAAAGGCGACGTAGGTTCTATCGCAGGTCACGTTAAACCCCACATAAACCAGATAAAAGCTGTAGAAAGAGTTTTGAAAGATGCTACAGAGAAGAAGATACTTCACGATTTCTTCGTAAGCCGTGTTGGAGACGACATACATATGGTTATGTTACATGAGAACGGTGAAGATGCTAAAGAGGTACACGAAACTGCGTGGAACGCCATGAAGGCCGCTACAGAAGAAGCGCAAAGCCTGGGCCTTTATGCAGCGGGACAGGATCTACTAAAGGATGCGTTCAGCGGGAACGTTAAAGGAATGGGTCTGGGGGTTGCTGAAATGGAATTTGAACCAAGAAAAGCTGAGCCTATAGTTCTTTTTATGGCAGATAAGACAAGTCCAAGCGCTTTTAACATTCCTTTATCTAAAATTTATGCTGATCCTTTTACAACAAGCGGCCTTGTAATAGATCCGAGACTTCACGATGGTTTTATAATTCAGGTACTTGATCAGAAGATGGGGGACATACTTGAGTTTTCTCTTCCTGAAGAGTTGCACGATTATCTGGCCATAATAGGCGATCTTGTAAGATTTTCTATCAAAAAAGTCTTTTCTAAAGATAAAAAATTGGGAATAGCGGCTTCCGTATCTACGGAAAAATTAAGCAAAATTGCTGGAAAGTACGTCGGAAAAGACGATCCTGTTGCGATGGCCAGGGCGCAGTCCGGTTTTCCAGCAGTAGGAGAGCTGCTACAACCGTTCATGACCCCTTACCTTGTGCCTGGCTGGATGAGAGGATCACACGTTGGACCTCTTTATCCATGTTCAGTAGATGAAGCAAACCCAACCTACTTTGACGGTCCTCCAAGAGTAGTTGCTTTAGGATTTATGATAAACGGTAAACGGCTTGTAGGTGAAGAAAGTGACCCTCAGCCCGGTTCTCATAAGCCTGTAGATTACTTTAAGGGGGAAGAATTTAGTTATGCAAGGAACATTGCCATGAACATAGCAACTTACATGAGGCAGCACGGGCCATTTATGTTTGAAAGGCTGCCGGAAGAAGAAATGGAATACACAACTCTAAACGAAGTCTTAAAAAGAATATTTGAGAAAAAGAACATTAAAAATAAAAATCGATAAGCGCGTTTTTAATAAATTTTTTAGTATATCAAAAGACTTTCTCTCTTTGGATTACTAAACTTTTTAACAATTTTTTTGCATCATCTTCAACCTCATCTATCTTAGGAGCTTTAAGCAAACACGCTCTGTCGATCATTTTTAAAGTAGCTGCATGAGCTAAAGGCACAGCAAACTCAACGTCATGCTTTAACAACCCATAGGCAAAACCTGCGTTAAAAATATCCCCCATTCCTATGCCGTCATAGATATCAGATGGCTTATCAACGTTTAGCTTTATATAGATGTCTTTTCCTGAAAGAATTATTTCTGTTCCTGAAAAGTAAAGAACGTTTTTTACGCCCATCTTGTGGAGCATTCTTATGCCTTTTGTTCCTACTGAACCAGAAATAACTTTTAATTCTTTATCGTTAACTTTAATATAATCTACGTTTTTAAGTTGTTTGATAAAGCTGAGATTTCTATAAAGAGTTACTGGCCCTACCTTTCTTTGCCTTATAAAACCCTGAGGATCAACAAGAACAGTTCCGCCAGAGCTTTTTGCTAACTCAATGGTTTCAGGTTTTATTTCGTTATCAACACCATTGAAAATAAAAAAATCACCTTCAGGGTTCTCTTTAAGCACGCAACCAAGCTTCTTTATTGATATCTTTTTCTTTTTTATACCAAAAATTTCAAATACATCATAGTTTTTGCACTTTTTGCCATTTACGGAAGCCCCGTGCAAGCTAAGATATTGCAAAAAATCTATATGCGGCTTACCATAGTTTCCAAATATTCTGATTTTTAAGTCCTTTATATCTCTTAACACCAAAGACCCATATGAAGGAGGTCCGCCTATGCATCTGTAAGTTCTTCTTTTAATATGTATTACGTCAACAGTAAAATTGCCTACAAGTGAAATGCTATCCATTATGTAAGATAAATTAATTACCTTGTTTTTTAATGTTTATCGTATGACGGTTGTAGAACCGGGAGACATGATAGAAATTTTGGCAGTAAAAGGCATTCCTGATGTAAAGCCAGGAGACGACATTGCAAAACTAATTTTTGATGCTTGTCAGAAAAACAACATAAAAGTAGATGAAGGGGATATATTCGTGATAGCTTCAAAAATAGTTGCTAAAGCTGAAGGCAGGCTTGTAAAGCTTTCTGACATTACCCCCAGCATTTTTTCTATTAGAGCATCCAAGATAGTTAAAAAGGATCCTAGAGAAATAGAGGCAATACTGAGCGCTTCAAGAAGAATAATAAGAATGAGGAGAGGCATATTCCTTGCAGAAACTGAGTTTGGAGTTGTCGCGGCAAATGCAGGCATAGACAAAAGCAACGTGGGAAAAGAAGATTTTGTACTTTTGTTACCAAAGGATCCAGACAGATCCGCAAGAAAGATAAAAAAGAAGCTTGAAAAACTTTTTAATAAAAGACTGGCAGTGATAATTAGTGACACTTACGGGAGAACATGGAGGGAGGGACAGGTTGACATGGCAATAGGTGCCAGCGGCATTAATGTCTTCAGGGATTATAGAGGTGATAAGGACATGTATAACAGGACTTTAAAGGTTACAAACATAGCTCAAGCTGATGAAATCGCTTCAGCCGCAGAGCTAGTCATGGGTAAGAAAAAAGGAGTGCCGGTTGCAATCGTAAAGCATTACGTTTACGACAACAAAGATGTTCCTGCCAAAAAGCTTAACAGAAAAGACTCTAAGGATTTGTACCGTTAGTAATTACCTTTTTCTTCTGGTTCTTGTACATTTCTATTAGCTCTGTTACTGTTGTAGCGTCCTCTGGACCCTTATCGTCCCTTATTTTGCCGGTAAACCTCGGAAACCTTAATGCCAGTCCAGCACCTTCTTTAATCAGACCAAAAGCAGCAGTATGAATTGGGCTCAAAGTTATTTCTTGGGCCTGAACTTCTATAACTATCTTTGGTTCAAACCATACATCAGCGTCCATTTTAGAAACAACCCTAGCATGTCTGTGAGGTATTTTATACGGTTCAAGTAGTTTGGGGAAGTTCATTAGATCTTCATCTGTAAATCCAGCACCTATCTTTGTAACTGTATAAAAACTATCGCTGTCCTTGTCGTATACAGCAGCTAAGAGCGTACCGTACGTCCCGGCCCTTCTTCCCCTGCCGTAGAAGGCACCAACAACAACAAGGTCCAAAGTATCAGCCAGCTCACCCTGATAGTCTCTTTTTAGTTTTATCCATGAAAAGCCCCTTGCTCCAGCTCTGTAAATCGAAGCTGGATCTTTAAGAACAAGACCTTCGCAGCCATCAGTTATTGCCTGATCCATAAAGTTTTCAATCTCTTTTGGATCTGTGCTTTCTATATACGTTGCAAACTGTACCCTTTCGTCTTTCTTTACTGTATTCCACAAAATTTTTCTTCTTTCTGTCAAAGGCATATCTACAAGCTGAGAGCCGTCAACGTACATTATGTCAAACAAAAAAAGAGTAACTGGGTACATCTTCATAGCTTCTTCAATACCGTATTTTCTCCTTCTATGCATAAGCTCCTGAAAAGGATAAAACTCTCCAGTATCTGGATCAACAGCAACGGCTTCTCCTTCAACTATCGCTTCATTGGCATTTATGTTCTTTAATGCAAGCTCGATGATGTCCGGGTAATGCATCGTGATGTTCTCCAACCTTCTGGAATAAAGTACTACAGTATTACCGCTTTTATGCACCTGAACCCTTTCTCCGTCATACTTGTATTCAGCTATGCAGCCGTTTTTCATGTATTCAAGAGCTTCTTCGGCAGTTGGTACCCTTTCTGCGAGCATTGGTCTTATAGGTCTGCCAACTTTTATCCCGATTTTTTTAACTTCATCTATACCTTTAAGCGCAAGGGTTGATGCAACTAGCCCAAGATCTCCAGAAAGGTTGTAAGCTTTCTCTAATATTTCTCTCCAATCCTTTGATCCTGCATAGGCAAGAGCTAAAGCGTCAAGCACGGTGTAATCAGCAACTCCCAACCTTAGCGTTCCAAGGACAATTTTAACAAGGTATTTAACTTCATCAGGTTCAGCGTCGTTAAGGAGGCTCATAAAGTAAGCAAGCTTCATATCCTGAGAACCTTTTCCCGAAGTTTTGGCTATCTTTTCAAGAACGTTATAAACCCTGTTTATGGTTAGCTGTTGCGTAAAAAACGTCATCTGTTTTTTGTTTTGTACGACGTTTTTAGCTACGTCTCCAAGATCACCCAATTTTTTGTATTCCTCTTCTATCTTTTCTTCGCTCAGGCCTGAATATTTGCTTAATGCTCTTATGATTGTTTTTTCAGCGACACCAAGCTCAACGCCAACATAATCAGGGTAAATCTTTCCTTGAGTAAGGTAAATGACTTTATCAATTTCGTTCGGCTTTACAGAGCTAAAAAGGTGAGCTAGTATCGAAGTCAATTCTGTCCTTTTCGTCGTATCTTCCATCTGTATAAAATGGTCTACCACAACCTTAAACGGAGTTTCTTGCATGTTTATTTATAATAAGTGCAAAGCTATAAATTTATGCTTCACTTAGCTTCACAAGGTGTAGTTAGTTTAACCTCTCTACCTTATACAATCAAAAAATTTGCTTAATATATTCAGATAGCTAATAATTTAACAATGGGCTGAACCGATTAATAAAAAAGAACTTAAGGCTTTGAAAAGTTATTTACGTGCTAAAATTTTTTGCTTACGTTCTCAAAAGCTTCTATCCTTTTCTTTACATATTAATTAATCATTTCAATGAGTTTCTTTAAACTCTTTTCATATACCACATGCTATACCTATTAAACATCATCGTATAAAAAAGCGCTGCGTAAACAGTTTTCTTACCATAATTCTTTGCAAGCTTAGGAACTTTTGAGTTAAGGTTCGTATGTTAACCATAGCTTCCCGTTAATGTTTTTCAGTTTCATCAATAAAGATAGATTCAATTTCGTGCTTATTAACGTCAGAGTAGCACGAAATAATACTTTTGAATTAATTTCCATATTGCACCTCTTAATTATGGGCTCAAGCAGATTGGAAGCTTAAACTTAAGATATAATGCTAAGTGTTATTGAGTTTTTTGTTTTACGTAATAATTTGCTAGAAATAGCACAAAA